>JAFTGH010000012.1 GCA_017458005.1 Prevotella sp. | reverse complement strand
TTATTGGAAGTGTTCAGATTCTCAAGTCCGCTGATGGTCGTCAATTTGTCGCATTCACGGAAAAGGTTCGAATACGATTCGGCTGCATAGGCGGCGCAGGAAGCATCAATGACTGCCTTTGTGATAGTTCCTTTGAAACTCTCATTCCAGTCTGAATTCCAATACTGATATTCAACAGCACCCGCCTCTATCTCGCCATACTTGAGAGTCATCGTGGTACCGTCCACCACGGCATACAACACATTGTCAGCCTTCACGCCACTGCCAATCATCAGCAGTGCCGTCACTAAGAGTAAAAATCTACATTTCATACGCTTTAGTTTTATTAAATTGTTATTGTTAAGGGTTTATCTGGCTGCAAATGTACTGCTTTTTTAGTTAAAAAGCGTCACCCCCCCTTAAAGTTTGTTAATAGGCGGGAAATTTAAGAGGAAAGGCTGTATGGGGGGCGATAAAAGTGGACGTTCTTTGATTTTAAATTACCCTTAGGCTTAAGCCGCTTCCCGATTAACGGGAACGCTCAAATATCCATCATTGGCATCTCTGTTTTTGATTACACAGGGTTATTCGTTATCTTCTTTTCTTACCAAAGAGGTCAGAATGTGTGCCAGTATTGGTCATCAAAAGTACCAGTTCACGATCGTTTTGGTCCCAAACAAGGAGCCAGTCAGGAGTGATATGACACTCCCAATAGCCTTCGTACTGCCCATGTAGGATGTGCGGGTGATACTTCTCTGGTAAATGACCTTCTGCCGCAAGGATATCGAGGACATCAGTCAGCAGATGCTCATCGTAGCCCCGCTTGAGGCAACGTTTAAGTGAGCGCTTGAACTCGCCGGTGTAGCGCAGCGTGTACTTCATGCCTTGCACTGTCTGATAAGGTCTTCCACACTGCTGGCTTCATAGACTCGACCGTTCTTGATGTCATCAATGGCTCTGTCCATGCCCGTCTTAGACTGCCGTTTCAGAGATACGGAAGTTACGCCACGCAACAAACTGATGGCCTGACGTATCTGGTCAAGCATCGAAGTATCTTCAACGGAAACTGTCAACTGTGTCATATTATATTACTGCTTTCGGTTAAACTTGGTTGCAAAATTACTCAAACTTTGGCACATCACCAAACAATTTATCTTAAATAAGGTGGATATTCTTTGCTTTTAGCAAGAAAATGCTTAATTTTGCTATTGTAGTTTGTATTCCTAAGAAAAATAGTATATGACAGCAAAGGAATTGATAGAGCAGTTACAGAAAGTTGCTCCAGATACGGAAATCATAGGAGGAACGTGGAACGGGCATGTAGATACCTATACGGTGATAGACAGGGCACGTGTGTTTCTCTATGACCAAGTGTATGCAGACTTCTTTGGCACACCAGGAGCGTTTGATGACAGGCTGATGCAGATAAAGTCAAAGGAAATAGTCTATCTCGGTTCGGAGTTTGAAAGCCTTAACAAAAGAATAGCGAAGGACAGGCGTGAGATATGGCGCATGTGTCGCGTTCTCGACATGCATAGGGCTAAAGCATGGAAGAAAGAACAGATTTACAAAATACTTGTAGATTTCGGAAAACAAGATTGAAAAGCGGACGCTATTTCCTTATGTCGTTTTGTTCTTTATCTGTCCATTGCCGTATCTGTTTTAATTTGAATCCGCCACCATCTCTCGCATCCGTTCTTTCAAATCTCGCACATCTTCCAGCAGGTTCCAGACGGCATCCTCGGAGAGGACACCACGCTTCAGGTCTTGCGGAAGGCGACCTTCTGAGTCGGCGGCGAAGTCGTGCTTCCATGTGTCGCTGCCGTAGTAGTCGCTCAAGTGGCGGAGTGCATCCTGTGCCTCGGCATACTCGTCAAGGGCTGCCGAGAGATGTATCACAGCCTGTGACGCACGGTCGAGACAGCACTCCATCTGTTTGACTCGCTCTATCTGCTCCATATTACTTTTTCTTTTTCAGTTTCGGTTCTGGCAATGTCTTGCAAGTCTCACGGACGAGGGTCGAGAGGTAATCGTGGTCGTCGACATCAGCGATATAAAAGTATGGCTTGGCTCCCTCGTAAGGCGGTTGCAGGTCGATAGTTTTCAACAAAGCCTTACCCGCCTCCGTCGGTTTTATATAGAGCCGGTCGTCACAGATGAGTCCGAAGATTTTCCCATCGCAATAGATACCATAGTCGCCAAACATCTTCTTGACAACAATCTCGCCCGCCCCACTACACTGGTCGACGATATACTGCACAAAGTCTGCACTGCTTGCCATAATTCTGTTCTAATTTAACTGTAGGCAAAGATACAAAATTTCGCCAATAATCGATATAAGACGGGAAAGAAAAATACATGGAGTCGCTGCAAGATGAGGAGCAGCGACAGGGGTTGATGCGGTTCTTCAGTTATCTGAGGCAGAACGCAAGCAGTGGATGACTTGGTCGCACCAGTGATCGAAGACGGGATCTTCAATCTGTAGTTCGGGATGACTGAGCATATAAGTAATACTGCAGCGAACGCCCTCGTCGAAACGGGTGGTAGCCTGGAAGCCTGGGACGACACGCTTCAGTTTTGTGCAGTCGAAGACAACGCTCACGGCCTTGTCGCCTAACAGGTTGCCTTCCACATCCCACTCCTTCGGACTGACGGCAGCGAGGAAACTGGAAGCCACGTAATATGGCTTGTACTCCACACCCAGCACATCGGCAATGATCTGGTAGATCTGATTCCACGTCAGCGACTCGTCACTCATAATCTGGAATGCCTCACCGATGGCATGCGGATTGCCCAGAAGACCGATGAACCCACGGGCAAAGTCCTCATTCCACGTCATGGTCCACAGTGAACTGCCATCGCCATGCACCAAGATGGGCTTACCGTCGATCATACGCTTCAAGACCTGCCAACTGCCATTCGGACCATGCAGTCCCACAGGAACGCCACGCTCACAATAGGTATGGCTCGGACGAACGATGGTGACAGGGAATCCATCCTCCCGATAGTGTTTCATCAGCGCTTCCTCGCAGGCTATCTTCTGACGCGAGTACTCCCAATAGGGATTAGCCAGCGACGTACCTTCTGTGATGATATAACTGCGCGACGGCTTGTGATAGGCCGAGGCCGAACTGATATAGACATACTGACGGGTGCGCCCAGCGAAGAGACGATAGTCGCGCTCCACCTGTTCAGGAACGAAGCCGATGAAGTCGCAAACAGCATCGAACTGCTCATCGCCCAAGAGTCTCAACACCGTTGTCTCGTCATTGATATCAGCAATGACCTGCTTCACGTTTTCAGGTACTTCCGCCTTGCGATTACCACGATTCAACAACCACAACTCATGTCCGCCTGCTGCCAGTTGGCGCGTAATGGCACTGCTGATGGTGCCCGTTCCGCCTATGAATAATATCTTCATATCCCTCTTCGTTCTTGTATCTGACGACAAAGATACAACTTTTCTATCAAATATTCAAATAAATTCGGTATTTCGCTCACTTTTTCGTAACTTTGCCGAAAAGTATTAACCTCGATTATAATAAATATCGCTATACAGATATGAGAAAAGTGATCATTATATTTGCCATGATGCTGACAATCACGGCATCGGCACAAGAGAACCTGCAACGTCAGGCAAGCAACAAGTCGGTGGGTAAGATGTTCACGACGGTGAAAGAACTGCCGATAACCAGCGTGAAGAACCAGTTTCGTAGCGGTACATGCTGGGGCTATGCGACACTAGGGTACTTCGAGAGCGAGATCCTGCGGAAGACGGGACGGACATACGACCTCTGCGAGATGTTTGTGGTGAATAAGGATTACATGGACTGTGCCAGGCACTATGTGCGGATGCACGGGTATAGTCAGATCTCGGAAGGCGGGTCGTGCGATGATGTGCTGGAGGTCATCCGTCAGCATGGCATCTGTCCTGAACAGGCAATGCCGGCACCAGGTTCACTTACTGGTGACTCGCTGGCGAACTTCAATGTGTTCTTTCCGCTATTGGAGCAAACGGTGAAGAACATCGTGAGAAAAGACGCCAAAGAACCCCTATCCCACTGGCAGGACTCGGTACAGGCGGTGATCGAGCGTTTTGTAGGACGCTGTCCGGAGACTTTTGTCTATGAGGGAAAGACATATACGCCCAAGTCGTTCGCTGGGAGTCTGGGGCTGGACCTTGACGACTATGTGAGTCTGACGAGTTACCTGCATCATCCCTTTGGTAAGTGGTTCATCATCGAGGCACCTTATAAATGGCGATTGAAACCGAGTTACAACATCCCTATCGAGCAATTGATGGAGGTGTTGGACAAAGCAATTGACGAGGGCTATACAGTGGCATGGGGCGGTGATGTGACAGGCGATTTCACACGGACTGGACTGGCGATGTTACCTGACAGCGTGATACCCACACAAGAACTGCGTCAGGAACAGTGGGACAACTGGCGGTTCACGTATGACCACGTGATGCTGATTTACGGCAAGGCTGTCGATGAGCATGGCAAGCCATACTATATGGTGAAGAATTCGTGGGGTGAGAGTGGACAATACAAGGGTATCTGGTATATGTCACGCGACTATATTCAACTAAACACGACCTACCTGTTCCTAAACCGCCATGCGTTGCCGAAGGAGTTGTATCAAGCACTGTCTGACCGTATAACCTTTGACTGATGACTAACATATCAATTCGAAAAAACTCAAGATTCTCTTGCTTTTTTGCTCACTTAATCGTACCTTTGCACTGATGTTAGAGACAAAATACTATAAGGTGGCTGAGCACTTGTTTGGAGTGACAGCCGAAGCGGACGACTTTGAGTTGATGAAAAACTACGAGCCGTTCTGCTGCGACGATGCCCCTGCGGGCGAGACAGCCTTTGCCATTACTATCGAGGACGGCGAGGGTGTCGACTATACAGAGGAACTGCGTCAAGACGACGAGGGACAGGAGATTATTTGTGGCAAGACGGCTGACGGCAGGTCAGTGTTCGAGTTCAGTTGGCTTCACCAGACGGCTGGTTTCCTTGTGTGCTCGAATGACTATCGTGAGGGAACGCTCATCGTGAAGGGACAGCATCGCAAACTTGCCATCGACAACACACTGATGGTGCTCTATGCCTTGGCGACAGCAGCCCACGGCACCGCCCTGTTTCATTCCGCAGTGGTCAGCCATGAGGACAAGGCGTATATGTTCCTTGGCAAGAGCGGCACAGGAAAGAGTACCCATGCCCGACTATGGCTGAAGTATATCAGTGGGACGGCATTGGTGAACGACGACAATCCCGTGGTGCGTGTCTTCGACAAGGAGCATGTCATCGTCTATGGTAGTCCGTGGAGTGGTAAGACCCCCTGCTATCGCAATGTGAGTTATCCGTTAGGGGGTATCATCCTGCTTAGTCAGGCACCCTACAACAAGATTCGTCACCTGAGAGGTATTGAGGCATACGCTGCGCTAGTGCCCAGTATCAGTGGCAAGCGATGGGACTCCAGAATAGCCGACGGACTACATCAGACAGAGAACGCACTTGCCCAGAGCGTCAGAATATGGCATCTGGAATGTCTGCCCGACGAGGAGGCGGCAAAGGTATGTCAGGAGAGTGTTGAGAGATGATTAGTGACCATCATATATTAGAGGAAGCCACCCGACTGGTGAACGAGGGAGTCTGTGTGACACTGCCCGTCAAGGGGAACAGCATGCTGCCCTTCATCATCGGCGGTAAGGAGAGTGTCGTCCTTCAGAAGCCCGGCAGTCCGAAGGTTGGTGACGTGGTATTGGCGTGGGTCGACGGCTGTCGCTACGTGGTGCATCGCATCATCCGCATCAAGGGCGACCATGTCGTGCTGATGGGTGATGGTAATATCATCGGGACAGAGCAGTGTGCCGTCAGCGACATCAAGGCATGGGCTACCCATGTGGTCAGTGCCGACGGCAAGCAGCATGACTTATACAGCAAGTGGCGACTACGAGCCGTCAAGGTGTGGTGGTGGTTGCGCCCTATCAGAAGATATATATTAGCAATATACAGGAGACTATGAATATTAAGAAAGGATTTGTGCTACGCGAGGTGTGTGGCGAGAACGTGATTGTGGGTGAGGGACTGGAAGCCGTCAACTTCGGCAGACTGCTCGCCCTGAATGAGACTGCGGCGTGGCTGTGGAAACAGGCACTGGCGATGGGTGACTTCACCATCGATGCTCTCGCAGAGAAACTCTGCGAGGAATATGACGTGACTAACGAGGTTGCCCAGAAAGACGTTGCCGCTATTGTCGGACAATGGCAGAAAGAAGGTGTAGTAACAGAATAAGATGAGATACGTCGCGTGGCTGTGGCATAACATGCGTGGCATCCGCTGGAACTCTGCGGTACGCATCATCATTGGCATCGGACAGGTAGGACTGGGGTTGCTGATGGTGTGGCTCAGTCGTCTGTTCATCGACGAGACGATCCGCACAGGCTCTGATGAGGAAGTGGCATGGATGGTGGGATACCTCGTCATGACTGTCGTCGGTGGTGTCATCCTCCGACAGGTATATTACTTCATGACCACGACGGCAGGAGTCTACCAGACCAACGCCCTGCGGCTCCGCATCTTCAGCAGCCTGTTCCGTCGGCAACTCTTCAGCGACAAGACCATCCACTCAGGAGATGTCACCTCACGCCTCGCCAAGGATATCGAGCAGGTAAGTACAGTGACGACAGACACCCTCCCCCAGATGGCAGTCACCATGATACAACTCTGTGGTGCCTTCCTGCTGATGCGATGGTTTGACACCCGCCTTGCATGGGCTTTGCTCCTGCTCACACCTCTCGCCATTATCTTCGGAAAACTCATCGCCAGGAAACTACGACAGATGACGCTCGACATCCGACAAGATGAGAGCAGGATTCAGATGCAGGTGCAGGAGACCATGGAGCATAATGCCGTGCTGCGCTCCCTGGGCAGTGAGCAATGGGTGACAGAGCGGTTGGACAGCATGCAGCAGCGTTTGCGTGGTAATGTGATGCGACGCACACGCTTCACCGTCATCACCCGTCTCATAATGGGATGCGCCTTCGGACTGGGCTATCTGCTTGCCTTTATCTGGGGAGGCTTCGGCTTACGCAACGGCACCATCACCTTTGGTGTGATGACCTCTTTCCTGCAACTGGTGGGCATGATACAGCACCCGATACTACAACTGCTGAATATGGTGCCTGGCATCATCCACGCCACAGCGAGCATCGACCGTCTCAGCGAACTGGAGCATGCCGACCAGGAACTTGCCAGTCATAACAAGTCCATCTCGACAATGGCAGAGGGCATCCGTATGGAGCATGTCACCTTCCGTTATGCGAAAGGCGACAGACTGGTGGTCAACGACTTCACCCATGACTTCCCCGCAGGCAGTAAGACCTCTATCATGGGAGAGACAGGTATCGGCAAGACGACTATGTTCCGTCTGCTGCTGGGATTCATCCAGCCTATAAGCGGTAGCGTCTATATATATAATAAGGTACGCGAGGAAGTAGTCAGTTCGGAGACCAGAAGCCATTTCGTTTTCGTTCCCCAAGGAAACAGTCTGATGAGTGGTACCATCCGCTATAACCTCCAACTCGCCAAGCCCGATGCCACTGACGAGGAACTGCTTGCCGTGCTGCATACCGCCTGTGCTGACTTCATCAAGGACTTGCCCCAGGGACTGGACACCGAACTGGGAGAACGAGGTAGTGGACTTAGCGAGGGACAAGCACAGCGCATTGCCATAGCCAGAGGACTGCTTTGTCTTGGCAACATCCTGTTGCTCGACGAGATCAGCAGCAGTCTTGACGAGCAAACAGAGCAAGAACTATACCGTCGTATCTTCGCTGCCTATCAGGAGAAAACCATGCTATTTATCACCCATCGCTCAACAGTCAGTGAACTCTGTGATGAGGTGATCAGACTATAGACAAGAATTGTCCCTTTTTCCTCTTTTTCTTTCTTTTTTATCTATTCACATAAAATACTGCACATTTTTTTTGCAAATGTGCAGAAAAGATATTACCTTTGCACAAAATTTTGAAATTTGTGCAATGAACGACATACCTAGTTTTAACTCCTACATCGTTAAGACGATCAAGGAAAACTGGCTACTCGACGCGCTGACTGACTATAAGGGGACTACATTACAGTACCATGACGTAGCCCGCAAGATAGAGAAACTGCATATCATGATGGAGGCTGCCGGCATCGAGAAGGGTGACCGTATAGCCGTCTGCGGGCGTAACTCTGCCCATTGGGCAGTCGCCTATCTTGCCACGCTGACCTATGGAGCCATCATTGTTCCGATACTCCATGAGTTTAACGGCGAACAGATCCATAACATCGTCAATCACTCGGGTGCCAGACTCCTGTTCGTAGGTGATTACGTGGTCAACATGATTGATGAGAAGGAGATGCCCCATCTGGAAGGTATCTTCAACTTACCCGACTTCTCACTGCATACCTGTCGAAACGAGAAACTGATGGATGCCCGCGAGCATCTGAATCAGTTGTTTGGAGAGAAATTCCCCATGGCATTCCGTGCCGACCATATCAACTGGTATATCGATGATCCCGAGGAACTGTGTATGCTCAACTATACGAGTGGCACCACAGGATTCTCCAAGGGAGTGATGCTGCCGTACCGTGCCCTGTGGGGAAATGTCGACTTCTGCATGAAGAAGGTGGCACCCCATATGCCAAAGTTCAGCAGGATGCTGAGTATCCTGCCGATGGCACACATGTACGGACAGGCTATCGAATTCCTCTTCCCCTTCTGCGCAGGCTATCATCTTTTCTTCCTGACCCGTCTGCCCTCCCCTGCTATCATTGCGGAGGCTTTCAAGGAAGTAAAGCCTCATCTGATAGTAGCAGTGCCCTTGATTATCGAGAAGATTATCCGCAAACGGGTATTCCCCCAGATACAGAGTAACGCCATCAAACTATTGTTGCAGATGCCCGTCGTCTCAAAGAAGGTAAAGGAGCGCATCTGCAAGGAGGTGTATGCAGCCTTTGGCGGTGAGGCCTATGAGGTCATTGTGGGAGGTGCCCCCCTGAACCAGGAGATAGAGAAGTTCCTTATAGACATCGACTTCCCTGTCACGGTAGGCTATGGCACTACGGAGTGTGCTCCGCTGATTACCTACAGCGACTACCATGACTTTGAGCCTAGTTCGTGTGGAACAGCAGTGGAGCATATGGAAGTGAGGATTCTGTCGAACGACCCGCAGAACATACCTGGGGAGATTGTCACCCGTGGCACTAACGTGATGCTCGGCTATTATAAGAACGAGGAAGCCACACGTCAGGTACTGGACGAGGACGGCTGGTATCATACCGGCGACCTTGGCACGATGTCTATAGACGGACATGTATTTATCCGTGGACGCTCGAAGAACATGCTACTAGGTGCCAATGGACAGAATGTCTATCCCGAGGAGATTGAGGACAAACTTGGCTCCTTGGCAATGGTCAGCGAATGTATCGTCGTACAGCGTGACGAGCATCTTGTCGCCTTGGTACATCCTGACATGGACGAGGTGAAGGAGATGGGATTCACTAACGATGATCTGGAGGGCGTGATGGAGCAGAACCGTCAGCAACTCAATGAGATGATTCCACCCTATAGCCGTATCCATGCTATAGAGATTCGTGAGGAGGAATTCGAGAAAACCCCAAAGAAGAGTATTAAACGCTACTTATATAAATAATCGAAGCATATGGAAAACGTTCCAAGTTTTAACCAGACTATACAGCAGAGCATCATAGACCACTGGGACATGGATGCGCTGACCGACTACAAGGGAGCAACCTTACAGTTTCATGACGTGGCTCGTAAGATAGAGAAGTTACACATCCTGTTTGAGAACTGCGGTGTAGAGAAAGGTGACAAGATAGCCCTCTGTGGACGTAACTCCAGCCAATGGGCTGTGGCGTTCCTTGCCACACTGACCTATGGAGCCGTTGCCGTTCCTATTCTGCATGAGTTCATGGCAGACCAGATCCATAATATCGTCAACCACTCGGATGCGAAACTGCTCTTCGTGGGTGACCATGTCGCCACCCAGATTGACCCCGTTCAGATGCCTCATCTGGAGGGTATCATCAATAATCCTGACTATTCGCTGATGGTCTCCCGTACGGATAAGTTGACCTACGCCCGTGAGCACTTGAATGAACTCTATGGTAAGAAATACCCCAAATTCTTCCGTAAGGAGCATGTCAAATACTATATCGAGAAAGACGGCGAGGAACTTGCCATGATCAACTATACCAGTGGCACCACAGGTTTCTCTAAAGGTGTGATGGTCCCCTACCGTGCCCTTTGGTCTAACTACGACTTCGCAGAGCATGTGCTAGGTGAGATTATCGGTACTGGCGACCGTATCATCAGCATCCTGCCGATGGCACACATGTATGGTATGGCATTTGAGTTTATCTTCGAGTTCCTGCATGGTTGCCATGTCTACTATCTCAACCGCATCCCCTCACCTGCTATTATCGCACAGGCTTTTGCGGAGATCAAGCCAAAGATCATCATCGCCGTTCCTTTGGTCATCGAGAAGATTATCCGTAAGAAGGTATTCCCCAAGATACAGAACAACCGCATGCGACTGCTGCTCTCCATGCCTGTCATCTCCAAGAAGGTACGTCAGATGATTTGTGCCGAGGTCGTCAAGGCATTTGGTGGCGAACTCTATGAGGTCATCATCGGTGGCGCCGCCTTCAACCAGGAGGTAGAGAGTTTCCTGAAGAAGATAGAGTTCCCCTATACCGTGGGCTATGGTGCTACGGAGTGTGCTCCTATCATCTGCTATCGCGACTGGCATACCTTTGCGCAAGGGTCGTGCGGACAGGCAGCCTACCACATGGAGGTGAAGATCAACTCCCAAGACCCAGCCCATGTGCCTGGCGAGATCCTTGCCCGTGGACTGAACGTGATGCTGGGCTATTATAAGAACGAGGAAGCCACCAAGGAGACGCTCGATGACGAAGGCTGGTATCATACTGGTGACCTTGGCACGATGGACTACGACGGTAATGTATATATCAACGGACGTTCGAAGAACATGCTCCTCGGTCCTAACGGACAGAATATCTATCCAGAGGAGATTGAGGATAAACTGAACTCCATGACCATGGTGGTGGAAAGCGTGGTTGTACAGCGTGACACGAAACTCGTGGGACTTGTCTATCCCGATTATGACGAGGCAAAGAACATGAATTTCAATGAGAACGACATCAAGAATATCATGGAGCAGAACCGCCAGCAACTCAACGAGCAGTTGCCTGCCTATGAGAAGATCACGGAAATAGAGATACGCACCGAGGAGTTTGCCAAGACCCCGAAACGAAGTATCAAACGATTCCTCTATACATAAAAAATGGACTGACTGTTTGGTCAGTCCATTTTTTATGTTTATCTTTGCATCGCCGATGGAGGAAGCCCTGCTTGTTGAAGGGTACCATCCGGTAAGATAAATTGCATAGAGATATGAAAGTATTAAAATTCGGCGGAACGTCCGTAGGTTCCGTTAAAAGCATTTTGAGTTTAAAGAAAATTGTGGAGACAGAGGCTCGGACGCAACCTGTCGTAGTAGTAGTCAGCGCATTAGGCGGCATCACCGACAAGTTGATAGCGACCTCTCAACTCGCCCTTAAAGGGGATGAGCGATGGCGTGAGGAATTTGACGCCATGGTGACACGCCATCATCAGATGATTGACACCATCATCCTCGACAATCAGAAGCGTGTAGACTTATTCAATAAGGTAGACCAACTCTTCGAGCAGTTGAAGAGTATCTACTATGGGGTATTCCTCATCCATGACCTGAGTGGTAAGACCTCGGACGCTATTGTCTCGTATGGTGAGCGTCTGAGTTCGAATATCGTTGCCACACTGATCAAGGGAGGCAAGCGAATGAACAGCCGTGACTTCATCCGTACTGAGAAGAAGAACGGCAAGCATATCCTTGACGCGACACTGACCAACCAACTGGTACGTGAGGCTTTCAAGGAGATGCCGCAGGTGGCTGTCGTCCCAGGCTTCATCAGTCGTGACCGTGACACCAAGGAGACGACTAACCTCGGGCGTGGTGGCTCCGACTATACCGCCGCCATCATCGCTGCGGCACTGGATGCTGAGGTCTTGGAAATCTGGACGGATGTCGACGGTTTCATGACCGCTGACCCACGTGTCATCAAGACAGCATATACCATCAATGAACTCTCATATATAGAGGCGATGGAACTCTGTAACTTTGGTGCGAAGGTCATCTATCCACCAACGATTTATCCCGTTTGTGTGAAGAATATCCCCATCAAGGTCAAGAATACTTTCAATCCCGAGGACCCTGGCACCATTATCAAAGACAAGATAGACGACGACCGCAAGCCTATCAAGGGTATCTCCAGCATCAGCGGTACAACGCTTATCACGGTAACAGGTCTGTCGATGGTTGGTGTCATCGGTGTCAACCGCCGTATCTTCACGGCACTGGCAGAGAATGGCATCTCCGTCTTCATGGTCAGCCAGGCATCTTCCGAGAACTCCACCTCTATCGGTGTCCGTGACGAGGACTCCGCCGAGGCGGTCCGTGTGCTGAACGAGGAGTTCTCCAAGGAGATAGAGACAGGTGCCATGTTCCCCATGCATGCTGAGAACGGTCTTGCCACCATTGCCATTGTTGGTGAGAACATGAAGCATACGCCAGGTATCGCAGGAAAACTCTTCGGTACCTTAGGACGCTCTGGTATCTCCGTCATTGCCTGTGCACAAGGAGCCTCTGAGACCAACATCTCCTTTGTGGTCGACTCAAAGTTCCTGCGTAAGTCCCTGAACGTACTGCACGACTCCTTCTTCCTATCAGAATATAAAGTGCTCAACCTCTTTATCTGTGGCGTAGGAACGGTAGGCGGCATGCTGATAGAGCAGATTCGCTCACAGTACGAGGAACTGATGCAGCGCAAAGGACTGAAACTGAATGTGGTAGGTATCGCCTCATCAAAGGCTGGTATCTTCAACCGTGACGGCATCGACTTAGCCCACTACCGTGAACTGCTGAAAGCACCAGAGGCACAGGGTAAGAGTCTGCGTGACGAGGTCATCGGCATGAACATCTTCAATAGCGTGTTTGTTGACTGTACGGCAAGCAAGGATATCGCCTCACTCTACCAGACCTTCCTGGAGCATAACATCTCTGTGATCGCAGCCAATAAGATTGCCGCCTCCAGCGACTACGACAGTTATCTCCGCCTGAAGAAGACGGCACGTGACCGTGGTGTATGGTTCCGCTACGAGACCAACGTAGGTGCTGGTCTGCCTATCATTGGCACCATCAACGACCTGCGTAACTCGGGTGACAAGATTCTGAAGATAGAGGCGGTGCTGAGCGGTACCCTGAACTTCATCTTCAACGAGATAGCCGCTGACGTTCCTTTCTCCGAGACGGTACGACGTGCGAAGGAGCAGGGATATAGCGAGCCCGACCCACGTATCGACCTCAGCGGTACTGATGTGATACGCAAACTGGTCATCCTGACCCGTGAGGCTGGTTATCAAGTGGAACAGCAGGACGTAGAGAAACGCCTCTTCGTTCCCGACAGTTATTTCGAGGGCAGCGTGGATGACTTCTGGAAGAGACTGCCCGCACTGGACGCAGACTTCGAGCAACGCCGACAGAAACTGGAGGCAGAGGGAAAGCGCTGGCGCTTCGTGGCAACCATGGAGATGGGCAAGACGAATGTCGCCCTTCAGGAGGTCGACCGCAACCATCCGTTCTATAACCTCGAAGGCTCTAATAATATCGTGCTGCTCACCACGGAGCGATACAAAGAGTACCCCATGCAGATACAAGGCTATGGCGCTGGTGCTGGTGTCACTGCCGCTGGCGTCTTCGCTAACATCATGTCCATCGCTAATATTTAGACTATGAAGCATATCATCATTCTTGGCGACGGCATGGCTGACCACAAGGTGGAACGCCTGGGTGGCAAGACGCTGCTGCAATACGCTCGTCCCGAATATATGGAAAGACTGGCTAAGGAAGGACGTACTGGACGACTCATCACCGTCCCTGAGGGATTCCCCCCAGGCTCGGAAGTCGCCAATACGGCAATCCTCGGCTATGACCTGAATAAGGTGTATGAAGGGCGTGGTCCCTTGGAGGCCGCCAGTATCGGCTATGAGATGGCGGATGACGACTTTGCCATCCGTTGTAATATCATCACGCTGGAGGACGGGAAGATCATCACCCACAATGGCGGTAATCTGGAGACTGCTGATGCCGATGTGCTTATCAAATACCTGAATGAGCACTTAGGCAATGACCGTGTGAAGTTCATCACGGGCATCCAGTATCGGCACTTGCTTGTCATCAAGGGTGGCAACAAGCATATTATCTGCAATCCGCCCCATGACCATCCCAACGAGGAGTGGCGACCGTTGCTGGTGAAAGCGGAGATCCCTGAGGCGCAGGAGACTGCCGACCTCATCAATGACTTGATCCTAAAATCACAAGAGTTGCTTGCCAAGCATCCCTATAATATCGCCAAAGCGGCAAAGGGGGAGCGACAGGCAAACAGTATCTGGCCTTGGAGTGGAGGCTATCGCCCGTCTATGCAGACACTGATGGCGCAGTACCCGCAGGTCAAGAGCGGTGCCGTCATCTCTGCCGTCGACCTGATTCAGGGTATCGGACGCTATGCGGGACTACGTATCATCAAAGTACCTGGCGCCACTGGTCTTGCCAACACCAACTACGAGGGCAAGGCTCAAGCCGCTATCGAGGCTTTGAAGAAAGATGATTTCGTCTTCGTACATGTGGAGGCTACTGACGAGGCTGGTCATGACGGTGACTTGGACTTGAAACTGAAAGCGATTGACTATCTGGATAAGCGACTCATCAAACCCATCCTTGAGGCTATTGAGCAGATGGACGAGGACGTGTGTGTCGCTGTCCTCCCCGACCACCCCACTCCCGTCGAACTCCGCATCCACGTCAACGAGCCTGTACCGTTTATCATCTGGCACAAGGGAATCACACCTGACGAGGTGCAGCACTATGACGAGGAGAGTTGTGTGAGTGGCGGATACGGATTGCTCCGACTGAATGAATTTATGAACGAACTGATGAAGATATGAAATACTACAGTACAAACGGAAAGGCTCCCATAGCCGACCTGCAGAAAGCAGTAGTGAAAGGACTCGCCGAGGACCGTGGTCTCTATATGCCAGAACGCATCAAGCCACTGCCCAAGGAGTTCTTCGACACCATTGAGACCAAGAGTTTCCAAGAGATCGCCTATACCGTCGCCGACGCATTCTTCGGTGAGGACGTGGAGGCGGAGGCATTGAAGAGCATCGTGTATGACACCCTGTCGTTCGACTGCCCTGTGGTGAAGGTCAAGGAGAACATCTACACCCTGGAACTCTTCCACGGTCCTACCCTCGCCTTCAAGGATGTGGGCGCTCGTTTCATGGCAAGGCTGTTGCAGTATTTTATCCGACGCAGTTCTGCTGGTTGCTGTACCACAGCAACAAACCAGCAGGTCAACGTCCTCGTGGCAACCAGTGGCGATACGGGCAGTGCCGTTGCCAACGGTTTCCTCGGCGTGGAGGGCATCCACGTCTACGTGCTCTATCCCAAAGGGAAGGTGAGTAAGATACAGGAGAGCCAGTTTACGACACTCGGCAGGAATATCACCGCCATTGAGGTGGATGGTGTCTTCGACGACTGTCAGGCGCTCGTGAAGTCGGCTTTCATGGACGAGGAACTGAACCGTCACATGAAACTGACCTCTGCCAACAGTATCAATGTCGCCCGTTTCCTGCCACAGGCATTCTACTATTTCAATGCCTATGCGCGGATGAAGGCTCTGGGCAAGGCAGACCAAATGGTGATGTGCGTACCCAGTGGTAACTTCGGCAATATCTGCTCCGCCTTGTTCGGACATGAGATGGGACTGCCTATCAAGCGTTTCATTGCCGCCAATAACGCCAACGACATCTTCTATAAATACCTGCAGACGGGTAAGTATGAGCCCAAGGCATCCGTACAGACACTCGCCAATGCAATGGACGTGGGCGATCCCTCTAACTTCGCCCGTATCTATGACCTCTACGGTAAGAGTCATGAGCGCATCACGGCACTGATCAGTGGTGCGACCTATAACGATGAGCAGATTCGTGAGACGATGCGCCAGTGCTATACCGAGACAGGATACATCCTCGACCCGCATGGCGCCTGCGGCTATCGTGCCCTGCAAGAAGGACTCAAGGACGGAGAGGTCGGCGTGTTCTGTGAGACGGCACATCCCGCTAAGTTCAAGGAGACGGTAGACAGCATCATCAGTGGTGATGTGGAGATACCCGAACGCCTTGCCGCCTTCATGAGAGGACAGAAGCAAAGTGTGGAGATGACCAAGGAGTTTGAGGACTTCAAGCGCTTCCTGATGAGCCGTTAACGGACGGTCATGTGGAAGCACCCCTGCTTCACCTCATACTTGATATAACAGCGTCCCTGTTCCCGCATATCACGCAGGACCTCGCACAGCACCCACTTGAGCGTGTCGTCACGAACTGGCTGGGTGACAGGGTGATACCGATTATAGCAAATATCAAAAGTCGTGCCGAAGAGATGGCAACTGCGCTCTGTCGCATTACCATTTCTTCGGCGCAGTTTTTCCACATCCGACTCAGAGCGCAGCACACTGGTGACGATCAACTGGTTCAAGGGAACACCCTTCACGTACAGACTGTCATAGAAAGCCTTTCCGATATCCTCCAAAAGGACGGCGGCACGAGGCACCAGATACGGGATGGAACTATATAGCGGGTCCACATGATAATAGGGACTTGCCCCCACGTACACCAGTTCCTTCTTGCGCATCTCCGCGTCCTCACGGTTCTTCACGGGGCGCACCCCCCATTTCTCCGCAGCGAGAATCTGTACCTGCTGACTGTCAGGAAAAGACTCTCTGTAATTACGAACACCCCAGATACGGTGTTTCTTGCCATTGAATGTTGGCTCTGGACTATTAGCAGTTGGCTCTGGGCTCTGGGCTGTCAACTGCTCATTCTCCATTGTCAGTTGTCCTCTGTCAACCTCAGGAAAAATCGCCCTCACTATTGCGAGTATCACTACCACAATAGCGAATCCTAACAGATATTTATTCTTCGTTATCTTCATTTTGGTTGCGAAGGTACACATTTTCTTTGTAAAAAGCGAAGGATTAAGAGACAAAAACAACAAAGAAAAGTGATTGGCATGGGAGAGACTACCGGTTGACTTAGAGTCAAACGATCGGTTGACTTAGAGTCGGCAGACCGGTTGACTGGAGTCAAACGATTGGTTGACTGGAGTCGGCAGGTCTGTCGACTGGAGTCGACAACCGATTAGGATGCTTCCAACAATTGATTACAACGGCACTTCAGGTCGAGAACAATGGCACTTTACAGCGACTATGTAGGGATCGGCATAAAAAATAAATAAATTTATTTTGTTCTGCTCTCGATTTTTCGTAACTATGTAAGAATTCTCAGCTTTTCTTTGTATAAAGGCAGTCTGGAGAATTGAAAGAAAATGGGGTTACGAATTGGAAACCGTACTCAATTCCACATTCTGCTATAAACTGCATCAAAGAACACCCGATGCTGAGCCAGCAACCGTACTATGACTCATCATCGGGTGCAAAGGTACATAATTTCTTCGAACTGAACAAATCAGGGATCAACTTTTTCTTTTGAGCTTGCTCAACGCTCTTGAACTGATTGCGGCATTTTGTGTGGCACTTGCTAGAAAAGTGCGTATTAGGCTACGTCCCTCTACCGTAATGACATGTCGATTATCTCACTCTATTACTATCCAACTACCGTGACCTGTAGATCCGTCACGGTCAATGAATCTCAAAGATTTAAGTTTATTGATATGCTTTTGGACTGCTGTTACAGATATTCCGATTCTATTCGCAATCTCACTCCTTGTGATATAGTTATCAGCATATATCAATTTATATATGTTAGCGGCAGTTTCAGATAACCCTTTAGACAACTCTTTAGATAACCTTATAGACAACCCTTCAGGCAACTCTATGGATAACTCATCAGACAACCCTACAATACTGGAATTAGTCGATGGTACAGGCAGCACCAGTTCCACCTCGTCAACATCTAATTTATTCATCAGCTGTGGCTCACCCCAATTGGTTTCTTTCCATGCTGCGATAATCTTGGGGAAACCTGAGCCAACATTCTCACCAAAGCCAATCATACGAAGCATATTCTGAATTTTTGGATTACGAGCCTTGGAGTTACCACCTCGATAGATAGCCTCTACTGGCAACTTCAGCAAGCCAGGATTGCGGAAGCAGAGACGGTCATCATGCTTCTCTATTCTTAGAATGCCAGCATCCATCATCAGGTCGCAGTGGATAATAGCATTGGTAAAGGCTTCACGAACAGCCTCATGTTGAGGTGTGTCGTCATTTCTCTTGCCACCTTTCTCCAATTTGAAAGGTCTCGGCAGGTCGAACTGCACCTTTGGTGATACGATGCGGAAGAACTGGTATAGGTTATTTTCCCAAAGTCCGTCGTATGTCAGTCGGTCATGGTATCGCTCGTCACCCACCAGATGGCTCATGTCCAGATAGTCCATGCGAAAGTTAGAAAAACGGTCTCTAATGGCAAGGCCCTTACCAAACATCATCAGTCCGGCCAGCGTCAATCCCTCTCTGCCTGTCTGTCTGTCCTCAGTATAGCCACCAAGATTTCTGAGGAAAGTCTTATCGTCAACCCTGTTCCAAACGTGGGTACTATTCTCTTGCCTGAACTCAGTGCGGTACTGCCGCAAGGAATCTGGATCAATGTCATCCATGCCGTAGTATTCTATTAAGATACTATCGTTACCATCCACATTGGAGTCACGTATCATCGCTTTAACCTGAGCCTCTGTACAATGGTAATCACCTTCATTGTTGCGTCTATACGTACCTTTATATACATTGCCATTCAGATAGATGGGCTTCGCTCTCCAGTCTGCCTGAGGAACACGAATGCAAACAATCTGTGCTCCATCCACATTTACCACCTCAACATCGTTGTCAAGGAGGATGTTCTCATTCACCTTGTCGCTGTTGAGGGTGTTCCAGAAGTCCGTGATAATCTTCATCGGCTCATCCACGCCAACTACCTGGTAACGCTTCTGGATGTCCTTCTCCTGTATGTCTTCATTCACACCAAGAAGAATCAGTCCGCCAATAGTATTAGCGAAAGCCGAATAGGTTGCCCAAACCGACTTCGGTACCTCCGCCTTAGCCCGCTTACACTCCAGCGTCACTCGTTCGCCTTTAATCAGTGCTTCCTTTATTGTTTTCTCGTCCATATTTATATTTCGTATAGAAAAATAATCATACATTTGTCATTAAAAGAACCTTATTTGTCATACAACGCCACTTTTCGTCCATAAATATATAGTAACACAACAACAGATTTCTTCCACTATAAAAAATTAATCTGGTAATTTTCGGACGGGAACTATTGTATTCTCATATCCTTGTAATTTGCATAACATAATATCTTGCTCTTGAGAAACGATATGCTTCTCCCCATTATTGCAGTTTATTATCAACTCTTTCTTTCTAATAATATCATTTATACCCAAATCATTCATGTAATAGTTACCTAAAGGACTATTTTTACAATAGTCTTTATCAAATCGATCCATTATGTTGTCAAGAAACATAAGGCTATGTCCCTTGTCAATTCTTTCAGACATGCACTTACCATCTTTGCCGCGATATCTTGTAATATTTTTATCTTCCTCAATAGCATATGCTAAAGCAGAAGGAGAATGTTTTAACAAAAACAGCACTTCATCTTCCTTTTCTTTTGGAATGACAATATAGTGTTGTCTTTCTTTTATCTTTTCAAGGAGACTCTCGTCAATATGATCTGTATAATAACAATGAGAAAACATCTGAAGATCAACACTTCCTCTTAGCACAAACTCGTAAAAGTCAATATAAGAAATCTCTTCTTCTGGAAGTAGTTCGTAATAGTCTTTAGATATTTCTACAACAAATGGTATTTCCTTGATAAGATTTCTTATTTCTTTTTTCGTCGTAATAATTGATGAGTCTTTCACTTTTGTAAGTAGATCATCGATGCCGACTCTATCTGACATTAGGTACATTATAATAGAACTTTCAATAAAAGTTTTCCTCATGAAAGCCTTTTGTTCCTGAAATATGTCTATATATTCAGATACAGGGGCAACTTTGACTAACAAATGCTGGATTTCAACTAATAAGGAGGCTTCTATTGTGCTAAAAGACCTATCAAATAGGATATAATTGCCTTTGCTAAATATTATGAGCCAATATACCTCATTATTATAATATACAATATCAACATTAACAACAACTCTATGGGTTATACCTCTTATATAGTTTCTAACTTCAAATGGGGATGGCAAAGAGTATAATTGAGATATTAGTCTTGTAATATCGTCATTAGCAATTAATTGTATATCACTCTTATTTGCATCATTAGCTCCTATAACAGTTCCCATAGCTCCAGAAAGAGCAATAAGTAAACCTGATGTATTCTTATTCTTTTCTTTTGCAGTTGTGACTTTTCCCTTGAACTTGTCATAATCAGGCATTGAAATCATTTTTTCATGAGCCTTACATTCGCAAATTACAGGGTACTCTACTTCTTTAATACCGACGGTTTGTCTCCTTATAGCATAAACATCAATTTCATGTCCTCCAGTTCCGATGTAATTTAAAGTTATATTTGTATAACCTTGATTTGCCAATATGAGCTTGGTCAAGGTCTCCAACTGGCCTCCCTTATCTTTCTTATTTTTTCCTAAGATATGTAATTTCATAATTCATGCCGTGTTTTGTTATCCTCCATTTATTTCAACTCGAATTTCATCGGGTTGTATTCATAGCCAGAACATTCCCAGACCCATTGGACACATTGTCTGTTCATATTAAGATTTCGAATAGGATTTTTCACAAGACTTATTTCCAATGCTTCCTTTGTCTGATGAACTATAGCAATATAGTAGTTATCCTGATTATATTGTGCAGCAGCAAACTCATTGTTTGTCATTCTGAATTTCTGTCCAGCGTAATCAATAGATTTTACTTCGATATAGATTTTGTTTCCATTAGGATCAATCCCCGATAAATCATATCCAACATTTTGCATGCTGACATCAGATAAATTAAAGCCATTTTCATTAAGTGCAGCAAGCGTATTTTCCTCTGCACTTCTCCATTTCTGAACACTTGACGATGTAGGTACAGACGATGAAGATGAACTGGCTTTGAACCAATCTCTTATACTGGAAGAAGATCTGGCAGAGTCACAGTCATCAGTATCTGATTCATCGGGAATCTCTTCATTGAATTGTAAGTCAAACAAATCATTCATTCCCAATTTTTTTAGGCATATGCCAATGTCCTTATTTGATATGCCATTGTCAATCATCAGTTGCAAAAAACAGTCATCAATCTCATTCTCGTTATCATTGATATCATTTATACTGCGTAGTTCACTTCCACTGACAAAAATAGGCGTCTTAGTAAACGCACTGACCTTGTGATTCATCAAGATTTGTTTCATACTATAAGCAGCTAATTGAGCACAACCATTTAGCGATATATCAGCAGAGTTTACTAAGGATAATATTGTGTCTATGTCACATGTCTTGCTCCCTAAAAATTTTAACATACCATCTAAGTAAATTACTTCGGCGCATTCAGGACTTATACAGGGCTTGGCTGCAGATGACATAATAATATGGAAATCAGAAGCATTGAACCATGACGGTGAGAGTCTGAACTTTGAGAACAGGGTACTACAATTAGTTTTCAGTAGATTTGCGAACTCCCTTTCAAAAGATTGCTTCATTAACTGGATGAGCTTAACATCAAAGTAGGGCATCATGGCATTTAATAAACCTTCATTGTCTTCTTGCAGGCCTTGTTGTAGAATCTTACAATACAATTTGGTTATATCAGTAATAACTTTTTTTGTTGTTTCGTCAAATATGAGATGTCTGCGTGATGGGTCAGTACTAAAATCACCATTAACAATAAAACCTAGTCCACAACAATCATCTGTTGGCAAGAAGGCATGAATCACAGCTTCTTCCCTTGCTAATCTGTTTATCTTACCATTCTTAATTGCAAATGCGATACTACAACTATCATTAGAACAAACAAGCCACTCCGTGATCTTCTCATTGGTTGCGATTCTTATCTTTTTTTTACTTCCATTTTGTTCTAAAACATTGATACTTGCATTTACTTCTTTATTCAAACTGATTTTAATGTTTCTCACGTTGTTCAAGAACATCAAGGTTGTATAAGCAAATGAAGTGTATTCTTCGTCTATTTGATTTGCAGTCACACCTGAGAAAATGAAGATCGTATTATAGCCATCTTTCTGAATCTTGGATATTTCCGTATCAAGTTCTTGCTTGACATTCTGTTGTAGTTCATGAGGGATCCTGATTAGCGGAACTTTATTTGCCTTATCAATAATAGTCTTTGTCAACTCCTTTGAAAAAGTTATTTCAAATTCACCACTTATAAGATGGACCTCTTTAGCAAAACTGACTACCGACTTAAAGCCTATTCCTCGATAACCGATAGAAGTTCCTCTCGCTTTATTGGAAGAAGCGCTGCGACACAGGCTTTCTAAGTCCATTATATTGAAAGGTCGTCCATCATTTGCAACGAAAAGGTAATTACCATAGCGCTTTACATAAAATCTCGTCGAGCCTGCATCATCAGCATTTTGCAACAGTTCTATGAATGAGCGACTATTATAGCTTTCAGAAACGTATGCCTCTAAGCCTGCAAGATCAGAAAGCAACATAGGAGAACTCTTTGCCTCCCTTATGAGAGAATCCCTTAATTCATTTATACTCACGTTCATCTTGTCGGATAAAATCTAATTTTTCCTATTTCATCAACTGGAATGTCCAACTTTATTGGCCCAAATCCAAAGACCTCAAATCCTTTGAATTCATTGTCATATTTGGATATACTCTTTAAGCAGATAATATCATTGTCCGTGTCGTAAATAGCCACTTCAACATTAAATCCTTCTTTCGGAACTTCACCGTTTAAAGCTAATACTTCGCAGAACAATTTCAATGTAGAGTTATCAAGAATGTCAAAAGAGAAATTTTGGAGAGACAAACCGAACTTCTCATCAATGGATTCAAAGTGTTCTATTTTGCTCTTAAGCTGTTTTTTTAGGGATTTCTTTTCTTCATAGGTCAATTCTCTATTTGAATTCGAAGAAATCCTCTTATCCTCAATTTCGTCGATACCCCAATACCATTGACCATCCCATTTGACAAGGGGTAATAATGCCAAATCTCTTACCTCTATTTCCATTCTATCCCCGTTTTGAGCCTCCTTGACAACATCAAATTGTATTGTCACATCAGCAAATGAATCTGGAAGTATGAATGTACCGTCTGTTAATGCAAACTGGTATGGCTTAATATGATATGCATATTCCAAACCATGCTTTATTGAAATGTACTTTGTTCCGTCTTCCTTAATAGCAATTTTTTTCTTAGAAATACTTATGTTTTTTATTCTGAGAATTGCCCTAAAACGTTCACGAGGAAAATCTTCCTTGTCTCTATCTGCTAATAGCAATTCAAAAGACATTCCATTAAATTCCAGTACTTTCTGCATTTTCATTTTGCTACATTTTTGTTTTACCGATGCAAAGATACACATAAATTTTAATTCATTATCATGTAATTAATAAAATATAAGTATAATCATCATCATTTCCAAAAGCCGAACTGTTTTTTCTTGTATTATACCACAATAAAAGTAGGTATACACACACCAATTGCTCGCAATACCATACATAGATGCCGTAGAAGGGTGTAGCCTAATACGCACTTTTCTGTGAAGTGCCACACAAAGATGCTTGTCCATTTTCAGATGAGCAAGCTCGGCAGACATTAGGTTTTTATTTCCCTGAATTGTTATTTCACAACAAGGAATTTTCATAATAAGCCTATTTGGAGATTATGGTGTACCTTTGTCCGCAAATTACAAAAACTAAACAGACATGGAAGTAGTATCAATTGAGCGCAGTACCTACGAGGAGCTGCTGACGAGCTTCAATAGTTTCGTCACAAAGATGAAGGAGATGGCAAGTAGAGGCAATGACAAAAAGTTGGGCGATTGGCTTGACAACCAAGATGTGTGCCAGATTCTAAACATTAGTCCAAGAACATTACAAACGCTTCGTGACAATGGAACGTTAGCGTATTCTCAAATTAACCGCAAGGTATATTATAAGCCAGAGGATGTGGAGAGTATTCTTTTTATTGTGACTGATAAGGATAAAGATAGCAAAATGTGTAACCTCAAAACTGAGTGCCTATGAACGAATTGATAATGCCGCATAACGTTGGTGTGAAGAATGCACTAGAGAACATGAAGGAGGTGCTTGCCATATACAAGAAGGTAATAGGCAATTATCGTCCATTGCTTGATGGTGAGCGCTACTTAACAGACAGGGAGGTAGCCAGTATTCTAAAAGTCAGCAGACGAACACTACAGGAATACCGAAATGATAGCATGCTACCATATATATTATTAGGTGGCAAGGTACTTTATCGTGAAAGTGATTTGGCAAGAGTTCTGGAAAGTTGCTATCATCCTGCATATAAACGATAGGGAAAAAGAAAGAGCCGTTAGTGGTTCGTGTGCTGTGGGATTATAACGCAGAAAGACGGATGACAGACAACGCTAATCATTCGTCTTTCTGCTTTGGAGTATTTATGCGCCGTTAGTGGTTATGCTCTCTTTATGTCCTTGAACGATGCATTGAGTTTATTGCCGAGCATTGTCAGATCGTTGTCAAGTTTCTGACTTGTGATTTTGGCGTAAATCTGGGTGGTCACGATGTTAGTGTGTCCCAATACACGGCTCACGCTCTCGATGGGTATTCCTTTTGAAAGCGCCAACGTGGCGAACGAGTGCCGGCCACAATGGTAGGATATGGCTTTCTCAATGCCGCAGGCTGTCATCACCGTTTTCAGTTTCTTGCACATCGACCAGTAGTTCATCTTGCCGAACACCAACTTGTCTTCCTGTAGGTGTTTATAGCGGTTGATAATCTGCAAGGGAACGTCCATCAGCTTCACCTGGAAAGGGATATTAGTCTTGTGCCGCTTGCTGATAATCCACTTGTCGCCATTGACGTTCACGATGTTATCCGTGGTCAGGTTCTTCACGTCGATGAACGAGAGGGCGGTGAAGCAGACAAAGACGAAGATGTCACGCACGAAGGCGAGGTTGTCGTCCTCAAACTCATGCGTCACGACAGCTTTCAGTTCGTCTTCGGTCAGGAACTCCCTTTCCTTGCAGTTCGGGCTGATGTGGAACTGCGCGAACGGGTTACGGGGAATCTTGCCGTTGTAGTGCGCCCTCAGTACAACGCCTTTCAGCCACATGCATCTCTGCCAGATAGTTCCATTGGCCAATCCTCGGTCAGTACTGAGATAGGTGGCGAAGTCCTTGATGAATTCAGGTGTCAGTTCAAGCATCGACATATCAGTGCGACGGTAGTGCGATTGGATGAAATCAGCCACATCCTTCCGCGAACGTTCCATAGCCCAAAGCGTACTTGCAGCCCTGTCCTTGCCCACACGTTTCTTCTGGTTGGCAATGTCCTTGTCGAAAGCACTCAACAGTGTCTCATACTCGCTGCCAAAGCCTTGATAGGAGTTGCGCACCATCTCTGCCGTCACAAAAGCCTCGCGGTCTGACAGACGCTGATAGTGCTTGATGATTTGCGCCTTGATGTTATCCAACTCACGGTTAATCTGCAAAGCCTCCTTGCTTCGTCCCTTGGCACAGTTGCCCTTCACGTCCCACATATCAAGCGGGATGGACTTCTTGCAACTGAATTGGCTCTGAGTGCCGTTAATAGTCACACGTCCCATCACAGGCACCACACCGTTCTTCTCCTTACTCTTGTTCACGTAGAACAAAATGTTGAATGTACTTCTCATGTTTCTTATTCCTTTTTAATTTTGGGCTGCGAAACTACTGTCTTTTGGGTTATCCATCATTATGCAAAATGTAGCAGTTTGCGGAATAAGAAACGGGCGGTGAAGAGTGCGTCATTCTGCCCCGATTTTCGTAGTCAATTATTGAGCTTTAACCACGTCTTCAAGGCCATTTCAGGGTTACGATTTAGAAACCTAACTCCTTCATCAATCCTCCCTATTTTGCATTACCCCGACTTTCCGACTTCCTCGTTCTTCCCCGTTTTACCTTTATTTTAGGTTGAATTGCGTTAATTCTCCATAATCCGTTGTTCTTTACAAGCTTTTTTCGTAACTTTGCAATCTCATTAAGAAATAACGTTATTTTGATAGAGAAGCATATTGTATTAGAGGATATAGACCCCGTCGTTTTCTATGGAACGGGGAATGCCCATTTGCAGATGATGCGTGCCTTGTATCCCAAACTGAGGATTGTGGCTCGCGACAATGTCATCCGCATCCTGGGCGATGAGGAGCAGATGGCAGCCTTCGAGGAGAGTGCCGAGAAGATGCGCCAGCATGTGCTGCGCTTCAACTCGCTGAAGGAGGAGGACATCCTGGACATCATCAAGGGACACCGCACGAAAGACGAGGTGCCTGAGGGAGTGGTATGCTACTCCATGTCAGGACGTGCCATCAAGGCGAGGTCGGAGAACCAGCAGAAACTGATTGACGCCTACGAGCAGAACGACATGGTGTTCGCCGTCGGTCCTGCGGGAACGGGAAAGACCTACCTCTCTATCGCCCTTGCCGTGAAGGCGCTGAAGGACAAGACAGCGAAGAAGATCATCCTCTCCCGCCCCGCTGTGGAGGCCGGAGAGAAACTGGGATTCCTGCCTGGTGACATGAAGGACAAGATTGATCCGTATCTCCAGCCACTGTATGACGCATTGGAGGACATGCTGCCACAGGTGAAACTGCAGGACATGATGGAGAAACATGTCATCCAGATTGCCCCACTCGCCTTTATGCGAGGCAGGACACTGAGTGACGCTGTCGTCATCCTCGACGAGGCACAGAACACTACTCCCCAGCAGATCCGCATGTTCCTGACCCGTATGGGATGGAACACGAAGATGATCATCACGGGAGACATGACACAAATAGACCTGCCCCGTGAGCAGAGGAGTGGACTGGTGGAGGCATTGCGCATATTAAAGGACATCGAGGGTATCGGTGTGGTGGAACTGGATCGCAAGGACATCGTACGCCACAAACTGGTGACCCGTATCGTCAATGCCTACGAACGATTCGACAAAGAGAAACAAAACAAAGATAACAATGAAAGCATTAACAAAGACTGACTTCAATTTCGAAGGACAAAAGAGCGTTTACCACGGAAAAGTCCGTGACGTGTATAACATCAACGACGACCTGATGGTGATGGTGGCAACAGACCGTATCTCGGCATTCGATGTCATCCTGCCAAAGGGTATTCCTTTCAAGGGACAGGTGCTTAACCAGATTGCCGCTAAGTTTCTGGATGCCACCAGCGACATCTGCCCGAACTGGAAACTCGCCACTCCCGACCCCATGGTGACGGTCGGTCTGAAATGCGAGGGCTTCCGTGTGGAGATGATTATCCGCAGCATCCTGACAGGTTCTGCTTGGCGTGAGTATAAGAACGGATGCCGTGAGTTGTGTGGTGTGAAACTGCCTGAGGGCATGAAGGAGAACGAGCGTTTCCCTGAGCCTATCATCACTCCTACAACAAAGGCTGACGAGGGTCATGACCTGAATATCTCCAAAGAGGAGATCATCGCACAGGGCATCGTCAGTGCCGAGGACTATGCCGTGATGGAAGACTACACCCGCAAACTCTTTGCCCGTGGTCAGGAGATTGCCAAGAAACAAGGACTCATCCTCGTAGACACCAAGTACGAGTTTGGCAAGCGCGACGGGAAGGTTTACCTCATTGACGAGATCCACACCCCAGACTCCAGCCGCTATTTCTATGCTGACGGCTATGAGGAGAAACTCGCCAAGGGCGAGCCTCAGAAGCAACTCTCCAAGGAGTTTGTGCGCCAGTGGCTTATCGAGCATAACTTCATGAACGAGCCCGGACAGGTGATGCCCGAGATCACAGACGAGTATGCGGAGAGTGTATCTGACCGCTATATCGAACTCTATGAGCACATCATCGGTGAGAAGTTCGAGAAGGCAAGTGACAACGACGATATCGCCGCCCGCATCGAGAAGAACGTAAGTGATTATCTAAAATCCAGGAACTCCTAAGCAACCTAGGAATATGTACCAGCAAGAGACGATAAACCCCTACCATAAGGGAGAGAAGACCTCACAGGTGGAGCAGATGTTCGACAACATCGCTCCCACCTATGACACGCTCAACCATCGTCTCTCATGGGACATCGACCGTGGCTGGCGAAAGAAAGCGATCCGCCAACTGGCGCCCTACCAACCACAGTGCATCCTTGACATGGCGACAGGAACAGGCGACTTCGCCATCCTCGCCGCAGAGATGCTCAAGCCGTCACACCTCATCGGGGCCGACATCAGCGAGGGTATGATGGAGATAGGATGTCAGAAGGTTGCTGATAAGGGATTGCAGGACATCATCTCCTTCGAGAAGGAAGACTGCCTGCACCTCTCATACGCCAGTGACACCTTCGATGCCGTGACTGCCGCCTTTGGCATCCGCAACTTCTCTGACCTCGACCAGGGACTGAGAGAGATGTGCCGTGTCCTGAAGAAGGGGGGACATCTGAGCATCGCCGAGTTGACGAACCCCGTGGGCTTCCCGATGAGGCAACTCTTTCATATCTACTCCCACACTGTACTGCCCGTCTATGGCAGACTGATATCCAAGGACACTGCCGCCTACTCGTATCTCACCAAGACCATTGAGGCATTCCCGCAAGGAGAGCAGATGATGGAGATTCTGAAAGGCGCAGGGTTCAGTGAGGCAAGGTTCCAGCGACTGACCTTCGGTATCTGCACGATCTATTTTGCAACTAAATAAAGGAAAAGAAATTATGGACAAGTACGGACTTATTGGCTACCCCCTCGGGCACTCGTTCTCCATCAGTTACTTCAATCAGAAGTTTCAGGATGAGGACATCGATGCCGTTTACGAGAACTATGAGATTCCCAGTATCGACGCACTCCCTGAGGTGCTCAGTTCTAATCCCGAACTGAAAGGACTCAACGTGACCATCCCCTATAAGGAGAAGGTGCTACCCTTTCTTGACAACATCTCACCAGAGGCGCTTGCCATCGGTGCGGTAAATGTGATCCGTATCACCCATCGAGGGAATAAGACCGAACTGAAAGGTTTCAACTCCGATGTCATCGGATTCACTAAGAGCATTGAGCCCATGCTTGACAAGAAATGGCATCAGAAAGCATTAATCCTGGGTACGGGAGGTGCCTCCAAGGCTATCAACTACGGTTTGCGCAGCCTCGGACTGGAGACCATCTATGTCAGCCGCTACGAGAAACCCGACACCATCCAATATAAAAGTATCACTCCTGAGGTGGTGAAGGAGTATAACGTAATTGTCAACTGCACCCCCGTGGGGATGTATCCCAAGACGGAATTCTGTCCAGAACTGCCCTATGAGGCGATGGACAGCCACACCATCCTCTATGACCTTATCTATAATCCCGATGAGACGCTGTTCATGAAACGTGGTGCCGAATATGGAGCCAACGTGAAGAACGGACTGGAGATGCTGCTATTACAGGCTTTTGCCTCTTGGGAGTTCTGGCACGAGAAATAAAACAAGATATGACGACGACTTTCATCTTTTTCCTCGGCTATATCGCCCTCCTATTGGGAGGAGGTTATGTCGTGACCCGAAAGTGGGACTATACCCCCACTACGGCATTGACCAAGAAGGCGTCGGACATTAACAGACTAACAAACCAATACAACGATGCGATCCGTGCGTTGGAGGACGCCTATGACATGGAGAACACCCAGTCAGGGTGGAACCTCACCTCATCTTACAACAAACGGCAGTATTCCAAACGATATACCGCATTAGAGCGCGAGTACCAAAGGAAACGGCGTGCGATGCTATATGCCTGGGAACAGATGAACCCTGCTTGGTGTAAGGCACGAAAGGCATGGGGTTGGGTCTATGTAATCGGTGTTATCAGTGCGATGGTATGTTGCTCGAGTTCCCTCCATTTCGAGAGAGTGTCCTCTCCGACAACTGTCATGAGTAGCACGGAGGAGCGCTACTGGAATGCGGACAACATCCCCATTCCCCATTTGCAGGATGCCAGTCAATATGTGTCTAATCCTGATAAGGTATTAGCCCAAAGCACGGTAGATGAAATGAACCACACCTTACAACGACTGGACAAAGAGTTATACATCGAGTCGGTCGTCATCGTCGTCAACCATATAGAGAACGATGACCCATTCCGTTTTGCCCAAGATGTGGGTAATAAATATGGTGTCGGCAGAAACGACCGTGGACTGATGGTTGTCGTCGGCTATCAAGACCACAGCATCAATATCTCACCGGGCAGAAGTCTGGAAGGTGATTTGACAGATGCCGAATGTTACCGTTTGCAACAGCGGTATGTCGTGCCGGCAATGCGTGCGGAAATGCCTGACAGTGCGATGCTCTACCTAACGGAGGCGATCTTTGCGACCATGCAGAAGAAAGATCTTCCAGAGATGTCGTCCTTAACCAGTCAGCAAGACGAGATTGATGATGAGACGGCGATAATGATTGGGCTATATATATTTTTCCTTATTGTATGGAGCATCATCTTTATACGCCTTAACCAGAAATATCATTGGTTGGGTATTACTGGTGCCACCAGCACGCTCCTTTCCAATCCTTTCTATGAGGCGGAATCCTCTGGTGGAGGATATGGCGGAGGCTTTGGCGGGAGTGGCTTCAGCAGTGGTAGCAGCGGAGGCAGTTTCGGCGGAGGAAGTTTTGGTGGCGGTGGTGCCACCTCACGATGGTAATGGAAATATTAAACAACTAAAATAATAGGATTATGAAACTCAGTAAAGGACTTATCGCAATTATTGCAGTCGTCGTCATCCTTGGCGCATGGGCTGCCAGTGCTTACAACTCAATGGTTAGCGTACAAGAGCAGGCAACCACAGCCCTTGCCAATGTACAGTCGACGTACCAGCGTCGTGCAGACCTGATCCCCAATCTGGTTGAGACCGTCAAAGGCTATGCCGCTCATGAGAAGCAGACCTTGGAGGATGTTGTCAATGCCCGCACGAAGGCTACCTCTATCAACCTCGACGCGGAGAACCTGACTCCTGAGAAACTGAAGGAGTTCCAGCAGGCTCAGGGAGAACTGGGCAGTGCCCTCGGTCGTCTGATCGCCATTCAGGAGAACTATCCCGACCTGAAGGCTAACGAGAACTTCCGTGACCTGCAAGTACAGTTGGAGGGAACCGAGAACCGCATCAACGAGGCTCGCAACAAGTTCAACCAGGCTGTTCAGCAATACAATGTGGAGATTCGTTCTTTCCCCAAGAACATCTTCGCCGGTATCTTTGGCTTCCACCAGATGACAAAGTTCGAGGCTGAGGCTGGAGCAGAGAAAGCACCACAAGTTAAATTCTAAGAAAGAAAATGGATAACAGATATATGATGCGCGGTGTCAGTGCCGCCAAAGAAGACGTACATAACGCCATCAAGAACATCGACAAGGGAATCTTCCCACAGGCTTTCTGTAAGATTATCCCAGATATCCTTGGAGGCGACCCAGAGTATTGCAACATCATGCATGCCGATGGAGCAGGCACGAAGTCAAGCCTCGCCTATATGTACTGGAAGGAGACGGGCGACCTCTCCGTATGGAAAGGGATCGCACAGGATGCCATCGTGATGAATACCGACGACCTGCTCTGTGTGGGCGCTGTGGACAATATCCTTGTCAGTTCGACCATCGGACGTAACAAGATGCTCGTTCCCGGGGAGATCATCTCTGCTATCATCAACGGCACCGACGAACTGCTTGCCGAACTGCGAGAGATGGGTATTGGCATCTATCCTACTGGTGGTGAGACGGCAGACGTGGGCGACCTCGTCCGCACCATCATTGTCGACTCTACCGTCACATGTCGCATGAAACGCAGTGACGTGATCGATAATGCGAACATCCGTCCTGGTGATGTCATCGTAGGTCTCTCTTCCACGGGACAGGCAACTTACGAGAAGCGCTATAACGGTGGCATGGGCAGCAATGGACTGACCTCCGCCCGCCATGATGTCTTCGCTAAGTATCTCGCAGAGAAATATCCAGAGAGTTACGACCATGCCGTACCTGACGAGTTGGTATATAGTGGTAAGTATAAACTGACGGATGCGGTTCCACATGTTGATGTGGCACATCAACAAGCAATACTGCCAGACATGGGGCAACTCGTGCTCTCTCCTACCCGCACCTATGCCCCTGTCATCAAGAAACTATTGGACGAACTGCGTCCAGAGATTCATGGCATGGTACACTGTACTGGCGGTGCCCAGACAAAGGTGCTGCATTTCGTGAACGACAACTGCAAAGTCGTCAAGGACAACATGTTCCCTGTTCCTCCACTCTTCCGTGCCATCCACGAGTGCTCTGGCACCGACTGGCGTGAGATGTACCAGGTTTTCAACATGGGACATCGTATGGAGATATATGTTCGTCCTGAGGTTGCCGACAAGGTCATCAGTCTCTCGAAGTCCTTCAACATCGACGCTCAAGTCATCGGACATATCGAGGAAGGCAAGAAGAGCCTGACCATTCATAGTGAATTCGGAACATTCGAATACTAATGAGTATAAACAGAAAAGGGGCATTGACAATAACACATCAATGCCCCTTTTTATAATAAATATGCTTTTACCTTATTCTGTCGGCGGCACGAACTAACTTCTCGTCAGCAAGGATGCCCTTGCGAGCCATAAAGAGAAGAATCGCCATGACGGCAGGGAAAGAGGATGCTATCTCCATCTGGAAGTTCATCGCATCGGGGGATAACTGCTTGCTAACCACTATCATCGAGATATACCATAACAGGATCACGAAGATATTGACCATACACAACTTCGCCTGCAAAGGACGACGCTTATATATAAATATGGTGCAGACACTCAACGTGGTTGACAACAGCATCAGGATAAACAAGGGACAGGGAACGAAAGAACGCGCTCCGCTCTGCCCTATTGCCCAAAGACTGAAGATACGGTAGGTTGTCAGTCCCTCATAACTCACTGTCGCCAGTTGCATACACAAAGCGAGTACGCCAAAAACTGCGGCAAGAAAGAGGAATACCGTTTGCTTACGCTGTATCATGATTAAAGATGCTCCTCTTGTGCCAAAGCCTGCTCACGGGCAGGATCACGCCAATATACCTTGTCCTCCACAAACTCCTGAGTGGCAAGCAGGGAGGGTTTGGGAAGTTTCTCGTAATAACGGGATATCTCAATCTGCTCACGATTCTCGAAGACTTCCTCCAAAGAGTCGTTATAGGAAGCGAACTCCGCCAACTTCTTGCTCAGGTCCTCTTTGATCTGCACACTGATCTGATTGGCACGCTTAGAGATAATTGCAACACTCTCGTAGATGTTTCCTGTTTCCTCACAGAGATCCATGATATTACGGGTCACTGTGTTCACTGGTGCTTTTGATTTCTTATAATCCATATTTTAATCCTTTGTTATTTTCTTACATTTAGCGATAAACTTCTCCGCTGTGGCACATTCCTTTGACTCTGGGTACTCGTTGAGGAAACCATAGCATTCATCTTCCGCATCGCGATAGCGATCCAGTTTCTTCTCCTCAGAACTGTTCTCGGCAAGTTCGAACTTGCTCTTCATAATCAGCACAGAGAACTTCTCACGAATCTTAGTGAACGGATAAGTTTTCAACGCATTCTGAGCGGTGATGATACATGCCTCATAATTACTCTCGGTATTGGCATTGATATTACCAAAATAGCCACCGAGGTTATAATAAAGTTCTGCAGAGAGGTATTCCTTCTGTACCAGGTTGTCCTGCAAGTCAAACAGACGTTGCTGGGCTATCGGTCGTAACTCGGAATCGGGAAAGAGGTCGAGGAACTGCTGATAGGCATTGATGGCACCCACGGTAGGAGTCTGGTCAAGTCGAGGCTCTGGGGCACTCTGATAAAGCGACTGTCCGACATAGAAACTTGCCTGTTCGGCAAAAGTACCTTTCGGATAACTGGAGTAATATTTCTTAAAAGTGGCACTCGCCGACTCATAGTCACGATTACCATATTGAGCCATACCCAACAAGTAGAGACACTCCTGGGCATTGTCACGTCCTTTCTGAATCAAGACCAAATCTTGGAGTAACGTACTTGCCTGCTGGTATTTCCCCATCGCAAAACACTGCTTGGCAAACTCGTACTTATAGTCGTTATCCGCAGTCTTATAGACTTTATTAAACTCCGAGGCACAACTGCTCAAAAGAACAGCCATACAGAGTATCAAAAGATTGCCTTTTTTCATCCTTTATCAAATTTGACGTGCAAAAGTAGTCATTTTTCCGTTAATTCCAAAGGAAAAGGAACGAATTTTAGCAATTATCGCTGGATTATAACGTTTGTTACGAAGAAAACTTGTAATTTGTTCGCACTTCACCATTTTTTTTGTACCTTTGTACCTTATGAACTTTCAATTGACATCTAAATACAAGCCGACAGGTGACCAACCAGAGGCTATCCGCCAACTGACGGATGGAGTGGAGAGAGGCGACAAGGCACAAGTGTTGCTGGGTGTGACAGGATCGGGCAAGACTTTCACGATGGCGAATGTCATCGCAAATATCAACCGCCCTACCCTTATTCTCTCCCATAACAAAACACTTGCCGCCCAACTCTATGAGGAGATGCGAGGGTTCTTCCCTGAGAATGCCGTCGAATATTATGTCAGTTATTATGACTACTATCAGCCTGAGGCATACTTACCCACGACTGACACCTATATAGAGAAAGACCTTGCCATCAATGAAGAGATAGACCGCTTAAGACTTCGCGCCGTAAGTGCCTTGCTCTCAGGAAGAAAAGACGTTATCGTCGTATCATCCATTAGTTGCATATACGGTATGGGAAGTCCTGTCGCCCTACATGAGAATGTCATCGAGTTGCATAAGGGACAAATCCTAGACCGTAACGCTTTGTTAAGAAAATTAGTCGCAGCCCTTTATGTCAGGAATGATATTGAACTGAAACGTGGCTGTTTCCGTGTAAAGGGCGACACTGTCGACATCGCCATGGCATATAATGAGGTCATCTTACGCATCACCTTCTGGGATGATGAGATAGATGCCATTGAGGAACTGGACAGTATGACGATGGACCGCCTCAATAGTTTTGAGGAGTATAAACTCTACCCTGCTAACCTCTTTATGACCTCACAGGAACAGACTAACATCGCTATCCGCCAGATACAAGACGACTTGGTGAAACAGGTTGCGTTTTTCGAGGAGATGGGCGACGGCATCAAGGCACAGCGCATCAAGGAGCGTGTAGAGTATGACATGGAGATGATCAAGGAATTAGGACACTGCTCAGGAATAGAGAATTATTCTCGCTACTTTGACGGCAGACTGGCAGGAGAACGCCCTTATTGCCTGCTCGACTTTTTCCCTGACGACTATCTGATGATGATTGACGAGAGTCATGTCAGTGTCCCTCAGATCGGGGCGATGTATGGAGGTGACCGAGCCCGCAAGACCAATCTGGTGGAGTTCGGATTCCGCCTGCCTGCCGCCTTCGACAACCGACCGTTGACTTTCGACGAGTTTCAGCAAATGACGAATCAGATTATCTACGTCAGTGCCACACCTGCTGACTACGAACTCAACGAGGCTGAGGGTGTCGTGGTAGAACAACTGATACGCCCCACAGGACTGCTCGATCCCGAGATTGAGGTTCGTCCGACTGAGAACCAGATTGACGACCTCATGGACGAGATACTCACCCGTGTCCATCGCAAGGAACGTGTATTGGTGACGACACTCACCAAACGCATGGCGGAGGAACTGAGTGAATACCTATTAAATAACGGTATTCAGACAGCCTACATCCATAGTGAAGTGACGACTCTCGAAAGGGTAAAGATTCTGGAGAATCTGCGCAACGGCACGTTCGACGTACTGGTCGGTGTTAACCTGTTGCGCGAGGGACTTGACCTGCCAGAGGTGTCGTTGGTCGCTATCCTTGATGCTGACAAGGAAGGTTTCCTTCGTTCCCACCGCTCACTGACCCAGACGGCAGGACGTGCCGCCCGTAATGTGAATGGCAAAGTTATCATGTATGCTGATACCATCACAGCATCGATGCAACTGACTATCGACGAGACGGCACGTCGTAGGATGAAACAGATGCGCTACAACGAGGAGCACGGCATTACACCCAAACAGATTGAGAAAGCCATCAAACAGAGTGACCTGCGACAGACGACTGAAGGAGAGGATACGGAGAGACAGGCTCAGACCGTCTACATCAGTCCGATGGAGCAAGGTGCCTTCGCCGCCGATCCTATCGTGCAGCGCATGACCCGTCCACAACTGGAGAAGAGTATTGCCGAGACGACAAGACTCATGAAGGAGGCGGCAAAGAAACTCGACTTCCTGCAGGCCGCGCAGTATCGTGACGAGATCGTCAGACTACAGAAAGAACTGGAATTAAAATAAATTATCATAATTTATTAGGCTGTTATGCTGATTATTCGTATTTTTGCACTCAAAAACAACAAAACGCTACGATAATGAGACATTTTGTATGGACAGTGCTTATAGCAAGCATACCTATGACGGGGTTTGCCCAGAACACTTGGGAGCAACCCGAGAAGAAACAGGAAGAAGCCGCAAAGGCGGTTGTCGCAAAGCCCGACCCTAATCAGAAGTATTTGCAAGGCGCAGTACCTGTAGTAGATGGCAAAGTGGTATTCTCCAGAACCTTCGAAGCCCCTGGCAAGACGGCTTTTGAGTTATACAATATCATCGGCAAGTTTCTGCAAGATATGACCAAGGAGTCTAACCAACTCAACAGCGAGATAGTGAAGGCAGATACAACAGACTATGAGTTGGGAGCCCGTTATGAGGAATGGTTGGTATTCCAGAGTAATGTCATATCCCTCGACCGCACCCGTTTCTACTATGTGCTGAAGGCTTCCTGTCAGGATGGAAAAGTCGTCGTGGAGATGTCGCACATCAAGTATCTCTATGAGGAGCAGCGTAAGGCACAACGATATAAGGCAGAGGATTGGATCACGGATAAAGTGGCTGTCAACAAGAAGAACACCAAGTTATTGCCATTGACTGGTAAGTTCCGCCGTAAGACCATTGACCGCAAGGACTACCTGTTCAATAAAATTGAGGGGTTGCTGAAATGAGACTCCTTCGTAATATCCTCAACACCATTTTCGTCATTGGTGCCGCTGCTGGAATGGCCACATATTATTGGGGCAATAAAGAGACGGGTACCTATATTATCATTGTCGCTATGGCGTTCAAGTTTATCGAGGTCGTCGTGCGTCTACTTAAACTTGAAGACAAGAATTGAAGAAACATCTATATACGCTGACACTCTTGGCATGTATGGCATCTGCTATGCATGCACAGGTTTATAACCAAATCGACGAGGACGGCTTCATCACCCAAAGGGATGAGAGTAACGGCAATTTCAATCCCAACCGCCGTGACTCTGTCCAAAACAAGGAGATTCCTCGTGGTGTTCGCGTATGGACTGTCGACCGTCATTTTGGGGACATCCGCCCTGCCGAGGTTGACACAATGCCACATCTTTTCCAGAACACGATCTTCAACACGGGAGTCTATGGAGAGTACAACACCACGGGCAGCAACTATACCCCACGCCTAAGCCGTATCTTCATCGACCGTCCTCTGGCGAGTGAGTTCTTCTTCACACAGCCCTACGACTATACGACGAAGCAGCCTGAGGACTTCTTGTTTGTGAATACCCTGTCGCCCTATACCAATATCAGTTATGATGACTGTGGTAATAAGCAGAATGGTGAGGATCATATTGATGCCAAGTTTGCTATCAATGCCAACAAGCGGTTAGGGTTGGGATTCGATTTAGACTACCATTATGCCCGTGGCTATTACCAAAACCAAAGCAACTCGCATTTCAGAGCATCACTCTTCGCCTCCTATATTGGTAACCGCTACCAGATGCATGCCCTCTTCTCGACCTATCATCGGAAGGCGACAGAGAATGGTGGTATCACCAACGACAACTATATCACCCACCCTGAGAGTTTCGACGACCAGTTTAGCGAGGAGGAGATTCCCACCATACTCTCTAAGAACTGGAACCGTAATAACTCCATCCATTTCTTCCTCACTCATCGCTATAACCTTGGATTCTATCGAAAGGTGAAGATGACTGACGAGGAAATCAAGGCACGACAGTTTGCCGCAGCCTCCGCCAAAGAGAAGTTGGCACGGGAGAACAAGGGAAAAGAGGAGAATATGAATCTTGGGCGCAAGGGCGGAAAGATAGCCAACAACGCTCCTACGGGTAGACCTGACAACGCCCGTATTGCGGGTGACCTTCCCATGAATGGCGAGAAACCCACGGAGATGGTTGACTCCACCCGTATTAAGGTAGACTCTCCTGAAAAGATGGACAGTCTGATGGCGGAACAGGCACGACAGGACTCCATTGATGCCACTATGAAACTGGAATATGTCCCTGTCACCAGTTTCATCCATACCCTTGACATCAATAGGCACAGTCGTATCTATCAAGCATATTCCTCCCCCAGCGACTACTATATGGATACCTTCTATAACTATAATGAGAAAGGGGAATATGGCAATGACTCTATCTACGACCAGTATAAACACCTATCTATCAAGAACACATTTGCCATAGCCTTGCTGGAGGGATTCAACAAATACGCCAAGGCTGGACTGAAGGGATTCATCAGTTATGAGCACCGCAAATTCCAGATGCCAGACTTGGATGAGGATGCTGATACCTATTTCATGAATTCGTGGTCGGAAGGACATCTGAGTGTAGGAGGGCAAATGTCAAAGACGCAAGGTAAGACCCTTCACTACAATCTGCTTGCTGAGGCGTGGGTGGTTGGACCTGATGCGGGCTCCCTGAATGTCGATTTCTCCACCGACCTCAATTTCCCGCTCTTTGGAGACACCCTGCAATTAGCGGCAAAGGCATCCTTTTACCGTTTCAATCCCACCTTCTTCAAGACAAACTATCATTCCAAACATCTTTGGTGGGATCATTCCGATTACGACAAGGAGACCCGTACCCGTATAGAGGGACTCCTCACCTATCCTAAGACCCGCACCCAGTTGCGTGTTGCCATTGAGGAGATACAGAACTACACCTATTTCGGTATGAGTTACACCATGACAGACACCTACGGTCGCTCAAACTTGACAGGAGATGTCTATCAGGAGAGTGGAAACATCAACGTCATGACCGCCCAACTGCGACAGGATTTCCAATTAGGCATTCTCAACTGGGAGAATGTCATCACCTACCAGAACTCCAGCAACAAGGAGGTGTTGCCACTTCCCGCCTTGAATATCTTCAGCAACCTATATCTGAAATTCAAGATCGCTAAAGTGCTGAGTGTTGAACTCGGTGGTGACGTTACCTTCTTCACGAAATACAATGCCCCAGACTATCTCCCGCTTATCGGACAGTTTGCCATTCAGCAGAATAGCGACAGCCGTGTGGAATTAGGAGGTTATCCTTTCGTGGATGTCTATGCGAATTTCCATTTGAAGCGTGCTCGTTTCTTTGTGATGATGAGTCATGTCAACAATGCGTCAGGCAATAAGATGATGTTCCTGACCCCTCATCATCCAACCAATGGCAGCGTCTTCCGTTTTGGAGTCTCTTGGAATTTCTACAACTAAGGCGCAAAAGCCCTAGAAAGTTCAAATCGCCCCAGACTCCTCTAGAAAGATTTTATCAAAAACTTTCCGCATCTCTGTGGGATTAACAATCAATGAGCGTAACTCATTCAGATTGCGCTCGTTCTCCGACCCTTGTATCCACAGGCGGATATAGCCGTTGACCGCATATTTCTCCGCCATATGCTGACAGAATCGTCTCCAATGCCCCTCCTTATCCATCTCGGGATAGTTGGCAAGTCCAAACTGGATAGTACGGCGAATCACGGTTTCCGGATGAAGGTCACGGTCTGCCTCAGCCACTATCTTGCCATAAATACTACGAGGAGTATGCGAGGCAGAGGCACGATGATCCTCCACAGCCTCTTTCATAACCTTTAACTGCTCTGGCGAGAACCACCGTTTCAATCGTGCGTCCTGTATCAGTATCTTCCCACTGGTCAGATGGTGGATGGCACGGGGACCACTCAGTCCCAAGTCATGATAGGCGGCTATCACATATACCATGTTCATATCCGCCCCCGTCTGTCTCGCCAAATCAATAGAACGACGTATTACCCGAGTGACATGACTCAGGTTATGAGCCTTGTCAAAATCAGCATAGCGAGGCAATATCTGTGTCTCCACAAACTCCACCAAATCAAGACTTGCCGTATTGTTAATCATCAGAAAGTGGTTAAAATTTTTGCAAATATACGTAATATTCCTTACTTTTGCAAGAAGATTCAAGCAAAAAAAACAAATGAACGATACAACCATCAAGCAAAACTCTCTCAAGGCATGGGTGCTTGCAGCACGTCCCAAGACACTATCTGGTGCTGCTGTACCAGTATTGATAGGACTCTCACTCGCCTATACAGACGCCTTCCTCTATGGTGACGATGTCTTCAGTTGGACGGCAGCACTGCTGTGCATGCTCTTCGCCCTTGTCATGCAGATTGACGCTAACTTTATCAACGACTTCTTCGACTACGCCCGTGGTAATGACGACACGGCGACCCGTCTGGGACCATTGCGTGCCTGTACACAGGGATGGGTCACAACAGATGCGATGAAGCGCGCCATTGCCGCCACCACCTGTGCGGCATGTGTCATCGGACTACCCTTGGTGTATTTCGGAGGATTGGAGATGATACTCGTCGGGGCGCTCTGTGTCGCGTTCTGTTTCCTATACACCACCCATCTCTCCTATCTCGGCATGGGCGATGTCCTCGTGCTATTGTTCTTCGGCATCGTACCTGTTTGTATCACCTATTATATACAACTCCATACCATCACTTACGAGGTGCTTATCGCATCCATTGCCTGTGGACTAGTGATTGACGCGCTCTTGATTGTCAACAATTACCGTGACCGTGACAACGACAAGCGGGATGGCAAGAACACCCTCGTGGTGCATATCGGCGAGAAAGCCACCGAGCACCTCTACCTCAGTATCGGTGTCATCGCCTGCCTGATGGGGATAGTCTTCTGGACAAACCAGCATGTGCTTGCCTTCATCTTACCTCTCATCTATCTGGTATTGCATGTCTTCACATGGCTGAAGATGAGGCGCATCCACCAAGGCAAGCAACTCAACGAGTGTCTGGGCGAGACGGCCCGCAACATCCTCATCTACGGACTTACAGTGTCGGCGGGGTTGCTCCTTCTCTGAGGAAGAAATACCACAGGGCTATCATCACGATAATCAATATGATTGTGATGATGCTCTTCATCAAACAGCCCACCACCTTCTTCACAACAAAGAAGCCGATGATCACCATCAACAATAATACGATATAATAGGTCAAATTCTCCATCCTACTTAACTTCTTAACTCCATTACTACTTAAACAGTTGTCGGAACGCCACAGGGATTGGGGTCTCAAACTCCATCCGCTCATGGGTCACAGGATGCTCCATACACAATAGGAAAGCATGCAGACAAAGACGGTGCAGGGGATCATTGCCGTCACCGTATTTCACATCGCCACAAACGGGATGCCCCATATCTGCGGCATGCACACGAATCTGGTTCTTACGCCCTGTCTCTAACTTAAACTCAACCAGCGAATGGTCTGTCGTACGATCCAGCACATGGAAGTGGGTAACGGCATACTTACCACCATTGTCGACGGGGGAAGAATAGGTCACATACGCCTTGTTATCCTTTAGCCAGTTAGCGATAGTTCCCTCGTCTTTTTCCATCTCGCCACTAAGCACCGCCACATAACGACGGTCATAGACGATGTCATGCCAATAATGCTCCAACGTCTGCTCTGTGTCAATATCCTTTGCATAGACCATCAATCCTGAAGTGTCACGGTCCAGACGATGCACCACATGCGCCGTACACTTCTGGTGCGACTTCTTGAAATAGTCGTCCAACACCGCTTTCACATTCAGTGAGGAGTGACCTGCCGCCATCGACAGGATTCCCGGTTGTTTCTCCACGACAATCAGCCAACGGTCCTCATATACGATTTTCAACCAGCGACTCTTGAACTGTGTCTGGTTACGCTTCGTCTTGCTCACAGCAACTTTCATACCAGGCTTTAGGAGGAAATCAAACTGGCTCACCGTCTTACCGTTCACACGGATACCTCTGCCCTGTAATGTCAGTTTGACCTTATTACGACTTTGCTTGACATTCTCCAGCAGGAACTCCAGCAACGGTTGCTCCTTCGAGACCACGAAATGGTCGTACTCCCCTTGTTGGTTGTATGGATTATATCTCATGCTTCATTTTCAATTTGCCTGCAAAAGTAATCAATATTTTCCTAAAGACAAAAGAACGACTTATTATTTTGATATTTACTAAACTTTTCGTAACTTTGTCACCCAAATAAATAAAAACCAAAATACATGAGACTTATATCAACCATCTTTGCAGGATGTCTGCTGTCAATGACAGCCCCAGCCCATGCACAATTAGTGATTAACGAGTTGATGCAGTCGAACATCGATTGTATCATGGATGACCTCAACGAGTTTCCTGACTCGTGGGTAGAACTCTACAACAGCGGTACTACTGCCGTCAACCTAGGTGATTACAAACTAGGCAAGAACAACAAGGAGAACAAGGCATGGCAACTGCCCAGCCAGACGGTCGCTGCCAAACAGTATGTCCTCATCTATTGCGACAAAGAGGAAACTGGTCTGCATACCGATTTCCGTCTGGAGTCAGGAAAGGGAGGCGAGGTATACCTCTTTAAAGGAGGTGAGATTGTCGACCAAGTGACGGAGATGAAAAAGATGCCTGCTCCCAATATCGCCTACGGACGAAAGACCGATGGCAGTGACACTTGGGGATATCAGGCAGAACCGACTCCCAATGCGGCAAACTGTGGCAAAACGGTAAAGGACCTGTTGGGTGAACCCGTCTTCAGCATTCCAGGTAGTGTGTTCACCACCTCTGGTAGTCACACACTGACACTCTCCTTGCCAGAAGGCACTCCTGATGGGGCTGAGATTCGCTATACCACTAACGGCTCAGAGCCGACAAAGACAAGTACGCTCTATAGCAACCCTATCACCTTCAGCAGCAACCGCGTCATACGTGCCAAGATCTTCTGCGACGGCTATATGTCACCACGCTCTACCGTCCAGTCATATATCTTCTTCACGGATCGCGCCCCCACATTATCCGTTGTCTCTATCGTAACAGACAACAAATATCTGAACGACAATAAAATAGGTATCTACGTAGACGGCACCTATCAAAGCGACAAGAAAAACTATGAATTCGACTGGCGTCGTCCCATCAATTTCGAGTTTTTCGAGAATGGTAATGAGGAGAGTAAACTCAACCAACTCTGCGAGACCCGCATCATGGGAGGAGCCACCCGCAACAATGCCCTGAAGTCATTAGCCGTTTATGCCAACAAACGCTTTGGCACTAAGCGACTGGAGTACGAGTTCTTCCCAGACCAACGCCCAGGCGTTACCGACTTCAAGTCGATAGCCCTCCGCAATGCAGGTAATGACTTCGACTATCTTTATATGCGTGATGCCATCATCCAACGTAACATGGCACAGCATGTGGACCTCGACTGGCAGTCATGGCGCCCCATCGTCTTCTATATTAATGGTGAGTATAAGGGGATGCTCAATGTGCGTGACCGCTCCAACGAGGATAATGTCTACACCTATTACGACGGATTGGAAGACCTTGACATGTTTGAGAACTGGTGGGAACTGAAGGAAGGTGACTGGGACAACTACAATGCCTTCCAGGCTTTCTATGCAGAGCATGGACATACACTTGCCGAATACGAGCAGTGGATGGACTGCAGCGAGTTTGCCAACCTCATGATTATGAACCTCTATTATAACAACCAGGACTTCCCCGGCAACAATATCGTTATGTGGCGTCCCAAGACTGAGGGCGGCAGATGGCGCTGGATTGCCAAGGACACAGACTTCGGACTGGGACTCTATGGCTCTTCTGCTTCTTATAAGACCATCAATTGGCTGTATAACCCCGATTATGACGCAGATAGAAACTGGGCAAACCAATACGAGCATACCCGTCTGTTCCGTCGTTTGATGGAGGATCAGGACTTCTTCGATCTTTTTATCGACCGCTGTGCCGTTTATATGGGCGACTTCCTCAACGAGAAAGGGACACGTGCTGTATGGGATCCCATGTACAACCTCGTCAAAACGGAGTTGATGAAACACAAGGAAAAGTATAAGCCATGGTGGGTTTGGAGTGTGACTGACACATACAACAATGAACTCAATAGTGCACATACATGGATCAGTCAGCGTACTAACTATTTCTACCAACAACTTGCCGACTATTACCATCTGGGCACTCCCACCCCTCTGACTGTCAATAAGGACATGACAGACTTAGGGGACATTCAAGTCAGCATCAATGACATTAAACTAAGCGAGGGCATCTTTGATGGCAAGTTCTTCGCCAATCGTAGCATCACCCTTGAGGCAACGCCAGCGGATGGCAAGCAAGTAACTGGCTGGGATATCACTACCACAGCGACCAACGGCACCACTACAACCAGCCATGTGGACGGTGCGCTATACACCTTCACCATGCCAACCTGCAAGAGTCTTGCCATCAAGGCTGTCATCGGCACTACCGCCATCAATACCATCAAACAAGGCAAAGTCCAAGATGCTCAATACTATAGCATCGACGGCAAAAGCCTCAGCCAACCTCAACATGGTATCAACATCGTCCGCATGAATGATGGTACGATCAAAAAGGTGATAAAATAAAGAGCAACGATAAACAAAGAGAAAGGCATCCTCATCGGATGCCTTTTCTTTCTTGCGGAAGGTGAGGTTCCCTCTCCTTATTGCAAGTAATCGTGTTGGGAACCAACACCTTACGTTATCTCAAGAATCCTTAGTAATATGTACCCTCTAATACATATATAATACACTATTGAAACTATCGGTTATTTCCCGAATAGTTCGTGGTGGGTGCCGAGACGAACCAGTTTGATGATATCTGAAGTCTCGTCAATCCAGATCAACAGAAAGTTGTCCTCTACATGACACTCCATAAAGCCCTTATAGTTGCCCGACAGCATATGTGGCTGGTATTCCTGCGGCACATGACCTGTCTCTTGAAGGGAAAGAGTCACTGTCTTTAGTGCCAACAGCTTGGATGGCTGATGGAGGTATCGTTTCAAGTCCTTCTTAAACTGAGTGGACTTCTTCAGCTGTTTCCGCATAGATGTACTTATCCAGTTCGTTCGGATCAAAGTCCTCCAGTTCTACACCAGACTGACATTCTTTCATTGCAGCCAGCATTTCTGCATTGGGCTCATTATACAGCGACTTCAACAGAACAACTTCTACGAGGTTGTTCACACTGCGATGCTGCCTCCTGGCCTCAGTCTTCAGTCCTTCAAGCAGATAACTTGGAAGACGGAAAGATGCTGCTTTGCGTTTAATTGTTGTTGCCATATCTCAATTGTATTGTATCTTTAATGCACTTGTATTGCACTTTGCGGTGCAAAGATAAGGAAAGTTTGGCATATCAGCAAGTTTTTCAGCAATTATTTTGCATCTCTGTGAAAAATTCATCTATTTGATGGTAAAGAAGAATGCCCCTTCCGTCAAGACTGAAATGTCGAAGTCATAGAACCCGTTATCCTTTGAAGCATCTAACTCTTTGATATATTGTTCCACCTCTGGATTTCGGATAACGAATGCATATTCTCCTGGCTCTGCTTCTATGTAAACATCAAGAGCCGTCACATGACCGATTTTGCGCGTGTTGGATGTTAACTTCACATTCTTTGCAGCAGGAATAGTATTCGTGTACATGAACTTCTCATTATTCTGGCGAATCTTTAGAAATTTCTCTATCTTAAATTGAAATTCCATCTTGTCAATAGCCTTAAATAGTTCATCATCAGAAAGTTTCTGATTAATGTTTGCATCAATGTATCCTTCATTGACCAGACGCTTGCAGGTATAATCCATTAACTCACTCTGCTTGTAACTGATCTTTGAATACATGTACTCCATATATCGGCAGCCAATACCTTTATGTACTTTGAACACGAAGATGTTCTTGGGGTCGATAGGCTCTGTAAAGTCTGAAATCTTGCGAGACAGGAACTCATTGACTTTTGATTCCTGTATGTTTGTTTCAAGGTTTGAATAAAGTGTAAACTTTGCCGTACCCTTAAACTGCTCGTCAGCGTGCCTGCCATCGTATATCATGTAGTTTTGGACGCTATCGATGATTTCCCGGTCTGCAAGAGGATTCTTAAGGAAGCCAATATAGTCCTGCACATACTGTTTTATAGCATCCTGTCCAAAATCTGGTATGGGCTTTTCATCAGAAATGGTCTTTATTTTTGTTATACCCATTGGTTTCATGCCACTGGCAAGATGGGCAAATACACCAATAGAGTCATTAAGCGCTTCCATACCTTTGTATTCAAAGGTTGTTCCATACTTTTCATTTAGATAGGTTGCTTCTTCCATCGTTGGCTGGCGTTGCTCTGCCATAATCTTCTTGAAAACGGGATCATCACTAAACCCAGACATTTTCTGGACTTTTGCGTGGGCATCTTGAAAATCTTTACTGCCGTAATCCACACCAGCGTCTTTCATCATCTTTTGGGTCATTTCCTCCTGTGACATACCGCCATACTGCTCTTCCATATACTTTCTCATTGCAGCAGTGTCACCTTGCAACTCCATCATTTTTTTGAGTTGTGGATTACTCTCATACATTCTCTGTTGAGCTTCTGCCATTGCTTTCTTGTACTCGGCACTGGTAGTATCAACAGACACATCTTTGTGGATGTCCTTGACTTTCTGGTTTCCCCAGTTATCGCGGGCCTTTTTTACTTCTTTGGCAGTTTTGGCTCCTTTGAGGATTTTGCCCAAAGTTCCGAATTGTGCATTACATGGTGCGATGCACGATGTCAATACGAACAGAATTGATAATACCTTTTTCATCTTCAAAGTAGTTTTATTCTATGTGCAAATTAAGAATTAATGATCATATGCATTCTGGTGAGTAAGCAAGTCGGCCTGGTTGCTAAAGGATGCAGGACATGATCGACATGAATATCTATGGCTGTCACCTGAAGAACCTGATAGCATGTTTATAATGACTAAGGCACCTAACACTTCCATTCCTGATAACTTTTCCTGCGGATGTCGTTGTTCATAATACTTAGTCAATGCTGTATTATAGTTGAATTTCTCATATTCGCGATGAAATCCAGACTTTACTATGTCTGTCGGGAGATTACCTTTAACCATTTTGTATTTGGGTACAAAATAAGTCCATTGGCCTTTCTTTTGTTGGTAGTCTTCTATTCCGAGTTCGATAAGAGCCTTGTCTAACCAAATTCTTCTTTGGAAGGCTGATGATGTTTCCTTTTTGCTCAGAGTATTGACGAGTAATGTATCAACCGTCTGCTTGTCTATAACAGTGAAGTAGAAATTCCTTGCTTCACGTTTTGGATTGTATTTCAAATAATACAAAGTGTCATTATCCGTAAATCGTTGAACTTCTATTTCATAATAAAGTGATCCCCTTAATTTGTAACCTTTTTCTGGAAAAGGCTCATTTAACGTGAATGATTTTTTACTTTTTGCCAAATCCAGCAAGTTGTAATCAGGATTAGCCATAATATTATTCATTGTTTGACAAGAAGTAAATAGTATACTTGCAAACGTTAGTATGATACATAACTTTTTCATATTTTTAATCTTTTAGTTATTTTCTTTTGTAAAGAGCACAAAAGAAGCGTGGTTCTGAAAGCACCACTCTCTTTCGCTGATGGTCGTAGGAAAACCAATGATGTACAGATAAGTAGCACGAACAGTCCCACGCATATGCGTGAGATTCGCTACCTCTTCATGTACATCGATGAAAGTTTCCTACGTTTTCAGCGACATGTCGAGTATAACGCCTCTATATATAACCCTTAATGTTAAGAACGCACCCTTTCGGGTTAATTCCGTGACAAAATTAGGAATTTTATCCCAATTAGCCAAGGAAAGTGAATTTTTTCAGCCTTTTTAGAGCTAAATCTACTCAGAATTGTGACATTTGCCATCAATTATGATGCAAAATTAGGCATTATATTACATTTATGAAACGGATTTTTCCTAAAGATAATTAGGGGAATCCCTAAAACTTCAATCCTAAAAAAGAACTGCCATCCGAACAGCGCACCAATCGCGCTGAGGTTAGTCACTTGGCCTGGACTATTGTGAAAGGTCTCGCAGCGCTCCTCAGCGTCACAACCGGTTCGGCAGGAAATCGCCAAGCAAGACCTTAATTCTGCTGCAAAGATACGAAGAAATAATCAAATCTGCTAACTTTTGGTGAAAATTTGCTAAAAACTTAGCAAATCTGATTACTTTCATATCAAATCTGCTTATCTACCTTTCTTCAATCTACGTGTCGGGAGTCGCATTTGCGCCGCGCTAACCAGGCATCTAACAGCAAACTGCATATCGTTCTCATCGTCTTTTTTCTTCGGTAGTTCGCTGTCACCTCCACCGCCGCCACCGCTACCTGTGGAGATTGTAGTGGCCGCATCAGCAAAACCAAAGAACAGACAAGCTGCTGATGCCGCAATCTGATTAACCGCCTCTGCAGGCTTTTCTATTTGCTCCCAGATGGTGGCCATCATGTTATTCGCACCACCTATGAAATCACACCCGGTATTTTCTTTGATATACGTAATCGCCTTTTCAGTTGAGAGCATTAGTGCCTCAACCTGTGTAGCAAGGGGGATGTTTCGGAATTCACAGGCGTACTTCAGCAGTCGGAACATGTCGGCAATACGGTCTTCAGGGTGATTCTTGTCATTTCGGAGAATGCCAAGAACCTCATTCCGCTCTTCTTTGGACATGTATTTTTGATCCAGTTCCGGGTTGATCAGTATCTCTTTTGCTTTTGTGACTCCTGGCCATGAGAACTCCAACATATCTTCTGTTGCTTTCGTTCTGCTGGCTGCTTCTTTCATTCTTTTTGCCTGATTGACATCAGCGAATCCTTCTTTCTTCAGACTATCGTATTTAAGTGCCTTGCTGACGGCATCAGCCATTTCACTTCGAATAGACAAATAGAGTTTTCTCCCTACAGCGGTTATTTCCTTCTTTTGTTTTCCACCTGCAGCCTCGATCATGATGGTTGTCATATCCGTTACAATATCTCTCATTCTCCTATTTCTATCTTCTTTGGATAGGAAAATGCCCTTATCCATAATAACAGCTTCCAATACTTCCTTCAGTACCCTTTCCAATTCCTGAAGTGACATTGGCGGATTTATGGAGGTTAATATCCTCGTATGTTCTTTCATCGGAGAAGCCAGTTTTGCTCGAATATCCTTAGTTACTGATATTTCGACATCAGGAAGGGCGTGGATATAATCTTCTAAATTCTCTTCCATGAGATTCTGAACCTTCTTAATAAGTCCGAGGTCTTTTTGTGCGGCCTCCAGGTCTTTTTCTTTTGCATCAAGTTTTTCTTCCACTTCTTTAAGTTTCTCAGTGGCAGTATTGGTTTCTTCGAGAACTTTATCCTTAGCCTTCTTTGCTTCCTCTTCCTCGTAGGCCTGTTGCTTAGTACGCCGTTTTCTTCTTCTTCTCTCTTCTTCCGGCAGTTCTGCCCAGATATCACCACGATCAAATCCCCATTTACTGCCCACATGCTCATGGAACTCGTTGTGAAGTTGGAACATCTTCGCGCTCCTTTCCGGTTTATTCCCTCCGAAATGATATGCATAACTAATCGTGTGAACGGTTCCGCGCTCATTCGGGCGATACTCCGCTTTCTTATCTTCAGACAGGGCGTTGTATTTCGATTCGGATATCTTGATGACTTCACCAATGTGCTTGCCTTTTGTGTAGGTTACTGGATTTCCGTCGGCATCCACTTTATGATATCCACCATTGCGGCCACGCTGCTGCATGATGGCCGTCGGCACGATGTTTACGTGAATATGTGGCTCCGTTTCATCCAGATGAACCTCGAAACCGATGATATTTTCTTCGCCATACTTCTTGCACATGAACTCATAACAGTCTAATGCCCACTGCTCGATTTCCCTTGTTCGTGTAACACCCCAGTTCTTCCACTGCTGAGGGTTACGGGTAAAATCTACGTTTTGGTCTCCAAAGGCCAGTTTCTGCATTTTCTTCGTACTACCCGAAAGTATCAGTTCCATGTAGGTAAGCTGCTGATTAGATGCCCCAACTTTGTACTGTTTGAACCCAACATCTTGTATAATTTTCTGATAACGTCTATACAAAGTAACATCTTGGCTACCGAGGGGAATAACCGTCGGTTTGCCGTCTTTACTCCTTGCTATCTCGAAGTTCAGACTATGACGCGACCAATCATAGTTATTCCAGGGAATCTTGTTTTTGTTTCGATAGGTTTTTTCGTCCCAGGCTTTCTTTTCGCCCTTCCTTTCCTTATCGTTTATCTTTCTTTCGTTCTCGTCAGCGTTGCCGGATGAAAGTCCTAACTTCTTTCCAGCGTGTACAACTCCTTTCGCCATTGTTATCATCTATTAAGTTACACATCTTCTTTACAGAGTTCTTAGAGGCCGTGCCTCTGAGCGGAGGGTACAGGGGGAGGGTCACCCCCTGTCTGGGTCTAAGGGCAAGCAGCCCTTCAAGGGTTCCAAGGGGTGCTCCCTTGGCCTAATTCGGGGATTTTGGGGAGTTGTCCCAAAGGGCAATTTCTGGAAAATCCCTAATTAGGTTTAGTCTATTTATAAAAATAGACCTCCGTCTGCCGCGAAGTTACGAAATCCGCCATTAGTTGCATGACATCTGCGAAGAAAAGTCTTGATTTAACACATTGATGACTTATTAGCAAGAAAAACACCTTGAAAAGAAGATCGGAGTGATAAAATATCGGTTAGAATGACTGTCAGATGAAAACGACTAATGGTGATAGAAAGTCACTACAGCATCACAAGATAATGGTGTGCAGAGATAGCCGAAATAGATTGGCGTAATTCACCGATAAAAATCATTCGGACTTACCGCTATATAAATTGCATGCTTACCGAATTAGGCATGCAATAAATCCCGAAAGAAATGACATACTTCTGGGGACTTTGTAGAGAGCAGCACGAAGTGTCTTCATGTGGAGTGTACGGAACATAGTATAGTCATCCCTTATATGTCAAACCGTCCAATCATAAGAATGTAAGGAAATTTCTCGTTAACTACAAAGGTACTTCTATCATCGAGTAGTACTACATAAATACTCGTTTACGTCCTTATGAGGGGCAAACCTGCACCTAATGTCGATGGCCGATGAAAACTGCTTCAGGAACCATGCGGTGGTGTCTTCACCTCCCTTGTCGTTGTCCAGGCATAGGTACAATTGATTCTGTGACGTTTTCAAAGCGTCCAATGCGGCCTCTTTGTTGACGATGCTGTTTAACACGACATAGTTGTGCTTCACCCCTCCGCACAGGGTGGCGAACGACAGCATGTCAAAGAAGCCCTCAAAAACGACCGTAGGCGCATTCCCACAATCAAAGTGGGTTGTTATGCCTTTGGGCGATTTAGATAGTTTACCCCCAACTTGGAGTGAGTTCCTGAGTTCATAACCACCTTTGTCATTGCCGTATGCCAGCGAGTAGATATACGTACCATCGTCTGGCTGCTTGGTGGAATAGTGCGCCTCCTTCAGGAACTGTTTAGCGATCTCAATGTTCACACGTCGCTGATGGAGATAAGCAAACAACCCTCTGGACTGCAACGGTACCACGTCGAACCGTGTGAAAGTTTCTTTTTCTCTTCCCCCGCCATACTCTGATTTGGGCTGGGGAAAAGAAAAAGAAGGATTGGCACACTCCAGTTCCTCACAGGCACGTTGCAGGTCACAACTAAGATGCAGCATAACAAGATCAATGACGCTGCCGTGTGCACCAGTCGCCATGTCATGCCATCCCCTGCCGTTAGGGGTGATTGTCAGGGAAGGGTTGTTATCCTCCCTCCATGGGGCGCGAGCCAGGTAGCCATTGGCCACCTTCTTCACAACTCTGTCACCCAGATAATCCAGACAGGTAACGATTTCTTTGATTTGCTTAATGTTCATAATTTCATTTTTCAAAAGTCGGTTACAAAAGTTACAAAGTTACAAACAGCCTTCATACCCCGATAAATAAAGGGCTTTTGCATGTAACTTTTCTGTATCTTTTGTAACTTCTGTAACAATTTTAAATTTCGTTGCTACGGGTGTTACGCTTAACTCTCTGATAATCAGCATGTGTAACGTTGTAACTTTTGTGACCGTTTTTTCTATTTCCTCAGAAATCATTTTCGCTTAGTTTTTTCTTGGAGATTTTTATGACCTTGCCGATTCTTGGGCGAGAATATGACGCTCCGCTGACCGAATCGCGCAAATAGTAAGTGAAGCGAGCTGCCTTCTTAGAGGCTTCCATACCCCATCCATGAAGTATCTCGCGTATATCGTTTCGCGTGATGGAACACTTAAGTCTAACAGATAGCTTTAGTCGATCACAGAGCTCGACCAGAGTGGTAAAGTCATACTTTAACATTTCTACTTGTTTCTCGCGCATAATGTCAAGAAGAATCTCCCTTAGTTCTTGCTCCAATGATGACTGACTATGACGTACTATCGTGCGCCAGGCATCTGTGTGTATTTCCTCGGGTGCAAACCATAGTCGATTCTTGCGCTCATATCTCATCTGCCTATCCTGCAGAAAGTGCAGAAAGAAAGGTATTTCTTTCTTGCACGCATCCAGAATATCTGTGCCTTCTTCTTTCCTTGAGAGGGCCGGAACTTTTCGAACCCAGTAGCGGGTGTCATTGGGATCTATCTTAACTGGGGTATATTCGTCATTACTGCAAATGACTATCTTTAGGAAATTGAATGCAAGCTTAGGATCTTTTCCCTTCGACTCAGACGGTAGGGTTTCTGCCGTCACTATATTTTTCACCTTGGCATTCTGCTTTTTCCTGTCGTTACTGTCATCGGCTTGTTCCTCGATGTACCCCAACAACTTACCGATCCAATAACTATTGAAGCGGGACTCCACAATCTCAGGAGTAAGAGGAAGGGCATTTTCACAGAAAATGGCATTAAGAAATTTGCAAAACGTGGACTTACCTGTTCCTGTCTCCTCGCTGACAAGCAACACTACTGGCAGTGGGTGTAGAGGTTTTTCGTAAAGTATCTCGAGGTAGTCCAACCCCATCTCATATTGCTCCTGGAATATGTGCCGCAGAAGTTTCTCTATATGCGGCCACTCACCTTCAGTTGGAGTGTGCGAGAGCGGACGATATATGTTATAGAACAATTCGCCGTCACCATTGTCTATGCTCTCCTGATAGTCTGTATGTGAGGGTATATTGGTCTTAGCAAGGTACTTTGGTGCAACCTTCAGCACCATGTTACCTATTTCTTTGCCGTAGTCGCTGACTATCGACGAACTGTTGATGTCATAGAGTGTGGTCTGACCAGTCTGTGGGTCTTTGGCTTTCTTATACCACCTTCCCCCTATACGTAATAGCTTCGAGGCAATCGCCTCTATCTCGCTTTCATCTACTACACTTTCCTTTTTTTCTTTTCCCCTGCCATCAAGTCCAAAGGTTTGCGCTATCTCATTGATCGCAGACTTGAACTCCTCCTTGCTGCCCAGTGTTTTCTTATGGCTTACCATGTAAGCTTCTATGGGACTGTACCACTTATTATCTGTGCCACGCACATAGCACACTTCACCATACTTCTCAGTCTTTCTCCGCTCTAATTCTGATTCCTTTACCTGTGGATACACTAACTTAATGATGTTAACTCCTTGCTCTGTGAGCGTATATAACCTTGCTAATTGCATCATTTCAATCCTTTTTTAGTAAATTTCTAAAATAATTAAAACAAAACTTGTAGGATTCGGAAATAATGCGTAACTTTGCCTCCGCTACAGAAGAAAGGTAACGCAGTTCTTCCGAACCCGTATCCCCGAGCAGAAATGTTCGGGGCTTTCTTTTTTATAGCGGTTTTATTTTCATATTCATTTATATTGGGTTAAAGGTGTAATCCTCTCGATGGGGCATTAACGACCCAATCAAGTGATTCTTTCAATTGGGCAACCTGCCGATCTGTGAGAAGGTGACGGCCACCGACACCGTTGCCGAGTTCGAGGACGATGCGCCCAGCAAGTACCTCACGATTGTGTTTGCTGCCAGGAGCACCACCCATGCCATAGCCTGGTACCTCGTCGCTCATGGAGAGGTATTCGTTAAAGGCTTGCTGCAGCCATTTGATGCCGGAGTTCCAGCCGTGGTCGGTGGCATGTTGCTTGGCATAGTCAAGTAATTCACTCCATATTTCCTTTATTTCCTGCTCTGTAGTCACATTTAATCCTGTTTTTGTCATTTTGCATACGTTTTTAATAATGCTTCCCGCACAAACAAAATGTGCCCTTGGGAGTTGTTCCCGTTTTTGATATGTGGGAACTGATCCTTAATACGCCGCATGTGGTTCTCACTGATGTTTAGAATGCGAGCGGCTTCTTTGACACTTACCATCTCTGTGGGTGGTTCTTTGTCTTCCTTCATCTTACGAAGGATGATGTTTGCCGTTTTTGCAGCTATTTGTTCCATCTGCTTTTCGCTAAGAAAAATGTCCATAATGTTTTGAATTAAATTATTTCTTTACGTGCAAAATAAGACAAAAGCATCCATATATCAAAAATAAACAAGGAGAAAGTCTTGATTTAACACATTTACGACTAAACAGGATGAAAAGTAGCCTGTTTTTGCACAAAAACGAGAGAATGTGCAATAACAAGTCTGTCATCTAAGAACATTGGGAGGACGTATTGTTTTTGCTATCATTCTTATATTTAATAATGTACGCGCGAAGCTATAATATTTCATTTACACCAGCCATAGCATCAACAACCGATTCATCGAGCAACTTGGCATACACTTTCTCAGTGATGCGGGTAGAGGAGTGACCACATATCTTGGCCACGATCTTCATGTCAAGGCCACCTTGGTTGAGAAGTAAAGTCGCGCCTGTATGTCTGGCCCAGTGACTCGATACGGGCTTGTCGATGCCTGCAGCTTGGGCTACCACTTTCAGATACTCGTTGTATTTTACATTGCTGATAAGTGGGAGTTTATTCTTGTACTTCTTCAAGATGGCAAGAGCAGGAGAAAGTAAGGGAATTGTAAAGGTCTCTTTGGTCTTGTTACGCTTGGCACTATAGACCTTCATTCCTTTCACCTCTTGGATTTTATTAGCATCGAATGCTGACATATCCGTATAAGCCATGCAAGTATATGTTTGAAACACAAAGAGGTCACGTACTCTTTCAAGGCTCTCTGTTGTCATCCGTACAGAGCGAATCTTCTCAAACTCTTCTGGAGTAAGATATTTACCGATACCTGTTCTGGCCTTCTCTTTCTCAATCTGTACCCACTTATATGGGTTCTTTGTGAGAAGACCTTCATTGACAGCATCGATGATGAATGAATTGAGAAAACGGTGATAGTTTTGCCACTTGGAATAGGGTTTGAAACCTTTAGAAGCAAGATAACCGTCGAAAGCAATGATGTTCTCTTCGCTGATATCTTCCCAGTGCTCTATCTCACCCCATTCGATAAACTTGCGCATAAATCGCTCGTAACGCTTCGCGCTATCAGATGACTTGTTATAGCTTCTGATCTCAGCTCGTTTCTGACAGAACTCTATAAACGAGATTCCACCACTGCGTAGGCGTTTGAGCCGATTTGGAATAGAGAAGATGTCGATGTTGTCTTCCTCCATCATCTCAAAGATGACTTTCCTGACCTCAACAATGAGTTTATCGAGCGTCTGGTTGAGTTGGATAGCATCCACACGGTTAACTACTGTGCCGTTGCGCCAATGCTTGGGCAACAGCCAAATGTTTGTTGAAATGTACTTCTGTCTGCGTTCGTAGGTGATACGAAGTTCGACGACTGCCTCCTTCTTGGAGGTTGCTTTCCCGTAACGATTCCACACGTACTGGACAAGCGGTGTTTTGACTGTCATACGCTAAAATGTATTATAGTTAGACCTTTGTTACGGAGGGCTATAATACACGCTCTAATACATTTGCTGGTCATGATGTTGCGTGATGCTTCATAATGCGGCATTGCATTTTTGAGGTGTCCATCCCTCTATTAGGGTCATTCTCAAGCACTTACAATTGTAAGGTGCTGACAATCAGACACTAAAAAAGGGAACCGATTGGGTTCCCTTTTACGATACTTGCGGAAAGTGAGGCTCCTTTTGCGGAAGGTGAGGGATTCAAACCCCCGATACCCGAAAGGGGTATACCGGATTTCGAGTCCAGCGCGATCGATCACTCTGCCAACCTTCCTATTGCCCTTCTTAAATTCGGATGCAAAGATAATACTTTTTCAGAGAACTGCCAAATTTATCATGGACAAATCATAATAACTTGCCAAGACGATTGCGTAACTCCTCTGCCTCACTCTGACGGATAGACAACTTGATCTCACAAGTATTATCGAAAGTCTGGGAGAGAATACGGGGACTCATCTCCTTCACAATCCGCATCACGTCATTCATCTGCGGATAGGCAAAGGTATAGGTGATGACCTCCTCTACCTGTCGTGTCTCTATGGTGGCATGGGCTATGGCATCAGCGGCAGCCTCCCGATAGGCAACAATGAGTCCGCTCGTACCAAGGTTCACACCTCCATAATAGCGCACCACGACAATGAGGATATCTGTTAACTCATTGGAGTTGATCTGTCCGAGAATCGGCTTGCCTGCCGTCGACGATGGTTCTCCATCATCATTGGCACGGAACTCTTCCCTACCCGCCCCTAACATATAGGCATAACATACATGGCGGGCATCGTAATATTTCTTACGATAACCCACCAATATATCCTTGACTTCATCGACCGTCTCTACATGGTGGGCAAACGCAAAAAACTTACTACGTTTCTCGGTATAGTAGCCCTCAGCCACTTCCTTGATGGTCTTGAACTCGTCAGTCATTATCTCGATTTTCGATATAACGAGAAACGATATTACGACAGTTTATGAATTACCAGCCCTGAACGCAGTTTCGGCTCAAACCAGGTAGCCTTTGGTGGCATGATCTTACCACTGTCGGCAATATCCATGATCTGCTGCATGGTGACAGGATAGAGGGCAAGGGCGGCACGCATCTCACCGCTGTCCACACGACGCTTCAACTCACCCAAGCCACGCAGTCCACCCACGAAGTCAATACGCTTCGAGGAGCGGAGGTCGCCAATGTTCAGTATCTCATCGAGAATCAGACGACTACTGATATCCACGTCCAAGACACCTATCGGATCGGTATTGTCATAAGTTCCTTCTTTGGCGGTCAGACTATACCAGTGCTGGTCAAGATAGAGAGAGAACTCATGGAGTTTTGCGGGTTTATAGATCTCCGTACCCTTATCCTCTACAATGAAGTTCACCTGCAAGGCAGCCAGGAACTCCTCGGACGACATACCGTTCAGGTCCTTCACCACACGGTTATAGTCGAGAATCGTCAGTTGACTTGCCTGGAAGCAAACAGCCATGAAGTAGTTATACTCCTCCGTACCTGTATGGTTGGGATTCTGCTTCTGTTTCTCTGCACCCACCAAGGCGGCAGCGGCAGATCGATGGTGACCATCGGCAATATATAGACTGGGCATCTTGGCAAACTCTGCGGTGATGGTCTGCATATCCTGCTCGTCGCTGATAATCCAGAACTGATGGCGGAAACCGTCAATAGGAGCAATGAAGTCATACGCTGGCTCAGTAGCGGCATAGCGCATGATCAACTGGTCGAGGACTGCGTTATCAGGATAAGCGAAGAAGACAGGCTCGATATTCGCATTGTTCACACGGACATGCTTCATACGGTCTTCCTCCTTGTCACGACGCGTCAGTTCGTGCTTCTTGATATTGCCCTTCATGTAGTCATCCGTATGGGCACCTACCACCAGTCCATATTGCGTCTTGCCGTTCATGGTCTGGGCATATATATAATAATGTTCGCACGAGTCCTGAATGAGCCAGCCCTTATCCTGGAACTTCTGGAAGTTCTCCGCAGCCTTCTCATAGACACGAGGGTCATACTCGGAAGTGCCAACGGGGAAATCAATCTCCGGCTTGATGATATGATACAGACTCTTCTCATTATCGCCTGCCTCGGCACGTGCCTCCTCTGAGTCGAGCACGTCATAGGGGCGACTCTCCACCTGTTCCACCAACTCCTTTGGTGGACGTATTCCCTTAAATGGTTTTACGATTGCCATGATTAATTTTATTTTTTACCTTTTTACTTTTTTACCTTTTAAAGATTGGCTTTGATTTGGTCAATCAGTTCCTGATACTCAGCATCCGACAGATACACCTTGCCTGGATTCATCTGGAAGGTACCACCATAGTCTGGACCATCCACATACTTCGGGGCAAGATGGAAATGCAGGTGCGAGAGTTTATCACTATAGGCACCATAGTTAATCTTCTCGGGGTTGAATGCCTTCTGCATGGCACGGGTTACACGAGCCACGTCAGCCATAAAAGCGTTACGGTCCTCGTCGGAGAGTTCGTTGAGGTCGTTCACATGGTCTTTATAGGCAACGAGACAACGACCACGATAAGTCTGTTCTTTGAAAAGGAATGCACGAGACACTGACAACTCGCAAATCTCAATCATCAAGTCGTGCAGTGTCTGATTGTTAGTGCAGTAAAGGCACTGTTTAGGATCACTTTGCATAATAAAAAGATGTTTTAGAGTTAATTCTGATGCAAAGTTACTGATAATTTCTGAATTATCAGTAACTTTGCAGTCAGAAACTTAAACTATAAGCGAAAATGAAAAGACTATTAACAATCTGTATCCTTATCACATCGGCATGCATACTCCATGCACAATCCGGATTGGACAAAAGCGCCACAGAGATAGCAAAAGAGATGATGCCTGGATGGAATCTTGGCAATACGATGGAGGCTGCTATTAATTGGGGAAGCAATCCCGCCGCTGTATTTAACAATAACGGTGGACTTGCCTCAGAGACAGCATGGCAGGGAACAAAGACGACCCAACAGATTATAGACTTTGTAAAGGCTCAAGGATTTCGTTCTGTCAGAATACCTTGTGCCTGGGTTTACGGTCATATCAGTAATGCCACAAACTATACGATTGACGCCACTTGGATGGCACGTGTCAAGCAGATAGTTGACTACTGCATCAATGATGGTCTATACGTCATACTAAACGACCACTGGGACGGAGGATGGCTGGAAGAGCATATCAATGCCACAGGGACTACAAAGACGAAGAACAAAGAGGTGCTGAAAAGCATCTGGACCCAGATAGCCACTGAGTTCAAAGACTATGACGAGCATCTTGTCTTCGCAGGACTGAATGAGCCGAATGTCGAGCAACAATCTGTTGTTACAAGCCTCGTTGAATACGAACAGGTATTCATCGATGCCGTACGTGCTACGGGAGGCAACAATGCCAAACGCTTACTCGTGGTACAAGGTCCATCAACGGATACGGAGAAGACCTGCAACTGGATGACGAACAAGATGCCTAATGACCCTATAGGCAATAAACTCGCCATCGAGATCCATTTCTACTATCCTTGGAATTTCTGGGGAATGACAAAAGATGAAAGTTGGGGCAACATGTTCTACTATTGGGGTAGCGGGAATCACGTATCAGGCTCTACACATAATGCTACATACGGTGAGGAAAGCGACATGAAAGCCTTGGCAGACAGATTAAAAACATGCTTTGTAGACAAAGGCATTCCTGTCATCAACGGGGAGTATGGGGTTATCTGGCGTACGAATATCTCTGGTGTAAATGAGAGTCAGGAGAAACATAATGCCTCTATCAAGGCTTATTACAAGACGATGAACAAACTCTGTATGGAACGAGGAATCGTTCCTCTCGCATGGGACACCAATAGCACTGGTAACAACCAGATGACCATCATCAATCGCTCCAACCTCGCCATCTACAATCCGTATATGATGGAAGGAATCAAGGAGGCGATGGAGGAACTGGGAATCACTGCCATCGCCAAAATAAAGGCTAACCCGTATCAAAACAACCCTCGCATCTACAACCTCCACGGTCAACAAGTCCAAAAACCACAGCACGGTATCTTCATCCAGAACGGGAAGAAATACGTGGTGAGATAAGACATCTGACAAACTTTTCTTCCCACTTTGTTCTTGGTAGACAAATCATTCCCACCATGGGAATGTATCTTTCCCACCGTGGGAATGATTTATTCCCAGCGTGGGAATGCATTATTCCCAACGTGGGAAACATCACAAACATCACCACTAATATCACCCCTAACTATCTGATAATCAAGAGGAGTGATGTTTGCGATGTTCTTTTAGCAAAAATTAAAAAAATGAGATTACCTCAACCTGAATTGGTAGCCAAGGGTAAACCAGAGGGAATTGGTTTTCCAGGAGTCGTCAATCTCTAATTGGGTATTACAGATATTCATAACACCTATATTATAACGTAGGTCGGCAACGAAATTCTTGTAACTATAGGAAATGCCAGCAGGAATAGAGATGTTAATATGCTTGTAGTCGCTGGTATTGTCTCCTCGACTATAGTTGCCCAAGCCGTCTTTCATCTTCGCCTTCATCAGATATCCTAACTGGAAGCCTGCTTTGAGTGCCAAGCCCGGCAGGATATTCGGCTCTATATAGAAGTTTGCTAATACAGGGATATTGAGATAATGGAGTGTCTGTGTCACCCTGCCCATATCAGGAATGTCACCATAGGTGTAGCCCTCGTTAGAATAGAAGACGCCCACAGAGATTCCAACCTGCTGCCATGCCTGATACTCAGCGTCAAAACCACCTACGAAACCCCATTTACGCTTGGCGCAGAAAGCCTTATCGGGCATCACCCAAAGGTCCTCTACTGCCACATTGGAGGAGTTCACACCTACACGTGGAGTCAATGTCCACGAACCACTCTCTTGTTGTGCCTTCATACCCAGAGAAAGGCAGAGGAAAGCAACTACCATGATTTTTCTTGTCATCACATTTTGCATTTATATCATAAACGCAGGGCAAATGGGTTTTATTGTTGTACACCATGAATCTATACTAAACGAAAAAAGAGAGGAACGTGTCCTCTCCTTTTTCATATCCTATAGTAATCTGGATTACTTGTTCACCTGGAACTTGGTGTCACCATCTTTGAAGAAGGCGTTGATCTGCTTGGCAGCGGCAATACCTGCATTGATATTAGCCTCTGCAGTCTGGGCACCCATCTTCTTAGGAGTAGAGAAATAACGTCCCTCGAACTTCTGGAACTCGTCGTTGGCATCGGGCATGATGTCGGTCACGAACTTCAGGTCTTCACGCTCCTGCATCAGTTTGATCAACTCAGGCTCGTTGATAACCTCCTTACGAGCAGTGTTCACGAGGACACCACCCTTCTTCAGTTTACCAACCAACGCATAGTTGATGCTCTGCTTGGTCTCAGGAGTAGCGGGGATATGGAGAGATACCACGTCGCAGGTCTCGAAGAGCGCATCCTGATTAGCGACAGCATGTACACCAGCCTTCTCGATAACCTCTGCAGGGCAGAATGCATCATAAGCGTAAACATCCATGCCAAAGCCTTTGGCGATGCGAGCCACGTTGCGACCTACATTACCGAAAGCAAGGATACCCAGTTTCTTACCCAACAACTCAGAGCCGCTCTTACCGTTATAGAAACCACGGACAGCCATCACCAACAGACCGAATACCAACTCGGCAACGGCATTGGCGTTCTGACCTGGAGTGTTCTCTGCGACTACGTTATGAGCGGTAGCGGCAGCGAGGTCGATATTATCATAACCAGCACCAGCGCGAACCACGATCTTCAACTGCTTAGCGGCATCCAGTACCTCAGCGTCCACCTTATCCGAACGGATAATCATCGCATCGGCATCCTTCACGGCATCCAGCAACTGTGCCTTCTCTGTATATTTCTCCAGCAGCACCAACTCATTGCCTGCTGCCTCTACCTCCTTGCGAATGCCCTCAACAGCAGCACTTGCAAATGGTTTTTCTGTTGCTACAAGAATCTTCATCTCAATGTTTAATCTTTAATGTTTAATGTATTAATGATTAGCCTCAAATTCCTTCATGCAAGCAACGAGCGCGTTGACACCCTCAATGGTCTGGGCATTGTAGCAAGAAGCACGGAAACCACCTACAGAGCGGTGACCCTTCACGCCAACCATACCCTTAGAGGTAGCGAAGTCGAGGAAGTCTTTCTCCAACTCCTTATACTCGTCAGCCATTACGAAGCAGATGTTCATCAGTGAGCGATCCTCCTCAACGGCAGTACCCTTGAACATCTTGTTGCGGTCGATCTCACCATAGACGATTTCTGCACGCTGTTGGGCGAGTTTGTCCATCGCCTCAACACCACCGCTCTTCTTGATCCAACGGAGTGTCTCCAATGCGGAATAGATAGGAACAACAGGAGGAGTATTGAACATAGAGCCTTTATCAACATGAGTACGATAGTCGAGCATGGTAGGAATCTCACGAGGAGCCTTACCCAGTTTCTCATCCTTCACGATGATGATGGTGACACCAGCCATGGCGAGGTTCTTCTGAGCACCAGCATAGATAGCATCGTATTTCTTCACGTCGATAGGACGGCTGAAGATATCTGATGACATATCGGCAATCAGGGGAACATTAACGTCGAGGTCCTTGCGGATCTCAGTACCATAGATGGTGTTGTTGGTTGTGATGTGCAGATAGTCTGCGTCAGCAGGAACGCTCCATCCCTTTGGAATGAAGGTATAGTTGGCATCAGCGGAAGAAGCCACCTCTACTACCTCACCAAACAGTTTTGCCTCCTTCATAGCCTTCTTTGCCCAAACACCGGTGTTCAGGTAAGCAGCCTTCTTAATCAGGAAGTTGTAAGGAATCATGCAGAACTCCAGAGAAGCACCGCCACCGAGGAAGATGACAGAATAACCCTCAGGAATCTGGAGCAACTCCTTAACCAGAGCCACTGCCTCGTCAACAACGGGCTGGAAATCCTTGGCACGATGGCTGATCTCCATCAGAGAGAGACCAGAGCCATTGAAGTCTAAACACTGCTGTGCAGTCTTCTCTATCACTTCGCGGGGAAGCATCGAAGGACCTGCGTTAAAGTTGTACTTCTTCATTTTGATTGTGAATTTAATTATTTGTTATACTTTTTATTATCTGTTTCGTAAAAACGATGCGAAATTACACTTTTTATTTCAATTAGGCAAATATTTGAGCAAGAATTAAGCATTTTACGCAATTTTCTTACGTTTTGCCAAGTCTGCGTTGCAATTCTCTATCTCACAGGCTCCACTAAAGTCTTAATGCCCTTGATCTTCTCACCCTGTGTCTGACGGATAATCTGATCGAGTTTCTCTCGTCTCACAGCGACATAGGCATAACGGTCGTTGACATCAATACGCCCTATCTCGTCAGACTGCAGACCACCTTTCTTACAGAGGAAACCCACGATGTCGCCCTTGCTCACCTTGTCTTTCTTACCCTTCCCAATATAGAGGGTCGCCATTTTGGGGGCAGAAGGTTGGTCTATCTGTGACATCGTCAAAGCATAGGGAACAACCTCTCCCTCCACATACTCAGGGATATGCTCCTCAGGACCTGTGATGAAGAACGCCCTACCCTGTTTGTCCCAACGGGCGGTACGCCCTACCCGATGGATATAGCCCTCCTCGCTCTCCGGCATGTGGTAATGCACGATATTGGCGATATCGGGAATGTCGAGACCGCGGGAGGCGAGGTCGGTACTCACCATCACATTGACGGACCCGTTGGAGAAACGGTACAGGGCAGCCTCACGCTGTCTCTGCTCAAGTCCTCCATGGAAGAAACTGGTCGTAAATCCTTGCTCTGTGAGATAACGGTTCACACGCTCCACCGAGTCACGGTAGTTCAGGAAGACGATGCTGCTGGCATCGCCAAACCCCAGCAACAGGGTACGCAGCGTCTCCAACTTATCCTTCTGGGAACTTTTCACCTCGTAGAGCGTCACCCGTTCCGAGGTCTGCTCGTCGTCAGAGAGGAAATTCACCACCGTACCCTTCTTCGCCATATTGACAAACTGCGGAATCTGCTCCGCGTTCGTAGCGGAGAGCAAGACACGGCGTTGCAGCCCCGGCAGGCTCTTGATGAGTTTCTCCATCTCGTGATGGAAGCCCATCTCCAGACATTTGTCAAACTCGTCGATAATCAGCCATCGGATGCCATAGCGTGAGATATTATCCTTATCCAGATGGTCGTTCAGTCGCCCGGGTGTCCCAAAGATAATCTGAGGCTTGACCTCCTTCAGTCGCCGATGCTCATCCATGGCTGTACGTCCACCATAGCAACTGGCGGAACGGATACCAGAGCCCATATCCCGAAGCACCGTATCAGACTGCAAGGCGAGTTCACGTCCTGGTACTACGACCAATGCCTGCACCGCATCCGACGAGGCGTCCAACTGCTGCACCAATGGCAACAGGTAGGCAAGCGTCTTACCCGTACCTGTTGGGGAGAGTAAAACAACATCACCGTCGGAGCGTAGGATGGCTTCGGCGGCGTGTTGCTGCATCTCATTGAGTTGTTCGATGCGTAGTTTCTTCAGGATTTTCTGGATATCCACTCTTATTTCTTTTCTTCTTTCTTCTCAGCGGGTTTGTTGAAGGTCGACTTATAACGCTTGTTCAGTCCGTTGATGATATCAGCCGTAATGTCGAAGCGCTTTGCCGCATACAGAATATTGTCACCCTGCTTGGTCAGGATCATATCGTATTTCTTATCCTTATTATATACAGCAAGGAAATGCTGCAGACTATCACGCAGACCCTCATTATAGGTATTTGTCTCGTTGGCAAGTTCATTCTCCAAGCGAGCCTGCAACTGCTGCAAGTCGTTCTGCTGACGCTGGATGGCAGCCTGCTGGCTCTCAGCCTGCTCACGACTGGTGAATCCGTTGTTGTTCAACTTCTGCTGGAAATTGTTCATCGCATTCTGCAACTGCTGTCCCTTCTGGGTCAGGGTGTTGCGGGCATTGTTGCTCTTCTTCTGGAGCACCAGCGTGAAGTCCTTACAATACTCATACTGGGTCATCAGTGAGTCAACCTCTACATAAGCGATTTTCAGTCCTGCACTTGTAGAGTCGGCGGAAGCCGGCTGCTCGTCCATCTTAGGACTTGCGTTATTACAAGATGCGAGTGCTACGATGGCGGCAACAGCCATAGTGCCAATAATGTTCTTCTTCATTTCTTTTATTTTATTGATTCGATATTGCGATATAACGATATTTCGATATTCGAGAGGGCGAGTCATGACTTTTCTTTCACGGCAAACCTGCTCTTGCGCCGCATCTCACGGTCTTGGTCCATCACGCAGTGGATGCCCCGTTCCCTCATCGCCTCACTGTCGTGGATATGCTGCGACGAGAAGGTTCCGTTCTTGCTGGAAAGGACTTTTATCAAGAAAAAAGCCATCCCAATAGCAATTATTAACGTGCTTATTAGCAGGATTCTCACCATAAATGATTAATTTTGCACTTACAAATCGTCTGCAAAGGTAAACAATAAAATTTAGAAAACCGATAAAATAAACATTAATAATGAGTAAAAGAGAGTTAAAACCTATCGCTGTCTTCGAACAATTCGCGAAGATTAACGAAATTCCACGCCCTTCGAAGCGTGAGGAGAAGATGATTGAGTATCTGAGAAACTGGGGTGAGAGCCATGGACTGGAGACGAAAGTCGACGAGACAGGCAATGTCATCATCCGCAAGGGAGCCACCCCTGGTTACGAGAACCGTAAGACAGTCATCCTACAGAGTCACATGGACATGGTTTGCGACAAACTCGTCGATGTGGACTTTGACTTCGACCATGACGCAATCCAGACCTATATCGACGGGGAATGGATGCGTGCCAAGGGAACTACCCTTGGTGCTGACGACGGTATCGGCTGTGCCATGGAACTCGCGCTGCTAGACAGTGATGACGTGGCACATGGTCCTATCGAGTGTGTCTTCACCCGTGACGAGGAGACTGGACTGACAGGGGCTGAGGGCATGAAGGCTGGTTTCATGACTGGCGACTATCTCATCAACCTCGATTCCGAGGACGAGGGTGAGATTTTCGTGTCGTGCGCAGGAGGTCGTAACACCACAGCCGTTTTCTCTTTCCAGCGTGAGGAGGCTCCTGCCGGCTCTTTCTTCATGCGTGCCCAACTCAAGGGACTCACAGGAGGACACTCCGGCGACGACATCAACAAGAAACGCGCCAATGCCATCAAACTGCTTGGTCGCTTCCTCTTTGCAGAGATGAAGAAGTACGAGGGTATCCGTCTCGCACAGTTCAACTCTGGTAAGATGCACAACGCCATCCCTCGTGACGGTCAGTTTGTCATTGCCGTCCCCAATGCTGTCAAGGAGAATATCAAAGCCGACTGGAATATCTTCGCCAGCGATGTGGAGGAGGAGTTCCATGTGACCGACACCAATATGGTGTGGACGATGGAGAGCACAGAGGCAGAGCCCGTCATCGAGGCTGCTGTGGCGAAGAACTTCGTCTTTGCCCTTCAGGCTGTCGACAACGGCATCTACGCCATCTGTCAGGATCCTGCCCTTAACGGGATGGTGGAGACCTCCAGTAATATCGCCAGCATCGAGACGAAGGAGAACGCGATCACAATCGTCTCATCACAACGCTCTAACGTCATGAGCAACCTCGACAATATGTGTGACACCATTGGTGCCTGCTTCCAACTGGCTGGTGCAGAGGTAAGGCATAGCGATGGCTACCCCGCCTGGAAGATGCGCTCCAACAGCGACCTGCAGAGAATCGTCAAGGACTCTTATGTCAAACTGTTCGGCAAGGAGCCTGTAGTACGCGGCATCCATGCGGGACTGGAGTGCGGACTGTTCTCTGAACGCTACCCCAACCTCGACATGGTCAGTTTCGGACCGACACTCCGTGACGTGCATACTCCTGACGAGCGCCTGCTGATTCCCACCGTTCAGATGGTATGGGACCACTTGCTTGATGTCCTAAAGAATATCCCACAGAAATGAGGAACACATTATATATTATAATAGGTATGTCTCTCCTGCTGTTCACCTCGTGTGGACCGCAGGCGGAGGCAGAGGAACTGGTAGAGCAGTTTATGGAGCAGAACATGCGGGAAGGACTGGAGCCGTCGTCCCTTCATTTTACGGACATCGACTCTACTCATGCCATGACAGACTCCGCCATTGTCAGCCTGCGCCAGTTGGCAAAACAGGGCACTCGCTATCAAGGCACTATCAGATACGCCCCTGATGAGCCTTTCAAGAAACTCATCGTCACACGAGTGCGCTATGAACTTGACGACCAGGAGTACAGCGACACCTATTACCTGGATATGGACCTCACCCGCGTCGTTGCCTTTAAGGAGAACTAAATAAGACAGGACATACCTCACGGCATGTCCTGTCTCACACTAAACTAAACAAATACTTTATGATCTAAACCTTATTGAAAGTGGAACTCTACTGAACGGACTGACAGGTACGACACTTGCGCTCGCAGAAACGCTCACACTGAGCACAGATGTCATATCCCAGCATCGCTCCGAGAATAAAGTCTTCCTCTGGTGTCAACTCGTTGAGAGGTCGAGTCACGATCAGACGGATAGCCTCCAGACACTCCTTCTTTCCGAAATAGAGATTAAGCGTGTTCTTGCCTGCCGGCTGTAGCACATACGGGATGTTCTGTCGCTCCAGCCGTTGCGTGGCAAACTGCTCGTATCGCTTGTTCATGGTGAAGAGTATCATCTGACGCACCCCTTTCTTATACTCATAGATGTGGTTCATCAGGACCTTGAGGTCGATGGGCATTTGTTCCGTCTGAGTCATAGTCAATGGTTGATTAAAGATTAGGAGATATGGCGGCAACCCATGCGTCGATACGACCATCGGTCTTGTCGTCCTCATTCACATCATCCAGAGGCAGTCCGATGAACTTGCCGTCGACGACAGCATCTGAATCACTAAAGGTATAGCCGTCAGTAGACACGGAACCGATGAACTTGGCACCACTGTCCTTGATGGCATTATATAGTTCACCGATGCCACCTACGAAGGTGTCGCCATACGACTCGGCATCACCACAACCGAAAAAGGCAATGGTCTTGCCTTTCAGGTCGGCTCCCTGCAATACCTTCACACCGTCGTACCAGTCGTCCTGCATCTCTCCTGCACCCCATGTGGAGGTACCAAGAATCAGGTTATCGTTGGCGGCAACGACATCTGACGTGAGATCCTGAACATTCAGCGACTCTACACCTAACTTAGTGGCAATCTTCTCCGCGATAGACTCGCAGGTGCCAGTGGATGAACCAAATACTACAATTGTCTTACTCATTTTTCTATTTATCTTTGATGGTTAATTTTCCGTTTGCAAAGGTAGACAGAAAAATAAGGGGACGCAATACCTAAAAGTTAGTGTTTTAGTGGAAAACGAAGATCAACGACTCATAAAATTGAATTAACAAGATATAGAAGAAAAAGAGCGGAGCCGCCTGACGGATACCATATAATAATGAGTCGTAGACATCCGTCAACGACTGGTAGGTGCCAGCCACCACGCCATAGACGATACTGAAAGCGCAGATGGCATAGGAGGCAAAGGGTATCAGACTATACGAGAATGGAGAAGGAAACAGACTACCTGTCGCACTGAGCAGAGCGGCATGAGGCATCATCGTCAGCAACAGGAGTACCGCCACGCAGAGGCAGAGCACACCACCCCCCATCAACAAGGCACGACGCTCACGGTATGACGATGGTGTACTGCGTGAGAAGACACCCGACCGCATCAGGCATCCCACAGCGATGACCATCAGCAAGAGCCACGACAACAAGGGGGTTGCCAATATATCTCCGAAATGCCCCATGAACCAACGGAGCCCCTCACCTGACAACATCGAGCGCACCCCACTGTTCGGCAGGGCGGCACTCAACAGCCATGACAAGAATATCAGTACGACCTCGGCAAGGGCAAGCACCAGTGCGATATAGGACCAGACTCGTTTCATCAGCAACAGGTTTAATCGGTATCAGGCTCTAAGTTGTCAATGTCGAGGATACGAAGTTCAAGGGCACGTACCACCAGACGGGTGGCGTTGACACTCTCGCCACCAGGGAACAACTTACGCACCAGTTCGTTCTGTCGCTTCTCCAGGCTCTTCACGCCAAAGGGCATGCCACGCAGATTGGTGATTTGCTCCTTGGTATAGCCCAGAGCGAGGTGACGGAGGAAACGCTCGTCATACTCGTCAATCTCATAATTGATCAAGGCTTCCTGTCGAGCCAACTGGGAGGACACGGCATGCTTGAAACGCTCCACAATCTTCTGCAGGATAGGCTCGTTGAACACCAACTGCTTACCCTCCATCACGGCACGGACATCAGCACGGGTCAGCAGTTCACCGCTCTTGAGGATGATGCCATCGGCACCAGCATCCAGCACATCGACCCACAATTTCTCATTCAATATCTCACCCGTGAAGATAAGCACCTTCACCTGTGGATACTGCTCTTTGGTATGACGGCAAATCTCCACGCCGATAGTGGTAGAGCCTCCCAGTCCGAGGTCGAGCAACACCAGGTCTGGCTGTTGCTGCTTGATCAGTTTCCAGTATTCAATCTCGTTAGAGGCTGTGCCTATCACCTCCGCCTCAGGAATCTCATGACGGACGATACCCTCTGTGCCTTTCAACTCAAGGGGCACGTCCTCTACGATAATCAACTTAAAGTTTTCCATATCTTGGTAGTGTTATTTTAATCCATGTGATATTGTCTGCCACTTCCGCCCAGATGCCACAGCCACGACGGTTGGTCGCCTCGCCGTGGTCACGAACGATCTGTCGACAGAGCAGATAGGGAATGGTGTCCGACTGTGGGGTAAAGAGATTGGCAGCCTGCTCCTCATCCATCCTCAGGTCATCACGTCGAACGGTATATAGCAGATACTGCTGGTCCTTCACCTCTGTCGTGACCTCCCCCTTGAGCAGTTCAAAAAGATAGCGCAGCATCTCCTCGTCGCCTAAGACGGCATGTCCGTAGCACTCCACCCTCTTGATATGGAGTTTCACACGGTCCACCTGTCGGATAGCCTGCTCGCTAAGCAGTCCATAGAGTTCCCGATAATAGGCGGCGACCTCCAGCATCGACTGGGTATCGCCTTTATCCGCCAGTTGTCGGATGCGACTGGGATAATACATCGTCTCGTGCTTCAGGGTGGAGAGACAGTTGTCCAACACCGCATTCGAGACATGCAGGTTGCTATCCTCCAACTCTACCCTACGCAACTCGTCCTCCGCCATCTCCAGATTAGACTGCTGCATGCGCTCCTTGCGGAAACGGTTGTAAAGACGATGACGGTAGTAAAGCACATAATAGGCTGGGATGATCAACAGGAGGATCAGTATCAACAGGATGACGGCAATGCGCTTGTTGGTCTGCGACTGCTGCATCATCCTGCAATAGTCGGCAAGGGTGTTGTCGGCAGAGAGTTCCTTGAAGAGTTGGGTGTACACCTTATTATTATAATGGTAGAGTTCCCACTCATGGAGAGCGAGTGCCGCCACGGCACTCTCGTTTCGGATGTCGAGAATAATCTGATAGTTGGTGGCAACACTGTCGTGCAACCACTGTATCTCTGGTGCCATCAGGGCGGCGTTGCCTATGCGGTGCATCAGCAGGTTTCCCTTTGGATGCTGTGTCTGGTAATGCGCATTGAGATAATGGCGACAGGAGTCCGCAAACTCCAAGGTACGGGCATAGGTGCCGTTAATATTGGAGAAATAGGCGGAGTCGGCAAAGATATGGGCACGGTCAATATTGGCGATTGGCGGTTGGCTATTAGCGGACAGGGAGCCAACACCTAACAGCCAAAAGCCTAAAGCCAAGAGCCGAGCCACTCCCTTCGGTAAACGGAAGAAGAAACGGCTACCTTTCCCCTCCTCGCTCTCTGCGGAGAGTTGGCATACTTGGAATATCTGACTGATCTTGCGGTATTTCTCGATAATACCCTTACAGTTCATCAGTCCAAAGCCATGACCTCCCTTCACCTGATGGCTGAACACCTGGGAGAGTTCCTCCTGCCCCATCCCCTTTCCTGTGTCCTCTACGGAGAGTTCCACATAGTCAGCCGACTCACTAGCGGCAATACGCACCTCTCCTCCTTGTTCCGTAAACTTCCTCGCATTGTCGGCAAGGGTATTCAACATAAAGAGGGTCAGTACCCGATCCGCCTTTACGACAGCCTCCGTGGGTCGCACCTCCAGCGTGATACCCTTCATGTTGAACTCCGTCTTGCGACGGGCAATAATCTCAAACAAGGGTTGCACGGGGAAACTCTCGATATGAAGGCTCAACTCACCTTGCCGTAATTGTATCCAGTGTGTCAGGATATCGTTCTGCTGGTTAATCTGGTCTGTCAGTTCACGGATATAGTTCAAGCGTTCCTGCCGCTCTGTCGTTCCAGTGGCATCCAGGTGCTTGACCTCGTGAATGATACGGTCGATCAGTGGAGTGATACCTACCACCATCGACACTTTCGCACGCTGCTCCAGATGGCGGCGTTCGTTTTTCTCCACCCGCAGACGTGCCTCACTGATTTCCTCGCTCTTCTGCTCCAGCAGATCGTCCAGTTTACTGCTCTGTTTCTCCCGCTTATGCATCCGATTGAAAAGCCACAAGAGACACACCAAGAGAAGGATGGCGATCATCACCGCTATCATCATCCAGTTCAGTTGTGTCGTCGACTGCTCATACATGGCGGCACGCGCCTCCAGTTCACGGTCCTGACGAGTCTGCTCTTGCAGGTCGATATAGATGTTACGGTTCAGGTCGCTGTTCTGCTTGTCGTCCACCGCAGAATAGGCAACACTCATCTGCTCCCGAATGCTCGCCACCAAGTCAGGGGCTTGATTGATGCGCTGATCCGACAAGGCATCCTGCAGATACTCCAAGGCACGACGGTCTTCCCCCATGGCATGGTAGCAGGAGGCAAGTGTACGATAGGCACCCGCGATCTGATAGACATCGCCATACTCCTTAAAGCCCTCCAAAGCCTCCTCGGCAAGTGGCACGTCACCCAAATGGTCAGCAAGAGCCTCTTTGGCATTCGCCTCGAAATAGGGATATGAATATCGTTGGGAGATGGTCAGACAACGGTTCAAGTACTCCACCTCCTCTTGATAGACCTCATCATCGGTGCCCTCTGTGATGATACCGCCAGCCCCTACGTTATACAGATAATTCAGGTACTGCGCCGTGTCACGTCGCAACTCATCGGGATTGACCTCCATCAAAGCCTGGATGGACTGCCGCTCAAGTCCGACATAATAATAATAGGTGGAATTGACGATGGCATACTCACTCTCCGCATAGATGAGACGAAGCAGCATACGCTCCGATAACGCAGCACGCTCCTCATTGATTCGTTTCCTGCACTCAATGGCACGCTCTCGATGCTCGTAGAACTCCCGATTACGGGAACGACGCTGACAGAGACGCATCTGCTGCACCTCTGCCACAAAAAGTTCTATCTGGTTGTCAGTCAACGATATGGCTTCCCTCAGTTGCTGCTCGGCATGGTCATAGTCCATCCGCACCATACTGACGAATGCCATATGGTTGAGTGCCTCCGCCCTTCCGTCGGCATAGTTCTCCGACAAGTCGAAAGCCTGCTGGGCATAATAGGCAGTAGAATCAATATGACGATAGTGATAGGCATAGGAAAGAGAATTCAGCATGTCCACCGCTGCCTTATCTGACGGTGAACATGCTGAGATTAGAAAGACTATCGCAAGATTAAGCGCGAGCCTTAGCCACATAACCGAGTGCCTCCTTGCACTTGTCGGTTACATACTGCCAGTCGCCAGCCTTTACCTTGTCTGAGGGGAAGAGTTTTGAACCCATACCCACACAGTAGACACCAGCCTTGAACCAGCCCTTGAGGTTCTCCTCCTCTGGAGCCACGCCACCCGTTACCATGATCTTCGACCAAGGCATCGGAGCCTTCAGACCCTTCACCATGTTAGGACCTACAACATCACCTGGGAATACCTTTGTCAGGTCGCATCCCAACTCCTGAGCCTTACCGATCTCACTGACTGTCATACAGCCTGGGCAGTAAGGAACAAGGCGACGGTTGCAGACGGGAGCGATGTCAGGGTTCAACAGTGGACCTACCACGAAGCAGGCACCCAACTGGATGTACATGGCTGCTGTGGGAGCGTCGACGATAGAGCCAATACCCAGAGCAAGTTCCGGACACTCTTTGTCTGCCCACTTTACCAACTCACCGAAAATCTCCTGAGCGAAATCACCACGGTTGGTAAACTCAAAGGCACGAACACCACCCTCATAACAAGCCTTTACGACATTCTTACAAGTCTCTAAATCCTTGTGATAGAATACGGGAACCATGCCCGTCTCGCCGATTTTCTTCAGTACGGCTATCTTATCAAACTTTGCCATTATTCTATTATTTTTTGCGATATAACGATATTGCGATATAACGATATTAACGCTGTACGCGTCCATTGGCATTACCGCCAGCGAGAGACTCAACCTCGTCAACACCTACTAAGTTGAAGTCGCCATTGATGGTGTGCTTCAGGGCTGAAGCGGCAACAGCGAACTCCAGAGCCTCACCCTGAGTCGGCTTCGTCAGCAGACCATGGATCAGACCACCTGAGAAAGAGTCACCACCACCCACACGGTCGATGATAGGATTGATCTCATAACGCTTTGACTGATAGAACTCCTTACCATCATAGATCAGAGCCTTCCAGCCATTGAAGGTGGCACTGAATGACTCACGCAGGGTAGATACCACATACTTGAAGCCAAACTCCTCCTTCATCTGCTTGAAGATCTTCTCGTAACCAGAAGCGTCGGTCACACCACCCTCTACGTCAGCATCGGGCTTGAAGCCAAGACAGAGTTCTGCGTCTTCCTCATTGCCGATACATACATCAACGTACTTCATCAGAGGACGCATGATAGAGATCGCCTTCTCTGAGGTCCATAACTTCTTACGGAAGTTCAGGTCTACGGATACGGTCACGCCATGACGCTTGGCAGCCTCACAGGCAAGTTTTGTCAACTCGGCAGCCTTGTCACTGATGGCTGGGGTGATACCAGACCAGTGGAACCACTGAGCACCCTCCATGATCTTATCAAAGTCAAAATCAGCAGCATCAGCCTCTGCGATAGAGGAATGGGCACGGTCGTAAATCACCTTGGAAGGACGCATGGAGGCACCTGTCTCAGCATAGTAGAGTCCTACACGGTCACCGCCACGGGCGATGAACTCTGTATTCACGCCATAGCGACGCAGAGCGTTGACAGCGATCTGACCAATCTCATGCTTAGGAAGTTTAGACACGAAATAAGCCTCGTGTCCGTAGTTGGCGACAGACACAGCCACATTAGCCTCACCACCACCAGGGATGATACGGAATGATTCACTCTGAATGAAACGGTCGTTACCGTTTGGAGAAAGGCGGAGCATAATCTCGCCCAGGGTTACAATTTTAGCCATTTGTTTTAGTATTTATAAATAATGATGTTAACTTTCAGTTGCAAAGTTAGCACAAAAAAGTCCAAATACCAAAATTATCACCAAAAATATTCCTAATTTGTTCCGTAAACGTTTTTTTTTCTTTATCTTTGCATTCAAAATACAAATGAACATGGATACTGGCAAAATAAGGATCAAAGACATCGCAGAACGCGCTGGGGTGAGTGTCGGCACTGTGGACCGTGTGTTACACAAGCGTCCAAACGTCTCTAAAAGTGCTCTTGAGAAAGTCGAGAAGGCATTAAAGGAGATGGACTACAAGCCAAACATGTATGCGTCGGCACTTGCCTATAACAAGTCGTACACCTTCTATTGCATCATCCCCAAACATGAGTCCGAGGCTTATTGGGAAGAGGTGGAGGAAGGAGTCCTCGACGCTTGTGAGCGTCGCCGTGACTTCCGCGTCAGTCAGAAGATGATGTACTACAACCGTTTCTCGACAGAGACCTTCACGAAGGTCACCAACGAGTGCCTGAGAATGAAGCCCGACGGTGTCATCGTCGTCCCCTCCAAGTTGGACGTGACACGCAAGTTCACCGACCAGTTGCACGAACAGGGAATACCTTTTATCTTGCTCGACTCCTACATGCCAGATCTCAAGCCCCTGTCGTTCTACGGACAGGACTCTTTCTCCAGCGGCTATTTCGCTGCACGTATGTTGATGATGCTGGCTCCCCATGAGACGGAGATCATGCTGATGAAGCAGATGCGTAACGGAGTCGTCGCCTCCAAGCAGCAGGAGAACCGTGAGACGGGATTCCGCCACTACATGCACGACCACTTCCCCGAGGTCCTTATCCATGAGGTCAACCTCTCGCTGGACGAGAAGCGTGAGAACTACGACGCCATTCTGGACGACTTCTTCAGCCACCATCCCCACACGCACCATTGCATCACCTTTAACTCCAAGGCGCATATCGTTGGGGAATACCTGTTGCGCTCCAATCGCCGTAACATCCAGATCATGGGCTACGATATGGTTCCCAAGAACGCCGAGTGCGTGAGACAGGGAAGTATCTCCTTCCTGATAGCGCAGCACGGATATATGCAGGGCTACTCCTGCATTGAGACCCTCTTCAATGCCATCGTATTGAAGAAAGAGGTGGAGCCCATCAATTACATGCCCATCGAACTGCTGACGAAGGAGAACATCGACTTCTATCGCCGTAAGAATATCGGATAAACTACTAAATACAAATACACTATGGAATTAAGAACCTACTTAAAGATTAATCCTGCCGATTCTGTCGTGGTATGTCTGCAACCCAAGAAGAAGGGCGACATCATTGACGTTGACGGCAAGCAAATCACAGTGAACCAAGACACGCCTGCCGGTCATAAAGTGTTGATCAAAGACGTGAAAGAGGGTGAGGACATTATCAAATACGGCTACCCCATCGGTCATGCCCGTCAGGACATGAAGGCTGGTGACTGGGTCAACGAGAACAACCTGAAGACCAACTTAAGTGGTACGCTCGAATACACATACAACCCTGTCAACGAGAAACTTAGCATCAAAGACGAGAAGCGTACCTTTAAGGGCTATGTCCGCAAGAACGGTGACGTGGGAGTCCGCAATGAGATATGGATCGTGCCTACCGTCGGATGCGTCAACGGTATCGCCGAGCGACTTGCCCACCAGTTGAGTATGGAGACCAAGCAGGAGGGTATTGACGCTATCTGGACTTGGCATCACAACTACGGCTGCTCACAACTCTCCGAGGACCACGAGAACACCCGTAAGGTGCTGCGCGACATCTGCCTGCACCCCAACGCTGGTGGCGTGCTGGTACTCAGCCTTGGCTGCGAGAACAACCAGCCCGAGGACTTCATGGCAATGTTGGGCGACTATGACAAGTCACGTATCAAACTGCTCGTCACCCAACGGGTAGAGGGCGATGAGATAGAGGCTGGCATGGAGATCCTGCGCGACCTCTATGCCCAGGCAAAACAGGACAAACGTGAGGATGTTCCCGTCTCTAAGTTGCGTGTGGGTCTGAAGTGTGGAGGCTCCGACGGATTCTCTGGCATCACCGCCAATCCACTGGTCGGCGAGTTCAGCGACTGGCTCGTGGCACAGGGTGGCACCAGCGTACTGACTGAGGTCCCTGAGATGTTTGGCGCCGAGACTATTCTGATGAACCGTTGCGAGACTCCGCAGTTGTTCGACCAGACGGTCTCGATGATTAATAATTTCAAGAACTACTTCCTCTCCCATGGTGAGCCTGTAGGCGAGAACCCCTCACCAGGCAACAAGGCGGGAGGTATCTCCACGTTGGAGGACAAGGCACTGGGCTGCACACAGAAGTGCGGCAAGGCTCCTGTCAGTGGTGTCATGGAGTATGGCGACCGTCTTCAGAATACGGGTCTTAACCTGCTCTCCGCTCCTGGCAACGACCTCGTAGCCTCTACGGCACTCGCCTCATGCGGTTGCCATATCGTCCTCTTCACCACAGGACGCGGCACCCCCTTCGGCACCTTCGTACCTACGATGAAGATTGCCACGAACCCCACCCTGGCGAAAAACAAGCCACACTGGGTAGACTTCTCCGCAGGACAGTTGATAGAGGGACGCACCATGCAGGAGATTGTCCCCGAGTTTATCGACAAAGTGCTTGCCGTCGCCTCTGGCGAACTGGCACGTAATGAGGAGAACGCCTATCGTGAGATCTCCATCTTCAAGAACGGCGTAACCCTGTAAACAAGAATGAAGAAAGGTCTGAAAGCATTATCACCGCTTCTGGTGTTTATAGTACTATACTTAGTCACGAGCATCATTGCTCGTGACTTTTACAAAGTACCCATCACCGTCGCCTTCATGGTGTCCAGCATCTATGCTGTTATCATCTCTGGGGGGATTCCTCTGAAAAAGAGGATTGACATCTTCAGCAAAGGGGCGGGAACGAGTCAGATGATGCTGATGATCTGGATATTCATCCTGGCAGGAGCCTTTGCGCACACCGCAAAGGTCATGGGGGCTATTGATGCGACCGTCAACCTCACCCTGATGCTCTTACCTGCCAATATGCTGCTGGCAGGACTGTTCTTGGCAGCCTGCTTTATCTCCCTCTCCATCGGCACCAGTGTGGGTACCGTTGTCGCCCTCGTCCCTATCGCCGCAGGCATCTCCCAGCATACGGGCATGACGCTGCCCATGATCATCGCCGTGGTGGTAGGAGGCTCTTTCTTTGGCGACAATCTCTCATTCATCTCTGATACCACGATTGTGGCAACCTCGACGCAGGAGTGTCGTCTCAGCGACAAATTCCGTGTCAACTCCTTCCTCGTGATACCTGTCGCCTCCATCATGCTCATCGTCTATCTCATGATGGGTAGCGGCATGCAGTTGGCACAGCAGACAGGTGAGGTGGAGTTTTTGAAGGTGATTCCCTATCTCGTTGTACTCATCACCGCCATTTTCGGCATGAACGTCATGGCAGTCCTCACTCTGGGGCTCCTGCTTTCTGGCATCATAGGACTCTGCTACGGCACCTTCGATTTCTACGGATGGATGACGGCAATGGGCGAGGGCATCTTGGGGATGGGCGAACTGATCATCATCACCATCATGGCTGGAGGACTCTTGGAACTCATCAAATACAATGGAGGACTCGACTTTATCATCCAGCGCATGACCCGCAGGATCAATAGCAAGCGGGGAGCAGAACTGTCAATAGCGGCGCTGGTCTCATTAGTCAACATCTGTACCGCGAATAACACGGTCGCCATATTGACCGTCGGTGGCATCGCCAAGAAAATAGGCGACCGCTATGGTGTCGACAATAGGAAATGCGCCTCTATCCTCGATACTTTCTCCTGCATGATGCAGGGGATCCTCCCGTATGGCGCACAACTGCTGATGGCTGGAGGACTGGCTGCCATCAACCCCATCAGCATCATCCCCTATCTGTATTACCCCTTTCTCTTGGGCATCATGGCAACACTTGCCATCCTCGTCCGCTATCCTAAAAAATACTCCTAATGGACATCATACAACGTAACTTCCTCAGACTGCTCAAAAGTGGAGCCTTCGGACAACGCGAGAAGATAGAGCCCATGTCGCCATGGAAATGGAACAGGCTCTACCAACTCTCCCAGATGCACGATGTGACCCCATGGGCTTACGATGGTATCAAGATGTGCTCCGACGATTTTTTCCTGAGGATACGCCCGTCACAACTACAGGTATGGCAACAGTCCGTGGCGGAGGCTGACAAGGAGATAGCCAAGGAGGACGAGCAACATCTGACCAACCCGTTGCTGAACCATAAACTGCAACAACTCATCAAGCAGGAGCACGACTCTCCTACCCTGGAACTCTTGCTTAACATCATCCGTCTTGCCCGCTTCATCCTCACCCAGGGCATCAACATGCGCCATCTGGTGGAGTTAGGCATCTATCTCCGAACGACGAAAGACCAGATTGACTACCAGCAGTTGTCGGAATGGATCAAGAGACTGCGCATGGGGAAGATTGTCAAACTGGAGGCAGCCTTGCTGGTCCATTTCTTCGACTTCAAGCCTGAGGAGATTCCGTTTACCGAGGCGACCATCAGCAAAGCGACCATCCGTGTCGCAGACGATATCCTCAAGACCTCCAGCGAGCAGGCTGCCGAATGGTATTTCACACAAGGTAAGAACGTATTTGTGAGCACCACCAACTCTGGTGCCATGATGTGGCATGTACGCCACTCCGCCAAATACATGGGCTACTACCCCAGTGAGGCTGTCACGAATTTCCTCGCCAACTTCGCCCACTCTCTCTCGCACATCGAGGAGTGATCAGTGATGGCGGAAACGGAGTTCCCGTAACTTATGCCGTCCCATCAGACGACTCTTATCCACATAGCCGCTGACACCTGTCAACTTGCCCTTTCCCGTATACTGCCAGGCGATGATGTCACGCTCGTCGGCAAGCACTGGCTCCTCGTCAGTATACATGGCAATCATCAGTTTATAGTCGTCCAACTTACCCAATAGATACTTGTTGTAGAAATTACGGTAGGTATATACCAATGGCTTCTGGCGATACGCCTCCTCCACCAGACTCAGGAACTTCAGCAGCGAGTCGCAGAACGCCTCTGTCGACAAGCCTCCCATCGTCTCCACATCAATCATCGGTATGAGGTCCTGCTCACCGGGAAGACACTGCGTCTTGAAATTCTCCAACTGCATCACCTGCTCCACCTTGGGACGGTAGAAATGGTAACTGCCCACCTTCAACCCGTAGCGATGGGCAAGATTGATGTTACGCTCAAACATCTCGTCAATACGGTCACCGCCCTCTGTCGCCTTCAGGTAGACGTAGGACATCTTGGTATTATCCCCCACGGTCTCCCAGAACACGTTGCCCTGGTAATGGCTCATGTCGATGCCATGCACATGGGAGCAAGTGTCCTCACACTGGACATCATAGCCCTGTGCATGCGACGGCAGGACGGCTCCTAATAAGAGTATCATGCATATTAACGCAGAGAAACGCTTCCTGCCCTTGACATAATACTGCCAGAGGATGGAGAACTTGCGCCGCTCCGGGATTTCCGTGGCGACACGCGACTGCTGGATGGCGGTACGGTCGGCATCGAAGTCATGCTTCCATTGGGAGAAGGCACGACGGGCACGGTAGATTGCCTTGAAGTCACCCCAGTTACGGTTGAGCACCAATGTCTGCCAGGCGGCGAGATAGTCCAAGAACCAACGCCAGCGCATCACCCCTCGGAGTTCCGAGTCTGGCAGACACTTATAGAGCATCGTGAGATTGTTGCGGAAATTAAGGAAGGTCTTCATGGGGTTACCCTTGGGCAGCGTACCGCCTCCCACATGATAGACATAACTCTCTGGCAGACAGTATATCTTACGACCACGGATGCGCAGTCGCCAACAGAGGTCTATCTCCTCGTTATGGGCAAAGAAGCGACCGTCAAGACCGCCGACATCCCAATAGTCCTTGGAGCGGATCATCAGAGCCGCCCCCGTTGCCCACAGGATCTCCGTGGCATAGTCGTACTGTCCGTTGTCATCCTCGACCGTGTCGAAGATGCGTCCTCGGCAGAAGGGATAGCCCAAGCGGTCGAGAAAGCCCCCACTCGCCCCCGCATACTCAAACTTATCCTTGTCGAAGATAGACAGCAGTTTAGGCTGGCATGCCGCCACCTCAGGGTGCACGTCCATCATCTCGATAAGCGGGGTAAGCCAGTGGTGTGTCACCTCGATATCGCTATTCAGCAACAGGTAATACTCCGCCTCTATCTGCCGTAACGCCTTGTTATAGCCCTCGGCGAAGCCCCAGTTCTTGTCGAGCGTGATGACCTTGCACTCGGGAAACTCCCTCGCCAGCATCTGGAGGGAGCCGTCCGTAGAGGCGTTGTCAGCCACATAGACGACAGCCTCGTCCCTTGAGTATTGCAACACGTTGGGAAGATACTGGTGTAGCATCTTCTCCCCGTTCCAGTTTAATATGACGATTGCGACCTTATCCATAGTGCTGTCTTATCATGATTAAAATCGCCCAAGCGGACGTTGATGAGTTGGTTGTCATAATCCTCACGAGCCTGTGCGGCAGGGAGTTCCACACGGATATAGTTCTTCGTGAACCCATGCATCGCCTTGCCACGAGGGGCTTTCTCAAAGAGCACCTCCGCCTCGCTGCCGATATATCGCTGGTAGAAGGCATGTGTCTTCTCGTCCGAGAGGTCGAGCAACCGTTTGCTACGCTCCCGCTTGTCCTGCTCACTCACCACATAGGGTATCGAGAGCGCGGAGGTACCGGGACGCTCCGAGTATGGGAACACATGCAACTGGGTGATGTCAAGGTCCCGCAGGAACGTATAGGTCTCCTCGAAGCACTCAGGTGTCTCGCCCCGACAGCCCACCATCACGTCGACACCGATAAAGGCATCGGGCATCACCTCCTTGACACGATGGATCTTGTCGGCAAACAACTGGCGGTCGTAATGGCGGTGCATCAGTTTCAGCACCGTGTCACTGCCACTCTGCAAGGGAATATGGAAATGGGGCATGAAAGCACGGCTATGAGCGCAGAAGTCGATGAGTTCGTCACTCATCAGGTCGGGCTCCAGACTGCTGATACGGTAGCGACGGATACCCTCCACCCCGTCCAGTGCCTTGACAAGGTCGAGGAAACGCTCCCCCGTCGTCTTGCCGAAGTCCCCGATATTGACACCCGTCAGCACAATCTCCTTGCCTCCCTCCCGAGCAGCCTCCTCCGCCTGCGCCACCAGCGACGCGATCGTCGGGTTACGGCTGAAGCCACGGGCATAGGGTATCGTACAGTAGGTGCAGAAATAGTCACAGCCGTCCTGCACCTTCAGGAAATAACGGGTGCGGTTGCCACGGGAGCAACTGGGTGCGAAGGTCTTGATGTCCTTCGTCTTCTCCGTCTTGTACGATGCGATAGCGTCACGCCTGACAAAGCCCTCCGACAGAAACTGGATGAGGTCTGCCTTCTCGTTGGCGCCCAGCACGAGGTCGACACCCTCTATCTTGCTCACCTGCTCTGGCTTCAACTGCGCATAACAGCCCGTGACCACCACGAAGGCGCCAGGATGCTCACGCACCATCCGATGGATTGCCTGACGACATTTATGGTCGGCGACTTCCGTCACGGAACAGGTGTTTATCAGACAGATATCAGCCTGCTCCCCCTTTGCCGCAGTCCCCACGCCCATCTCCTGAAGCATCTTCGCAAAGGTCGATGTCTCAGAGAAGTTCAGTTTGCAGCCCAGTGTAAAATAGGCAGCCCGTTTACCTTGAAAAGCCGACGTATCTATCATATATATAATAAGGTGTCGTTTATCACGAGATGCAAAGGTACTCATTTTTATCGTAAAACATCACATTTTTAAGATTAATTGCATTAAGTGTAAAAATGACGTGAATTTTAACATTTCGTAAACGCTTGATTTACAGAAGTTTGCAAAAAAGTTACAAAAAGAGGGCAAAAAAAATCACAAAAAAAAGTACAACGTATTAAAAAAATGCCTACCTTTGCAGCGTTTTAATAAACAAATGATTGTTTTACAGATTTTAAAAGCTTAGAAAAATGAAGAAATTAGTATTTATGTTCGCAGCCATCGTTGCTGTTTCTTTCGCTTCTTGTGGTAACAAGGCTCAGACTGCTGAGGTTGACACCGACTCTGTAGAGGTTGTTGATAGCGCAGAGGTTGCTGACACTGTTGCTGTTGCTGACAGCGTTGCTGCTGAGTAATCAGAAAGAATTCGAACAAAGAAAATTGAGAGAATCGCCGCTGGATGTGAATCCAGCGGTTTTTTTGTTTCATTCTCTCAATTGATTTAGCACAGCATATTCCAAGCCTTTCCGACGGAGCCCCTAAGGGTGTCCCTGTCGTCGGCTGACAGTCCGCACTCCACACTTGCCATGGCAAGGACGAGGTCACACCAGACGATTCTCGTCTCTGCCTTCATGGGTGGTAACGGGGCGTCTGCAGTCAGATGGGTGAGTTTGCACACCGTCTTGATATACGCCTCCACCTGATTCTCCGTCTCTGGTGCCCATCGGCAGATGATCTGTCGGATGGTGGTGCAACCGTACTTCGTGTAGTACGTCCGCAGCAGTTTCAGGGCT
>JAFTGH010000011.1 GCA_017458005.1 Prevotella sp. | reverse complement strand
GAGGTGGTCCATGTGACGCATCTCATACACTTGCCTCATATCGTTGATACGATTGGAGGACTTTACATAAATGTTTTCTTTAGGTTGTCTCACCATACTTTTTCAAACTTTTGGTGTCAACCTTATTTAAAATAAGACACCCAGCGTGGGAATTTTGACACTGCTAATAATTAGTGAGTACATTCACGCGCAAACATAGTCTTATTATTAAAATAAACGCGTTTAAAAACTAATATGAGAAGACTTTTTATTTCGGCTGTAACGTTGCTAGTTGGAGCAACGTCGGCATTTGCACAGTATCCTGACCTGACGGGTGAGGCGAAAGAACTGATTGGAGAACAGAAGAAGCAGTGGGCGGCTCATAGCGACTCCGCATGGGCTGTTGCCTTCCCTATTGTGGTGGAGGAGGCTAAGGCAGGAAGACCTTACGTGCCCTGGGCTGGTATGCCTTACGACCTGCGTCAGGCTACGATTCCCGCATTCCCCGGTGCTGAGGGCGGCGGTATGTACACCTTTGGTGGTCGTGGTGGTAAGGTATTGACCGTCACCAACCTGAACGACGACGGTCCCGGCTCGTTCCGCTGGGCTTGTGAACAGGGCGGTGCCCGTATCATCGTGTTCAACGTCAGTGGTATCATCCGCTTGAAGTCACCTATCTATGTGCGTGCTCCATACGTCACCATCGCTGGACAGACGGCTCCTGGCGAGGGTGTCATCATCGCAGGTGAGTCGTTCCAGGTTGACACCCACGATGTCATCGTTCGCCACATGCGTTTCCGTCGTGGCGAGACCTTGGTCACCAACCGTGAGGACTCCTTCGGTGGTAACCCTGTAGGAAACATCATGATCGACCACTGCTCATGCGAGTGGGGACTGGATGAGAACATCTCGTTCTATCGCCACATGTTCGACATGAACAACGGCAAGCCCAAAGAGAAGAAGCCAACGGTGAATGTCACCATCCAGAATACCATCAGTGCCAAGGCACTCGACACATGGAACCACGCCTTCGGCTCTACCATCGGCGGTGAGAACACCACCTTCATGCGTAACCTCTGGGCTGACAACACGGGTCGTAACCCGAGTGTGGGCTGGGCAGGCATCTTTAACTTCGTGAACAATGTCGTGTACAACTGGGTACACCGTACTGCCGACGGCGGCGAGTATAAGTCGATGTATAACTTCATCAACAACTACTACAAGCCAGGACCACTGACCTCCAAGGACGGTCCCGTGGGACATCGTATCCTCAAGAGCGAGAGCCGCTCACAGGGATTGTTCCCCTTCAAGCAGTTCGGTCGTGTCTATGCCGACGGTAATATCATGGAGGGCTACCCCGCCATCACCGCCGACAACTGGAACGGTGGTATCCAGACTGCCGACAAAGACGGTGAGATGGACGAGACCGAGAAGGCGCTGATGCGCTCCAACGAGCCATTTGCCATGCCGTATATCACGATGATGAGCGCACAGCAGGCTTTCGACTGGGTACTTGCCAACGCAGGTGCCACCATCCCTTGCCGTGACATCGTTGACCAGCGCATCTGCGAGGAGGTAAGGACGGGCGTCGCCTACTATGTCAAGGACTATGAGAAGAAGGTAAAAGACAACCCCTATGGCGACATGTGGGGACTGCATCCCAAGTCACAGAACGAGCAGGGCTTCTTCAAATACCGTCGTCTGCCTCAGGACTCCTATAAGGACGGTATCATCACCGACCCACGACAGATGGGCGGCTACCCCGAGTATAAGAAATGGAAGCCTTGGAAGGACAGCGACGGCGACGGCATGCCCGACGAGTGGGAGAAGAAGAACGGTCTGAACCCCAACGATCCGAGCGATGCTGTCAAGGACTGCAACGGCGACGGCTATACCAATATCGAGAAATATATCAACGGCATTCCTACCGACAAGAAGGTGGACTGGACGGATATGAGCAATAACCATGACACACTAATCAAAGCACTGCAATGAATACAAAAGAACTGACTATACTGGCGGAGAAAAACCGCAAGCGACTGGTGGAGGTCGTCTACCGTGCGAAAGCAGGACATATCGGCGGCGACCTGTCGTGCCTGAATGTGATGACGGCACTCTATTTCCATGTGATGCAGGGACTCAATCCCCAAGAGCCCAAGGCTCCCAACCGTGACCGCTTCGTGCTGTCGAAGGGACACTGCGTAGAGGCACTCTATGTAACCTTGGAGGCGAAAGGATTCCTGAAGTCCGAGACCCTCGACACCTTAGGGCAATATGGCTCCATCCTCAGCGGACACCCCACCATCGAGGTGCCCGGTATCGAGGTGAACAGCGGTGCCTTAGGGCACGGACTGAGCATCGGCGTAGGCATGGCGATAGCAGAGAAAATGAACCGTAACGCCTATCTCCCTACCGCACCTGCCACACCTACCACACCTACCCCCACCTACCGAACCTACGTATTAATGGGCGACGGCGAACAAGGCGAGGGCTCTATCTACGAAGCCGCTATGGCTGGTGGGAAGTATAAGTTGGATAACCTCGTTGCCATCATCGACCGTAACCACCTGCAGATCAGTGGCGACACGGAGGATGTGATGCCTATCGACTCAATCCGTGAGCGTTGGAGCGCCTTCGGATGGGATGTCATCGACATGAACGGTGACTCGATGGAGGATATCGTCAAGACATTCGATGCCATCGACTATACCAACGGCAAGCCCCATCTGCTCATCTCGAACACCACAAAAGGCAAGGGCGTGAGTTTCATGGAAGGCATCGCCAAATGGCACCACGGCGTGCTCAACGAGCAACAGTGCATCGATGCCGTCAAGGAGATTGAAGAAAGAATTGAAAAATTGAAGGATTGAAGTCTTATGATTGCATGTAGAAAACAGTTTACTGACACGTTGCTGGAACTGGCACGTGAGGACAAAGATATTATCGCCGTGACCACCGATGCCCGTGGCTCGGTAACTCTGGGCGACTATGCCACGGCATTGCCCGAGCAGTTTGTGGAGTGCGGCATCGCTGAGCAGGATGCGGTAGGCATCTCCGCCGGTCTCGCCCACTCTGGTAAGAAAGTATTTTGCTGCGGTCCCGCCTGCTTCTATGTGGCACGCTCCCTGGAACAGGTGAAGGTCGACCTCGCCTATAGCGAGAATCCTGTCACCATTCTGGGTGTATCAGGCGGTGTCGCCTATGGCGCCCTGGGTGCCACTCACCACTCGCTGCACGACATCGCCGTGCTGCGCACCTTCCCTGGCATGACGGTTTGTCTGCCCTCTGACTGGCGTTTCACCAAGAAACTGGTGAAACTGCTCGTCGACTACGACAAGCCCTGCTATGTCCGTGTGGGACGTGCCGCCGTACCTGATGTCTATGCGGACGATAACTTCGAGGTGACTCCCGGCAAGGCTATCACCGTTCTGGACGGCAACGACATCACCATCGTGGCAGCAGGTGAGACGGTGTATCACGCTTGGCAGGCTGGACTCCAACTGAAGGAGAAAGGCATCTCTGCACGTGTGCTCGACTGCTCATGGATCAAACCCTTCGACACAGAGGCTATCCTCAAGGCTGCAAAGGAGACGGGACGCTTCGTCACTGTCGAGGAGCACAGCCAGTTCGGTGGACTCGGTGCCATGGTCTGCGAGACGATAGCAGAGCATCCCGTACCCGTTCGCATCCTCGGTATTCCCGATGAGAACGCCGTCCACGGCACGAATGCGGAGATCTTCCACCACTACGGACTGGATGCCGAGGGCATCGTGAAAGCAGTGCTGTCATTCATCGCCCATTAAGCCCATGAATCCCACGACGACACGCCTTGTCGTCCTCGACGACGACCCGACTGGAATACAGACCGTCCATGGCTGTCTGCTCATCACCCAATGGGATGAGGAGAGTGTCAGACACGCCTTCGACGATGATGTGCCCTTCTTCTATATCCTCACCAACACCCGTGCCATGACACGAGAGGAGGCGGCAAGGGTGACACGGGAGGCGATGGAGATGGTCATCAAGGTGAATAATGACTATGGTTACCGCCTCATCGTTATCAGCCGCAGCGACAGTTGTCTGCGCGGGCACTTCCCTCTGGAGACGGATGTCATCCGCGAATGTCTGGTATGTCACGGTGTCGCCGTGACAGCAAAGACTCCTTTCTGTCCTGCTTTCATTGAGGCAGGACGTGTCACCATCGACGGAGTGCACTATATGAGGGACGGAGAGCGATTGATTCCTGTCAGTGAGACGGAGTTTGCCCGTGATAATGTCTTTGCCTATCACACCTCCGTCCTGAGAGACTATATCCAGGAGAAGGGCGCCAACCCTGACGACTATGAGATTGTCGACGCACAGAGTTATGAGGAGTTGCGGAAATGGTGGTCGGAGTTCACAGAGAACTCGGAGGCAATCGTCATCCGCTCGTCGTCCTCACTGCCAAAGGTCATTGCGGACATCGACGACATTCCCCTACTCGACCGCTCGATACTGAGAAGCGAAGGGGTGGGTTGCTTCATCGTTGGTTCCCATGTCAAGAAGACGACCCAGCAGTTGGAGCATCTGCTTGCCACGGAGGGCACCTGTGGCATTGAACTCGATGTGCAGCGCATCCTCAACGACCCGACGGCACTGATGCAAGAGACACAACAGACTATCCGACAGGTGGTCGATAACCTTCTGACACCTGTCGTCTATACTTCCCGACAGGAGATCCGACTGGATGATGCCGACAAACGGCAGCACCTCGGTCAACAGGTCAGCGATTTCCTCGTGGATATTGTACGCCAGTTGTCGTTCACCCCATCTTACCTTGTCGCTAAGGGAGGCATCACCTCCCACGACATCCTGACCCACGGACTGGATATCAAGTCGGCACGCGTCTTAGGGCAGGTGGTGACGAACGTACCCTGCGTCATGGCAAAGGACTTCCCCTACATCATCTTCCCCGGGAATGTGGGGAATGAGGAATCTTTAAAAGAGGTATACTTGAAATTAAGAGGTTAGGCAATCGCCTAACCTCTTAATTTATTCCTTGATAATCGGCTTCTCCGGATTGATGAAAGCGAAGAGCACCGCACTGATGATCAGCATCACGGCAATCATATACAATGGCAGGTTGTAGTTTCCCGACTGCTGGACGAGTTGTCCGAAGAGGATGCCACAACAGAAGCCACCGATGTTACCCGCCGTATTCATCGCACCACTCACAGTTCCCGCATAATGTTTGCCGAGGTCGATACATAACGCCCATGCCGACGGCAGCATCAGGTCGAAGATGCCAAAGCATAACGACAGGAACACGAAGACCGCCATCTTGCCTGGGATAAAGGCGGCAAGGAACATACACAGCGCCGAGACGGCAAGGGACGTGGAGCCCAATGCCTTACGACCCACCTTGATACCATAGCGTTGTGTCAGGCGGTCGGTCAGATGTCCGCCGGCGATATTACCAATCATACTCATGATAAACGGCACGGCAACAGCATAGGTCAACTCCGTCTTGTCGAAGCCACGCCCTAACTCCATAAAGGTGGGGAACCACGAGAAGAAGAACCATGAGCCGAAAGCGTAGAAGAAATACATGCCACAGATCAACCAGAACTGGCGGTTGCGCAGGATGGATGACCATGGGAGCGAACTAGGAGAACTAGGAACACTAGTATTTCTAGGAACACTAGTTTCCCTAAGATCCCTATAATAAAGCCACCACACGACCGCCCAGACAATACCCAAGGCACCCAATAGATAGAAAGCGGCACGCCATCCAACCGTCATCATCACGGGGATGACGACAAATGGGGTCAAGGCACCGCCCATACGACTTGCCGCCCAGACATACCCTTGTGCCTTACCAACCTCACCTTTCTCAAACCATCGGCTGATGACTCCCGTGCTACAGGGCGAGGAACCTGCCTCACCGATACCGAACATGAAACGGATAAGGAGCAGGGACATCAAGCCACCCGCCATACCTGTAAAGGCGGTAAAGGCAGACCACCACAGCACAATGGCGGCAAGAATCTTACGGTGTCCGAAACGGTCACCCAAAGCACCCATGGGAATCTGCATCAGTCCATACGACAGGATGAAGGCACTCTGTACCCATCCCCACTCAGCAGGCGACAAGTTGAGGTCGTGCATGATGCTCGACCCCGCCACACTGATATTGATGCGGTCGAGGAAAGTCACCATGCCCAGGATGACGAGCAGAACAAGAATGATATTCTTTCTCTTCATAAAGCCTATTCAGCCCATTAAACCCATCATCACAAGCCCAAGAACTTCCGAAGCCCTTTCACACCCAGCACAGGACTGGAGAGCACGGGTTTCCCTGTCAGTTCGCTCAGACGCTGCTCCATACGAGCCATCGAGCCTTGCGCAAGCACAAACATATCCACCTCGGAGGCGATGCGCTGTGCAGCCTCAGCGATCAGGCGATCGTGAGTCTCACCGTCGCCACTCTGTCCTGCGGCAAAAGCACCATCGGCAAGTCCCTCCACCAGTGTCACCTCACGACCAGCCTTCACAGCCTCATTACGCAACAGGCGACAGGTGGGATCCAGTGTTGTGGGCAGTGTGGAGATGACACCGATGCGGTCGTAGTTCGCCACCGCCTCGGCAGCCATCGGCTGATCGATGCGGAAAATAGGAATACGGGCATACAGGTTGCCATAGTCGGCGATATCGCCCACACTGGAACAGGTATTGAACACCACATCGGCACCTGCATCCGCAGCACCGTTATAATACGACAGGAGTCGGCGACGAACGGCTGGTGTCACTGCGTTATTGGCGATGACCTCCTTGATCAGCGACGAGTCGGCAATGTGGTTTAAGTTCACTTCAGGAAGATACTCCTGGAAAATCTTCGTCAGTGGCTCCACCAGAGCCATGGCGGTGTGTACACATACTACGTGAATCATATCTTTAGTTTTTAGTAATCAGTTGTTTGACGGCATGACGCCAACCCTCATAAAGTTGAGCGTTGAGCGTTGAGCGTTGAGCGTTAGGCTGGTAGGTATCAGTAACCTTACGCAGTCCGATGACCTCATCGAACGACTTCCATAGTCCACGGGCAAAGCCGTTCATGATGACAGCACCGAGAGCCGAGGCGTCGTCGACCTCCGTGCAGACGACGGGAGTATCGAGCATGTCAGCCTGGAACTGCATGAGGAACTTGTTCTTCGTAGGTCCTCCATCCGCACATATCTCATTGAGTCTACCACCTGTGGCACGTGCCATCACATCAACCAAGTCCTTGATCTGATAGGCGATACTCTCTAAGGCGGCACGCAGGAAATGAGCCTTCGTCGTGGCGAAGGTGAGTCCGAAGACGGCTCCCTTCACATCACTCTGCCACCATGGGGCACCCAATCCTGAGAAAGCAGGGACGATATACACTCCCCCATTGTCCTCGACACTGGTGGCAAGCGCCTCCATCTCCGACGGATGTCCCACCAGTTGCAACTGGTCGGCAATCCATTTCAACGTGGCACCCGTACTGTAGATATTCCCCTCGAAACCGTAATATACCTTTCCGAAGGCGGAGAAGCCCACACTGGTCACCAGTCCCTCTGGTGCGTCTTGCGGTTCCTCACCGATATTCACCATCACACTGGAGCCCGTGCCATAGGTCACCTTACCAGAACCCTTGGTGAAACACATCTGTCCGACGAGGGCACCATGACTGTCGCCCAGTACTCCTGCGATTGGGATAGGCTGCGGGAAGATGCCCTCCACCGTCGTCTCTCCATAGACAGCATCACAGGGAAGAATCTCCGCCATCATATTACGGGGAATACCAAAGAGTTTCAGCAGGTCGTCGTCCCAGTCCATCGTATGGATATTAAACAGCATGGTACGGGACGCATTGGTATGATCAGTGGCAAAAGTCTTGCCCCCTGTGAGTTTCCAGATGAGCCATGTCTCGATGGTACCCATCAATAACTCCCCACGGGTGGCGGCATCCCTTGCCCCCTCGATGTTGTCCAACAGCCACTTCACCCCTGAGGCTGAGAAATTAGGGTCGATGAGCAGACCGCTCTTTGCCGACACCTGTCGGGTGTAGCCCAGTTCCCTCAACTCACGACACAGTTGTGCGCCACGGGTGTCCTGCCATACTACGGCATTAGCGATAGGCTTACCTGTCAGTTTTTTCCAGACCACCGCCGTCTCACGCTGGTTGGTAATGGCGAGGGAGAATGCCCCCTCTTCCATCTTACCTCTTGCCTCTTCCATCAACTTTCGGATAGCCTCCACCATATTCTGATAGATCTCCTCTGCGTCATGCTCCACCCATCCCGTCTTCGGATAGTACTGATGGTGGTCGACATTGGTGCGCCCCAGCATGTGGCACTGCTCGTCAAACAACAATGCCTTGGTGGATGACGTGCTCTGGTCTATTGCGATGATATATTGTTTCATGTCTTCTTTACTTTAATGGTTCGATGTGTTGCATTTCCCTTGCCTCAGCAGGAGTGGCAGGCTCACAGCCCATCATACGGATCAGCGCCACCAACCGCTCTACCAGTTCGGCATTCGTATGGGCACGTTTACCCTCGGCATAATAGAAACTATCCTCGAAACCGACACGGACGGCAGAGGCTCCCATGCCAATGGCACAGGCAAGCATCGAGAAGTCTTTCATGGAGTCGTGGGTGATGCCCCAACTGGTACCTGGCTCCATCAAGGAGCAGAGCATGGCGAGGTTACGCCCCGTTGCCGACAGGTTAGAGGAATTGCCTGGACCCACACAGAAGTTATAGTGCAACGGACGATGGATGACTCCCTCGTCGGCAAGGCGAGTGGCACACTCCACATGACTCAAGTCGAAGAGTTCCATCTCCGGTACGGTATGTGTCTCGTCCAGTCGCTTTGCCCAATAGCGCAGGTCGGGCATCGTATTGACATACACCGTCTCGCCGAAGTTGACACTACCCATATTCAAGGAGGCGACCTCCACCTCTGGCACATCGAGGGAGACACAACGCTCGGCAAGGGTCAATGAGGAGAGTCCTCCTGTAGAGCCCTGCACGATCATGTCCGTCTCCTTACGGATAAGTCCGATGGTCTGACGGAACACATCCAACTCAAAGGTCGGGTTACCCTGCAGGTCACGGGTATGCAGATGCACCTCACAGGCTCCTGCCTTATAACAATTGATGGTATCCTCGGCTATCTCCTCCGGTGTCAACGGATTCTTCACATCGGCAGGAATCACCTTCCCCACATGGCATACGGGTGCCACGGTGACAATAATCTTTCTCATCTTTTTCTCTTTTCTTTGTTTTAGTAGTGGGCAAAGGTACAAAGAAAAGTATAAAATTTCAAGATTTTTGATTAGATTAACAATATAAATGGTATAATATGCCTAATTCTTCGTACCTTTGTCCTCAAATCTACTAAACAAATTCTATTAAGCAAATGAAAAACGGAAAGACATGTTTTGGCGTGATTATCGGAACACGCGCTTATTTCAATTCAGAACTTGCCAAGGATGTGCGCAAGCAGTTGCTGAAAACCTTAGAGGACGGAGGCTATGAGTATGTCATCCTGCCTGAGGACGCGACTCCAACAGGCAGCAGTAGTATCGAGACTCGTGAGGACGGACTGAAGGTGTCCAAGCAGTTCCGTGAGCACCGTGACGAGATTGACGGTATCATCGTGTCACTGCCTAATTTCGGTTTTGAGATCGGTATCATCAACGCTATCAGCGATGCCGACCTGAATGTGCCTGTCATGGTGCAGGCTTGCGACGACGAGAACGACAAGGTTGACTTGGATAGTCGCCGCGACGCTTTCTGCGGAAAGATCTCCGTCTGCAACAACCTCTACCAGTATGGCATCCCCTTCACGGATACCACCCTGCACACCTATTCTATATATAGTGACCTGCTCGCCAAGGACATCGACCGCTTCGCAGCCATCTGTCGGGTGGTCAACGGACTGCGCCACTGCCGTATCGGACAGATTGGTACCCGTCCCTTAGGCTTCAACACCTGTCGTGCCAGTGAGAAACTGTTACAGCGTTATGGTATCACCGTGGTTCCCGCTGACTTGAGTGAGATTCTTTTTGCCGCCCAGAAGATCAGTGATGACGACCCGAAGTTCAAGGCAATGTGCGAGCGTACTTGCAACTACGCCCAAGTGCCTGACAACTACAAGGAGAAACTGGGACTGCAAGCGAAGTTCAGTGTTGCCGTCGAGAACTGGATTGAGGCAAACGACGTTCAGGCTGTCGCCATCCAGTGCTGGGACTCCCTGGAGCAGAACTACGGTTGCGCCCCCTGTGTCACCATGTCGATGCTGGGTGACAAACTCATCCCTGCAGCCTGTGAGACAGATATCGCCGGTGCCGTGTCGATGTATGCGCTGACCCTTGCCTCTGGTAAGGCTTCCGCACTCCTCGACTGGAACAACAACTTCGCCGAGGATCGTAACAAATGTGTATGTACCCACTGCGGCAACTACCCGAAGTCCTTCGTACAGAACGACCTCAAACTGGGTCCATTGGGCGTATTAGGCAGAACACTGGGCAAGATTAACACCTTCGGCGCTGTCTATGCCAAGGTCACGAGCGGTCCATTCACATTCTTCCGCATCTCCACCGATGACCCGAAGGGCTGCATTAAGGCATACCTCGGCAAGGGAGAGATTACAGACGACCCATACGGAATGGACGGTTGTATCGCCGTGACGAAGGTGGATAACCTGCAGCAACTCATGAAGTATATCTGCAAGAACGGTTTCGAGCATCATGTCGCTATGTGCCGCACCGATGTCGTCGATATCCTCAACGAGGCGATAGAGACTTATCTTGGTTGGAACCTTTATGTGCATGAGTAAAAGGAGTTAAGGAGATAAGAAGTTATGATACAGAAGAAATATCATGGCGTGGTAGTCCCTATGGTGACACCCGTCACAGAGAATGGTACGCTCGACACACAGGCTGTGGAGCGTATCATCGCGTTTTTCGTCCAGGCAGGTGTCTCTCCCCTGCTGATGGGTACAACAGGTGAGGGAAACAGTGTCAGTCAGAAGGATGGATTGTTGTTCGTGGAGACTGCCGTCAAGGCGGCGCAAGGACGCATCACCATCTATGCTGGACTGACGGGCAACTGTTTTGCGGAGCAACTGGCACAGGCGGAGGCCTATACCCAGGCTGGTGCTGATGTCATCGTCGCTACCCTTCCCACCTACTATGCGCTGACAGAGGAGCAGATGGAGAACTACTATCGAACCCTTGCCGACAGTATCAAGGGTCCGTTGATGCTCTATAACATCCTTGCCACGACACATATGAGTATTCCCGTGGAGGTCATTCGCCGTCTTGCCGACCACCCCAATATCGTGGGACTGAAAGACTCGGAGCGTGACCTGGAGCGCATGGCACAGTGTATTGCCATTGCTAAAGACCGTGATGACTTCTGCTATTTCTGCGGATGGGCAGCACAGTCGGCACACTCTTTGGAACTGGGTGGCGATGGTATCGTACCTTCGACAGGCAACTATGTCCCTGAGATGTTCCAACAACTCTACGAGGCTGCCGTCAAAGGTGATATGACGACGGCAAACCGGCTACAGGACGAGACCAACGAGATTGCCAAGATCTATCAGAAGGACCGCACCTTAGGACAGTCGTTGACGGCACTGAAAGTGATGATGCAGACGAAGGGACTCTGTGAGCCATGGATGCTCATGCCACTGACCCGTCTCTCTGCCGAAGAGGAACAAGAGATTAAAAAGAAGGTAAATGCACTGGATTGATTACGCCATCGTCCTCATCTCGATAGCCGCCGCTATCGGTATGGGTATGTATTTCGCCCATCGACAGAAAGATACGTCGACCTATTTTGCGGGAGGTGGTAAGATACCAGCATGGGCGGTAGGTATCTCTATCTTCGCCACCCTGATCAGTAGCGTGACCTTCCTCGCCTACCCTGGTGCCGCCTATGCCGGCAACTGGATTCTGTTGGTGCAAGGACTAATGGTACCCATCGTGCTCGTCGCACTGATTGGTATTATCGTCCCCTTGTTCCGCAAGGTCATACGCCTCTCTACCTATGAGTATTTTGAGCGACGCTTCGGACTCTTCGCCAGACTCTATAGTTCGTTTGCCTTTACCCTGGGACATTTCTCGAAGGCGGGAACCGTCTTCTTCCTGGTGTCGATGGCACTGGCGACCTTCCTGAACATCAATATCTATACCGTCGTCCTCGTGCTGGGCATCACCATCGTGATCCTGACACTCCTCGGTGGTATGGAGGCTATCGTATGGATGGATGTGGTACAAGGTGCCCTGCTCATCGGCGGTGGTGTTGTCTGTATCCTGATTCTGATGTTCGGTATCAACGGAGGACCGTCAGAGGTCTTCAGCATCGCCTCCGAATACGACAAGATCAGTTTCGGTCCCTATGCTTGGGATCTCACCCAACTGACCTTCCTCGTCATGGTACTCAACGGCATCTTCTATGCCTTGCAGAAATACGGCACGGACCAGACCATCGTACAGCGTTACCTTGCCGCCAAGAACGACAAGGAGGCGAAGAAGGCTGCCTATATCGGTGTGCTGATGTCAGTACCTATCTGGGCGTTGTTTATGTTCATCGGTACGGCGCTCTTCGCCTACTATCACGCTCAGGGTGCTCCCCTGCTGCCTGAGGGTATCAAGGCGGATGAGGTGTTCCCGTATTTCATTGCCCATGAACTGCCCGTCGGCATCCGTGGACTGATTATCTCAGCCCTTGCCGCAGCGGCAATCAGTAGTCTGGACGCAGACCTTAACTGTCTGTCGGCTATTGCGGTGCAGGACTATTACGTCCGTTTCCGCAAGAATTCCACTGACAAGCAACAATTGCGCTTCGGTAAATGGATGGTGGTCATCGCAGGAGCAGGAGCCATCGGTGTCGCCTGTCTGTATATCTCCTGGGGTGGCGAGGGTGTCCTTGGTGCCCTGTTCGAACTCTATGCCATCTTCTCGGCAGGTATCGTGGGCATCTTCCTATTAGGACTGTTCAGTCGTCGTGCCAACAAGCAAGGACTATATATCGGTATTGCCGCCGCTGTGATCTTCACGGCATGGGCAACACTGAGTGACGGTTTCCCCCATCACAAATACATGCTGGGTGTATACAGTCATCTCATCGTCCTCGTCGTCGGCTATTTTGCCAGTTACCTCTTCAAGACTCCTCTTGCCGACAAGGAACTGACGATATGGGGATACTTAGAAGAAAAAGGTAAAAAGGTAAAAAAGTAAAAAGGTAAAAGAGTAAAAAGGTAAAAAGGTAAAAGAGTAAAAAAGTAAGAATATGAAAGCAATCACCCTTTTGCAGCCACAGAAGATCGTGTTCGGCACGGGCTGCATTGAGACATTAGTAAGCGATTATAAAGCACTGGGGTACCAGCGACTGTTTGTGCTGACGGCTCCCCCTATCCTGCCACTCATTGAGGCTCCCTTAGAGGAACTGCGTAATGGTGGTATCCAAATCGAGATATTCCAGAACATCCTTGCCGAGCCCACCGTCAACGACTTCAAGGCAATCCTTGAGAAGGCGCGTGCTTTCCAAGCCGACAGTGTCATTGGTATCGGTGGCGGCTCTGTTCTCGACGTGACGAAACTGGTGGCGGCATTCATCAACAGTGACCAGCAGGCAGAGGACTGCTTCGGCACAGGCTTCATCAAGAAGAAAGGACTCTGGTTCGCCTGTCTGCCGACTACGGCGGGAACAGGCTCAGAGGTGTCGCCCAATGCCATTCTGCTGGATGAGCGTGACCATCTGAAGAAAGGTATCGTATCACCTTACCTCATTGCGGATGCCGCCTATGTAGACCCCAAACTGACGTGGACGGTACCTGCCAAAGTGACCGCCGATACGGGAATGGATGCGCTGACACACTGTATTGAGGCATACACCAATAAGTTTGCCCACCCCGCAGTCGACATCTATGCCCTGCAAGGTATTCGCCTGATAGCCGCCAACCTGTTGCGTGCTGTCAAGGACGGCAACGACCAAGAGGCTCGTGAGGCACTTGCCTTAGGTTCCCTGTATGGTGGACTCTGCCTCGGTCCTGTCAATACGGCGGCAGTACATGCTCTGTCCTACCCGCTCGGTGGTGAGTTCCATATCCCTCATGGACTGTCAAACGCTATCCTGCTGCCTTCTGTGATGAAGTTTAATGCGGAGGCATGTCCAAAGCGTTATGCCGAGGTGGCTGAGGCATTGCTATCTAGTACGCATAGTTCTCCTAGGGACACTAATGATACTAGTCTCGCTCAGCGTGGCGTCGACTTCATCTACGAACTTGCTGATGCCGTCGGTATTCCCAAGAAACTCACTGACCTGGGTATTCCCCAGAGTGCCGTTGACGGCATGGCAAAGGCGGCAATGGAGGTGCAGCGCCTGTTGAAGAACAACCCGAGAGAAGTCACTGAGCAGGATGCCAGAGATATTTATAATTCATTATATTAACTCGATTATGACCCCAATATTAGCAATTACCATGGGCGACCCCGCAGGCATCGGTCCTGAGATTACGGTACGCGCCCTGAATAGAAAAGAGACTTACGAGAAATGTAAACCCATCGTCACGGGCGATGCCGCTATCATGCGACAGGCTGTCCAACTGCTGGGTTTCGATTTGAAGGTGAATGCCGTACAGAGCGTAAAGGACGCTAAGTTTGAGTATGGCACTATCGATGTCTACGATCTGCAGTGCGTCGACCTCTCCACCTTTGAGTTCGGCAAGGTACAGCCACAATGTGGCAATGCCGCCTTCCAGTATATCAAGAAAGCGATAGAACTCGCCATGGCGAATGAGGTGGACGGTACGGTGACAGCACCCTTGAACAAGGAGGCGCTGAACCTTGCGGGACACCACTACGACGGACATACGGAGATCTACGCTACCTTCACGAACACGAAGAAGTATGCCATGATGCTGGCCGACGAGAACATCCGTGTCATCCATGTCTCCACCCATGTTCCTTTGCGGAAGGCTTGCGACCTGGTGAAGAAGGCGCGAGTCATCGAGTGTGTGGAACTGATTGACGATGCCTGTCGCCAGTTCGGTATTGAGAAGCCTCATATCGGTGTGGCTGGTCTCAACCCCCACAGCAGTGAGAACGGTATGTTCGGCTATGAGGAGGCGCAGGAGATCATCCCTGCCATCGAGGAACTGAAAGCCCGTGGCTTTGACGTCGACGGTCCCGTACCTCCCGACTCTATCTTCGCCAAGGCGAAATGTGGTCAGTACGACGGCTGCGTCGCCATGTATCACGACCAAGGACATATCCCCTTGAAGGTGTGTGCCTTCAACTGGAACAAGGAGACAGGGAAGATGGAGAGTGCCAGTGGTGTGAACATCACCTTGGGACTGCCTATCATCCGTGTCAGCGTAGACCACGGTACTGCCTTTGACGTTGCAGGAAAAGGTATTGCCAACGATAGTGCCATGACACTTAGTATTGACTATGCCACCCGCATGGCGATATACCGTCAGAAAGGTAAAAAGGTAAAAGGGTAAAAAAGTAAAAAGACGGGACGTAGCATGTTTGTCATTGCCGACGATATCACGGGGGCTGCCGAGATGGCGGGCATTGCCCATAGTCATGGGCTGCCAGTCCGTTTAGTTTGTGGCTGTGTCACTGCCACAAACGGAACAACCGTCATCGCCACTGACACCCGCTCGATGACAGAGGAAGAGGCGGTAGCGGAGACTCACCGCATCCTTTCCCCCCTCCCTCATCAGGGAGGGGACGGGAGGTGGTCGCTTTTCAAGAAGACGGACTCCGCATTACGAGGACATGTTGTAGCGGAGTTATCAGCACTGATGGAGGCGACAGGTTACCAGCGTGCCGTCTATCTGCCTGCTAATCCCTCGAAAGGAAGGATCATACGCGCGGGTACCTATTATATTAATAATACCCCCATCCACAAGACCGCCTTCAGTTACGACCCGGAGTTCCCTGCCACGACCTCCGTTCTGAAGGAGCGCTTCCCTGATGCCGCACAGAAGGGTATCCTGATGCCTAACGCTGAGACAACAGAGGATATCAGAAAGGTGATAGCCGACTATGACGACGGACATACCCTCTTCGCAGGAGCCGCCGACCTCTTTGAGGCTTGGCTCACCAGAACAACTATGATTACTAAAGATACAAGAAATATTAGACCTTCTATAGAAACTAAAAGTCCTCTCTCCTCCACCCTCCTGCTCTGTGGTAGTACGCAGAGCAAACCGTTAGACCTCGGTATTCCTGTTACGGAGATGCCTCGTGCCATCTATGACGGCAGCAAGGATATCACATCTTGGCTGGAGGAGGCTAGTGCACGCTATGAGCAACAAGGCTCCTTGATGATCACCATTCCTTTCCATCATCGTACTGGAAAGGAGGTCGCCGTCCATCTGCGTGAGATGACGGCAATACTGATACAACGACTCGTCACCTTGCGACAGCCTCAGCAACTCATCATCGAAGGCGGTGCCAGTGCCTTTGCCACCCTGCGACACTTGGGATGGAACGAGTTGGAGATGGACAGCCAGATTGCACCAGGGGTTATCAAAACGAAAGCCCCGAATGGGACTTTCGTTATCATGAAACCAGGCAGTTATCCCTGGGGTTCACTCTTCTAACTTCTGACATCATCCGTCTATTTCGCCATCACCTTCATGGTACGTGTCGTTCCGTCGGAGTAGGTCTCACGGATGATGTTCATACCATGCTGTAAGTTTGACGACTGACGACCGTTCAGCGCAAAATACTGTCGGTTGACCAGAGAAGCCCCTTTTTGGACAGGAGCAATAGCGGTTGCGACAACAGCAATGGTCTCACCCATCAGACTATTCAGGTAGATCTCCAAAGCGGTATATCCCTCTGGCGAGGCAATCACATTACGATCGTCAGGATTTGTCGGGTCAAAGCCATTGGCAAGTTCCCAATCATCAGCCATTCCGTCATGGTCCTCATCCACCACAGGAGTTCCTGCCGCATAAGTGGGCCATCCCTCCGCATCCTCTGGTGAGTCGATGAAGCCATCTTTGTTCAGTGTCGTTCCCTTGTACTGAGCGAGTTTATCCCGTACCTCATTCACCAATCGCTGTTCTGTCTGGTCACGGTTCAGTGTTCCTGCCTTGGCAAGCACATGCTCATAGGCATCCGCTGCCGATTCAGTAGGTGTACGATACTTGTCATAGTCATCAAACTTACACTTCTCCAAACGCGTATATTCTAATGAAGGATAGATAAGGGACTCCGACTTCATTCCCTCGACGGTATAGGTCGTGTTGTTATGGATTGCCGACCAGTTGTCTGCGGTGGCAGTGGCATTGCCTTCCATCACGTTACCAGCGAAATACCAACGGGAAGGATTGGGATTGAGTGTCTTACCATTACGTGCTCCGGACAACTCCATGAAGTAACTATTGCTTGGTGTCGAGGGACCCGGCTTATAGTAATTGCCCACAAAGTTACATTCATGGGAACTATAGGTACCTGCCTCGTTCTCACCACCATAACAGGAGTTCTTCTTACCCCAGTTATAGTTCACGTTGTTGAAATACTCCATGAAGACATTACGGTCCTCTGTCGTACTACTAGCACCGTTCAGGCGTGAACTACGGTTATAGTTATGCGCCAACAGGTTATGGTGATAGGTCGCAGGTGAGCCACCCCACTGATTGCCAAAACTACGCTGTCCTTTCTGGTGTCCTGCATTGTAAAGTCCCTCATGGATGATACACCACTGCACCGTCATAAAATGGTCGTCGTATATCGTCATATTCTCCTCACCGCTCCATCCGAAGCAGCAGTGGTCGATGATGATATTCTTGGCATTCTCGATACCCAGTCCCGCCCCTGCTATAAAGCGGCTGTCAGTAGCCTTCGCAAGGTCTTCCTCGTCAATCTCGCCAACACGGAAACGCAGGTTGCGGATGATGACATTATCCGAGCCACCCAGGTTCACCTTGCCGCCTCGAATCAGAATACCGTCACCTGGGGCTGTCTGTCCTGCAATCGTCACGTTCTTCAGACCAGCACGCAGTTCACGTTTCTTCTGCGCATTGACACCGATCTTGATAACACCACTGACACGGAACACGATGGTGGCATTCTCCTTGCCAGCCACGGTCAGTGCCCAGCGCAGGGAACCCTCGGAAGGATTCGCAGGGTCATCCTCCAGATTGGTGACCTCTACCACCTTACCGCCACGACCGCCTGAGACGAATTTTCCAAAGCCACGTGCCGTTGGGAAGGCTAGCAGTCCTTGCTCTAATTCCGTATAGTCATCGGCTGAGGCTTTTAGATGGGCGGCAATAACAGCCTCGGGGTCAAAGGCTACCGCATTCGGATTGATACCACGATATATCTCGTCCACCTTCGCCCACGTGTTCACTTTCGCATAGTCGGCATCCGTCAACTGGTGACTCCAACTGATACGACCCGACACGTCGGCAAGGTCTGCGCCGTTCTTGCTCTTATACTCCGCAAAATACGATTTCGTGCCATCATTGCCTCCCATGGTCTCCCATCCTGCAGCCTTGATTATATTGTTCAACTGACAGTTCAGGAACATGCTGCCACATTTCTCGGCACCCCAGCAACGACCCAAGGCGACACTCTTGTCAGCGACACCCTGTCCCTTCGTCACCTCACAGTTGTTAAAGATAAAGCCCAGCCATATCTTCGTACCATCCTCTGCCGTCGTATAGATAGTGATATCCTCTGGGGCTGTGATATAGCCGCCAGCGACACAGTTCAGCGTACATCTCTCAAACCAGCAAGTACCACCTGCATAGATATAGTCGGTGGCACCCTCGATGACGCACTCCTTATAATAACTACGGGTGGTCTTCTTGGTGCGATGGGTGTCCTGGTAACCTGCTATCTTACAATGATAGAAGGTGGCACGGTCGCCATCCACATGCAAGGCAAGCGCCTGACCTGCCGCACTGCCTCCCGTGTTCTGGATACAGATATCCTGCGCATAGAAGTCTGGGGCAAAGATACCTACTGTGGCATAGTCGCGCAAATCCTTTCCGTTGCCGATGGTATTCTTACCATTGGCGGCAGTGATAATAGTCTTATCCGCCCCCTCACCAATCAGGGAGATCTTCTTGGTGGAGGCTTTCTGACGGGTTCCGATCTTCACCATCTCCTCATAGGTGCCCGCCTTGACCTCAATAGTAGCCTCCTCGCCTTCCGCCACTGCGTCAACAGCAGCCTGTACGGTAGCATAGTCGCCCGTACCATCCTTGGCGACGGTAATAGTTCTTTGTGCGAAAGTGCCTAAGGCAAAAGCACTCATCAGCACCAGCATCATCATTCTTCTCTTCATATCCATTTGTTTTAGTAGTTCTAGTATTCTTATCGACGCGAGATACGAAAATAATTTATACAGTCACCCCGGTACGCATCACATCATCGTAAAGAGGTGACCAACGATCTTCCGCCATAAGTACAGGTTCAATTAAGAAACTGACATCTCGCACATCACGCCATAACCCCTTTGACATTTCAAATTTACGATTGCCATAGGTGGGCACAATGACAGCAACATCTATATCACTATCGGGATTGGCATAACCTTTGGAATAGGAACCAAACATCATTACTTTCGGCTCAAAATCAAAACGGGACCTTATCACCTGCTTATACTTTCGAACAAGCGCAAGAGCCTCATCACGGGTCAAAGCCTTTCTTTTATCCATTGTTGCAATAGTTTTGTTTCATCAATCATTTGTCGACAGAAATGCTCTGTAAGAGTTTTAGCCAATGCTTCCTTATCTTCTGGATAACGTGCTTCTATGTTAAAATTAGTAATTGTATCCAAGAAGTCTCGTTGGTCGTCATTCATTTGATCATAAAGTCCACATCCTTCTGCCAAACGCATGTGGTTGTGGGTATAGGGAGCGTCTTCACTTTGTGTCGCACACCAATACGCTTTCAAAGTTTTCTCTATAACCTGATGACACATAAAAGCAACATAAAGCCACCGACCTGTCTGGTACATTGCTTCAGCGGTATCCAAATCGTAGTTGGCTATATCAAACCAGTAAGCCACTTTGTCTGTTGCCATAATCTTCTATCTTTTTCTTAATCGTTGCAAATATAGGAAATATTTCCCATTCTTCCAAATAATTCAATAAAAAAGCGGAGCCGTTGCCGACTCCGCTTTATATTATATATTAATAAGGTGTATTACTTATTCACGAACTTCTTACCGTTCTTTGACACACGGTCAAAGCGACTTCGTCGATGACTGGATCAAGATACCCTTCTTTCACATAGTAGTATTTTTTTAAAAAGGTTGTCAGGTTGACAAAATGTCTTACCCTGCTCAACAGGTTGCATAGTACCTCTTGCCTATGTTTTAGGGAGATTATATTCTATTTTTGCCTATATTTTAGGAAATTTTTCGCTTATTTTTGCCTATATTTTAGGGAAAATCCGTATCTTTGCCACTGAATTAGAGGATATTACGATATGATACAACGTCAAATGCTACAGCAACTCCATGAATGGAGCAAGAGAGAGAACCGCAAGCCACTGGTATTAAGAGGTGCCAGACAAGTGGGGAAGACTACATTGGTTGATGAGTTCAGCAAAGAGTTTGACCACTATATTAAACTGAATTTGGAGCAAAGTGCCGACGCTCATGTGTTCTCTTTGACCGATAATGTTCATGAAGCCTTTCAGTATATCTGTGTCCAAAAGCGTATTTCCATTAACAGAAATGGTCGGACACTCCTTTTTATTGATGAAATTCAAGAGGAGCCGAGAGCAGTGGCAATGCTTCGCTATTTTAAGGAGCAATTACCTGAGTTGTTTGTTATTACCGCAGGCTCAAGATTACAAAGTTTACTGAGCCAACACTTCTCTTTTCCTGTTGGTAGGGTTGAGTACATGTCTTTGCGCCCTTGTTCCTTTTTGGAGTATCTACAGGCAATGGGTGACGAGGAACTAGTCAATATGATTCACCATCATGAGGTGCCTTCATTGTTGCATGATCAATTAATCCAACGTTTTAGCAACTATGCGCTTATTGGTGGAATGCCTGAAGTAGTAGCAGACTATGCCCGTCATCAAGATATCATGAAACTATCGCCAATATACAAATCATTACTTGACGGATATGATGAGGATGTAGAGAAATATGCCAAGAACGCATCCCAAGTAGCAATCATTCGCCACATATTGCGTCATGGGTGGATAGAGGCAGGTCAAACTATCACTTATCGCGGTTTTGGAGGAAGCGCATATAGCAGCAAAGAAATCCATGAGGCATTTGACGTGCTGCAAAAAGCGTTTCTATTACATCTCGACTATCCTGTTACTTCTGTACAGGCACCACCCCAACCCGCTTTGACACGTTCACCCAAATTAATCTGGGTTGATTCTGGTATTGTCAATTTTTCTGCAAACATCCAGTTAGAGTACTTGCAAAACAAAAGTCTGCTTGACATCTGGCGTGGTCATGCGGCAGAGCAAATTGTAGCACAGGAATTACGCATACTATTAGACCGAAATTACAAAGATGAGCAATATTTCTGGGTTAGAGGGAAAACGGGTTCCACCGCGGAGGTCGATTTTGTATGGCATAATGGTGTGAGACTAGTTCCCTTAGAGGTGAAGGCTGGAACAAACTCACATCTCCGCTCTTTGCATTCTTTCATGTCTACCCCTCAGGCAAGTGATGTCGCTGTTAGAATATGGAGTGGTCCATATTCTGAAGATGAACTGACTACAGCCAATGGGCATAAGTTCAGATTATTGAATGTCCCCTTTTATTATGTAGGTATATTGGATGAGTTGATTAAGGAATAGAGTGTATTGCTACCTGCCGACTTAGAGTCAAACGGTCGGTTGACATGGAGTCAACCAATCGGTTGACTGGAGTCGGCAGATCGGTTGACTGGAGTCAACCGATAAAGGGGATGCTTCCAACGATTGATTACAACGGCACTTTACATCGAAAACATAGGCACTTTTATTCGATTGGAATGGCACTTTACACACAGATGTTTCACCTTATTTATATATATGTACGTACATTTTACACCAAAAAGTTTGGAGGTTTCAAGGAAATACCTTATTTTTGTACCGAAAATGCTTTTTACAAAGAGCACTTACGCATGGAAAATGTATTTTGCAAAAAGCAAATACCCGTCAAAAGTGTTTTTTAGAAGAACATGTGAGAAACAAATATTTTAAAAAGAACATTACCGATCTTCAGAAACCAGACAAGATTTATCTTGACAACACGAATCTACTGTATGCACTATGCCCACAGAAACCAGAGACAGGTACGGTCAGAGAGACTTTCATTGCAAACCAATTGGCTTCCGCAGGTCATACAATTGAATATGCGGGCTACAAGCGTGGAGATTTCCGTATTGATAACGACACAGTGATAGAAGTGGGGGGCGCCGATAAGGGGTATGGGCAATTGGCTGGTCAGGAGCATTCGTTCATAGCAGCGGATGACATTGAATCAGCATATCTAAGAAAGATCCCTCTCTGGGCTTTTGGCTTCCTTTACTAGTGTCATTTGTATATTACACACCACGGTTTCACCTTATTTATATATATGTACGTACATTTTACACTAAAAAGTTTGGAGGTTTCAAAAAAATGCCTTATATTTGCACCGAAATATATACACCTCCGGGCAAGAGGTGGACGTGAGAGCAACGAACTACAGTAAACTCAAATATTAACAAACAAAACTAAAACGCTTATGAAAAAGATTTTTACCCTTATTAGCATGGCTCTCGTTGCCATGAGTGTTAATGCGCAGAACATTGATGAAACAGATCCTTCTCATCTTTATCCTATTAAGAGTATTGAATGGGGACCTATAACATGGGAAGTAAAGAATAACCAAGTAAATGACCTTGTTGATCCAATATACATTGTAAATGGACAAGGCAACGCCTATGAGAAGATCATGGCAGAGGAGATTTATACTGATGATGAGCCTACAGGCACTTACCGTGCTTGCTATGGTTATCTCGACTATGAGGGCGGCAAAACAGGAGTTCCAGGTTATGGTCTCTATTATAAGTTCACCCCAAAAACTTCAGGAACTTTGAAGATTACAGTTTGGGCTAATAAAGGAAATCGTAAAACTTTTGTAGTAAAAGAATCTACTGGAACTCCTTTAACACCTTATGTCGACTATAAAGTGGAAGGATATATAAATGGAGTTAAAGGTGACGACGGAAAACTGCAATTCTTTACTAACGATGAAATCAAGGCACGCCATGATGAGGCTGGAGCAAATACTTATGTGATAGATAAAGGTAATAGCCATTTTTGGGGCTATATCAGTTTTGACGTAGTGGCAGATGAGTCATACTATCTATTCCAGGCTTCATCTCAGATTGGATTCGGAGGTTTTGAGTTCGGTTCAGATTCTTATGTTTCCGCTCCTGGCGGGGAAATGGCAGCAGAGTTTAATGCTGGTGTTCCCAATGATAAGGGAGAGGTTGTTACTATTACTAAAGAGAATATTATAGTTGAGGCTCAAGGTAGTTCAACTCCTATCTCAGTTGTTCCTGACCTTGGTGGCACAGGTATCTCTAATGTAAAGGCTGAGAACGCTAACGCTCCTATCTACAACCTCGCAGGTCAGAAGGCTGACAAGAGCCAGAAGGGTATCTTGATCCAGAACGGCAAGAAGTTCGTGAATAAGTAATACACCTTATTAATATATAATATAAAGCGGAGTCGGCAACGGCTTCGCTTTTTTATTGAATTATTTGGAGAAATGGGAAATATTTCCTATATTTGCAAAAATATTTGGTTTATGCAGAATGGCAACATAGAAGTTTCAAGTGCAGATACTTATATTTGGGATAAAGGCTATCCTCGTCCTACAGAACAAGAACGAATTTGCACGTTCGTGTGTTCCTGTATAGAATCTGTTGCGGAAAATCTTGACAGTAATGTATCAGACATCTATAAGCGTATGGAAAAAGTTGGATTGATACATGACTATATTATTGCCTGCTATGACACTCTTCACACAGAAAGTAGAGAGCATGTTACTGCAGATATTATTGAGACATTATTATTTTGGGAAAAGGAGAAAGGAACAACCAAATGATTACGGTATATCATGGATCAATCGTTGAGGTGCGAAAACCTTTAGTTGTCTTAGGTCGTCCCAACTTGGATTTTGGAAAGGGCTTCTATCTAACTGATATGGAGGAACAGGCACGCCGTTGGGCTGTCAGGATGGGAACGAGGAGGTTGTCATATCCCATCTTGAACATCTATGAATTAGATATTGACACGGTGAAAAGAAACTATCGCTATCTCCAGTTTAATGCATACGATAAAGATTGGTTAGACTTTATAGTAGGCAACCGCAAAGGCAAGATGCTATGGAAAGACTACGACATTGTAGAGGGAGGTGTCGCTAACGATAATGTCATAGATACTGTTGAAGATTATATGCGTGGACGTATGTCGGCAGAGGCTGCGTTAAGAGAGTTATCCAAACATCAGCCTAACAACCAGTTGTGTGTTCTGTGCCAACAGATAATTGACAAGTACTTATGTTTTGTAGAATCAAAGAGAATATAGACGATGTTAAGAACAGATCAAATGTGGTATAAAGTAAGTGGTGTAGTCATGTCAATAGCAACTCAATTGCACCTTAGTTTTGAACAAGCAATAGGATTATTTTATGAATCAAAAACTTGTGATGACTTACATAATGCCAATACATTATTGTACACATATAGTGATGACTACATTGCAGATGAAGTAATTGCAGAGTTGAAAGGCTTATGACCTCGCTGTCAGAAGGCTGACAAAAAATACTCAACTGGTGATGAAAAGACTATTACTTTTTCTACTCATGGTGCTCCTCACGATGGCGAGTGGAGCCCAGAACAACAATGTGCTGGACCAACTCAAGGCGAATCCCCGGAAAGCGTATGGCAACGACTGCCCCTATCTGTTCGAGGATGCTCCGCAGACCAAAGCACCCAAAGGCTATAAGCCCTTTTATATCAGTCACTATGCCCGCCACGGGTCACGCTACAACTGGAGCAGCAAACTCTATAAGGACTTAGACACCCTGTTGACCACTGCCCACGAGAAACAGTTGCTGACTCCCGAGGGCGAGACTTTCTACCAGAAGTTTATCGCCGTCAAGGAGGAGTTGATGACAGGAGTGGGCGAACTGACCCAGTTGGGATGGGAACAGCATCAGGGTATTGCCCGCAGGATGTACAACCAGTTTCCAGAGATATTCAAGAAAGGCGGCAATGTCCTTGCCGTCTCCTCCCTCTCAGGGCGCTGCGTCCTCAGCATGTCGGCATTCTGCCAGGAACTGGTGCAGTGCAATCCGAAGATAGAGATTCGCGAGCAGTCATCCCGCTTCACCCTCGATGCCGTCGTCCCTACGGACCGTCAGAATCCCCATAAGCACCACTATCCGAAGGCAAAGCCCCGCTATGAGGAAAACAGGAGTCAGTTCAAGAGTGACAACGCCTTGATAGACAAGGTGATGGCAAGGACATTCACCTCGACGGAGGGACTGCCTGGCGACACGTTCAAGAACGCCTACGTCCTCATCGACTTCTACAAGACACTGCCCAGCATCAACTACGAGGGGATGATGGGCAATCTGATAACGGACGACGAACTCGTTGCCCTATGGGAGAGTTCCAACCTGGGCTCCTATACATGGGTGTTTACTGACAAATATGCGACGATTCCCATCCTACAGGACATCATCCAGAAAGCCGACGCCGTAATGGCTGGCAGCAGCGACCATCTCGCTGACCTGCGCTTTGGGCACGACACCTTCATCGGACCCTTGACCGTGCTGATGGGAATCAATGGTGCCGACCTTGACCCTGAGGATCCCTACGAGGTCAAGAACTGCTACCAGAACTGGGAGACGTGTAAGGCTTGCAACATCCAACTGGTGTTCTATCGCGGCAAGCAAGGGCGCAACGACATCCTCGTCAAATGCCTGCTCAACGGCAAGGAGGCTACACTGCCTGTACCTACCACACAGACACCTTATTATAAATGGAGCGACTTCAAGGACTTCTACCTGAAGCGCTGTCAGGATGTGAAATAGTCTCTTAGAACAAAGAGAAGAACATCTCCACTGGATATTTCAAGAGGAGATGGAAGACATTCCGCTTGCCAGCCATCACCTCACGAAGGATGAAGAAGCCTTGGGATTCCGAGGGCTCCAGGATCTGCATCCCCTCCTCCAGTCCGAAGACCTCCTGAAGTACCCAGATGACACCTCTGGCAAAGCCGAGGATGCCAAAACCACCTAACACCTTCTCGTAATTGATGGTCGACACACTGCCCTTTGCCGCCAACCGCTTCAGGGTGAAGAAAAAGTCGGACAACTCACGCAAAGTGATACCTTTATAGAGGAACTGCCAATAGAGGCGCACCAGCATATATACCACATTCATCGTCGCTGACGGACGTGTCATCTCACCATCCTTCACGAACAATGCCTTGCGGTTCTTCGCAAACCATTGGCGTATCTTCCTGTTTTTCAAGGGATTCTTTCCCATACCGATACGGTAGTAGAGACTAACCTCCGTATCGTCCCACATCTCAAGGAAAACCCGCAGGCTGTCTTTCTCCACCTCTTCCTGACCCGTACGTTTCACAAAGGCTATCAACTCCTGTGGGGAACCATTGGTATAGAAGTCGATGCCATCAGGCTGACGGAATGTCTGCAACGTCTCGCCATAGTCACGGGCTGCCCCTTGTCCTGCCAGCACACTCGACAGGATAGACCTATTGGTCAGCATCTCCTGCACCTTGGCGCAGCGTTGGCTCATGAGGTCGTTACGCTCCTCTATCTGCTCAGCCTCCGACATCCAGTCGATGACCAGATCCTGTGGCACCCTGAGTCCATACTCGAACAAAGCCTGCACACCACGGTAGCAGACACCCACCATCTGCTGCTCATGGGCTATCTCACTCAACTCTTGCCATTCCTCAGGCTCTGGTCCACGACTCAGACAGTCTAACTGCCCGATAGAGACCCGTATCAGTTCATAAAAAAGTTTTTCCATTGTATGAAGGTTAGTCTTCTTTGGAGAGCAAAAATACTTCTTTTTTATGATTCTGCCAAATAAGTTTTGTGGTTTTTGTGCTTTTTTCGTATTTTTGCATCCAAATTCCTATAATGATGCGAAAAAGACTCATACTACTGACAGGATGCCTGCTGATGATGTTGACGGCTTTTGCCGACAACAGCAAGGCGACACAACTCTATGAGGCTGCCGACGAGGCGTATGCCCAGCAAGACTATAAAAAGGCTGCCACCATCGCCAAAGAGGCGCTGCCCCTCTGCAAAGGTACGGAACTGGAGGCAGACTGTCTGAGTCTTCTTGCCATCATCCATGCCCGTCTCTCTGACTATGACGAGGCGGCGAGATACGCCAAGGAATGCTATGCACTGGACGAGAAGACGGGCGACCCCGATGTCATGTCGTCAAGTCTCAACACCCTTGCGGGAATCTATATGGGCGCCAACCAACCCAAGGAGGCGGAGACCTATATATTAAGAGGTATCGAACTGGCAGAGAAGGCTAACAACCCTTCCCGTATGTCAGTGCTGCAGGCAATGGCATCAGAGGTATACCACGCGCTGGGCGATGACCAGAAGGCGCTGCCCTATATCGAGAAGGCTTACGAGATAGACAAACAGGCAGGCAACGAGCCTCGTGCCAAGGTCAGACTAGCCCAAAAGGCTTCCATCCTCATCGGACTGCACCAGTACCAAGAGGCGGAGAAAGTGCTGAATGAGGTCATTCCCTTCTTACGCCAGACACCTGACCGCCAGTCGTTAGGTATCGCCTGCAATAAGATGGGTATGGCTTTGCTCTCCCAACAACGTGAGGCGGAGGCACTGCCTTACTATCAGGAGGCCGCTGATATCTTCATGCAATTGGGCGATCCCTATAATGAGGTACATGCACGCAGAGGGCTCTATGAGGCTCTTTGGAAGAGTAATCCTGACGAGGCGAAACACCAACTCGACCGTTTCAACGACCTGAAAGACTCCATCTACAGCAAGACATCAGCAGAGACACTGGCTCGCTATAACGCCGAGTTCGGCAATAACTGGCTGCAGATAGAGAACCACGAGCAGCGACGTGACAAACTCTGGGCAATCATGATAGCCATCGCCCTCGCCCTCCTTGCCGTAGGTATCTGGTGGATGATGCGCAGAAGACAACAACGACAGGCACACATCAACCAAGAACTACAGGAGCATATCCATGACTTACAGGAGAAATACAATGTCCTTAACGAGCATTACGGTAACGCTATCGCCACCAGTACAAAAGAAGACACTGACGAACTCAACGCCACTGACCGCGATTTCTTGGAGAATACCGTGAATATCATCAATGAACTGATACTCACTGGACAGATTGACGCCAATCATGTCGCAGACCGATTGGGTATGAGCCTCTTCCAGTTCCGCCAACGGCTGACAGCATTGACAGAGGAAACCCCACAGTCATTCATTCAGAATGTCCGCATGCGTAGGGCTCGCCATCTGCTTGACAATCACCCAGAGATGAACATCAGCGAGATAGCGACCCTCTGTGCCTATAATGACACGCCCAACTTCACCCGTGCCTTCAAGAAGAATTTCGGAGTAACTCCTACGCAATACCTGGAGCGAAAAGAGTAGATTTCACGAAATGATAAGATTACTTGACGAAATGATAACAGCATTTCGCCCTTTTCGTCGTACCTTTGCCCGCAAATTAATCTATCATGGCAAAGACCAAATACCAAGATGCGGCAATGAGATATGCAGAGGACTATCTGGAGCGACTGCTCAAGATGGAGGACTTGGTGGGTCGTAACGTGGAGAAGAAACTCGACCAGATGGTGGAAAAGAAAGTCAAGCAGTACACCCAGAAAGAGCAAGACCAAGACAAATAATTATAATATAACAAGCATTTAACCATTAGATAATAAATAAGTATGAAGTCTTACAAAAGTATTTTGAGCCAGTTGGCTCTCGTGGCAATCGCAATCATGACCAGTGCGGCTGGTTGTTCAAGTGACGACAGCAAAGACGGTGATTCCGACAATGATGCCTATGTCGACAAGTGGGCTAATCTTGTCAATGAGACGAAGCATGACCTGCAGGTCAATGGCAACAAGGCTACTTACGGCAGCCATACCTACGAGGTGACAGGCTTCATTCCTGATGCCGGCGAGGACGTGAACGGTGATGGCATCGCTGACGTGGATGAGTATCTGGGAACTGTGACCGCTACCGTGTCATTCTCAAACATCCCCAGCGGCTACAACGAGTTTGAGGCTGTCTACAACGGACTGTTAGGCAAGAGCATTCAGGGTACTGCCGCTATGATTCCCATGGCGATTGAGATCTATGCTCGTAATGCCGCTACCGGAGAGAAGTGCTTCAACCTGTTGTGCAACAGTTCTGCGACGGTCTCAGGCATCATCCGTACGCTGAAGACCAAAATTGTGGCATCCCACCAGTATTCACCAGAGAACGACCTGTATATCCAGCGCTTCCTCGCTGCGGCATTGCTGAAGGGTGCAACCCCAGACAATGCCTACGCCCCCTCTACCCCATATACCGTAGAGATGGGACCTTCAGTGAACAAGCCACAGGAGATTAGTATTAGCGGCAACGGTACTGACTATTTCCTGTATATCTTCGGTAAGGGATGGGACACCGAACAGCGTGGCGTGGAAATCTTCTTGGAGAAGGGTGCCAGCCTTTATAAAGTTTACAACTGCCCCAGCACCTATACTCAATGTAAAAACATCGTAGGCACATGGCAGGGACTGAAATAACATTAAAATATTAAACATTAAACATTAAATATTAAACATTAAAACTATGATGAAGAAAGTTTTATTCAGTTTTGCCATTCTGGCTTTAGCAGCCACGATGACAGCATGTGGTAACAAGTCGGCTCAGAATGCCGAGAGTGCAGGTGAGGTAGCAGAGGTCAACGATGACAGCCCCGCTATGCGTCTGCTCAACAGCGTACCCTTCACCGAGGAGGGGCTGGTGAGCATGGTGACCACTCCTGAGAAAGGAACGCTGACTGCTGATGAGTATGAGGCCATGTATCTGGCTTATTCTAAGGTGCCCATCGACGAGAAGACCTGTGAACTCGAGAAGAACTTCGTCAGCAAGGCTCGCACCGCAGCCTTCAAGAATCGTAAACTCCCTGAGAACTCTGTAGAGATTCTGAAGAACCTGATGAGCAATGCGTCGCCACAGGTACGTGGTCAGGCAATCACGGCTGCTACAGGCAAGTTGTTTGGAGCCAAGAACAGCGAGATTGCCAACGACCTCAGCGCACTCCAGAACGAAAAGGATCCTTACGTCCTCAAGTGTGGTGTCGAGGCACTGTCCAATGAGTTGAAGGATCCTGAGGTTGCTAAGTTCGTGTTCGGCTTGGTAGAGAACGAGAGTCCGTTCGTACGCCGTAAGGTGGCCATTGCCGTGGGTAACAGTTGGAGCAAGGGTGTTGATGGCGTGAAAGACGCAGCCCTGAAACTGATGGCAGATAAGGACGAGAACACCCGCAAACTCATCCTCGGTGGTGTAGGCAAACTGGCCGACGAATCCTTTATACCAGAACTGGTGAAGGTGCTCGACGATCCTGCACAGGAGAAGTTCCATGGTGATGCCGTACGCAGCCTGAGCACGATGTGGCTCGACTATCCTTTCCACAAGAACACCAGCAAGGCTGCTTACGATGCTACGATGAACTATCTCAAGAAGACTCCTCGCACCAACAAGGTTCCTGCATGGGCTGCCTTTGCTACTTTCAGCACGGTAGCCGAGAAGGAGATTGGCGCATGGAAGGCTAAGGCAACCTACTTCAAGCCCGCAGAGTTTGCCAAGGTGCTGACCGATGCCATCAACGACCCTGAAACGAACTGGCTTGCTGCTGCACCAGCCGCCAAGGCCATCAAGGCTCTGTGCTCTAAGTCTGACCTGGAGAACATGAGGAAAGCCATCGAGGCCAACAGCGCCCTGAAGCAACAGAAACAGATTCTCGATGTTATCGACAAGGAACTGAAGTAACAAGACAATATATAATATAATAAGGAATATGAAACAGAATCAATTAATCGTAAAGGCTCTCGTAGTCGCAGCCCTGTTTTTAGGGGGGGTAACTTCTGCTAACGCACAGTTTGGTGGACTGCTGAACAAGGCGAAGGCGAGAGCAAAGTACAAAGTTGAGAGCAAAGTTGAGAATGCTGTTGACAACGCCATCGACAAGGCTGTTGATAAGGCTGGAGATGCTGCCCAGAAGAAAGTAAACAATGTTGTGGAGAACAGCAGTGTCGGTGAGAAAGTAGGACTGTCATCGGTCAGTGGCAGTAAATACGATAAAGAAGACCAGAAAGTAGAGGCACACAGCGATATGGATTACTCCATCGCTCGTGCCAACGATTGGAATGCAGACAGCAATATTGACGACATTATCGCTGACCTCGCTTATCACTTGAAAAATAGCCACAAATTGGAGAGTTACTTGCACGTAAAGCGCCACTACCCTTCATTCCTTGATGTGTTTGAGGCTCGCTTAAAACCCATCAGCGGATTGGCTCATGCATCAGGAATGTCTAGTTTCAATGATGGAGTTACTGACCCAAAGTTGAAGGACAAGATAGAGAAATGGCGTGCTGAGATGCAAAGTTGGATTCCAAGTCCAGCATCCTATTACCCTTCTGCCGAGACAATGGGTTCACTACCCTACATGAATGCGGAAGACGTTATCAAAGGATGGCAGGATGCTGTCAAAGACAAGCCTTTCTTCGCCCTTGAGGGCAGAGGTAAATTTGAGGCAGTTACAGATCTCTACAATGAACTGGAAGAAGCCATCATGGCAGGTAAGATAAAAGGTACTGAGGGACGCTTCCAAGCAGCCTTTGAGGATTTTAAGGCATTATACAACCAATGGGCACCAGAGTCCGCAAAGCAATATTTCGCAAGCGAAATAACCTACAATGCCATTAAAGAACTTGCCATGAAGCGTAAGGAGGAAACCAAGCAGATGATCAGTCAGGCGAATGCCGAACGTGCCACTGCTGATGCCAAATACCGCAAGGACGAACTCCTCAGAATGTATAAAGATGCCGCTGCCGCAGGTAGATACAAGACGATTCCCGCATCCAAGGACACACAACTCGACCAGTACATGAAGAACTACGTGGAGAAGAACTATCCTGAGTGGGGTAAAGTCATCAAGGTCTCTTGTCCGAAGGACTACAACGTCTATCGTGACAAACTCGGCAACATCACCTATCGCTCCCAGTCGTGCTACATCGTCTGTGAAGATCAAGGCTATAAGGCAATCCATGGTATCAGCCTGCATGAGACCTACCAAGGCAGCAAGTACATGAACCCCATTCCTCGCAATGACCGATGGAACAGTGGTCCGCTTGACTTGATGAAATAGTAACACTTCACAACACCTGTGAGAGGCTTTAAGCCATCACAATAATGGATTAAAGGGCGTTGTGTGGTCTACATACAGCGCTCTTTGAATTATTGGAAAAACGAAAACATTTGAGTAAGCGAGAGCAAGAGAAACTTGCTTATCTTGCCGAGCGTGAAGATGTTACGGAATCCAAAAATCTGAGTAAATGTTTGGGAAATCCAAGTAATAGTTGTACCTTTGCGCAGAAGATAACAAAATATAGAATTATGGCAAACGTTATAACATCACCCGCAGAGGGGCAGATACTAGTCAATATTGAGGATATGTCGATGCTGAAGGACATCAAGAAAGCAATCAGCATGGTAAAAGGCGTGGGTAAGATTACACTTCCCCGACGCAGACGTTATTCTTCCTACGAGCGTTCACTCCGTGACCTTGACGAAGGACGGGTTTATGAATACGAAAGTTTGGATGACCTTATTAAGGAAATAGAAGGATGATCACGAAATACAAACTTCGTATCACTGGAGAGTGCAAGCAGAACATGAGACTCTGCAAGCGTCGCGGTTTGCCGATGGATGAGTTGTGGACGGTAGTGGGAAAATTACTCAACGGAGAGCAACTCGAAGAAAAGTATCAAGCCCATACGTTGACTGGCGACCGCAAGGGGCAATGGGAGTGTCATATCAAACCCGATTGGTTGCTTGTTTGGGAAATACATAATCAAGAACTTGTCCTTGTGCTTTTGAATACAGGAACTCACTCCGACCTTTTCAGCAAGAAATACAAGAAACGATAATCAATCATCGGGCGATATCATAACATTACGAAGATTTTTCCGCCGCGACTTCCGATAAGGAGGCTACGGCGGTCATTGCATTCGGAGTGGACACACAACAGTCTTCCCCTAAAAGTTTTTTTGGCAAAAAAAATATCACAAACATCACTCGTGCTGATTATCAGATAGTTAGGAGTGATGTTAGTGGTGATGTTTGTGATGTTTTAGGTCGTTTTTGAACCGAAAAACGAGTAAAAAACAACCATTTTGGCTTATTGTGGTAACACTATAACTGCAAGGGGGCACGAATATGCTTATCATCATTCCCATGTTGGGAACGACTTATTCCCTTGATGGGAGTATATACATTCCCATGATGGGAATCGAACATTCCCACGTTGGGAAAGATGCATTCCCATCGTGGGAATGATTTCGAAGGCAGCACCTTCGTAGAATGACACACCTACAATTACTAAAAGACACGGGAACAATATAACAAAATGATAAGAGAATTTGACGAAATGATAACAGCGTTTCATCACTTTTTCGTAACTTTGCAACCAACTTACTTAATCATTAAAACAGAAACAATGAGTAGCGACAACGAACAAATCCGACAGAACGCTGAGCCCGTCATCACCGAAGAGCAGGCTCGGCTACAAGGAGAGCAGATGGCTCGTGAGGCAGAGAGCAAAGCCCGTAAGGACATGCTGAAGAGTGTTCCTGGCATGATGGCAGAGAATGCCGTGAAGCGCGAACTAAACGAAGTAATCAGTCATGCCCTACCCGATGAGGTCAATCGCCTGCGCTGGGCTGGCATCCTGCGTAACATCCCCATCGTGAGCGACATCGTGCAGTGGGCCGACAATCTGGGCATGCTGCGACGTCTGTTTGGCAAGACAAAGGAAGAATAACACGAAATGCAAAAGGATATGAAGAAACTGATGATTATCGCCGCCGCAGTCCTCCTATTAGTCGCCTGCGGCAACAAGCAGAAAAGCAACGGTCAGTCCGTTGACAGTGTGAGCGCAGAGAAAGCAGTTACGGCTGTGGCTGAAGCCGATGGAGAGCACAATGATGAAGATGTTGATGGGGACGAGCCCAGCGGCATCACGTTTATCAGAAACATCTGGGCGGACGGCATAGAGCATGGCGGAGGCAGGATTCAGATAGGACTGCGTGACATCAAGGAAGACATCAACCGCTTCGCGGTGGCTTTTTGCCGTACTTATCCGTTGATTAACACCAACAAAGAGTTGAGAGACTACTTCATTGATCCCAACCTGTTTAACAAAGACCTGTACAAAGTCGAGAGCAGTCCTCGTAGTGGTTATGTCCGTTGTATGATGGCAACGGAACAATTCTCACTGACAGAGGCATGCTACTGGAATCGCAAGAACGGTCATAAACTGGTGGCAATCTATATGGCTGACAACCATGAGGATGAGACGGAGAGCGAACAACTCGTCGTTTTCTTCGACTACGACCCTGCTACGGACATGATGACCGCAGAGCCTGCTCTGACCAAAATGGTCGAAGAGCGTGTCAAGGACTACAGCACCTATACCGTCCAACTGCCCAAAGAAGGCAAGGACATCGTGGTTATCGGTCATATCATCGACGTTGAGAACGACTATGCAGATAACAAAATCATGAAACTCTTATGGAACGGTACAACGTTCAAATGGGGGGATTAATAGGCAAAAAGTTGCTTTTGGAACATTTTAACAACAATTTGGGAGAAAAAAACAAGTGTTGTAAACATTATTTTCGTACCTTTGCAACTGGAAACGAAACCTAAACATTTAAAAATCAATTTATAGAGTAAAGTATTATGGCTTATCAAGAAGTGACAACAACGGGTTATGGTACCCGCGTGGGAAACTCTTTTAAGAGTATCGGAACTGGTTTCGTTCTGCTGATTGCCGCTACGGCATTGCTTTGGTGGAACGAGGGACGCGCTGTGAAGACAGCGAAAATGCTGGAAGAGGCTGGTGGTGCCTGGGTAGAGATGCCTAACCCCAGTAAGATTGACAGCAATCTGGATGGTGAACTGGTTTGTGGAACCGCTATGGCTACCACAGAGGACTCTCTGAGCGATAACCAGTTTGGTATTGGTGCCAAGGCTATTGCCTTAAAGCGTAAGGTAGAATACTACCAGTGGGTAGAGCACTCTGAGAGCAAGAGCGAGGACAAACTCGGCGGTAAGGAAGTGACGACCACGACCTATACCTACAGTCAGGAGTGGGTACCCAGCCCTGTACAGTCGAGTCAGTTCAAGGATCCCGCCTATCAGAACAAGAACATGGTGCTGACCACTGTCGAGGATCAGGACCAGTGGGCTGAGAACGTCACCTTTGGCGCTTACAAGTTGCCCGAGGGTCTTATCCACAGCATCTCATCTCGTGAGGCTATGGAACTCGCCATCAGCGAAGACCTGCTGACTCAGTTCGACAAGGCTACCAAGGCCGCTTACGAGCGTTTCTATGGCGTTCAGCAACCTGCACAGCCCGTTCAGCCTATCCAAAATGTCGCCCTCTCTGACTCTGCAAAGGCTGTCGCAGACTCTCTGCAGGCTGTCAACGACTCCATCAACAAGGCGATGGAGAGCGCACAGAACAAGAAGGACTTCGAGTATGTACACCAGGCTGGCAACGTATTATATTATGGTAAGGTGCCAGGCTCACCTCAGGTAGGTGATGTCCGTGTGACCTTCGAGAAGATCGTTCCTGCCAAGGTAACAGTGATGGCTGTAGCCGACGGTGATAGTTTCAAGGCTTTCAAGGCTAAGAACGGCAAGCGTTTCCAGACCCTCGTCATGGGTAAGAAGACGGGTGACGAGATCATCGAGGATGCTCAGGACGCCAACTCTACATGGACTTGGATTCTGCGTATCGTAGGCATCATGCTTGTTATCTCCGCTTTCAAGTCCATTTTCGGATTCCTGGAGACCATCCTGAAAGTGGTTCCTTTCATCGCCAATATCTTTGGCTTTGGTGTCGGCATCGTATGCACGATCCTTGGTGTCGTTTGGTCACTGATCGTCATCGCTCTCGCATGGCTGTTCTATCGTCCTATCCTTGCCATCTGCCTGATTGCTATCGCAGGCTTCCTGGTATGGGTATTCGCCTTCAAGGGCAAGGACAAACTGAAGGAACTCGCCGCAAAGGCTTCTAACAAGACGGCTCCACAGCCTGCTCCCGTAGCACCTGCCGCTCCTGCTGAGCCCGCAGCACCTGTTGCACCAACAGAAAACACTGAGGCATGAGACGTATCACATTAACCATCATCCTGTGCTTGTGTGCCGTCATCGGCATGCAGGCACAGCATGCTGACTGCCAAGGCAAGCATGCCGACTGTCAGCACCAGCAGAAGAGGGTACAGCCCATCCAGATGATTCTGGACTCTGACTTTGGTAGTTCTACTGACGACCTCTTCGCCTTGATGATGCTTCATCACTATATCGACGATGGTCTGGTAGACCTGAAAGGTATCATCGTAGACCGCGAGGGCGAGAAGAACGCTGGTATCGTGGATATCTTCGACAACTACTACGGACACCCAGACATCCCTGTAGGACTGGAGCGTAACGGTGTGAAGAACCCTCGTTGCTTCATCCCCTACAACGGTATCTGCGACTTGAAGGACGCACAGGGCGCTCCCCTCTTCAAGCGCACACTGGACTACAAGAAACTGCCTGACGGCTATAAACTCTATCGTAAACTGCTCAGTAAGGCAGAGGACAACTCTATCGTAGTCGTTGCCATCGGCTTTGCCACTACCCTCTCCCAACTCTTCGAGTCTGGCAGTGACGAGTACTCCAGCCTCAGTGGTTTGGAACTCTTCAAGCAGAAGGTGAAGGCTGTGTATATCCAGTCAGGACGCTTCGAGGCTGGCGACAGCCTCAGCGGCTATAACATGCGTGCCGCCTCTAAGCAGTCGGCAATCTTCTACAGCAAATTCCCTGAGAAAGTAGACCTCATCATGTCGCCCAGTAACATCGGTGACAAAATGAACTACCTGCCGCAGGATGTGCTGGTAGACCTTTCTTATACAGACTGGAACCCCATCAAGGCTGTGTACACCAACTACACCTGTGACACTGGCCAGCGCATGTGGGACACCAACTGTCTGGTGAATGCCGTATTGGGTGACAACGAGTACCACCTCTCTCCTCGTGGCTGGGTGACCTTCGTCGACAAGGGGGAGATGTCGGAGATGCTCTTCAAACCCGATCCCAATGGTAATGCCCGTTACCAGATGCCAGGTGACAGTTACTACTTCCAGGAGAAGTTGATGGACATCCGTCGTCACAACCGTATCAACAAATACCCCTCACGCTACACTATCGAGGCTCCACAGCCTACGCTGCTGAACGCAGAGGCAACAGAATGGGCGAAGCCTCGTACACAACTGCTCATCGACAAGTATCTAGCCACTGCTGGCAACAAACTCGATCCCGATGAGTTCCGTACCGTTTTCCAGCCTATCGGCTACTATGGCGGCAACATCACAGCCTATCGTGACGCAGAGAAAACGGTGGTTGACGAGTTGTATACCGTCATGCTCGACCGTGCCGCTCGTGCCGGCAAAAACACCATGACGATTATCACTGGTGCTCCGGCAAGTGGTAAGAGTACGGTGGCACGCAAACTAAACCTCAAGAATGAGGGACTGGTTTATGACGCGGCGCTCTCTGGCGGTACTGACCGTTTGGAGAAGACCATCCAGCGTGCCAAGGCTAAAGGACTCGACAAGATTACTGTCGTTGTGGTATATAACGACATCCTGACCTGTTTCAAGAACTCCATCAACCGTGGCAAGAACAGCAACCGCTTCTGTACGATTGATTACCTGATGCAGTCATTCGAGGACAGCAAGGGCAAGATTGAGTGGCTGCAGAAGACACACCCCGAGGTAACCATCATTCCTGTTAGTTGCGAGGGTAACAACGGAGGTGTGAAAGTCACTGTAGACCAGGCAAAGAACTGGAGGTATGACATTACGGAAGAGGAGGTGAACCAGATGCTGACGACCGAACTGGAGGTTGTCAACAGCGGCGAACTCTGGGAGCAGCAACTGCCCTCTCTCGTAGGCGACCTCTCCGCTATTCCTAACCTCAGTGCAAGAAACAAGAAACTCGCCAACGAGATTAACACTCGTGTGGAGGAGTTGTTGCACAACTACAGAAATTAAGTCGTATGAAGAACAAAATGCAATATATCATCATTGGTGTATGTGCTATCCTAATTCTTGCAGGCTACGCAGCCTGCAAGAATTTCTTCCAGCCACTCGATAAGACTGGCATGGTATATGAAGGAGACTCTTTGGAGGAGCACATGCTCGATGGTCCCAGCATGGAATACCAGCCTACGGAGCATGACCAGCAAATGAATGTCATGATAGGGGTAAGGAACTTCGTCGACAGCGTCTATAACAAGGTGATCCGCGAGGTGGTGAACGACAAGGGCGAGCATGGCTCTGACATCAATTTCGACGAGATGTTCGCCTCCAAGGCATGGCAAAAGACTGTCGCCGCCATCATCGACAAAGACAGGGGTATCGACGGTATTGGTTTCTTCGACCATGACTACTGGCTGATGTCTCAAGACATTGTCGACTCGTTCTATGCCTCCGATATCAAGGTGGAGAACATCGTAATTGGCGACAATCCCTCTGCTGACGCTGTCCTGCAACTACATCGTAATGACGATATCGCCAACCTCCGCCTGCACATCATCTGGGAGGACAACAGTTGGAAAGTGGACAACATGATTGACTTCTCGCCCTATATGGGTAAGGCTTTCAACTACCGTGAGCAAATGAAGGAATACCTAGAACAATAAGTCTATGAAAAAGTTAATGATACTCGCCATCTGCATGATGGTGATGACCGTTGGTTGCAAGAACAAAGGACAAGCCGCTGACGCTGATGCCGACTCCACGGTAGTAGACAGTGTACTGGCGGAGTTGAACGACACCACTCCCCTGCCCATGTTTCTCTACTTCATGAATCCGCAGTATATGCAGATGGTCTACTGGACTGATGCGGAGAAGCCCAAGAAGGACGAGAATAATGCAAACTACTATGCCGACATACTCAGTTCATGGAGCCTGCAAGACATCTTCCGTCGCAATGCGGCAGGCTATACGAAGATGATGATAGACGACAAATGGGTCGACATCAAGTATCTTGGAGAGCAACTGACAAACCCTGATGGTGAGCGAATGTATGGCGGAGAACTGCATGGCAGAGCCTCTATTCCCTCTCCTGGTTTGCGATATGCCTTTGTCAACAAAAAGGACATCCCCAAGGATGAGTATTTCGGAGGCATGCAAGTGGTGGTGCACAAAGACTACCTGACCTCCCGCAAACAGTTGAAGATAGAGTCGCCCCAACAGGAAAAGCCCATGCCCAAGGCTATTGTCCAGCAAATGGAGAAGAGATACGGCATGAAGGCGACCCGTTCACTCGTCTGCTCGAAGATTGACGGTCGCTACACCCAAGGCTTTATCCAGTTTGCCGGTGAGTATAAGAACGCCCCTAAAGACCCGAATAGTAAATACAAGAAAGCACTGGCACTGGAGGTTATTACCGATGGCGACAGCATCTACACCGAGGAGCAACTGGGCTACTACGATGAAGAAAGCAAATACCCTTCATGGAATGCCGATGATGGCGGAGAATACTGTCCCACATTCATTCTTGCGGCTTTTGAAGGACCTAAGGGGCTGGAACTTTGTTACTGCCATGGTGCGCCAGAGAGTATCACCGTAGGTATGTACTTCGCTCGTAATGGTAAACTCAATGAAGTACAATACGAGTGCTATCATGCGATGGTCGATGAGCAGACACCCCTTTGGAAAAAGGACATCGCCCAGATGCAGAAGTTATTCCAAAATAGTTTGAAGGGCAATAAGAATCCTTTGACTAAGTATCAGTTCCTTTATCTTGACGATGACAATGTAGAGGAGATATGGATGCGTACCGAGGATAACAGACGGGGTGCCGTCTTCACCTTCAAGGACAGGAAACCACAATTGATAGCGACGGAAGACGAGAAGTCGACACTCACTTTTATCTCTGAGAAAGGGAAGGGATGTGTCAAAGTCACCCATGAGGAGGGCAACTTCACCTCGATGAAACTCTTTATCCTGAAAGGTAGTCAGGTGGTGGAACGCTTTGCCTTGCAGGACTTAGACGGTGAGATTACCGATGCTGAACTGAACGGTAAGACACTCACCAAATGGGAGGCTGCCGATTATCTCGACCAGACACCATCCCAAGTATATACCACTGGGGACTATTTCATTAACATCAATGAGGAATAGCCAACAAAAAAGGCTCCCTTTTCGGGGAGCCTTTTTTGTTATGCCTCACTAAATTCATCTTTACCAACGCCACACAAAGGACATACCCAATCATCTGGAAGGTCCTCAAAAGCCGTTCCTGCTGGGATATTGTTCTCTGGGTCGCCTACTGCTGGGTCATACTCATAACCGCAAGTGTCACATACATACTTTTTCATAATACAATTGTTTTAGGTGAAACGTAGTGGAGTTGGAGGGAGTCGAACCCTCGTCCAAACAGGGAAACCATACGCTTTCTACATGCTTATTCCAGCCTTCATTTTCGTGATGCAGCAAGACCTGGACCACCAACTGCACCCTTATCCTCTAAAACTTCATCCCCCAGCCGAGGCTTCCAAGAGACTATTTCCGATTTTCCTGCACCGCTATACCTTCCTGATTCGGAACAACATCCAGAAGAGCGATGTCTCGTTCCCTCGCCTAGCAAGGGAATTAAGCAAATGATCTACTATACTTCGATCAAGCAGCGAGAGCGTACTTGTTTTCGCCAATTAATTTTCCGACCGAATGGATTATGGAGTATACAGCCGTCACTCCGCATGCTTACGTACCATCTCAGCCCGCTGTCAAATCCAGTCAACCCCAAGATTTTGTACGTTTTCTGGGGACAAAGTTACGAAAAGTTGAGAGCAAAACAAAGAAAATCCTTTCTTTTTTTGCCGAAACGGAGTAACTTCGCCGTCATCGACGGCAAAATTACGAAAAAACTATGAACTATGAACTATAAACTATGAATTATTTTGTACCTTTGCAATAAATTTTCGATTTTCTTGTTATTATATATATGAAAAAGAGTAAAAGAAAATATCTCAAATGGGCATTCTTCGGTATGATGGGTGTCCTAGTTAGCATCTCATGTACTACCCCTAAGAACATTAGTTATTTCCAAGACACCTATAATGGGCAAGTCGCCCGAATAGCATATAGTCAAGGGATAAAACTTAAACCAGGCGACATGATTTCCATTGTTGTTAAGAGTAAGAGCGTCGAACTTACTAATGCGCTCAATCTTCCTGTCACCACACAAATAATTGGCGCACCTGAGGAAACTTCTCTCAGACAAAGTCAGGGTGTTGGAGGCTACACCCTTGACCATGATGGAAATATTGATTTCCCATTGGTGGGAAGCATCCATGTGGCAGGAAAAGACAAGTCGGAAGTAGCCTCAACTATCAAACAGATTTTGAAAGACCAACAGATTGCTACTGATGCCGTTGTCACAGTAGAGTACATAAATCTCAATTATGCCGTGATGGGAGAGGTAAAGGCTCCTGGGCAATTCTCGTTCAACAAAGAAAGAATAAGTATTCTGGAGGCACTCAGTACCGCTGGTGATCTAACTCTTTATGGACGAAGAGATAGTATTATTGTATGGCGTGAGAATGAAGGGCAACGCCAGACCTATGTTGTCAGCATCCTTAATGGCAATGAACTAATTAATTCTCCTGCTTACTATTTGCAACAAGGTGATATTGTCTATGTACAACCCAACAACTACCGCAAACGTCAGTCAAGGGCAAACGGCAACGAAGTGCTGTCTGGCTCTTTCTGGCTTTCAGCCATATCCGTGTTAACAACCCTTGGTGTTCTCCTATTCAAATAGCCCCGAATATGAAAGATACTTTTACCTTCAGCGAGTTTTTCTCCATCTGCCGCAGCAAATGGAAATGGTTTGTTTACTCTGTTATTGCTTGCATGTTCATTGCCGCAGCCTATCTAATTAGGGTGCAGCCCAAATACACCCGAAAGGCTCAAATAATGGTCAAAGAAGATGGTGGAGTCGGTGGAATCATGGGGCAGTTAGGAGGTCTAGGAGATATAGGAAGTATGTTAGGCTTTGGTTCTTCAAACGTTTACAATGAACTTTATGCCTTTCAGTCACCTTTCCTCATGTATAAAGTGGTAAAACAGATGCATCTGGATATGAATTATACCATCAAGGGTATTCGCAATAAGACCTTGTATGCAGAGACACTTCCTATCTCCGTAGAGTTTAAGAATATTACCGATGAAGACGATGTCAGCATGAAAATTGATCTCAACAAAAACGGGAATCTCACCATTTACAAGTTAAAAAAGAATGATGACAAATATGATGACGAATTGACTGGTAAGGTAAACTCCACCATCAAATCCTCTATTGGCGACATACATATTACGGCTACGCCCTATCTCAAGACGATGGAGGATGAAGAAGTAACAATTACTGTCAAACGTACAGAGCCGATGGCTGTAGTAGATAATCTCCAAAAGAAGACACTGACACTCGCTGTCAGCAGTCGTGATGCCTCTATCATTGATATCAGTTGCAGTGATGTCTCTAAACAACGTGCTACAGATCTTATCAATGCGGTGATACAAGAATACAAAAAAGAGACTAATGAAGATAAAGATGCCCAGATAGCCGTTTCTGAGCGCTATGTATTAGAGCGTCTCGCCTCTCTGGAGGGAGAGTTAAAGGACCTTGACAATAAGGTCGCTGACTATAAGAGCAAGACCATGATGCCAGATCTGGAAGTCATGTCGAAAGTCTATGCAGAGAGTGCCAAGGAGATATCCACGGCACAGATGGAACTGAGCAATCAACTTTATGTGGCACAATCGATTCGCGACTATCTACGTGACGAGTCAAAGAAAGACCAGTTATTACCTGCCTTGATGATTTCTGACAATCAGGGGCTACAAGAGCAAGTAGGACAATACAATGCCATTCAATTACAGCGTAGTAAGATTTTAGCCAGCAGTAGTAAAGACAACCCTCTAGTCAAAGACTTAGACCAGCAATTGTCTGTAATGCACGACGCAGTACTTACCTCTGCTAATAATGCCATCAAACAGATTCAGGTCCAATTAAGAGGTGTCAATTCCAAGGCAAATGAGGGGAAACAACTTCTTTCTTCCGCCCCCAAAAAGGCTATTGGCGGTATGACGGACGAACGCTCTTGGAAAGTCTTGAATGAAGTATATATATTCCTCCTGCAAAAGCGCGAGGAAGTACAGATGTCTAAGTCCTTACGCACTGACATCCGCATCCTTACCCCTCCCCTTGGTGTGAAAGAGCAGAGTTCTCCCGTAAAGCGCAACGTACTTTTCGGTGCTTTCATGTTAGGATTGTTCTTCCCTGCCTGCTTTATCTTCCTTCGTGAACGTAATGCTAGAAAATAAAGTAAGGGTATGACTTTCCTTATCATAGCATTACTTCTCGTCGTACTCTTTCTGTCATGGAAGTACATGTTGCAGTTAGAGCCTGCGGGGGTTTTTGCTGCGATGTGGGTTGTCCTTATCTTATCCGTACTTTTAATGCAATATTATATAGTTTTGAGATTCAGTGGAATCGTCTATATAACTATTTGCGTTATTATTTTCTTATTAGGAACTATTTTCTGTGATTTCTTATACCATCCAACCTCGTCGTCTCATTCGACATTAACCTTCAGAAAAGAAAGAGTTTTACCTTTACTTCTTATATTAATCGCATGTGCTATGGTCACCCCACTGTATTCCATTGTATTACATGGCTTTAGCCTACGAGCATTACTTGACATGAGAGAAGTATTGGAGATGAACAAAGGAATATCTGAAGACAGATATGGAGGTGTAGAGGCAAGAAATATCATCACACAAATTTTTCTTATATTCTGTTATGTCGCTCCATTTATTGGAGGGTTCAGTTTTCGATGGGTTAGCAAATTCGTCAAAGTAATTTGTATTATCACCCTCATTCCTGGCATCTTTGTTGCTATGACACAATCCATGAAAATGGGAATGATCTCTGGTTTTATTTTATGGTTCACTGGATTCTTTGTCTGTTCCTTTAGTTATCACCTTCCGCTTAGAATCAAATTTAGGCATGTACTTTTTTCTATTTTAGGCATAACTGTCTTCATGGGGATGTTATTTTTTTCTATGCTCCTACGTACTGGTGAGGTAAGTTATGGAACGATATCTATCATTCAAGAAAAGTTTGTCAGTTATGCCCTAGGGCAATTTCATTGCTTTGATATGTGGTATACTACTTACGAACCTTCTGATTTTTCATGGGGTACAAAAACTTTTATGGGTATTTCAAATGTCCTTGGACTTGAGGAAAGATCACAAGGAGTATATACAGAGTTTTACCAAATCGGTAAGAATGGATTATATGGACTTGCCAACATCTTTACTATTTTCCGTTCCCTTATCGAGGATTTTGGCGAGGCTGGTACATTTTTAATCATGTTCTTGATGGGTGTTCTTTCAAAGATGTCCTTAAAAAATCTTATTCTGATTAACAACATTTTCACTCACCAAATAATCACGACTGCTTTTTACGCTTATCTTTTGTGGTCTTTCGCCACTTCCTTTTTTACTTACACAAGTTACATTGCTATGTTTTTTGTAATATATCCTTTACTTTGTTATCTACAAAAAGTAAATGCCACATGATAGAATCTATCAAAGAAAAGTTGCACTCTCCGATGGGACGTGATATTATCTGGACATTCATCGTCCAGATAATAGTAATGCTTTGTGGATTTGTCATTACAAAAATATTGTCTAATCGATTATCAATAGACGATTTTGGTCTATACAATGTAATTAAGCGAAGTGCTTCTGTCCTCAGTTTTGTTATGTTAGCAGGAACAGGAATCGCCATTCCTCGCTATATGGCAATCTACAAAAGCCTACATACCCCTTTCAGTAGTATCTCTTTCAATCAGGCTGCGCTTCTCATTGTAATAACTATTGCCGTAACTCTTTCTATCACTATCATATGCTTACCTCAAGGGATAGGTAGTCTACTTACTGGCAGTTATCAATGGAGTCTCTTAATTATCGCTCTGCTTTACGCCACCTCTATGGCTCTTGCCTCTTTCCTTTATGCCTATTTTCGAGGGACAGACCAATTTAGCCAGTTCAATCTCTCACAGGCTCTCATACAATGCGGATGTGTGGTTGTATTACTTCTCATCCCAACCCTTACGGTCTTCCATGTGTACTTATCATGGATTGCCATCCTACTATTGGGTGTCTTTGCATTTTCCTTATATGAGGCAAATAAACATTGCTTCATCATTCTACGTCGCTATAATAAAATCTCTATCCTGCAAAAACTCAAGGAAGCCATAAGTTACGCCAGTCCTCGCATGGTTGGCGATTTCTTTCTCTTCTCCATCAATGCCTTTCCACTTATCTTTTTAAGCAAATACTATTCCCTTCAAGATGTGTCCTATTTCTCTGTTGGTTTGACTTTCGTCACCCTAGGTGCATCTCTTTTTATGATTATTGGCTATATTCTTTTACCTTACGTCTCTGCTGCTCTGGCACGCCATGAGATAAGACAAGCCAGTCATACCATCAATCGCCTTCTTCAAATCTATATTGTTGTCGCCATTATCGTTACTGCCATTTTCGTTATATTTACTCCTTTCATGATACGCCTGTTCTTTTCTGCTACTTATCTCGTGGCAGTAGACATCACCCATATCTTATTACTTGCTATATTACCTCAATCTGTATATCTGCTCTATCGCAACCCTATCGATGCCATTTCCAAGACCCCCTATAACACCATCAACCTTGGAATATGCTTGACTATCATGATTGTCGCTTTTTATCAGTTAGACACTCTAGAGAGTCTTGCCTATGCTTTCCTTGGTGTTTCCATATTAAAAGGTATATTCTCTATTATTACATGGGAAGTTCTTAAAAAGAAAAAGATATGAAACGAACTGCCATCTTCTGTGTAAACTATAATTCCTATCCAGAACTATATAATTATCTGGACTCCATCTGCGTTGCCGCAAAAGAAGTGGAAGGAACTATGGAAGTAAATGTCTTTGTCGGAGATAATACGGAAAAGAATCCACAAGAAATCACCTACGACACAAATCTAATACAAATAAGGGTATTTCCCTTCCACCAGAACCTCGGCTATTTCGGAGCCATCGGTAAGATGACGCAACAGGTAGACACAATAGTCTATGACTACTGCATCATCAGCAATGTCGATCTGATACTGGACAAGGATATGCTCTTAAAGTTAGCGGAATACCCATGCGATGAAGCCACAGGCTGGATTGCACCTCAGATATGGTCCCGACAAGAGAGCCGTGACCGTAACCCCAAAATTATGAACCGTTACTCACTGCGCAAGTTACAGGTGCTACGGACACTTTTCAAATATCCCCTGCTCTATGCGCTTTATACCATGACACTCTACCGACGGAAGAAACTTCAAAATCATTCTGCTGGAGTAATTTATGGGGGGCATGGCTCATTCATCATTCTAACACGGCAATTCATGGCTAAATGCGGACCTGTGGACTACCCCGTATTCTTATTCTGCGAGGAAATCTATCTCGCAGAGATGTGCCGCCAGCAGCAACTCCATGTAGTGTATCAACCCACCCTCAAAGTCAACGATATGGAACACACCTCAACGGGGCTCATGCCCAGTCGCCTATACTGTCGTCTGAACTACGACGCCATCTCTTACATCATCCGCCAATTCTACAATTCACATCCATAAGGAAACCATAGTTATCCTCTTCATGCCTCCAATAAAGATTTCTTCTTCCATACCGATAATACGTGTATTTGTATTAGCATTTACTCTAATATCTTATTTCTCTGTCCCTACACTACACGCACAGCCTTATGCTTTCCTGTCCCAAGAAGAGCAACAACTAATCATGAGGAGCCTGCCTGCACCTATGGACTTCAAACCTGTGCCACAAGCAAAAGACAGCCTCTGGCGGCAGATGTTGCCTCAGCGGCTGCGCAACGACTACATTGCTGCTGCCAAGAAGCACCTGGGTAAGACATGGGACCCTATACCAAACAGTGTTTTCGGAGAGTTCAAGAAGAATGGTAATCGCACGAATTATGAGCAAAAGAATTTCGCTCTCCGACAACGATTGGCTGTACTTGTCATGGCAGAGATTTTAGAACATAAAGGAAATTTTATCAACGACATAGATCAAGGATTGCGTTACACACTCTCTGAGGTTTGGTGGGGTATCCCAGCCCACTACCCTACGGCAACACCAGATGCCCAAAACCAAGTGGTTGACTTATTTAATGCAGAGACCGCTAACTTACTTGCTTGGACCGCATACATGCTCCACGACGAACTTGAGAATACAGACCGAGGAATCTGCGAGACAATCCGCAAAGAGATTAACCGCCGCATACTTGTGCCTGCACGCACCAACGACTATACATGGAAGAAACGGTCGTGGAACCACAACACATGGACATGTGCCAATTGGTTGTCATGTATCCTTTTCTGTGAGAAAGACCGTAAGAAGCAGAGAGATGCCATACAACAAGTATTAAGGTGTCTTGACATTTTCGTTGCTGGTTATCCTAACGATGGAGGATGTGATGAAGGTATCGGTTACTGGAACCGAGCCACAGGCTCTCTCTTCGACTGCATTCAACTACTTTCCCTGGCTACAAAAGATGCCGTCAGGTATCCGCAGACTGAAAAGTTACTCGCCATGGCAACCTTTCCGTATAAACTTTACATTGGTAACAACCAATATGTCAACTTTGCTGATTCCCGTCCTAGTGCAACCATCCCCTATGAAGTGTTGTTCCCCCTCGGGCTAAGCATCAAAGACTCCGCACTTACACAATTTGCAGTTCTGAACGCCCAAAGATCATCCTTTCATTTCAAGCCTGCCCTGCACTACCGAACATCAGAGTTCCCCTCTTTGTCACGCGAACTTATGTTTCTCATTCACTATAATATATTTAAGGACACGAGAACTGCCGAGCCACTTGTACGTGACACATGGCTACCTTACCTTCAGGTATTCACAGCACGGTCGGAAGAAAACAGTACTCACAACTTTTATGTGGCAGCGAAGGGAGGGCATAATGATGAAAGTCACAACCACAACGATGTCGGCAACTTCATTGTCTATAATGATGCTGAACCTGTGTTGATTGACATAGGTGTCGGCACCTATACCTCCCAGACCTTCAGTGGAGGACGCTATAATTTGTTCAACTGCCGCTCTGCCTATCATAACGTGCCACTAATCAATGGAATAGAACAACAAGCGGGGAAAAACTTTCGTGCTAAGAATGTGAAATATTATTGTGATGAACGACAAGCATCGCTGACACTTGACATAGCAGATGCCTACCCACAAGAAGCCTCTGTCAAACAATGGAGAAGAACCATCCTACTGAACCGAAGTCAGGAGATCCGCATTACCGAAGACTATCAATTACTCTCTTATCAAAAGCCGACAGAACTGATACTTATCACCTGTGGTACTCCCCTTATCACTGGAGATGGTGTCATTACCATCAGTACGGACAAACAGACGTACCTGTTGAGGTACAATACTGCCTTACTGACACCTGCCATTGAGGAAATACAATATAACGACACAAAAATCAGCAATACCTGGAACAAGAAAACACTTTACCGCATTCTGCTGACCATTAAGAAACGCTCTCTGAAAGGAAAAATCAGTTATTCACTGTCGAAGGCAAAAGCGGCATGATACACAAACAACGTTGGCCTGTATGAACAGAGTCAAAAGATACCCAACGTCCTTCCATATCACTTCGAGGGTGCAGGTCACATTTCCACCAATGATCTTGATCTGGAGCGACAAATTGTTTGGGACTCTTCACATCAGCAAGCAATACAACTTCGTCTGTTTTCCTGTTTACCTTGTATAATTTACAATGACGCCACTTATTGGGATAGGTGTCCACTAGGAACCAATCATTGTCAATAAAATGCTGATGACCATCAGAATTCAGCATAGGATAACCACATCGCTTCCATTCCATCATCTCTGGGGATGAGAAATATACATGTGAGTCAATGTCCTCCATACGACAATAGGCAACTATGCCGTTCTCTCCATTCCAATGGTAATGTGAAACCATACCTGAAGTTGGTGAGGAAAACAACTCTTTCCTCTCCATATCATATACCAAAAGGCGTGTCCTGCGGAAAGTGCCTTTATACCAGCGATGCAGGAACGCAACATAACGATTGTCATGAGAAAACTCCGTATGCGTTACGAAGTGAAAGGTATCTTGCATACTCTCTTCTGGCTGGAAGGCTGCTACTTGACTTAGACTTAACAGCATCCTACGACTATTTCTTTCCAGATCAACGATAAACAGTCCCGTATGATCGCTCACTTTCTCGCCCATAAAAGAATCTGAATCTCCATACAAATAACCATACCCTGGCATCATTTCCTGTAAACGCTCATAACTGAAGGTGGTGGCAAGTCGACCATCGGGGCTAACAGTGTCTATTGCCCAGTCGATAACCCTTTTTTCACCAGTATGAACATCTACGATAGTAGATTTGAGCACACCATCTACCACATTATTATATATACATTCTTTACCGTTAATCCATTGAAGTCGACTACCTTTGTGATAGTTCCATGCACCGGTTTCGCCTATGCGCACCCACTGTTCATAGTCCTTACCTGTCCAATAGCCAACTTCCAACAAATCATCCTTGCCTGGCATTCTCAAAGGAATATGCAGTTTATATGCCAAATGCTTCGTACCATCCATGCTGAATGGACAACAATCATGGAATCCAAAGAAACTATTTTCTCTGACTATAGGATTGACGGAAAACCTACTTGGGTAATTTGGAAGCAAATCGTAAAATCCCTGATAGAGATTACGAAGTGCGTTCTTAACAATATAATTGTTCTTAACTCTATTATATACAAAAGACTCTAACTTATTCATATCCAAGGTACAAAATTAAATTATATTTTATAATCCACCAAATTTTATTGGTGTCTTTGTAGTCTACCAATCGTACCCCATTTGCTCACCGTCATAATGAAGTTCGCCTGCCCAACCTAACTGGCGACAAGTGTCGGCAATGCAATCTTGCTCTTCTGGGGAAATCAGACGCACCCCCTTACGCATCTCTCACTCTCTGAGCCACATGGCAGATTTATCTAAAAAGTTCATCCGACGTAATGGATGACTTTACAATATCAGAGTAAGCGTTACGCTCTATAGGATTGACCGTAACAAAAGTCAGATGGTATTTCTTATTTGGTTGAGTGCGCTCCAGTTGGTCGATATGTCTCATTAACTTATCTGCGTATGACTTTGTGATGACGTAATTCGATTTAGAAAACTTCATCTCACAGACATTCACCACATCGTCAGCACGGTCTATCAGCAAGTCTATCTGCATACCCTCAGTGTCATTATCACCACTAACTATCAGTGATGACTCTTGCGAGGCAACACCAGCAATCTGCAAAGCCATCTTTATCTGTTGGATATGCTGCAGACAGACCTCCTCGAAGGCTATGCCCCGCCACGATGTTATCTCAGGCTCCTTCATATGATGCGACCAGTAATCTTGCTCGCTAATTTCAAGTTTCTCCTTAAAATGCAGCCAGAACCAACAGAAGCAGTCAGACAGTTTATAATATTCCTCATTGCCAGCATTGCCCCACGGGATATATCGAGTAACAAAGTCACTTGCAATAAGAGCCTTCAGAAGTTTTGTGAAATCGCCATTCGGGCTGATTCCTGTCTCGCAGGCTATCATCTCACGCCCATATCCGGCATGACGCCTTCCAAGACAGCGAATAATCTTCATACAGTCGGCCGCGTTATCGAAGATGGAATTAAACAGTCGGTCGAATTCATCACCGAGTTTTGCCTTCCGGTTAAAGAACAGTGTATCAATGTTCTGAGCCAAACTATAGGACGGATTAAAGCAGTCAAGATAGAATGGTATGCCCCCCAGAATCATATAGGCTTGGATGATATTGTAACGTGACATATCTATATTTCTGTTCATGAAGAACTGTTCGGTCTCCAATAGTGTGAATGGTGATAGTTTCATTTCGCAGGTCAGTCGGCCATAGAGACCACCTTTATTATTGATGATGTTGTCAAGCATCCAAGATGTAGCAGAGCCACATATCACAAAACAAAGGTTATGTCGGCTACACCCCCACCCGTTCCAGAAAGACTCAAGGGCCGTCAGAAAACCTGAGCGGGGCGTATCCATCCAGGGCAGTTCGTCAATGAACACCACCTGACGTGAACCATTATCCAATCGGTCAAGCAACTGCTCTAACAGAAAGAAAGCCTCCATCCATGACTTAGGCTGCTCTATACCTTCCATACCATGACGGATAAGGGAGAATTGGAAATTCTGAAGTTGAGTCTTGAGCGAGACTTTCCGCTTACGGTCATAGGGTGAGAGACCTGTGTGGTGGAACACCATACTGTCTCCCAACACCTCGTTAATCAAGAATGTCTTGCCGACACGACGACGACCATACACTGCAATGAACTCTGCCCTGCCGCTCTCATAGCGCCTAGTCAGTTCGGCTATCTCCTGTTTTCTTCCGATAACTGTACACATACTCTGCTTGTTTCTTAAGTTGTCTGCAAAGTTATAAATAATTATCGGAATAAGCAAGTATCCAAATGTTAAAACCGGAACAAAATTGCGTTTATTCCGCTAAACACACCCTATCTTACCGACTTTTAGCGAAACAAACGCCAATTTAAACTCAAGTTGCTATAGTGACTTACCAATCGTACCCCATCTGCTCACCGTCATAATGGAGTTCGCCTGTCCAGCCTAACTGGCGACAGGTGTCGGCAATGCAATCTTGCTCTTCTGGGGAGATCAGACGCACACCCTTACGCATCTCGAAATAGTTTTTTCGCCCAAAGGCGGCGATAAGACTATGACGGACAAGATACTCCTTTCTGCTCGGCATGTCGTCATAGAAGTGGATCAAGCCACGCTTCATCATCACCTGTTCTTTATTACGGAACACAGGACACTCAGAGGTAGCCACCTTAGGATGGCGCGGATTGACTGACACCATCGCCAATGGACGCTCACTGGCGTATTTCCCCACCAGATAGCGCAGGCAACTCTCACATTGAGGACACTGGCTGTTAAAACATACGAGATAGTTCTCTGCCTTCTCGCGGAAGATGTCTGCCTCTGCTGTTGGGGCGATATCCTTTCTTGGTTGACTCGTTAGTTTATTCATCTCTGCAAAGGTACTACTTATTTCCCACATCTCCAAATAATCCCTCCTGTTTCTTTGAAGTTAGTTCCCAAATAGTTTCCTTGGCGGAAACAGACAGTTTCCAAGCAGGAAACTGATAGTTCCCAAGTAGGAAACTGGTAGTTTCTTAGGCAGGAACTGATAGTTTCTACGCTAAAAACTATTTTACTACTAATATCCGAATAAATGATAAGTTATATCTTTTTCGAGTTTAGGCACATTATCTTTTGGAGATATCAAATAAAAAGAGTACCTTTGCAGCCGATTTTCAAATCTCTGTCATCATGCAGCAAGAATTAGTATCGGTCATCATGCCCACCTTCAATGCCAGCAAGTATCTTGCTGACAGCATAGAGAGTGTGCTTAACCAGACATACACGAATCTGGAACTACTGATTACGGACGACTGCTCGTCTGACGAGACACAGAAGATCTTGCAACAGTTTGCCCAAAAAGACCCCCGTGTCAAGGTTGAGTTTCTGAAAGACAACTACGGACCTGGTGTCGCTCGCAACAAGTCTATCGAGAGAGCACAAGGACGTTACATCGCTTTTTGCGACTGCGATGACCGCTGGTTTCCTGAGAAACTGGAAAAGCAGATAGCCCACATGACACGGAAAGATTGTGCGCTTTGCAGTTCCTCCTATCTGATATGTGATGAGAACAATGAGATAACAGGTATCAACATCTCGCCTAAACACTTGACATTGAGTATGATGAAGCGCGACAACAAAATCGGGTGTCTGACAGCAATCTATGACATCAAGCGACTTGGGCACAAGTTCTACATGCCAGCCATCCGCAAGCGTCAAGACTGGGCGTTGTTTCTAAATATACTCAAGGAGTGTCAAATCTGTTTTTGCTTGACAGAGCCCCTTGCCTATTATCGCCAACGTACGCATTCGGTGTCTAGCAACAAATTCTCATTGATCAAATACAATGTGAATGTCTATGAGACTGTATTTGGCTTCTCCAAAATAAGAGCGTACCTGTATTTCCTGACTCATTTTATGCCCACTTACTATCTGAAAGTGCAGAAAAGGAAACATGACAGTAAAGAGTTTCTAAAAAAGATGCAGGAAAACACACAATAAATATATAGGACAGCCGTTTTATATTTAAAAGAATTTGAAACAGATTGCCAATGGAACAAAATTACCCGTATATCTATGATGGAATGAATGCTTTCGAGAGAGAGGTTAAACGGTGGTTTGACTTCATTGGAGCGCTTATCTTTCTTATCTTAGCCTCTCCCCTTTTCCTCATTTGTTATATCACCATTAAACGGGAGGACAAAGATGGTCCTGTGATCTATAAACAGGAGCGCATCGGGCGCTTTGGCAGACCTTTCACCATCTATAAGTTTCGCAGTATGGTGGTCAACGCAGAGGAGAACGGACCAGCACTGTATCATGAGAACGAGGACAAAAGGCTCACCAAGGCAGGAACATTCCTGAGAAGTCATCACTTGGACGAACTGCCTCAGTTGTGGAACGTCCTGAAAGGCGACATGTCGTTTGTGGGACCACGACCTGAGCGTAAGTTCTATATCGACCAGATTATGAAACAAGACTGTCGCTATAAGTATCTATATCAGATACGACCAGGCGTGACTTCATACGCTACCCTTTATAACGGTTATACGGACACAATGGAGAAGATGCTCAAGCGACTGGAGATGGACCTTGACTATCTTAAGCGCCGTTCTTGGTGGGAAGACCTAAAGATCATGGTCCTCACCGTTGTTCATGTTGCCGCGGGTAAGAAATTCTAATCTACACCTTATTATATATATGGCACATAGGTATCTTGCTCTTCTTGTTGTCATCCTTATGTCAACACTTGTCTCGGGAGCGCAAGACACTCTGTCGACACAGATCACTTACGACCTGACGACGGAGGTAGCCATAGGAACAGGCGACTATACCGCTTTCCAGTTAGCGACCAACCGCCATCATGTACTGGGTACTCGCTCTAATACGGCATATCTTCGTGGAGCCGTCAATGCCACACATTCTTTTAGCAAAGACTTGACCCTATCGGGGGCAGTGGATGTTGTCGCCTCTGTACATGCTGACCATCATGCCTATCTGCAGCAATGCTATGCCAACCTTTCGTGGAAGTCGTTCTTCGTAGAGGTAGGCAGTCGTGAGCAGGAGCAGGTGGTGCGTGACAACCTACTGTCTACAGGCTCGTTTGTCAAGGGCACCAATGCCAAGCCCATCCCACAAGTGCATGTCGGAACCAATGGCTTCTGGACAATACCCTACACCAAAGACTGGTTACAGATCAACTTTGACTTCGGCTATGGCAAGTTCATGGACAATAGTTATCACAAGGACAAGTTTTACCAAGAAGGCAGTGGCAATACCAGATATACTACAGGTACTTACTACCACCAAAAGCATCTGTATTTCCGCAGCAACCCTAATAAGCGATTCTTTGTCGTGGCAGGTTTAGAGCATGTCGTCCAATTCGCAGGAACAAAATACACTTATGAGGATGGGGAGTTGGTGGCAAAGAAAAAGCCTGCTAATCTGAAAGCATTCTGGGACGTGATTTTCCCTGGAGGTGACAGCAATTATTTTGAGAACGACAGTCAGGAAGATTGGGTATGGGGAAACCATATCGGTATCATGACTGTCCAAATCGGTTGGAACATCAACAAAAACCACCAGTTGCAAGCCTATCTCGACAATCCCTATGAAGATGGCTCAGGCATGCGAAAGGGAAACGGCTGGGATGGTTTGTGGGGACTGCAATATACGAACAAAGCAAGTGGCAGACAATACGTCCGTGGAGCAGTGATTGAGTATTTCCAGTCTACGAATCAATGTGGTCCTATCCACTGGGATAGCGGTGATTACCCAGATCCGATTCGTCATCAGATAACAGACTTTGTGACAGGTGTCGATGAGTATTACAATCATAGTTTCTATGATGGCTATGCACATTATGGCATGACACCAGGCAATGCCCTCATCACTTCACCTATATATAATAAGGATGGATATCTGGGATTTCGTGACAATCGTGTCAAAGCATGGCATTTGGGCGTGAATGGTGAAATCACAGACCGCCTCTCTTATATGGTAAAAGGCTCTTATCGGGAGGGAATGGGGACCTATTATATCCCATTCTATCCTAAGCACCACTCATTCGATGCCATGCTGCAAGGTATCTATCAAGTAGGTCCTTGGCAGTTCTCGGCAGCCTATGCCTTCGACAAAGGGAACATCTATGGCGATTGTTCTACGTTTAATTTCAAAATCAATTACCATGGCAAGATTCTTTAAATACATCATCCTTCTTACATTATCCATCATTCTTCTTACCTCTTGTCAAGAAGGTGGAGAGGCTGGTGACTTGTTTGGTATGTGGCGTATGGATGGCTCTGATACCAGTTATTTGAGTTTTTCTGGTTCTACATCTTTAATACAGAATTCCGTTAAAGATCGAGTCTATGGCAACTTCCAACATCAAGGTGACAGTCTTTTCATACAATGCTATTCAGCAAAAGGATTGCGCTCAGACACTACTACAGTAGAGGAAACCTTTGGCTTTAAGCCTTTCAACGACATCCGTGTGAAGATAGAAGTGCTTAACGACGATGTCATGGTGCTGCAGAAAGGTGACCAGAAGTGGAATTTCTACAAGTACTAATTCCCACATCGAAATACAACTATAGGGATTTCCCCCACACAGTTTAGGGGAAATCCTTTTTATATGCCCTTTATTCTGCCTATCTTTGCATCGTAAACAAATAACAATTGTCGAACAATTTAAAGAATAAAGCATATGAAGAAGATGATGATCGCCCTGGTAGCAATGCTGGCATTCACAGCAACGGGCAAGGCAATGAGTTACGAGCAGGCTCGCAACGAGGCTCTCTTCCTGACAGACAAGATGGCTTACGAGTTGAACCTGACAGAGGAGCAGTATGAGGCTGCTTACGAGATCAACCTCGACTACCTGATGGGAGTCACCAGTTATGACGATGTATATGGCACCTATTGGGAGCGTCGCAACCTCGACTTGAGTTATATCCTGTTCGACTGGCAGTTGAGCGCCTTCCGGGCAGCCACCTATTTCTATCGTCCACTCTACTGGGCTGATGGTTTCTGGCACTTCGCCATCTATGGTCGCTATCCACATCGTGACTACTTCTACTATGGTCGCCCTGTTTTCTACGCCACCTATCGTGGAGCACATGCCTGGCATCGTGTAGGAGGACATGGCTGGTATCATGGACATCGCGACCACTACGTACACCATCACACCACCTCACATTTCGGAATGCGTGACGGTTGGGACCGTGGAGACTATCGCCACCATCACAACAACGGGGTACGACACAGTTCTACTCGCACCACAGTGAACCATCGTGACATGAATCGTCCCAACAGGACTGTAACAAATGGTGAGACACGCTCGCCTCGCTCACTGGGAGGCTATCGCAGCAATAGCAGCAGCCCTCGTCAAATGGAGAGAACAACGGCTCCTGCCACTCGTGTCAACACACCATCGCACAGCAGTTCCAACATGCGTAGCAGCAGTGCTCCTGTCAGAAGCACCAGCGGAGGCTCATTCAGCAGAAGCAGTAGCAGTCCCTCACACAGTGGAGGCTCATTCAGCAGAGGCGGTGGTAGTCACAGTTCCGGAAGTGGTCGTAGCAGTGGAGGCGGCCACAGTTACGGAGGACGTCGTTAAGATTCTCACCTCAGCATTCATCATCCGCTGTACTTCTCTCATCGAACATGATGCATAAACGGCTAATATCGCTTTATTGATAATACCGTGACCGACAGCCACCACTCGTTTTCCTTCGTAGGTGGCTGTCACTTTTTGTAGGAAGTCATGGGCTCTTTGCAACAAAGCCTCCTCACTTTCAATATCATCAGGCCACACCTCTCCTTTGAGGTCTGGGATAAAACGACCCGTAAAACTGCCCCAGTCCCGTTCCCTCAACAGGGGAGTAGTCACTACAGGCAGTCCATGCGGCTTGGCAATCACCTCTGCCGTCTGTATCGCACGACGCAAGTCGCTGGTTATAACAGCGTCAACCGCCTCTCCAGAGAGGCGTTCCGCCACTTGCCGAGCCTGTTCCCTACCCTGTTCATTCAGTGTCCCTTGTGTCTGTCCTTGCATAATCTGACGGGCATTATCCACCGTCTCACCATGCCTTACCAGAAAAATTGTTGTCATTTCCATCCTTGCAAAGATACACAATTTAAAAATAAATTACTATCTTTGCAGCATAAAAATTGGACAAAAGACATGAAACTACTACAAAGTTCTATTTTCCGAGCCATCTGCTCTATCGTGATTGGTATCCTGTTGCTGAAATATCCAGATAACTCCGTCACATGGTTGACCATGGCCATCGGTGTGCTGTTCCTGCTGTCTGGCATCATTGCCCTGATATCCTATTGGAATGCCCGTCGCCATGCTGGAGAGTATACCATCACTGACGCACAGGGAAACGTGCTTAGCGGCAGTCAACCTGCCTTTCCATTGGTTGGCATTGGTAGTGTCATCTTGGGTCTGACCCTGGTACTGAGCCCTGGCATGTTTATCAAATGGCTGATGTATATTCTAGGTGCGATGTTGATACTGGGCAGCATCAACCAGTTGATTGTCCTGATAGCGGCACGTCGATACGGTTCTATCGGTGCTTTCTTCTGGATAGCCCCCATCCTGATCCTTATCACGGGAATCCTCATCTTCGTCAAACCGATGGAGAGCGCAGAACTGCCTATGCTGATTCTGGGATGGTGCATGCTGGTATATGGTGTTACCGAGGCTATCAACTCACTGATGGTCTATAGTCTTCGCCGTCGTATCAAGCGTCAACAACAGGAACAGGCGACAGGATTGGAGGTTGAGGAGATCAAGGAAACGCCCCAACAACCCACTTTAGAAGTGACTGAAGAGGTGGTGGAAGAGGTTCCTCAGAGTGACATCATTGTGGAGGAGGAATAAAAAGTCTCCCTAAAATTTTGTGGAGTCCGAATTTATTCGTACCTTTGCACCCGCTTTATGCGAAATTAACAAGTAATAATAAATAAGTAACAATTAAAATGAAAAAAGGTATTCATCCAGACAACTATCGCCCCGTCGTGTTCAAGGACATGTCCAACGGCGATATGTTCCTTTCGCGTTCTACCGCTAAGACGAATGACACCGTAGAATTCGAAGGCGAAACTTACCCAGTGGTTAAAATCGAAATCTCGAGCACCTCTCACCCCTTCTATACTGGTAAGAGCAAACTCGTGGATACTGCAGGTCGCGTAGACAAGTTCATGAGCCGCTACGGTAAGGCTGCGAAGAAATAAGATATTTCCACAGAACAAGAGATAAAAGGTGCGCTTGGTAGTTGCATATGCCAAGAGAGCACCTTTTTTCGTGTGAACAGGTTTCTACACAAAAAAATCCTAAAACATTTGGTCAACCCACATATTCTTCGTATCTTTGGAGAAATTTAGGAATGACACCTATTATTAATTAAAAGATATGAAGACAATCTACGATTTCTCTGTCAAAGACAGAAAGGGAAAGGATGTTTCGCTGAAAGAGTATGCGAACGAGGTATTACTCATCGTAAATACAGCCACCAAATGTGGTTTCACCCCTCAATACGACGAGTTGGAGGCACTTTACAAGAAGTACCATAGTCAGGGTTTCGAGATTCTCGACTTCCCTTGCAACCAGTTTGGGCAACAGGCTCCTGGTACCGACGAGTCCATCCATGAGTTCTGTAAACTGAACTTTGGAACAGAATTCCCCCGTTTCAAGAAAATCAAGGTGAATGGCGAGGATGCCGACCCACTTTATAAGTTCCTGCAAGAGCAAAAGGGCTTTGCTGGTTGGGATATGTCCCACCCCATCGCTCCAATCTTGGAGGATATGCTCTCCAAGGCTGACCCCGACTACAAACAGAAACCCGATATCAAATGGAACTTCACGAAGTTCCTCATCAATAAGAAGGGACAGGTTGTCGCCCGTTTCGAGCCAACTGAGAAAATTGAGAATATCGCTAAGCAGATCGAGGAGTTACTTGCCTAACCGCCCGTTTAACCCATTAAGCCCATTAAGCCCATAAAACCCATCATGGAAACAACTAAATGCTTAATCATAGGCAGTGGACCTGCAGGCTATACAGCCGCTATCTATGCCTCTCGTGCTAATCTCCAACCCATTGAGTACAGTGGCATACAACCTGGAGGACAACTCACACAGACCACTGAGGTGGAGAACTTCCCTGGCTATCCGCAGGGAGTTGACGGAAATCAGATGATGATGGACCTTCGTGAACAGGCAGAGCGTTTTGGAACGGATATCCGGGATGGCTCTATCACCAAGGTCGACTTCTCGAAAGCACCCTATCACCTCTGGGCAGAGGATGGCGAGGAGATCATTGCCGACACGGTGATCATCGCCACAGGAGCCTCTGCAAAATATCTCGGACTGGATGACGAGCGTAAATACAACGGGCAAGGGGTCTCAGCCTGTGCTACCTGCGATGGCTTCTTCTATCGCAAGAAGACCGTTGCAGTAGTTGGTGGTGGTGATACCGCTTGCGAGGATGCTCTCTACCTAAGTCATCTCGCCACAAAAGTGTATATGATTGTCCGCAAGCCCTTCCTCCGTGCATCGAAAGTGATGCAGGAAAGAGTCATGGCAGCAGAGAACATCGAGATTCTCTTTGAGCACAACACCTTAGGACTCTATGGAGAGAATGGTGTGGAGGGTGCCCATCTCGTGAAGCGTAAGGGAGAGCCTGACGAGGAGAAGGTAGACATCGCCATCGACGGTTTCTTCCTTGCCATCGGACATAATCCAAACACCGAGATATTCAAGGACTGGTTAGAGACTGACGAAGTAGGCTATCTAAAGAAGATTGACGGGACACCACGCACCAAACTCCCTGGCATCTTCGTAGCAGGCGATTGTGCCGACCCCACCTACCGCCAGGCTATCTCTGCCGCAGGCACTGGTTGCCAAGCAGCGATAGAGGCAGAACGCTATCTGTTGAATAAATAAAATAAAAAAAAGACTCGCTTCCCAGCGAGTCTTTTTCATACTTTAAAAAACTAAATTAATCAACCATAAACCTTAACCATTAAAAATCTAAACAAAAACTTTTCAGAACCTCTCGTTCTTACTTCGTAAAAAAGAGTGTCCGAAAACAGATGTTTTCTTTCACTGATGCAAAGATAGGGTATTTGTGGAGAAGTTTAGTTCACTTATCATTATTTAAAGTTTAAAATGCGTGATTTTGCCGAATTATCGACCAGAATTAACGAATATCAAACATTTTTGAACGATAATACGACTTTTTCATCCTTTTTTATTGGATATTCGAAGAAAAAAACTAACTTTGCAACAAGAATCTAACTATAACTCATGGATCTCTTAACCATTATCATACTGTTGAGTATCGCACTGCTGATCGGTCTCTACCTCATAGGAAGAGCCCTTTATATCCGTAGTGTACGCATCCGAAACAGGCTGCAGATGAGTTATGTGTTCACCAATATCACCCATGAACTCCTCACCCCACTGACAATTGTAGCAGCCTCGGTAGAGCGACTGCGCAAGGAAACCCCAGAGAACAATCGTGACTACGACCTGATGGAACTGAACATCGCACGTGCCGTCCGCCTATTACAACAGATTCTGGAGACGAGTAAGTCGCAGGCAGGAGAGTTAAAACTTCGGGTAGGCAATGGTGACGTGATGAACTATATCCGTGAGACGGCATTGTGCATTGAACCCCTCATGGCAAAGAAAGGACTCGAGTTTACGGTGAACTGTAAGCCTGAGAGCATGATGGGTTGGATAGACACCGACAAACTCGACAAGATCATCTTCAACCTCTTGTCGAATGCCGTGAAATATACGGGGAAAGACGGAAAGGTGATTGTCGACGTGACCACCAACTCCCGTTATGACAAGGTTATCATCCGAGTGAGTGATAATGGCACGGGTATTCCCCACGACAAGATGAAACACCTCTTCACCCGCTTCTATGATGGAGAATACCGTAAGAACGCCACCTTTGGCACGGGTATTGGTCTTGCCTTGACACGTGATTTGGTATACCTCCACCGAGGCACCATCCAATGTCAGAGTTTCGAGGGACAGGGCACCACCTTCATCGTCGAACTGCCCATCAAGAAGAATGCGTTCTCCAGTTCCCAGATCGACGAGAGCCACCAGATACATCCCGAGGGTCCTCGGAGTAATATCATCGACCTTGCCTCCTCTCTAAGTTCATCAGTCACTGAGAACATGCCAGAGATACTTCCTGCCGAAGAGGATGACGACGTCTACACCCTTCTGGTGGTCGAGGACAATGTCGAGTTGTTGATGCTGATGAAACAGTTGCTCCAACAGCACTATCACGTACTGACAGCCTCGAATGGTGTAGAGGCACTGGATGTCGTCCATGCCCATGACGTCGACCTCATCGTGTCAGATGTCATGATGCCAGAGATGGATGGCAACGAACTCACCAAGCACCTGAAACAGGATCCCGACTATAGTCACCTGCCTATCATCCTCTTGACGGCAAAGACCCAGGAAGAGGATCGTCAGGAGTCACTCCTCATCGGAGCCGACGACTACATCACCAAACCCTTCCGCATGGGTGACCTGCAATTACGCATCAATAATATCATCGAGAACCGTCGACGGATCCAACACCTCTTCCGCCAGCATACGACCGAGGAGAACATAGAGCAGATCAAGGCGACAGCACCCTCTGCCGACAATGAGTTTATCGAGCGTGCCATCAAATGCTTGGACGAGCACCTCTCCGATAGCGATTACGACCGTGACACCTTTGCCCGTGATATGGGAACCAGTGCCTCCACCTTATATAATAAGTTACGTGCTGTCACTGGCATGAATGTCTCTGGCTTCATCCGCAACCACCGTATCAAGGCGGCATGTCGTCTTGCCCAACAAGACCCCACCCTCCGTGTGAGTGATATCGCCTACCGGGTGGGCTTCAAAGACCCCAAATATTTCGCCACCATCTTCAAGAAAGAGATGGGCATGCAACCCTCCGAGTATTTTGAGCAATTGAGAAAATAGGCTATGTTGATCGTCGGCATTGTTATCGTTTATTTCTGCCTGTTGTTTGGCATCAGTCGATGGACTGGCAGAAAGGCTACCAACGACACGTTCTACAGGGGGAATCGCCAGTCACCCTGGTATATGGTGGCATTCGGTATGATTGGGGCATCCATCTCTGGTGTTACCTTCGTGAGCGTTCCTGGGATGGTGAACAGCATCGACATGACCTACCTCCAGACCTGTCTGGGATTCATCCTCGGCTATGTCGTCGTGGCTTTTGTCTTGCTCCCCCTCTTCTACCGCCTGAACCTCACCACCATCTATTCCTATCTGGGACAGCGATTAGGTCCACGGTCCTATAAGACGGGAGCCTCCTTCTTCCTGCTATCGAAGATGACAGGGGCTGCCGTTCGTTTCTATGTCGTCTGCATCATCCTCCAGCATTTCGTCTTCGATGCCCTGGGCATCCCCTTCGTGTTTACCGTTCTGGGCATGGTGCTCCTCATCTGGCTCTACACCTATCAGGGTGGAATCCGCACCTTGGTATTTACCGATGTTCTTCAGACCACCTTCCTCTTTACCGCATTACTGCTCATCATCTGGCAGGTAATCGGCGACTTGGGATTGACGTGGGGAGAGGCATTCCATGCTGTCGCATCAGACAGCAGGAGCCGTATCTTCGTCTTCGACAACTGGGTGACGAAACAGAACTTCTGGAAACAGTTCCTCAGTGGTGTGTTCATCGTCATCGTCATGACAGGACTCGACCAGGATATGATGCAGAAGAACCTGACCTGTCGCTCCTTACGGGATGCCCAGAAAGACATGTGCACCTATGGGGTGATGTTCTTCCCCGCCAACCTGCTGTTCCTGTCGTTGGGCATCCTGCTGACACAATGGTATACCGCTCATGGCATCGCTCTGCCTGCAGCAGGTGACGAACTACTCCCCACCTTCGTCTCCCAGACATCCTCCCTCTTACCCCTTACTTCATCTATCTTCGTCCTAGGCATCTTGGCAGCCTCTTTCTCCAGTGCCGACTCGGCAATGACAGCCTTGACGACGAGTTTCTGTGTGGATATCTGTCAACGCCCTGACGACGAGACATTACGTAAAAAGGCTCATATCCTTGTGGCGGTGGTATTCACCATCTTCATTCTCTTGTTTCGCATCTTGAACTCCACGAGTATCATCGATGCCATTTATATCCTGTGTTCCTACACCTACGGACCATTATTAGGGCTCTTCGCCTTCGGCTTGTTAACGAAGCGGAAGACCAATGACCGCTTAGTCCCGTATATCTGTATCGCCTCTCCCGTCCTTTGTTACCTCCTAGACAGGTTCGTAGGCACCTACACCGGTTACCATTTCGGCTATGAACTCCTCATGTTGAATGGTGTCATTACATTCACTGCCCTTTTCTTTGTTCATAAAGAAAAGGACTAAAAAGAAACTTCTTTTCTTTATAATTCTTTTTTCGACCTCCCCAGTCCCCTCCTTGCCAGGAGGGGCTCCACCTCTCCTTTGTCTTTCCTCCCCTCTGGGAAGGAAAAAAGCAGGCGGCGGCAGAACCGCCACCACCTGCTGTGTTTTGGTAAGGCGGGACGACGCCTTATTTTTTGACGACGCCTACGCTAAACGCTGGTCGTCGTCGATGCTCCTATTTCGTGTGTGAAGTTTCCTCGGTCGGCGTAGCCTTATTCGAAAACATTCCCGCACGAGGGGTGTTTACAGTCTGTCCTATTTTCGGAATCTTCATTGAGTCTCAGGGGGCGTAAGCAGCCTGAGGAACGAAATACGAAATGCTGTCTGAGTGAGCGTTAGCGAGCGAGTTCTTTGAGTGATTACGAAAATCGGACAGACGACCCCGAGCCCAGGACCGTTTTCGCTCTCTTTCTTTGTTTCGTTTCTTTCTCCAGAGAAAGAAATGAAAGAATTGGGATAGAATAAAAAAAGGAAGGGGTTATCCCTTCCTTTTTGTCTTTTAAATAATTTTCTCCAACTGAGAAACATTATGTTCAATCTCCGCGTCACTGACAGAATAATTCTGCAGATCCCCACTGATAAACTGCTCATACGACGGCATATCAATCAACCCATGCCCAGAGAGGTTAAAGAGAATCACTTTCTCCTCCCCCGTCTCCTTACACTTCTTCGCCTCACGAATCGTGGCAGCGATGGCATGACAACTCTCCGGAGCAGGGATGATACCCTCCGTACGGGCAAACAACATTCCCGCGTCAAAGGTCTCCAGTTGCGGGATATCCACACCCTTCATATAACCATCCTTGATCAACTGCGATACGATCATACCAGCACCATGGTAGCGCAAGCCACCCGCATGGATATTACTCGGTTTAAACTGATGACCCAATGTGTACATCGGCAGCAGTGGCGTGTAACCAGCCTCGTCACCGAAGTCATACTGGAACTTACCACGCGTCAGTTTCGGACAACTATCCGGCTCAGCAGCGATAAACTCCGTTTTCTTACCCTCCAGGATGTTATGACGCATGAAGGGGAAGGCGATACCACCGAAGTTACTACCACCACCGAAGCAGGCAATCACCATGTCGGGATACTCCCCCGCCATCGCCATCTGCTTCTCAGCCTCCAGTCCGATGATCGACTGGTGCAGTGCCACGTGGTTCAATACCGAGCCCAGCACATACTTACAGTGAGGTGTCGTCGTGGCAAGTTCCACCGCCTCAGAGATTGCCGTACCCAACGAGCCAGGATGTGTCGGATCCAATGTCAGGATATCCTTACCCGCACGGGTAGACATCGAGGGAGAGCCCGTCACAGCAGCCCCAAACGTACGCATGATACTCGAGCGATACGGTTTCTGCTGCATCGTCAGTTTCACCTGATATACCGCACAGTCCAGTCCGAATATCTTAGCCGCATAAGAGAGGGCAGCGCCCCACTGTCCTGCACCCGTCTCTGTCGTCACGTTCGTCGTACCCTCCTGCTTCGCATAGTAGCACTGTGGCAATGCCGAGTTGATCTTATGCGATCCTAAGGGGTTCGTCGACTCATTCTTGAAATAGATATGGGCAGGAGTATCTATCGCCTTCTCCAGTTCATAGGCACGTACCAACGGTGTAGAGCGATAGAACTTATATTTCTCGAGCACCTCCTCAGGGATGTCAATCCATCGATGCTCCATGTCCAGTTCCTGTTTAGAGCACTCCTCCGGGAAGATATGTGCCAAGTCTTGCCAACTCAATGGTTGTTTCGTAGCAGGATGAATCGGAGGCAGTGGTTTATTAGGCATATCCGCCAAGATGTTATACCACTGTGTTGGAATCTCACTCTCCTGCAAAATAAATTTCTTCTGTTTTGTCATTTTAGTCTAAATATTTTTAGTTTTAATGTTTAATCTTTGTCAATTGGTATATTCTATAGACTACTTACTTACCAAAAGTTTATCTATAAACTTTCTTACCCCCCCCTAAAAAAGAACCATCCATCAACCAGCGGAACGTACGCCAAATGATTCCCTTCTCAAAATGGCTGGCATCACCCATACGACAGGCCACATACCACAATCTCGTACCTTCAGGATAACCTTCCTCGTCAATTTTACCACCATTCTGCTGAATCTTCATGAACTTATAGAAACCTGTGGTCACCATAACACCCAAGAAAAGTACCACATACGTCTGAACATCAATAGATGCTCCCATTTTCCATAAAAGCAACCAAACACCCACTATCAAAAGATTGATAAAGAGGATAAACACTCCCGCTCCCAGATGAGAGAAGCCCATATCAATAAACATATGATGCAAATGCGTTTTATCAGGACTAAACGGAGAACGACCACGCAAGATACGAGCAGTCATCACTCGTATCGTATCAAAGACAGGAATGCATAGAACAGCCAAACAGAATGCTGCTAATCCTGCCCCCTCACTCTTTGCCAGAGCAGCACAAGGACCTTTTGAAGAGATAGAATAGAAAGACAGAGCAACCATTAACATACCCATCATCAAGGTACCGCCATCACCAATAAACATTTTGGAGCGTACCCCAAATACATTATGCATAAAAAAGGGTATCAACGCACCGATAACCACCATGGCAAGACAGACCATTGATGGTGACCATACTGACCAGAACATCAATGCGAAACAACCACATGCCAGAATTCCATAACCAGATGCATAGCCATCTACTCCATCTATCAGATTCACAGCATTAATCACCCCTACCCCAACAAATAAAGAGAAGGGAATAGCGAAAGCGGGATGCAATTCATAGACCCCCCATAGACCATGGAAACTGTCAATATAGAAGCCCGTATACCACATAAATGCGCCTACCACAGCGATCTCTATAAGTAGCCGCAAAATAGCCGAGATATCCTTTATGTCATCCCAGACACCCACTATCAACATGACGGTCATACCAAGAAGTCCCCATAACATTACAGGCCGCCCTAATATTCCAGACAAGAGTATAACACCTGTGATGATACCGCAATAGACAACCACACCCCCCATCACTGGCACAGGCACACGCTGCAACTTTCGAGCATTGGGATTATCTACAATATCATGATCCTTGGCATATTTCAGTACTGGAGGAAATACCACTGCCGAAACCGCCATTGCCACGATCATGACAAAAAATGCAAGACCTGTGTAATTCATAATCAGATTATTTTCTGTTAACTCAACACTTTCACGTAACGCTCCTGTACTTTCATTGACCACTTAGCATAGCCACCGTCTCCGACGGTCTGTTTCAATTGGAATACATAGAACCCCTTCACTTGATGGTCTATCTTCTTCAAACTCTGTCTTAGAAACAAAATATGTTGCCTCCTCAACAAAGCCACTGGCATCTTCATCTCCTCTGAATACGAGACATACGGTTCTGTCACCATGGTAGTATAATACGCAGAAAGCCCAAATGCGAGATACATTCCTGCCATACTGTCATAATACAGGTAAATCGTCTGTCCGTTATTCTCTGCCTCCTTCTGCAGAATCTGTTCTTTATCCATTTGATTCATTTATATTATATTACGTGCAAAGATAACTCTTTTTTTCGAAACCTCAATACATTGTCCTCATTTTTTTACGCTTTCCTCCTCATTTTAACGCAACATCCCCCGACACCGTCCTTTACAAACCGTGTCGGAGGATGCCCTCAACTATCATTCCCCATCCATCATTGGTACTGATTGACTCGCTTATACTTTTCCGTCAGTTCAAGCAGTTCCTTGAATTTCACCACCCTCTCAGGCTTCATCTTCCCTGCATTCATCACCTTCCTGTTATGCTTCATCCACGTATAATAGTCGCCTCTCTCCTCCGCATCATACTTCGACGGATTCCGGTGATTAGCCTCAATAAACGCCCTCACCTCATTATATCTTGCAATCCACCTTTCGTCCTGCGTCATAACAAATCTCCCATCTATTAAAATATACGCTATTTTATATACCACTTTGAAGTCCTTCATGGAAGAAATCAGGACGATATATCCTAAGAGCATTAGTAAGAGCTTCTCTATATGTAGTATTGTCTGAAAAACGATAGGCAAACATATATAATTTCAATACCGTATTCGCAGGTACAGACTTAAACATGGCTATCAACAAAGATGTTGTCGCCAATGTTGTGGCTGGCAAAATAATACCAGATGTCATCTTAATGGCAGACTCAATCGCCTCCCTATATAAATGGCCATTCTTCTCTATACAGGTTATACAATGCTGAAAAATGTTGTACTCTTTATTTACACTTTTTTCATATTCCCCACAAATAAACTCACTTTTTACGACCTGTCCTGTTCTACAACAAGTCGTCAGATATTCAGTAACTTCCTGATATTTGTTAAACCCTAAGGTATATAACAAATTGCTAACACTCATTACAGGAAATACAGATGCTAGTTGTCGACAGAAGCTCCAATCTTCTGTTATAAGAATTCCTTTTCTACTATTTGCCAACAATAAACTCTCTGCCGGTATAGAAATAAGAGCCGTTCTTATCGTTGATGTATCAACATTCAATTTTTCTTCCACTATAACAGTTTCGCAGTTTTTCTCTGTCCAATCTTTCAGCATCCTCAGTTTTGTCACGAAAGGACTTTCTCCGTCATGGGGCGGGTCTAATTTTAGTTTCTGGGCTACACGCTGGCCAAAGAATGAGGGCATTCCCTTAAGTTCATGAATAATAGAAGAATCTATCATTTTAGCAATGCCCTGCGGTATAAGGAGTTTCATTGGAATAACAACGCCAAACTGCGCATCAAGCTCATGTAACAGGATCAATGATGACAAATCCAAAACAATTACTTTGTCTTTGATATTAATTTCATTATTATCAATGAAAGCCTTCACTGTCTGATCTGGCAATGAATACACGCAAAAATCTCCAAACAGTAAGTCATATAAACTACTAATTGGTTCGTGATCTTTTGCAAAAGCAAGCAATGAAAGCTGCCCTTGCTCATAGTTCATGAGGTCTGTCTTGTGAGCATCATTTTGCTCTGGGGTTCTTCCTGCTATCTTCAGCAATGCGCCCAAAGGGTCTTCTTCAAAGTTTATCTCATTTGTATCAAATGAAATTATAGTCTTACTCTTATGCTGTGATATGTCCTCCTGTATCTCTCGTACCAGTTTGAAGTACTTATTAAATACAGCATTCACCGTCAGTAACCTCTCTCCCTTATAATCTTTAATAACAATACTCTCCCCTGGTTTCTTACCGATAAAATCTTCTAACGCACTCCCTCTTGATACCACATCATATATTTCCTTATCGCTGTCCGTATATAGGATATAAGAGTCTTCTAGCACTTCATCACCTTGCTTCAGGATCAATTTGGAAAATTTATCATTAAGCCACACCTGAAAGAAGAAATCACGAAGTATTTGCGACGGATGAAGTATAGTATTCTGATATAGAAATTCGAGAGCGATTTCCTCTTCCCCAATAATATGGTAGACATTAAAGATGTTACGTACCTGATCATCATTAAACGACATACCACCCAATCGCTCCTTGTAACTAAGAATGTCATCTTCGTGGTCTCCACATGAGCATAACGCTAGTAGTCTATGTTCTAGATAACCAGCATTGCTTGGGTCGCTTTCCAATAGCAGGGCAGATATTTCTACAGCATTATCATAGTCCTGAATTTTCTCTGCCATATTCAGTTCGCTAATCAGTAATCTGTCATCGCCACGCACACCATTCTGCCTTATTACCTTTAGGAAATGATAAAGCTCCTTTGTTTTCGACACATCACTTGACAACAAATCAATATAGATGTAAGTGCGCAGATCCAGAACATGATAGTTAACGCAACTCTTTGCTTTTTCCAGAGCCTTGTCCAAGTTGACAAATTTACGATAGACCAATGCAATGAATGGAGAGAAAATGGCATTTATTTCAGCATCATTCTTCATCAGAAAATCTACATCGACTTCTTTCCCAGAGAAGAAATTCAACATCTGGTGATAGACTTTCTCACTTAGAGAATTTTCTATCTTAAGCAGCCAGACATAATCCTTGACAACCTCATAATGTATTCGAGCGACACTAATAAAATAATTTAGATAAACGTCAGGAATAGCCACCTGTCGATCAGCGGCCAACGCAAATGACTCCTTAATGTCATCAAAATCACCCAAAGACAAGGCTATATGGATTCTATAGTGTAGTATTCCAGCACTTGTCTCGTCTACCTCAAATTCTTTTAATAAATTCAAAGCTTCCGAACTCTGTCCAGAGTCCAAAAGGATGGCAGACAATGATATCGTATAAATATCCTTATGCCCTTCCGTTGGTTTACAGTCCTTCATTTCTCCAATCCATTTTATATCCTTGTCATGGCAGTAACCTGTCAAAGCATGAAGATATTCGGTGTCTTGCAGTATATTCTTTATCTCCGTTTTTTTCAAACCAGCCAAGTATTCTTCCGTCAATTGAAACAATCTTTCAGATTCCTCATTTGACAAGTTGCCGCCAGGAGGCATAATAGACCAAGTTTGGGTAAACTGATTTAATGTAGCAGAAAGCATAACAACCCATAAAGGAAGATTGTCAAACGTCACATCATCCTGCGACAGGTTCCCGCATTCATCAAATACGGAATGAATGCTCCCCAATTGTTTTGTTCGAATCATTAACTCATTGCCTAAAACAAATATCGGCTTATCAGTTAAACTCTTGATACTAGCATAAGCCCTTTCCAAATCGTCTTCAAAATGCAATCTTGGAACCAAAATCCATACATTGTTAGCGTCAAGTTCGCGAAGATGTGTCGCAAGTTCCTTGGCCTCTGTTTCGTTTCCGTCCCGACAAAGCACATAAACCATGCCTGCAACAATCTCAGCATTCTCCATTCCTGAAGCCTTCATCATTTCATACGCTTCAGTCAATGTCTCGCGACTTTTCTTTTCATCTGTATAGCGAAGACAACATCCCATCCAGTAAAGCAGTTCTGCCCTAAGGAGGTAATCTTCTGGGTAGGTTGCTTCAACCTCGTCTTTCATTGTTGTTAGGTAAGACAAGGCAGTTTTAACCTTTAGCCTTTTAATACACTCTATGGTCTGCGGCAACAGATGTTGAATAATTGAATTTTGTTTGTCTTGCAAAAGGCCAAGCACCTCATCGATTTTTCGACTAGTTTCCATAGTTGTTTGGTTGATGGCATCTGTAGTCTTCTCTATATGTCGGATAGGCTTGCTTTCGAATCTATTACAAATTAAATATGCGATGACAACGACTGCAATGATTCCTAAGAAAAATATCGTAAAAGTCCAGTTCACATCATCCCAAGACAACAGAATCTCAAAGAAATCCATGGTTCCATCACTTGTATATAGTGCTTTAACCGTAGGATAGCCCAATGAAACCACTGTGTACATACCAAATGCACCTCTTAAAAAAGCCATGACAACCTTAGTCGGCGTTCCTTTACAGAAATAATCTACTACTTTCAGCGAAATTGTTGCAAACAAATTACGCCAAAGTCCTCCGTTTATTTCTGTCTTCCTGTTTTGATACAAGAAGAAAGACGTCAAAAGAAGTATGGTAACAATAAGAACACTCATTATACTTAACTAAGAATCGACATCATAGCCTAACGTAATCACACAAAACATCGTCCTATTCCCCAATTAATTTCTTAATGAAGAACTCGTTCAGTTTATTATCGTCAAAATCATACGGCAAATCAAGTTTCATCATCCTACGAAGGTATTCATCAAGGATTACAAGTAAGTCTGCCACCTCTTGCTCCGTACCTTTCAGAGGTTCACCATGAGCAGCCTTTGAACGGATGTTGTATCCTCTTTTAATGTCATGATAGATGGTTTGCCTTTCTGTTGCATTATCACCAATGAGGATAGCCACCCTTTCCGCCACTTGATGACTTAGTTCTGCCGTTGAAGTCGATACGAGTGCCTCCATGGCCGTTATATACATCAGCACCTTGATGGTAAGAGCGTTTATTCCCCTGGCATGGAACACATAGATCCATGCCATCATCTTCCTCCCTATTTTCCCGCTTTTAAAATACTGAAACTGTGTGACATCTCGGTAATTGGTTCCTCCAGCCCGGACCTCTTCTACCGAAATCTGATGCATGTCTTTAGCAAGTTCTACAATCTCTTCTTTGGAATAAATGGTTGGCTCTATTTTAGCTGACGCTTTAGAGTTGATCATAGACAAATCTGCCTTATAGGTAAAGCCTCTTTCTATATCTTTGTCATATACAAACAGAAAACTGTCTCTCAGATAGATGCTATTGTCACGAAGCATCCAAAAATCATTGGTAAGCCACTGAATCTGTCGCAAGAAGGCATAAGCCAAAGCAGTTCCATATGCATCCACTTCCTCTTTCGTCACATTCCCAAGGTCTCCATCAACCACATAAAATGTATTATCCTGAAACTCATCTATGCTAAACATACCCAATGTGTTTAACGACAACGAATTTTTATAACTCAAAACATCCTTCAGCACATCTGTCTTGTTTGAAATCATACCTGATGCCAAAGGTATACGGCAATCAGGTTTGTTCAATTTCAAATAGTGGATAATTGTTATAGAACGGTATTTCATATTCATCTATAGGTTTGTACCAAGTTCGCTCACTCGCATTTTGAACAATATTTCATGCAAAATGCCCTTATCTTATGAACGAGCACCATATATTTCTGCGCAAGTTTAAGCAACAATGGTGGATGGTCGTGCCGATGTTCACATTTTGTCATGCATATACCACCATATTTCTGACAGAGATAGGGGTCTGCATACCCTCTTAGTTTATCAGACACCTCATTGGCATAGTTTGACAATTCCTTTTCTTTTTTCACCATCATTCCTGCGAGGGCAACCAAGTTACTATATTCGTCATCTAGTTTTAACGCAGGAATTTGTTTGCAAATTTGATCCAGCTTCTTTGTCATCCTGCTGAAGTGTTTATCAAAACCGCTGAAATACGACAGTACACCCTGAATTTCGTCAACATATTTATTCATTTTGCTTATGTCAAGAGACTTATTAGAGATTGCCTTGTCTATGTCCTCCATGACGGCCATATTCTTTTCGTACGCATCAAGGGAACGCCGAAACCCCATGAGTTCCTTTCCACAACTTTCAAGAGCCGTATGTCCCATTCTCCTTACTCTTAGGATCCTGAATATATCTTCTTTAGTAGCATCTTTGTATAAGTATTCGTCAATGAGTATGTCCATGTTGTTGGATTTTCTTTCCTTCATATACACAAAGAGCAACAGAAAAGCCAATAGTGTTAATGAGAAAACACAAATGGCCATCTCAAAGTTAGCATCCCCAATTATCGGCATCTCAACTTGCTTGAACGAGAAAACCACGACAACGTTTAGTAAACCGCACCACAGGCCAATCATGGCTGAATGCATCCAGATACCCACAAACGCCATGTCGCTTAGGCGAGGGCTCACTATCTTGTCCTTATTAATAAAAGCAGATACCCAGGCAAAGAGATACGATGCAAGGAGGATTGCCCATGAGCAAGAAACGACATTCCACGGACTCTCCGAATCCATCAATGGTATGATTGTGGAAAGACTTCCTGCAACAGCAGTAGATAACCCCATATAGTAATATGGTATTATATTCTTCAGCGTTCTAATTTTCTTGTCATCGATACCGGGTCGAGGTCGTAAGAAGAAAGTGGATATTTGAATGTACGGATAGACAAGCAAGACAAAGGCTAATATACAGCTAACCATATAAGCCACTTGCCGACTACAAATCAGATAGCTGTTTTCTTTTAGGATGCCATAGCTGGCACAAACAACTGTCACCAAGGCACCTACAAGCGCCCAGATGTTCCATCCCTGATATTTGTTCAGACTATTCTCCCTCTCCCTTTCTGCATACAGGAAGGAAAGGAACTCTGGGTCTGCAAACTCAGTTATTCTGTTCAATTTATTCTCCTTCATTCTTTAAGTCCTCCTCAATGTTGTCATGCGTTGTCCACATGCCAAACATTATTCTGAATATCTCTGCCAGTCGGAAATCTGCAGAAGTTCTTTTACTCTTCATGTTTGAAAAAGCGATAAAAACGAGAAAAGATTCTAAGACCGCCAAATCTTTGTCGTTCCCTATCAAGGCCGTTCCGTTTGTCTCAAATTTACAAATTGTTGAGACTGCCAAATAAACCACGTATAGGAGATACACTACAAATTGTATGTTCGACGGTTTATATACGTACTCAACTAATTCTTGAAAATACTTTTCGTATCTGTGACCATTGGCAGTAAGTGCTCGTGACAACCAGCCAAACAGCGGACCTGAATAATGTCCGGAAATTATGGCTCCAAGGGTAAGCGAAACAAAAAGAATCGTTTGAGAACTGATAGCTACCATAGTAGCCAGACTCTTTAGAACCATCATAATTATCGCAAACGGAAATAGGACAACAACCATCAACCCCATTATGAGTAGCATTGAAGGGAACAATAGCATGATTATTATCCGTAATATCTGTAGATTCCAGAAAGCAGTTTTATATATGAAGCCTATCAGCCTATTACTTTTTTCAAACCTGCTTAGACAAGTTACAACTATTAATGCCAAGAAAAAATCACCTATAAGGATATATGCCGCAGTTTGCATCCAGTCCCTACTGCTTCCGAGCCATATTGTCAGACCTATTATTGTGAAACCTATAATGAGGATAATTGCCGCAATGTAAGAAACTATTCTCTCTGCTCTCACCTTTGGGTCTTTTCCTTTCTTCTTCTTGATAAGCGGTGCCATCTTTATGTCGTTCTCCACATAATCAGGATTTATATCAATTGCGAATCTGTCGTCACTTGTATGCGAGACCTTAAACTTGCAGACTTTACCATCTGACAATCCGACAAGTAAAAAGCGTTTAATTGGAAGATATTGTTGTTTAGGTACTATGATGTAATATTCGCTCCAGGTCTCTTTTACATGTTTGTCTTTGCATAGCTTTTCGATGATTTCTTGTAGTTTCTTCCCAACTATTTTCTTTTCCGTTGCTCTGTCTTTCTTTTCCTTATGCCTGACTGCTAAATATAGATATAACAAGAGCAAAGGAACAGTTACGGCTAGGCTGTATGCAGTAACATTCCATACCAACTCAGCAATGAGGGCAATAGTCCCCATCAGTATGAGTACGTACAGCATCCACTTTGAACGAAAATATGGAGCCTCCTTATAGTCAAAAAAGATTTTATCCATTGGCTTTCTTAACCATCTCATCAACTTGTTTTACAATGTCTCTTATGAACTTCGACATTACACGTTTCTTGTCCTGACCAGGATCTGGCTCATAGCCATAAATAGCTGTGATGTATCTTTTAAGAAATGCATCATCAATGCCAACCCCTTTATTATAATAGAGTTGTTGCGAGGTTAGCCCTATAGCCTTCTTAATCAATATATCCATCACAACGTCGTTATGATATTCATAGAGTTTATCGATACCCATTATCGACTTATAGCCTTCTTTCAGCAGTCTGTTTTGAATCGTGCTTTCGTCGAAAATGGTTTTCACCTCAATATTGTCATCATTCATATAACCGCCATTCTTCAACCCGAACTCAAACATAAACTTCGTAGCGTCAAAATCGTATGGCGACATTATTTTCATCCTGCCCTGGTCATCCATCACATCCTCTATATGCTTATGCGACAGGTTACATGATGGACATGAGGGAATAAAATTTGCATAACTCAATGCAAGGAACGGATATTTCCCTTTTGGTAAGAAGTGATCTATCTGGGCCTTGGCCAAATGCAGTTTTCCTGATCCTCGCTGATATTTCACAGTTCCAATGTAGGTCTGCCCACAATAAGGGCACACCTTCAGTCCAATGCCATTAATGATTGATTCTTGATCTACAAATCCCTTAATCTCATAACCGCACTCTACGAAGACATGCGTCATAATAGTATGAAAATCATCTATCGTACTCTGTCCAGCATAACATCGATCATATTTTCTCTTTGTCAGTTTTATGAAGTTCTCTGGTGAATCCATCCTCACCATGTCACAAACTGACCGCAGATAATCAGTACTCCCGCTTAGCAATAGCCTCAAGTCCTTATGCTTACGGAATTCGTTTAGAAACCAGTGTGTATACCCACGAGGATTTACCATTACATTCACTTGGAATGTGTTGGGAGACCTCCCTAGGGTTACAGCCTTACTAAACCCTGGTTGAAGAACCTTGGCAATCTCTGCATCCACTTTATCGACCATGTCATTGGCATACTGCCATGCCAGCACATGATTATAGCTGATTTTGAACATTCAGTTGTTTCTTTTTCTCATCTAATGCATACATCAGATAGCCTTTTATCAGCGGGTCTGCGATCTTCTCTATCCGTACGTCAAGACTGTCACTGATAAGTCCCTGTTCTATCTCTGCCGAGATATTGTTAATCACCTGTGTAGCAAACTTCCCGATTGCATTATTACCTAAGAAGAATCCATTTCTGAGCAGATCATAGTAATTGGCACCAAAGGTATTAAAGTTTTGAAACTCTTCAGCCTCCTTATTAGTCATGGTTCTCCTATAGTCCGTGCCATCTCTCATAAACAAAATATTCTCTTTCATCATGTCTGAGAGGATAAAGGGTGAATGAGTGGCTATAACAATTTCAATAGACTCTATAACTACCAAGTTCAACCATGACAAATACTTTAGTAAGTTAAACACAAAGTTCCTTTGATAATCTGGATGATAATATAGCTCAGCTTCATCGAACACTAGCAGTATATGGCTATAGCGCAAACCTTTGGGTCTGGCTAATGTATCCTCCACATATTTAATGTGAAACAGAGTGGTCGACAAGCTGTATAGCCATTGTTTTTCTCCACTGCTTAGTTTCGATATAAATATTTCCTCAGCATCCTTGTTCTCAATAGAAAATCTCTCTATGTCTGGTATCGAATTGTCTTTTTTCAATAACACATCCAATTTAAATAGTGGAGGTGGCAGTAAAGACAATACATTTTCTAATCCAGAATCCTCAGGCATAACCAGCTTTGCCACTTGCAAACGTCCTTTCTTCTTCAGAAAAGGATTGTGGGTAAGTCCTCTTTGTAAAGTTTCTCTTATTGTAAGAATACATTTTCTTATACCATATGTCATGTTTGAGCCGTCATACTCAATAGCCTGATACAATATGTTATCATCCACATGAGAGATATTGTCCGCACTAACATTCTCCTTGTTCCTCATAGCCGTCTTCAGATAGTCTATAATATCAAAAACTTGTCTGAATCGATCATAGTAGATGCATAGATGAACTGTTTGGCAGGCGCAATACTCCAGCAGCATCATAAATACCTCATGCGGTTTCTCCTCGTTTTTATCTAATCTATCCTGCAGATATAGCTGTTCACATTGCAAATATCTGGCCCAGCCAGAAATGATGGCTGATTTCACCTCGCAAAGTTGCACATAATCAACTTCTTTTCCTTTTGCTGCTAAAAGCAACTTATCAGTTAAGGAAGAGCCAAGACTCTCATCATATTGATACGTGATTCTTGATGGTGTGTAACCCGGCATAAACGAATAGCCACGAAACTGTGAGTAAAGCATCAGGGCTATCAGTTTTTCCATGGATTCTTCCTTTATCAGGTTCACGTCGAAGTTACCTCCGTGCCTTTGTGGAGTGACAATGACTGGGAAAATGTAATTCTGATCCAAAGCAAAAATGCCATCCAACCATCCTCCATTAACCTTACTTACAAAATCGTGTAGTTTGCTTTTAGCTAAATAGTCTCTTGAATTCAGACTATATGCTCCGAAATTACATAGTACAGCGAAGAACAAGTCCGACATGACTAATTTTTTGTCAAGATAGTCGAGCTTTGGTAAATATTGTTCACGTTGTCCATCAGAATAAAACACATCTTGATTCATGCACTTTATTCTTCTTATTACTCCATTTGTTTCAACATACAGTTTCGCATACACACCATAGGCATATTGTGGTTTTTGTTCATCACTAGCATATTGATCATCGAGCATATAATATGCAGAATTGTTGATAATCATCAGCAAGTAATCAATCAGGGTGGATTTACCGCTACCATTTTTACCTACGATGCCAGTAATATAAACTTTAGGTGTATCCTCAAACAAGTTATACATTGTGTTCTGGTAGAATTCCCTACCAATAGTCCATCGACCGTCTACATGCTGAGGTTCTGGGTAGTCACCAAATGGGAACCACCCTGCTTTTAAGCCCTTTAGCACCTCTGTAGGACTTTTGGCACGATGACCATCACCATCGTAAATATGTATCCCTATTATCTTCATTTGATGTTTAGCACATATAGTTATCTCATCCCCTTCATCTCACTCTCCACCATTTTCATCAGCAGTGGCATCATTTCCTCTATCTTGCGACTTCTCACCTTATTATACTCGAAGTCCAAACTGTCAAGCAACTCATTACACAACTCTTCGGGCATGTCACCAGCATATCCAGCAGCCACCATAGCAATAGCTGCCAGCATCCTTGCATCCTTCTCTGATCTCAAATGCGATGCGCCCAGTATGGTGGGTAGCATTTCGTACATGATATTGCAATAATGCAGCAGATCCGAGAAGTAATCATCATCCTGAAGGAAGGCATCAAGCATTTCCTCTTCATACTGTCGAAGCAGCAAGAAGAACTTCTCCTTTCGCATCTTACTCTTGAAGAACTGAAGCTGAGTCATCGTCCAGAACATATCATGCGACAGCACAATCCTATCCTCGGAGGAATGATAGTAGAAAAGGCTATCATCCTCCTTGGTATGCATTTCCTGCAGTTTCTGCTCCATATCATGGAACCACTGCTTACGCACCTCTCTCAATTCCTCTTTAGTCTTTGCCATTGTACCATGTATTAAAACTGACAGTGGCCATGCCACTATCAGAGTGTTCCAATATCTGAATTTCCCACTTGAGTTTACTGATGATGACGCACTTCCTGCCAAAATGCAGCATATCTAGATTGAGACAGCACTTCACCCATAAAGATTTCATCTACGCTCTGAGCTTTAAGATACCAACAAACCGTTCCTGCTTGTTTTGCTCTTTGGCCTTCGCGGGATTCTATAACCTGATGCTTTACCATTAAAGGAAGGATGTCATTCAGAACCATATCAGGATTCTTAAAGCCATATTTGTGAGACTCCTGTATATTTTTCTCATATATACACGGAGATTGATTGAACTTATTCAGCAACCTTTTTACACTCTTATAGAACTCCTGATTAGCGACCTCTTCATGTAACAGCCCATCATTTTGTTTTTCCTTTTCACAGGTTTTAATGCCTATGGAACGAAGCATGGCTAAAATATATTCTGGAACATACTCTACTTCATCCATACCCTCTGCTCTAATTAGGGTTAATTTATCTATCGAGCAACTCTCTTCTATTAATACATTTTCGAAATGATTTCCATCTACTATTATCCGAAGATTTGTAAAAGTGCAATTAACAAACCGACAGTTGCGTATACTTGTATTTGACAATGTTACATTTATAAAATTACATTGATTAAAAATAATATTGACAATTATCTTATCGGATAAGGCCATACTTGAAAAAACGTATTTAGGCCCCACTTCCAGTGTTTCCTGTGGTCTTATACCATCCAACAAGAATGGTAAGAAAGTACCAATATTTTGCTGGAGATATGTTGCTTTCCATTCTTCAGCACCGAGTTGCTGCATAAGTTTTGCAGCAATAAGTCTTTTCGTTTCGTTAAGGTGGGATGTTACAAACAATGCAACAGCATCTGGCATTTGAGCCTTTGAAAAAACATTTCTAAAGCTCTGCGAAGATTTCTCCTCAATACACTTTTTCATCAAATCACATAATGCTCTTGCAAGAAAGTAATGTCTGAACTCATCATGGTCAAACTTTCTCAGACTATTTTTTCCATCTACGTTCACAAGAAGTGCATGCGCTTTCACCATTTCTGTAATTTTGGGCTTCCTGCTTACTTCTATGCTCCATTTCTCCAATAATATAGATACAATAATCTGTATCATTTCAATTGACATCGTATTACGCTGGTCATTCCACATTTCCAAAGCGATGTTTGATAGAAGCTCTATATGTTGCTCAAGTGTAAGATAAGGAGTTCCTGTTTCTTTGTCATAATTGTGCCACTTCTTCACTTCCCTTTTCACAAATGACTCAATCACGCCATCCATTCCATCAAGATTGCTGTCTCCACTTGTAATAAAGGATGCAGGTGATTCCCCTGCATCAAATGACATACCGACAAGCTTAGTAAAAAGATAAGGTCGCTCTAAAATAGGATGCTTAGTATCTTTCAATACCTCCAATAGCTTTTCATATTCATCTTTTTCGTATGCATAGGTATCAAGATACTGAACACATTGTTCTTTTTCCCAATTACAAATCCTTAATTCATTGAATTCACAGGTCTGACTTTTCAATAATCCGACTCTCTTTGCATAATCCTGGGAGTTGAAAAAAGTCCTACGAGATGCAGCAACGATGACTCCACGCCCCTCCATCTGCTCCAAAAGATGTGTAATGGAACTCAGTGCCATTTCTCCCCCCATCTCTGCCAACAATTCATCAAAACCGTCAATACCTAATACTATCAATTTATGACGTATCAATGTGAGAATAGAAGAATAATACAATCCCCCAAAGCGCAATTCGTTAAGTTCAAACATAATAGCCTCATTCAACCTAACCAGGTCACGCCCGTTCAGGTCTATATGCCAAAAAAGGAACTTTGATTTGCCTTCCAGGTATTTCCTAGCCTGCAGAGTCTGAAAATGATGTAGAAGCATTGACTTTCCATGACCTGCATCAGCCGTTACAAAACTAAGTTTTGTGCCTATATAAGACTCTTCAAGGCATTCCTTTTCGATTAGCTGCAAGCCCAACCCGTTTAATGTAGTCTCATCTGCTTCAATCAAATTTGCTTTTGCATCGACAAAATGCTCACCCAAGTCTTTGTTCTTTTGCAAAATTTTGGATGCCAACTGATCTAGATGTGCTAAATGCTTGGAAAGGAAAGTCCTATAACTCATCACTTCTCCAAGATATTTCACCTTGATGCTACCATCATCTCCTTGTGGCAGAACCTCTAGTTCATAAAGAGTTCCACCTTTTTCGAAAACGATATGACCCTTCTTGTCAGGTATCACATCCACCTCATATTCAACAAAAGACGATATGTCACGTATTATACTATCAAATATCTGTTTCATTTTCTTATAGAATTAGAGTTTTAATATTGTATGGATTTAGTAACGATGGAAAATCCTGTGTTGCATGTTGGTTATTATGTGTTGCAATATAATAACTAACCCGATTGTATTTCATTGACGACACTACCAATGCAGGTAACAAATCCACATCATCTGTCATCACTGCTATGGCATCAGTTTCTGACTCCTCAGCAATAGTTAAAATGTCACATGCCATTAGCGTGTCTATCATTTTCTGTCCGAATGTCTGGAAAATATCTCCTGCCTTAAGAGTACATCCATCTACATGGCATATTTTCTCGGATCCTTTCGATATTTTCTTAACAATTTCAACAGGACAGTGCATTTTGTCAACACCACAACTTTCCCTTTGGGCTTCTGTATTTACGATAATTCTGGGAAGTCCATTCTTTTGTCTATAGGTGTTGTTCCAAAAATGGCTTGTACCATAGGCGCTTATGACGTTCTCCATGTTCCACCTCACCCATCTTCCATGATTCTCCAATGGTACTGTACAATCAATGCCGCTAAGTAGAGTGAATGCTGCAGATGCTTTGTCTGTTAATGCTCCCTGTTGGTACCATCCCCCATATACACGAATTTCGATCCGATTGATATCCGTGTGTTCTGAAAGCATCTCCCGTATTGGTACCATCAGTTTTGCTTCAATGTCATTACTAGAGAGTAAAGCAAGTTCCCCTGTAAAGACATTATTGAAGTCTAACAAGATAAATCCTCTATTCATAAGCATTATTCTAACATATAACCAACAGCGAGCCATGTCCCTATTGGAAGTTGCTCATCAAACCAACAGTTCTCACAGCTCGCGTGTCAGTATCCTTATTTCCCTATGAAGAGAAAGTCATCACTACGTTTCAACTTCTCAAAAGCCGCCTCTATATCTTCTATAGCGACTCTGCCTCCCCATGTCCTTTGAACATATTCAGGCGTTATTCCCCCAATATCCATTGAGCATGACCTCATCTCGTTTTCAATAAATTCCTTTAGTCTTTCTACAATATCCATCATGACAAATTCGTGTCTATTCGTGTTCATAAAGAAAGTATATCAGCGTCAGTCAATGGCTCATACACTCCATTCTTCATTTCCAATATTTCGGTTCCACTCTCCAAGTCCCTTACCGTATGCCACTGCCCCGCTGGAATATTCACCGCGACAACAGGTCCGTTTGGCGTAAGCTCAATGGATTCTGTGCAAATTCTTTCCAACTCATCGTAGTACTCCTCTACCAATCGGCCACGAAGGCAAACAACGGTTTCCGAAGTCTTCTGATGTCGATGAATCGGTAGCGGACTCCCAGGCTCGATGGCATTCAACATCCTTTGCGACTGGTCTGCGTCAGAATTGCGAAGATCCAAATTCATTCGCACCCTTGGTGAAGCCTTGGCCTGTTCCGTCAACTCATCTAATATTGTAGAAATTTTCAAGAAAAAGGTTGTCAGGTTGACAAAACACCGATGTACAAAGGGCTTGCAACCTTTTTTGAGGTTGTCAAGGTCGTCACAAGGTTGTCACAGTGTTCTCCCCTATAGGGAACTGGGCGGATGTGGCTAGGTAGTAATTGAATTCTCTCGAGAATTGGAGCGTTTGAAGGTACCTAACGGGGTGAAAGGTGCCTCTTTTCGGATGAATTCTCGAGAGAATTTGATAAAGAGTGGCACTATAAAGACTCCAAACTCCCAAGCAAAAGTACAGTCATGCCCTACAAAAGCGTTACACCCTTGTTACACCCTGCTCAACAGGTTGCACATGCCGATAACCAGAGGGATGTAACACCCTCACACCCTAAAACGCAAAAATTTCTATACAGAAATTCGTCGAACTCACGTTAAACACAGGTTCCCACATGCACTCTGAGGGGATATTTCTTACGATTTGCCTATCAAGCAGGAATCAGGATAATCAAGTTAAGCAACACAAAATCACCGAACATGACTATCCACTTAATCAAACTGTTCGATTGATTATTATTCCGCATTATGGATTGTTTTTACTTAGTTGTACTAATTTTCACGCGGTGAAAAAACTAAAGCCCTGCGGCTCCCACTGTGTGACAACCTTGTGACAACCTTGACGACCTCAAAAAAGGTTGCAAGCCCTTTGTACATCGGTGTTTTGTCAACCTGACAACCTTTTTCTTGAAAATTACTACTATATTAACATGAGTTCGACGAATCAGAATAGTGCTAATTGGTTGTCTATAACCCTTTCGCATGCTATGCATGGTTTCTTTGGGAAGAAGCAATATGCTGCCAGTGCGCCCAACAGATTGACCATAAAGTTATCGAATGATCTGTGTCGTGCGGCTTGCGGTCATCAATGTCTCCAGGAGTTATCATGAGACTGAGCAACTCGCCTTTCTCGTTACAGATAAGGTGGAGTTTGAATCCAAAGAACCATCCCATGGAGCATTTGCCTCTTTGCGCAATCCCCTTGAAAGTCTTGTGGATGTGGATGCGCTGGTTCTTGCAGACCCTCAGCGGCGTGCTATCCACGAAACTGATGCCAGTACATTTGCCAAGCAACACCTTCTTGATGAACAGGGCAAGAGGAATGGCAACATCTTTCTCCTGCTCCACAAAACGGTTGTAGGAAACAAGTTCTGGGAACAAGTGACGCAGGTGCTTCGAAACATGCTCCACATAGAAATGCTTCAGGCAGCGATAGCCGGAATTGTGAAAGAGGATGATGATAACCATCACCTCAGCCTTGGATAACGTACCTTCACGATGATATTTCCTCTTCTTGGGGCCTCTGAGAGTATATTTTCCATCATTGCATCAAAAAAACGGCAAAAATCATCCGCCATACAGAAAATTTCAGTAACTTTGTCCTCGGTAATAGTCACTCACACCTCATTATAATACGCCAATTTGTTGGCATTTACATCCGATTCTATCAAAGAAACAAAGGACATGACATTATCTTTGTGATCTTTAATTGTTTGATGGGTAAGTCCAGGGCTTGCATCTTGGTGTATCACGTTGTTACGAATAGCAATCAGCGAATTAATCATAGCCAGACAGGTCTGAGGTTGTGCTGTCTTAATAAAGACTCCCATACCATGTCTGTCGAATATCGCTTCAATTTCTTTCTGCCCATGCTTACCGTAGTTAAATTTAATAGAAGGTCTTATATTGGCAATACTCGATATACTCGCTCCATCACTTCCCATCAGTTTAAGTAAGGATTGGAGATAGTTATTCTTTTCTGTCCTGTTCTTCACGTTTGCAGTCTTATCGACAGCAGTATCTATATATGCGTTTTTCAAAGTAAGGGGAAGTGTAGCATTTGTATGCCCTTGTATAGTCTTCATGCTATGTTCCTCTATAAACTCCTCTATGAACACCTCGAATTTCGTGGAAAGCAATACAATGGCGATTTTGTTAAACATCTGGTATTTCTCAATATTTGCAGTATTGTGGGATGCATATGATAAGATGGTATCTATCTCCCCCATACTCTCACGCAAATGGTCTATGCTATCCATATCAGTCCCCTGCTATCATACGATCCACCTCACGGCACCAAGTGGACAATCTGAAAGTAATTACCTTGGTATCAGATGTTCCTATCTTTATACTATTACGGAAATACACATCATTGTTCGTCATTTCCAAGAATCGCTGAACCATTCTATCTTTATTTGCCATCAATTCATCCATTGAATGTTGGGTTGCAGAAAGCATAATGACATCAATGATAGCACGATTAATCGTCTTTTCCCTCATTCCGTCAAGTCCTTGTCGCTTAAAAGCATATTCGCCATAGACCTGATAGACTTTCTCAACCGTCTCTTCAAATAGCCGTTTCCACTCATTAGATTCATGAGCCTTAATTTCCTTATGTTCATTCATAAACGCATTTAAGAAGGATTTCATTCTTCCTTTGTAACCGTTTAGAACACCTTTCTCGCTATCCCAATTTTTCCAGATTGCCAAGAATCTCAAGACCATTTCCCTGTCAGCCATACGTTTATGCGGTTCTTTCAACCCCATCAAGGCTAACCATTTCTGATTTTGGACAACTTCTTTCAGAAATTTATTTAATGCCCCTCTATAAAGACAGTTTCTCAACTCTTGCTCGGTAAGATGAACAGAACCAGTGTTGAGTCGCATAAACACATCATATTTGATTTCCTCATTAGAATCATGGGTAATCATGATGACACGCAGTAAACCATTCTTCAGCATTCGAAGAGCCTTTGGGTTTAGATTCGTAATGTCACTCTTATTTAAATCAGACAAAATTTCCAAACCACTAAGTTTAAATTTCCCATCAAAGAACCTCTTTAATGATGAGAGTCTCTGCAATCCATCAATGACAGACCACGAATCATCTTCTTCCTGAGAAACATAAATAACGGGGATGGGAACATTTAAAATGATTGACTCAATGAGCATAGAAGCCTTCTTATTGTCCCAGACATAATTGCGTTGATAATCTGGATCCAAGCGAATATCCTTGTCTTCTATCATCCTTACAATATCAGACACGCTCTTATCGTAAGCCTGAGTAGTTATTTTGCGGACTTCCTTTGGAATCTCATAAGGTATTTTTGAGTCCTCGTCATAATCGTCATCAAACTTCATCTCTCCCATTGTATCATCAAGAAGGGATTCTTCTTTCAATGATTCTTCATTCATCTTCTTTATTCTTTATAAATATGGAAATTATATGCTTACTTTTTACATTATTCCCTCAGAAAGCGTAGTGCTGTTGCCTCTTGTCATCTATGCTGATTTATCATCCTGCTATTTCTAATGATTCACTTTTGCGCCTCATAACCACACTTTTGACAAAAATATCATAAAAGACTTATGTCGCAATCATATTTATTTAGACGATTGTTGAAACAAATCCTTTTCACTATCCAACTCGGCATAGCATTCCAAATGCTTCTTCACAACTTCATTAAGCGAGAATTCCTTTTCTGCTTTTACTCTTGAAGCACGCCCCATCTTTTCCCTCAGCACCTTGTCATTTATCAAAACTTTCAGCTTCTCTGCCAAAGACTGACTATCCTTAATAGGTATGAGATAACCATTAACGCCATCTTCCACAGTATCCTTACAACCAATAGAATTGGTGGTAATTATGGGCCTTCCTGTAGCACAGGCTTCAATCAGCGACTTAGGCACCCCTTCCCTATAGTAACTTGGGAATGCCACGATGTGGCACTGCCGGAGCAAGTCTTTCACATCCGTTCTATGCCCCAACCACTGGATATATTTCCCATCACATAGTGCTTCTAGTTCCTCCTTCTGCATCGCTTTGGGATTATCCGATAACTTTCCACAAAGCAAGAAAACCACTTTACCTTCGTATTCTTTCCGTAGCATCTCTGCAGCCTCTGTCAATACCACGACACCCTTTTCCCGAACCATACGGGCTGTAAACATCACTCTCAATGGTGTTGTGTCTGGATCGGGAGCATAAGTAAACTCGTTCAAGTCAACACCTGATCCTTTGATAAACACACTATCTTCCTGTTGCGTGATATGGTTCTTCAAGAAAAGGTCTTCATCCTCATGGTTCTGGAAAATAACACGCACACCTTTTCTGCTGTGCGAGAATCTAAGCACAGCCAGTATGCCCTTTGCCACCAGTGACTGCTTCTCACCAGAGAACATCACGCCCAGTCCACTCACAGCATTCACCACGCCCTTGATACCTGTCAGTTTTGCTGCTAATCCTCCCCAAAGGATGGTTTTCAGACCTACATGATGCACCACATCTGGTTTCTCTCGTGTATATAACTCAAAAAGGAACCAGAATGTCTTCATCTCCTCCACAGGATTCATGCCCGTTGCATTGATTGGCAGATTGATGGTTTTCAGTCCTAATGCCCTGATATCCTCAGATTTTCCAGTATCACATGTCACGATGGTAACATCCCACCCTGCTTCTTTTGCAGCTACGCCAATCGCCTGGCGATGCGACAAGAAGAACCAGTCGTGATTCACCACTATAAATAGTTTCTTCATTTCAACTTCTTTGTTATTTTTCTTTTCATCTCTGCCTTTAGCCACCTGCAAGAAAAGCCTGGTGCCAGCGACATAAACTTCATAAAATGTGCTATCTTAATCCCTGTGGCCTCCACGTTGTGCCACATTCCTTCATATCCACCTTTCAGATTGTAGTGTCCCATGTTTCCACGGTACTCCACCACACCCATCACTTTTCGTCCGTATTTCCTGTCCGAGTCGTTCAGCTCATACGTAAAATCGTCCGCAGGCAGTCCTAACTTTTCCACCAATATTGCTCCGCAAGCCCTGTATGCCTTTTCCATACCCAACACTTTCAGGTACGTTCGTATCGCCTCGTGGTCTATATCCGCCTTGCAAGCATGCAGCATCACCGCCCAGTCACAAAACTGTCGCAGTCCAACGCCTAATTCCAGCAAATGATGATACAAATGCAGAAAAATATACAGCGAATGTAGCGTAGGCGTCAGCACCGACACTTTCACCCCCTCTATTTCCTGAACTCCAAAAGCATCGCGCATCAGTTCATCCCAATATTCCTCCTTTTTCTTATTGTATAGTTTTATCAATTTATGATGTTGCTCCAGCGGAACATCCTTGTATTCGAACTCCACATGGTGATGCCCTTCTATTTCTTCATAAGTCACTCCCCATGCCTCCTGTATCAGTTGCTTTGTCCTTTCAAAGTCCTTTGCTTCTACATAAAAGTCGATATCCCCTGCCTGTCTCAACAATCCTAAGTCACCCGTTAACCCTTCACCTTGAACCATTAACCGCGAGTAAACGCTCGCTATCGTTTGTCCTTTCACCACAGCATATCTCACGCTATTCTTATTCAGCAGCGATGCCAGTTCTTTCAGCACTCCGTTCACATTTACGTTCTGCTGCTTAATTTGCTCCGACTGTCCTATCCACTCCATCTTCAACTGGAATGGCATTGCAACCGTGAGCCGTGCACTCGGATTAGCCGCTTCGCTCGTCGAAGAACCTTGAGCCATTAACCTGTCTATGCCCGCAAGGCATATGCCTGCCACCGCCTGCCGCTGAGCCTCCTCAAGCACCGCATACCACTCTTTCTCCGACGGCACCTGGCTCAATGTATCTCGTCGTCCAAATGCTACCTGCAACAGTTCTTGCAAAAATTCAAACCGATTCATTGGAGTTACTTGTTTATCATATTAGAAGCTATCTTCCAAAAATCTTCAATTTGTGGTTGAATGGCTGCCAGTTTATCAAAATTACCTTTTACCTTTTCAACCATATAACTTCTGGATGGTGATTGTTCGTGGGATATCTGACTCAATTCATCGGACAGCCAACTTAGTTGATTTTCAAGCCGCCAAATGACGGCTTCATACAATGAAAGGAAATGGTCATAAATACCTGTATATAGTATTTTAAACGAACTAAAGTCGTTGACTATCTGCACCCTCGTCTCTTCCAACATCTGACAGAGCGCAGCCGGGTCTTGACCCTCCCTTAACCTTTCATAATAGACTGTAAACTGTTTTGTATTCAGACGAGCCAACCTTGTAGACAGTTCTGTGCGTAACCTTTCCTTATGGGCTTCTTGTTGTCTTTTTGTCACCTCTTCCTTATTGTACTCAATAGTCCTGTAGAGAATAACAAACGATATGAGTGCCGTCACACATCCTCCAGCACAGCTCCCCCAAAAGGCAATCCAATTGTCTGTCGTGCCAGCCACTTCAACACCTTCCACGCTTGACAACATAAGGCAGTTAATACCGATTGGCAACACTGGAACTATTATCCAAACCAGCCACATCCACCGCTTCATATTCTTACTCTTATCTGGTTCGACAAATCATTGAGTAACGTCTCATAATTCTGCTCCTTCATATCTTCAAGAGTATTACCATCAATTCTTGCCAAAAAATCCACGATGATGGGCAATTTACTAATATAGTCATCCATAATTTCAGTCTTGCGCTTCAGCGTGAAATAATTGACTGTTTTGTCCTTCAGGCTGTCTTTATAGATTCTGTCGCTCCGTTTTGTCTTCCAGTAATCTTCCAGTTCTTTCTCAAAACTATCCTCTCTAATTGTTAGATCTACAATAATTGGATGTATTCTCTTTTCATAATCGGGATGTTCCAAGATACCAGCAAGTTCATACATACAATAGAACGACTTAAGATAAGGCTTACTAAAGAGGATTACCACATGATACCCTCTTCTTATCCTATTCATAAACTCATGAATATCCGATCTATATCCACAATTCTCTTTGTCTCTCTGGTGGGGTATCCTCCTCATCCTAACGATGTCACACAACTGATCAACCGTATTGTTTGATTTCGCTTCCCAATTATACGAGAAATACACGTATGGAAGTGGTTCGCCCGACTGCAATGCTTCATAGAAACTTTGTGGTATGGGGTCGAATTGTTGGTAGAAGTCAAAATATGCCGAATGTCTTTGCTCGTCCATTTTGTCTTCACCGCATATCCATACTCTTACATTCTCGCAGGTTTCCATCATTTTACAGAACAATCCCAATTCTGCGTCGGTAACGCCACTCACTTCTTCATAGAAATTGGATATCACTATCAGTATCGGATTCTTCCGTCTCAGTTTCTCAAAGTAGTCTGTATAAATATCATACGCATCCTTCTCGTCGCTCAGGTCTAATTTAGTGGCAAACTCCCGTAGTACCTTGTCATTATATACAGATTTGGCTATGTCTATTACCATTCTGCTAAGAAAATGCTGTTCTCCTGGGTTTATAGTAAACCTGAGCAGTTTATAGTTTCTGACTTGCCGTTTAGAATATTTCCTGCCGAACCTGTCAAGTACATCTTTCAACTGCCTGTCGAAGCACAAGTGGGTGCTTGTATCAAACAGCCTCAGAAAACAGTCTTCGTCAGATAAAAAACTTTTCTCTTCAGAAGGATCCGCAGGGAGGACGCCGGTACTTGAGATAAGGTTATCCATGTCCTTAATTGTTGTCAAGTTCGTACAGGTAATGAAGCATACTTCGTCTGATTTGCTGCTGTGCCATCAGGTCGTCCATCGTATCAAGAGCCTTTTCCAGTAGGTTATTACTCTTGTCGTACTTCCTGATGGCATTATATGCTGCGACTAGGTTACTAAGTGTCCTTGATGCAAGAAACATCCGGTTCTCTCCTTTATGTTCTGCTTTTGCAAAACGACACATCCACGTCATCACATCTTCGGGATGTTCTGCCGCACTGTCTTTCATAAACTCCAGAAACTGGTTGCCGGCATAAGCAAAGACCTTGCCGCTTGCATAGGTATTGACAAACCAACGGGTATCTTCCCAGTTCAAGTCCTCCATATCATTAACAAAGTAGTCGTATACTTTGCCGACCTCTTCATCCTCGCTATCAGCACACCACTCTGCTACAGGCTTTACATATTTAAAGAATTTAGTCACTGTGTCCTTGTCAAAGTATCGGATAATACTTTCTTTGGCCTTGTCTGAACGCATCAGCAAGTCATGTAGCAGTTTCTTGGCATCAACCTTTCCTCTCACCCATGCTATCCACAACAGTTGCGATAGCGTGTCATGTGACTCTGGCACGTCATACAGACTGATAAAAAATGATTTTAATTCTTCAAACTTGACGTTAATGAAATAAACCAGCGGATGTAGCCGCCCCAGAGGTATACTAACTAGCGATGGCGTTCTTTCCTTCATCAGTTTCATATATAGTTTGAAGTTCCTGTCAACATCAAGATGGTTGAGCAATGCTTGCTGTAAGATAATGGCTCCCTTCGTGGCAGGGCTGCCATCTACGCAGGTTTCAAGAGCATCAAATATTTGTTGTCCATATTCTGTCATCTTATAGCACATTATCAAATGGAAAGCGGCATTGCCTCGCGCTCTGTTGATACCAGTATTATATACGTCCTGTCGTGTCTCTAGATTGTCGCCTTTATGGCTTTCTTCTGGATATTCCTTGACGATACGACACATAAATTCCATCATCGTCTCACTGACCGCATTTCTCTTAATGAAGTAGTCCATTTCCCTTAGGACATCCATTATCGGATAATAGTTCTCCGCTGATGTAAGGTCTTCCATCAGTTCTGATATAAGTCTGTCCGCCAAGTGTTGTATGGTCTTTACAGAATAGTCAGCCTTCATCAGACCGATAATGCCATAGGCTGCATACTCTCTGTTTATTTCTCGGTCTTCAAGTATTGCTTCTATAACATCTATATATTGGTTGGGATCTTCTGTAACTACCGATTGGAAGTTCATGCATTCGCCTTGTCTCGTTGGTCTTTCATCAAAACCAGGCGAGTTCGACTCATATTTTTTAAAGGCTTTCAGCATGTCTTTCTTTTTCATGAGTTTCATTGTTTCCTGCCTATGAGAGCCCCAGCCCGACTTAGTGTAAATCTTATATGGTTCATGCACGTCTGCCTTGCCTAATTCGCGTTCCATTCTCTGCAAGAAGTGCCAGTCTTCATTATTTTCTCTCTTAAGGTAGTCTGGAGGTATGACTGTCAGATACTCTTGCTTTCTTCGACCTATATGGTAAAGGGGTAGTTCCTGATGTTCCCGGAACATAGGTAGTGGTGTCTTCTCCCATTGTGGGGCTACCGTCGATACTACGTCCAGCACTTTTTTCTTCTCTTCATCTGTCATCAGGGGGAATGTATCATCTAGTATTCGCACCATCTGGTATGACAATTTGCTATCGAGTTCTTCAAGGAGTTCCTTTTTTGTAAGAATACTCATTGCTTCCGTCTTGAATGTTCCTAGGTTCATCCGGCACATTCGTAGACCCATATAGTAAATGATGCACCTTTCATCGTGCAGGCACTCATTTACTATTGCTTTGAAAACGTCAGGGTCTTCTTCAATAGCCTTTGATGCATACTCCAAATAGTCAATCACCAACTTCTCATGGTTGTTGTAATAACTGCTGTCGTTATAGGTAAAGTATGCATGGCTCTCCTGATGAAGAAATACGTCATCTTTTCCGTATTTACTCACATCGTCTATCAGTCGGATGGCTTTTAGGTAAGTCTCTGATGTTCTTTTCTTGTCGCTATCAAACAAGTTTTCCAAAATCGAAAATGCTTGGCTGTCCAGATACACAACGCGAAATACAAAACCTTCGATATCTTTCTCTGCCATCTGTTTTTCCAGTTCTTTTCCGATATGCTCTAAGAGTACTTTTTCTACATAATCATAATCTACTGATGCAAGGCGCTCCAGATAGTCGTTATATTTAAGAGGCTCGTCTCCTTTGGCATTTTCGTAAAGGGGTATAAGGCTTGTCAGTCCATTGGTATCCGAAAAACGTTCAGCGACATCCATCCAATTACGGTTCCATGCAGTTTCTCCTTCTCTGATTTGTGACAGCAGGAAAGATGCCACAGAATGGCAGTCAAATATCATCACGTTCTCACACATAGACTTAACTGTCTGAACGGTGTTTTCATTTCCTGCTAGCAATTGATTGCTTATAAAAGGATGCCCTGAAACATATTCAAACCAGCCTTTCCTATATACTGCCTCCATAAACATGCTGCAATAGGTGTCATCAGTCAACACATATTGCCCTACAAAATGTTTCTCTTCTTCGGTAGGCAGTTCAAATCCTGCCATTGTCGTCAGTATAAGCATCTTGATATGGACTCTGTATTTAGGGGCTCCGTCAACAAGTATTCTCTTCACCTCCTGCAAATACTGATTTTCATCTGCCTCTCGTATGTAGGTGAAATACTGTTTAACACGGTTTCTGACGTAAAGTCCCTGATGTTCACTATCAAGCAGTTTCGCCATGGTTTGACCTGAAGTAACTAATAGCCTAGCCGATATATAGTCGGCTAACGATTGATGGACAAAAGAGATATACCCACTTCTGGCTGTATCGGTCAGAATATTTTCACTTATCAAATAAGACAATTCCTTTGTATAGCGATCTTCGAGAGTTTTTCTGCTGCATGCCAGACTTGACGACTTGTTTAGCGATGCCGTAATTTCATTCAGGCATTCTATCAAAGAGGTGGTTGTGATATTAGCTTTTTTGTCTGCTACTTCAGATATCTTTTTTCTCCATAGGGTATCCAGCAGCGACTGCAATGTTGTAATCTGGTCGTCTTCACGCCCGTATTCCAAAAACAGTTCCAGATTAATTGGTACGCTTAGGAAGGACAGCATTTTACTGCCCTCGGAATATTCACGCATACCGAATTCGCGTAAAATTCTATTTACTTCCTCTGCCTTAAGGTTCCCAAGACTTATCTTTTTCTTGTATTTGTATTTACTCAACACAGGGTCAAAATCAAGGTCGTATGGTCGACACGACACTATGACGCAAGCATTTTTCGCCTGGCATACGGCATTAATCAACTGATCAAGCAGGTTAATTGGCTTGCGGTCTACAGACAACGTTTTCGACAAAGCATCAATTTGGTCTATTACCAACACTGGCCACAAACCGCATCCAGAAAGACTTTGGAACTCCTGTTCATACCGTGCAATAAAGTCATTCGCATCGATGCTGTCAAAGTCCACAAGGTCTGCTTTCAAGGCGAAAACAGGGAACTTCTCATGCTGCTCCATCTCCTTTAGCAGATTCTGAAGTACCACCGTTTTCCCCTGACCTGCCGTTCCTGTTAACAGACATATCTTATGGTCTTCACGTGCTGGTATCGTACTGAGAATCCAGTGTACTATATCGTGAGTCTCAGCCCTGTCTACTGCCACCTTCCCTTTAAACAGGTGCTGGCTCGAAGATAGTTGCAGTGTATTGATGTCAAATTCCGTCATTCCGCTCATCGTTTTACAAATCTTTGTTGTTGTCCAAACATCCTCACATCGTCAAGCCAATCGTATATCTGTTTAGGCGACAGTTGCTCCATTTTACAGTATTTTTCTTCCAACGCCTTAGCCATCACAGCGTACTCTCGCTCTATCGAAGTGGAGAACACTCCTGCATCATCGGTATTGATGGACACTGACAGATAGTGTTTATTGTTATCATCTTTTCCTATGCCTTCATTATAGAATCGTGTAATAGGATGCTCAGCAAAATCCGTTACCTCACCTATCTTATAGTTAGAGGTTGGGTTACATTCTATTGCCAAGTGTCTGGCTTCTGCATCGCATAGTTTCCGCTCTCTGACGAGTTCTAAAGTTTTGACAAACGCTTCCGTTATAGGATATTCTATGACAGTCTTACCCTTTTCCTTCATCTTCCGATTGAAATGATAATAACAGTAAAGTTTCCTTGCCTCTACATCGTCCCTGGCTTTATCTATTTCGCTATCACCTGTCACCAGGTTATTCCGGTCCCATTCATCCACACTCACAACCTGAACAGGGTACGCTCCTGGAACCTGATAGCAAAATGGGTTGTCTCCCCGTAATAGCCATGAGTGATAATAGGTATTGATGGAAGATATTGGTAGTCGGTTGTCTGTCTGCTTCCTGAAATAATACTCATATTCCCGTTCCAACTGTGGCACCAGCACAAACGGGTCGCCAAGGTCTTTGCCTTCATGGTACAGCCATGCCACATTGTCAAGAACCATCTGTAGTGGCAAGGCTACAACATAGTTCCGTTTTTGGTAGTAGGTTGCAACATCCACACCTAACACCAGCGCATGTCCAAGCCTATCACCTTCTCCAAACTGCATGTATCTGATGACCTCATCGTATGCCCTAAGTCCATCGACCACATCCATAAAGTCTTCACCTACATGATAGGTCATACCTAAGTCATTGGAGCGGTTCACGACAGTGTCATTGATGGAATGCCGCCGCAGGTATCGGAAGGCTTGTGCAAAAACCTCGGGGCGTGCTAAAATCTCTGAATTCGCAGCGTCAACACCAACGACCCTATCACTTTTCTCTAACAAATTGAAGTTCCTATAATTGTAGATAGCCTTTGCCTGTCTCTTAACCTTTTCTCGCAATGCATGATGTCTTGGAACCAGTTCTTGCAAGTGTTCCTTCGTCTTGTCGTCAGCCTTGATAAAATGGTAAATATAGTGATACTGCCAACCTTCGCCTTTATCAAACTGTGGATTATGTACGTCGTCATCTGTCTTTTTTATCTGCCGGTGCACTCCTTCAGCGGTTTCCTTAGGCACAATTCGAGATTCCATATATCGTTTGTCGGGACCTGTTTTCAGGAAATTGCCAATAGCCAGTTGGGCAACGAGTCTTTCATAGATAGTTTCGTCTTTAACAAATGCTGTCTTTCTTCCCTCGTATGTTGCGAAATTATCAAAACCTACGCCTTCATTCAACTGAACCATCTCCATTCTCAGTCGGGTTTTGATGACAAGATAAGCAGTCAACAATCCTTCTTGTTGATGGGTTAGTTTTCCTTCATAACATCTTCTCAGCAACCAATAGAGCAAACGTCTTTCTCCAGATAATACGGAATAAAGGCTATCACCATCTCTATACGGAGTGTTGCCGACGATGGCATAGTCTGGTATATCATAGCCATCATCACACCTGTTATATCGTTTCCCGTATGCTTGTCGGTAACTGTCTATGTTTTCCTGTAGCGTCATGCTGTCGGAGGTGACCTCCAGTCGATTTTGTGTCCGCAATATTGTAAACACTATATCCTTTACATCCTGAGCATGGGCTTGTGTCTCAGCAAACAGGTAGAGTCTGATAGCTGCTGCCTTCATTACCTGATGATACAGGTCATTCACATAGTCTTCCATCTGTACCGTAACTTGCGCGTGTTGCCTCTTACCAAACATCTCAAACTCCTTGGCTCGGTTTTGTATTGAATTCATCAGACTGAGCCAGTTTAAATCGAAGTTTAGTGAAGTTCCCTTCAGATGGGCATGCAGTTCGGTCAATGGCCTGTTATAAATCTCTTCAAGTGCCGGGTGCTCTGTTCTGAGGTATGGATGCCAGTCAAACATGGTCCTCACTCGATGTTGCTTGGCATCGTAAGCGGCCGTCAAAGCAGTGGTAAAAAGATCCTCACCCAATTGCATGGACAATTCATGCCATCCCATGACACCATTATATTTACACGCTGGATGGTCGTTCTTTAAAAATAGTCTTTCTTCAGCATATCTCAGAACCACATTGAACAGAGAGTCCCTTTTACTGTATTTGTAGTAAGGACTATGCTTCTCTTTCAACCAGTTGGTTCGCAATAGCGCTTCTACACCTCTGATCTGGTCTAGTGTCAGTGCTGGGTGATCATGTCGGTAGAGAAAGACAAAATCCTCTCCTGTAGCCATTTCTAATAAGGAATGGCACGACCACGTCAGACAATCACGGAGTATCCGTTCACTGTTCAGGCGCTGCCAAAGGGTTTTCAGCGTGTTCTCCAACATTCTCTTGATTATCTTGAACCCCTTCTCTTTGTTCCTGTCCTATTTCGCCCTGATCATCTTGAGCGCGTTCCTGTCCGCGGTTCTCTTGGGCTGTTCCGCTTTCTGTTTCTGCAGTACTTTCCTCATCACCAAACAGACTATTGAATTGATTTTTCAAATCTTCTTCATTTGCAAAATTGAAAACTGTATTCATACAATCAAACCTTACCTCGGTCTTGTTACCTTCTAGGTTGTCTGCGTTGGATGGTTTGTAGGTAGTAAACGTAAACTCACCAACTTTCGTTAAGAAATGGCTAATAACAGTGAATGGGTCTGCGATATTGGTATAATGCACATTGCCGATACTGCTGATGAAGTATTGCAGCAAATCCATACTCCTGAACGACATGTGCTTGCAGACCTCAGGCGTTAAAAGACCGTACAGAGTGTGCACTCCATCTCCTCCTTCCTTGACGGCATTGACAACTGCCTCATAGTCCCCTCCAAGGTCAGCGAATCGCAGATAACAGCCATCCTTATCAAGAATATTATTAAACAACGAACCTATCTCAAACCAGAAGTCGCTTCCTCCTTGGAAGTCTCGGCTAACCACTCGCCGCTCTGAGCGAAACGTACCGTCTGCACGCGTTGAAACTGTACGGAAGGTACAAAGCATCAGCAGTTCTAACGCACGGTAATCTTTCTCTGGTCTGTTATTGATTATCTGTATCAAGTCCTCAACGCTCTTCCTGCTTATTTTTCTCGTCGATCGCGAAAGTGCGTTCTCCTTTTTTCTAGGTAGTAACTCAATCAGGTTTGAGTTTATCAACCGTCCGCCAATCAGTTTGAAGTAGTTATTCGACGCATCCATGTTTCTGTTAGGCATAACCTCTTGTGGGTTTCCTTCCGCAGCAGGATTGTTCAGTTCTGCCTCATACTCATATAGTTTCATCGAGAGGATGGTGTTGACTATGAAGATAAACTTCTTGTCCGATGTTTTCACCATCTTATTCGATAATATATTCAGCAGACCAATCACGTCTCCTATAGAAATATTGAAGGCCTGGTTGTTGTTACTAATAATATTGTCTACATCGTCAATTCCACTATATTTTAAATCCTGCTCGTATCTATATTGTAGCACCTGTATAATTGTGTTGTTTAACTGATTGGCACCCTCTGCTTCAACTATCGACTTGATTTGCTTCGCAGTGTCGTTGTCCAAATTGTTCACTACCCAATCCTCATAGAGATAGTTTTGAAATACCTTCCTGTTCCTCTTCTTAACATCATCTGCCAGATCTTGGTCAAAGTGGTCTAATTCGCCCTCCATTTCAGCCAGAACTTTTAGCAACTGACGTAGATCTCGCAGGTTACGTGGGATGATGTAACTGGGTTCTCCATCAAAGTTATAGAACAAGTAGCGGGTCTTCTGATAAATCAGTTCTGGTATGGCTTGCATCACCGAACAGAATTTTCTCGGCTTACCATTGTACTCTATTGTCAACTCGTCATCAAAGTACAGTTCTGGTGTCGGGAGGAATATTCGATGCTCTTGGGGCATAAACTTCGATAGATATCTTTCAGCCATTTCGTCAATCTCCTGAGTTTCCATTCCTTTTTGAAGTATCTTATCAAACTCTTTCACCAAATCCAACTTCTTGATATACGACAGTTGGTCGAGTTTCACAGAGATCAGCACGATTGTATGCGGATGCACAAAGTACTTCCTCAGTAGTTCTGCCATTCTGCTGGCCTCGCTGGTGTTCAGATCGATGTCATCCACCATCAACAGCATCACACCCTTCGGTTTTTCTATGAACTTTCTATAGTCATCTATCAAATTGCTAATGTCTCTCTTCAAGTCAATAGCAGCAGCGTATGAGGTGAGCCGTTCGAACTCGTCACCTTCTAACTTATCCGCTTCTTGAAGCAGGTTGTGTATATGTTTCTGTGTGGCTGAAAAATCCTTCAGCAGTTGCATTTTCTTACTATAATTGTCCACGTCAGGGTTGATATCCTTGGCTTTTGCGTTAAACAGGCTATACAACTTGGCTACAAATAGCATCAGAATATCATGTTCTGAGTCAAAATAGGATGGATCAAGTAGTCCGATGGTAAAGAAATCCGTCTCGTTAATAATATCTTGTTCAAAGGCATGTTCTCTTTTATTCACCAGTGAGTTGGCAATAGACAGCATGCACGAAGTTTTTCCTGTTCCCCTGTCACCAACAAAAGCAAATAGATTATTATTACCATCGGTATAGCGTTCAAACTCATTATCTTGTGAGACTTGCTTCTCTTCCTCCAAATAGCGTTCTATACAACGTATTGCCATAGCATACTGCCGATGAAAGAATCTCTCTTTCATCGTATTCTTGTCAAACTTCTCTATTAAGGGTCTGTTGTCTCGCTCCAATTTGAATGTCACTTTTCCCATATCTCCTATCTGTTTGTATTTACCCAGTTCTTCATTTTTGTATTGATAATGTCTCCCCCATAATAGTCTTCTAATAGTTCTTTATGAAACAACTTCTGGTATGTATCCTTCATATTGTTATAAACTACCTCTGTGATTTTCAGGTTTCTGTAATCTGGGGCATCCATATCTGCTAATTTCTTGGTCTCTTTTATTATGTCACCCATCCAGACAACGCCTTTTGGTTCTGTCTCATTTATGTTCATACGTCCCTGACGCATCATGGCAATTACACTGTAGTGTATTCCAATAAATACAGAAATGGCACCGCCTCCAATGTCCTTTCCCTTTTTCGACACCACTTGTGCTAGCGAATTAACCATAGCCGCCTTATCTATTACTCCCTCAATATTTACTTTCAAAGGGGTGCTGAACACCGCTGTTACGTAATTCCCCAGAGCAATAATGTCCACACATTGGTTATGAGAAGAAAGAATAGCCGACAGTTCCGACTGAAAGACCTTCATTTCCTTCAATCTCTCTACTGTTGGGCATTTCTCTATCTCCATCCTGACCGTCATGACGGTACAATAGCTGCACAATCCTCTGTCTACTGGAATATCATTAATAAACGGTAATTCCATAGAAGGCTTTTGTTCGCTCATTGCTACCCCCAGCATCTTATCAATACGTGCAAGGGAGTCTTCAAAAATATATTTCTCTGTATCTAAAATCATTCTTATAAAGGTTCTTTATACCTCCTTATCTCCTTCGCAGGATTCCCTGCCACCACACAATTGCTTGGCACATCTTTCACGACAACACTACCGGCACCTATAATTACATTATTACCGACATGTACTGGACCTATTATCGTGACATTTGCACCCAAACTCACATTATTGCCTATAATAGGACGCCCTCTGTCTGTTGCTCCTAGAGTGGTACTATGAATACAACTGAAATTATCACCAATACTCTCAGCATTTAGAATAGTGGCATACGGATGAGCTATCAGCATACTCTTACCTATCTTTGTTGAATAAGAAATCTGAAAATACCTATCTCCAGGTCTATACCATCCAATTATTAAAGTTGCAATAGGACCTATTCTATAATAAAAAAGAGACCTGAAGTATCTATTATTGTGCAGAAGGTATAAAAGCATTAATAGTGACGGCAACGAAATACTTATCTGTTTAGATAAGACATAGACATCACTTTTTACATAAAAATTGCCCCCCCCAACTATCAAATGAGGCATATATAACCACGAGAAAAGGCAGGCTTCAGCGAACCTAAGAATATCCCTAAACTTACGTTTATTCATGATAAAATCTGTTTATATGTGTCTATATACTTTATCGCGGTCTTCGAAATGTCATATCTTAGAGCTCTGTCTTTCGATAAATTTGACATTTTCTCATAGCGGTTCTTGTCGTATAATATACCATTTACAATACTTGCTAAAGCCTCAACGTCACCAACTGTGAACAGCTCACCTGCTCCCTCAACAACCTGTTTTAGCCCATCAACATTTGTGGCAATCACTGGTTTACCGCAAGCCATTATCTCAACAGCAGTCAGACCAAAACCCTCCCATTTTGAAGACTGAATCCCAATATACGATTCTGCTATCAAATTTGCCACATCTGCTCGTGCGCCAAGGAATTCCACACGGTCTTCCACGCCACATTCTTTTGCCACTTGTTTGCAATGTTCAAGATTCTCTCCATCACCAACTAACCGCAAAGTGGCTTCCTTTTTGACAAACTGCATCGCACGTATAACCGTTTCCTGATCCTTGGATGAAGCAAAGCGACTCACCATAATCAACGACATTGCAAATACTTCTCGATGAATGGAGGTAAAGGCTTTCGTATCGACACCATTATAAATTACAACAAACCGTTCATCGTTCGACTGTAACCAATTTTGAAGCGCATCCTGAGTTTGTTGGCTGATACTAATCAGTTTGGCGTATCTACCATAGATGAATTTCTCTATTGGTCGCACATAAGACTTGTCTCGTCTATTATTAGACGTGGAATGTTCTGTATAAACTAACTTGGTCTTCAACCCTCGTGCAGCCAATGAGCAAATATACAATGAATGTACAAGATGAGCATGAACCACATCATAATCCTTTATTATAGACCTTACCGTGAAAGCCAGAAAAGGATTTCTAAAACTCTTAACATCTAATGAGATAATTGGTACACCTGCATTTTCCACCTTCTTGCTAAAAGCAGTATCTTCCACTCGCAAAACAAGTAATGACACATCTAAGCCCTGCTGCTTTTGCAAAGGCAACAGGTCAGAAAGCAATCTTTGTGCGCCTCCTATTTCCAACGATGAAATGACATGCAGTACCCTCATCCTTTGATGCGTCTTAATGTGTAATAAGCAAATGACAGCAACTTATCATTGAATGACCTGCAGCCAGCTTCCGGCAATTCTTCAAATGATAGGAAATCCTGCTGATGTTCCTTTAAGAAACCCTCCAGTGCCACAAATTCTTCGTCCTTCATGATATTCGGATGGTAACAAGCGCACCAATACCCTGAGATTGGCATTTCACGTAGTTTTCCCATCTGGCAAGGTACTATCGTGAACTCATCTCTCTTATAAGGTTTTGTGGCTATCAAATCGCTTATCTTTCTGAGGGGCGTATGATCCTTGATAGCCTTAATTGTCACCTCATCAAACGTATGGCTCGGTGCAAAGAAGTATGAAGGCTCTATGCCATGCCCTTTCAGCACCTCATAACCGTTTCCTATTTTCCTTGCTTGTTCTTCATAAGTCAAGCCCGCAAACTCGCTTCTGCGATGAACTGGATTAATACCTCCATTATTTGTCACACACACATGGTCAAACCCATGTAAAGCCATTTCCCAACCTTTATCAACCCATCGATGTGCCTTCTCCCAAAACTCCGGGTCTTCCGGCTCTATCATTGTTTTGGGGTCAGCATTAGCAGGGATAATACCCACCAAAGGCTTCACCCCATATTTATCCAATATATCCTCCATCCGCTGCCACTTATCCCCGTCCATATAGGGGCAGGCATCGTCAAGGCGAATTAAATATTTAGTCTTCATTTTTCTTGGATATCATTTTTTTGAGGAAGTACTTATATTTTCTCCAAACCGGCTTCATGTCGCCAGAAAACCAATATGCATAGTCGCGGCTCTTTTTCCAATAGCGCCACCATTCACACAATTTCATTCCACGATACAGCACATGTCTAAAATCGGTGGCTTCATTCATGGCATAGTGGTCTGTCGTATAGTCAGAATTCATCTGTGACGTATCCTCTCCTATCATATCTAGTAAACTGAAAACAGGATAATGCACATTCTGACTGAAACAAGCATACACATCTCCGCTGTTGCGGAAGTTCACCTCATTCAACACAAGTTCACCATTAATAACAAAAAGTTCAATATCAATATTCCCTCGATAGCCATATTCGCGAATCTGGCGAAGGAAGTGCTCTGCCTGTTTAACAAGTTTCTCATCATTAAGAAACTGATGGCACGACACTGAGCCTCCAACTGGAGGCCACTCTCTTACATGCTTTGAAAACAGATAAGGAATTCTATCCGTATGTTCTGCTATACATCCAAACAACTCTGCTTCGAAATCTTTATTAAGAAACTCCTGTACTAAAATCCTGTGATACCCCTTTCCTCGCAATTCCTCCATAAGGCTTTTCAGAGATTCTAGCGTTTCGCACCTTGTAATGTCCGTTTTATGCCCTTCAGAGCTGATAACCGGTTTTGCAATACAGGGGAACACGACTTCATTATAGAAAGAATCCAACTGCTCGTTCAGCTCTACGCACCAGGTCTTTGCCGTTTTCAACCCCAACTTATGAGCCCATTCCGTCTGATTCTTCTTATCCATCAACCGGGCAATCTCTCCTTGCTTTCCATTGATACTTGGCGCAATAAAAAAACGATTCAACTCATCAAGTCTTCTATCGATCTCGTATGCTAACCCGTCCGACGATGGAACCAACACTGGTTTTTCATCTTCGTCCTTAAACTCACTCAGAAGAATATCTATCGCCTCCGCATCAGAAAGGGCAAACCAAGTCTTCTCCCAATACGTTGAAAGATAACAGAAATTATCCTTCTTTCTCTTCGATGTGGTGGTGAGAATCCCGTATGGCTTTATCCCGTTCACACCGAAACTCCTTACGATGCCTAATGCATTGTAGTGGTCGCCTCCTAAAATGATTACCTTGTTCATAATTATAATGTTGATGTACTTCTGACATCAACAACGTAAAGTTCTGATATCAGAACCGCAATAATTTTTTTCTTAATACATGCCAAAACGGCTTTGGGTCTTTTTTATTATAGTATAAGAAGCAATCACACTGCCTTACATCTTTTACCCATTGCCACAAAGAAACCGCCCCCCCCAGTACACTATCCTTGAAGTCCGACAACTCCTGCATCACGTCAAACCTATCGAGATACTTAAAATCATCGAGCATAATTTCATTATCGAGAGTAGCGGATGCCCATCTTACAGGTAGATTAAAACCACCGTATGTGAACGCATAGCCCCAGCCAGAGTGCCGGAAATTCACCTCCAAAAAGTATAGGTTATCATCAGGGCCTACCAAGAACTCTATACAAAAAGGGCCTGTATACTGGGCTTCTCTTAAAACATTGGTTATTTTTGTCGTTAACTCCTTGTCTTTAAAAGGAGTGAAATACATATAATTACCATAGCTACCTTTGGGGAATCGATAGTAAGAACACCCATAGGGCATAAATACCTGTTCTCCCCCATTAATGCTTATCCCATCAATGCATAGTTCGTTCTTTTTCCGAATATACTCTTGCACCAAGATTGTATCAGCTTTTATTTTCGAAAAGGCTTCCTTAAGAGCTTTTTCATCCTCACAGATAAAACTTTGATCTTTCCATGTACCTCCACCAGCAGAGGTTGCAGCTTTAGTAATAACAGGATATTTCAATGACGTAGGAAATTCTCCTACTTTCAATAGTTCTTCTTTGGGGATATTGATACCACATTGAATTGCGAACTGGGTTATGTCATATTTCTGCAGGTATTTTTTCATACTACCCTGACCATTCGTAAAATAGAAATGGTCTTTTAGCTCGTCATAATGATTATCTAACAATAAGGTAATATCATCACTTCCATTATACACAAATGGTTTCAGCGGTTCAGCCCCATAATGTAGCATCATATAATCCAGCCCTTCTTGGATGGAGCTAAACATGTGCAATTCCCCAACATATTTGCTATAAGGAACAAGATGGGGCGATTTACTACAGAGTAATACTATAGGTTTAATACCCTCCTCGCCAAGACTACGAATAATGGCGAGGGGGTTGTAATGATCTTCTACTAAGCAAATATGCTTATGTCTATAAATCTCCTTATTTATCATATGATGAATGTTAGAACGTAAAGTCTATGCCGGCCACCACTCTCGGATGGTCTTTCAAGAAATCGTTGCCCCATACATAGAAGTCCCAATTCTTGATATTGTAGTAGAATCCAGCGGCAATATCCACATCCTGGTCAAACTTCCAAGAATGGATTGCACCTACCATTGGGGTAATGCTATGTCCATTCTTGAAAGGAATAGAATAACCAAGGTACTCCCAGTTGGTAATAGTATTGTCTGCACCGTCGTTCACGCCCCACCATGTATTGCTGCACCAGAAAAGTTTGCCATCTTTTGTGATGGAGCCATTCATATATAAAGCAGCTGTAAGATAACTGAACTTCATATTATTACTTAAATCAAATGAAGGGGTTAATTGACCACCAATACCAAACCACTGATTAAACTTATAGCCTGTTCTGAACAAGACTCCAAGGTAGTTACAACCAACTCCTGTGTATAAGTCCAGACCTGCAGCCGTATGAGCACTAGTTCCATATTGGAATGTTGTATATGTTTCTTGTGCGTTAATGCCCGGACGAGCCTTTAATGATGTATAACCATAAAGTTTGCCGTTACCAACTGTACCTGCGAAATAAGGTACCTGAGCACTTGCTGCTACTGATAGAGTAACAGCAATTATTGTAATTATTATCTTTTTCATTTTATGTTCTTCTTTTTTGTTTTCTTATCTGTTATTTTGTTTACGGGCGAGGATATTTTGTCATCATCTCCGCGATATTTACTTCTTCTTTTGAACCATCCTTCTTGTTCTTGTCAATGATATGTCTCACAATCAAGAACACATACACTAATGCAACCAGAATCATGAATGGTACAAAAAGGAAACTTAGTCCCTGCAGTGCGGAAATACTGTTAGAACCCGCAAGCAGCAGAACCGTAACAAAGAGCACCTCCAACATCACCCACATAATCTTTCTATGAACCACTGGGGTTTTGCTTCCGTAAGAAATGGTCTGGTCCATAGCATACGACTGTGAGTCAGAGGATGTGATATAGAACATTGACATCAAAATGACAAAGATAAGCGGCATAATCCAATGAACATTAATAGCCACGTATGGCAATTCTGCAACGGGTGTTCCTTCTGCAAGAAGATGCATACCAGTGTTGTTGCCCAGAATCATAAATACTGCTATCAAAATAGAAGGTACGGCCACAGTATAGAAAACTATCTCACGAATAGTCCTACCTTTAGATATGGCCTTGATAAAAGGTGCCACAAAAGCGCACCAGGAAATCCACCAAATCCAATAGTATATAGTCCAATCTTGTTGTACTGCTCTGCCTGTATATACATTGTTATAGAACCAGTCTCCAATGAATGAACCAACTGCCTTTGCTCCTACTACCATGGTATCAGAAGGGGCAACAATAATCATAATAAAGATGTACGCGTACAAAATGTACATAGAAATCTTTGCGAACACTTTCATACCCCTGTGAACGCCACGAAGCAGTGAGAAGGTCACCAACGACCCTAAGATCACTACCAACGCATAGGAAGGTATATCTATTCCGTAGATATGTTTGCATGCTCCAGAAATGGTAATGACACCCAATGCGAATGAGGTACCGATACCCAGCATCATCAATAAGCCATAGAGATACGTTTTAAACAATCTCAGCCATTTGGGAAGCAGATTATACTTCTCGTCGTAAATCTCAAAGATGGCAAACGTTACATAGAAACACCAGGGAATCAGAATCCAGTGATTGAGCGTAAGTCCAATCGGATTCCTCACATCACTGTACGCAGAGAGTTGTGCTGCCTCATTATAGGCATACACCATAATACCAACACCCATACCCAAGGTAAAGAGCAGGTTGATGAAAGCAGAGTTACTAAACTCCTTTTCACCCGGCACTCTCTCCTTATTGAAGAGGTTGATGATACAGAACACTACGCAGAAGACAGCGAACCATCCTATCAGTCCATTCAACGGACTAAGGATTGACAATGAATTGCTGGGAAACCAGCCTAAAACTCCCATCACCAGAACCCCTAGCACCAACGCTACGAAGCTCCAGATGCGCCTTGTCGCAAGCTCGTGCTTGCTCAAGCCTTTCGTTTTAAATAAATTGAACATAATGAAATAAATAAAAAATGAAGTTATTTTTGTCCTAATGCATATTTCTTGATCAACGTGCTATTAGAAAGCAATTCGATAAACGACAGACATACTGCCGTTATAACAATGGTGTATGCAAATGAAATAACATGAACAGTAAAACCATCCATACCAGCAATCCACTCTGGCCAAGCCATGAAACTCGGAATAAAGAAGTATTGCAAAAGATAGATGGCAAGCGACTTCCGTCCTATCGAGGTTAGCAGTTTGTTAGTCCGCGAACCTGTATCGAAAACCTCCTTCCTACAAACAAAGAACGACACTACCACAAACGTCCCCAAATACCTCAGTACCAAATCCCGTAATGCATGAAATACCGGGGCCGGCATGGACACCTGATTGATAATGAACAAAAGCACAAAGAACGACAGGATTCCTGCAGCTTTCAGCCATTCGTTATTCATCGCCTTTTCATACAGGTCTTTATACCTCATTGCCAACAGTCCAAACACAAAATATTGGAAATACTTTGCCAGTCGATTCATATCCAACAGCTTCGGGCCAAATTCTCCATACAGACTCAGCAGTCCTATTCCTGCTAGAGCTATAAAAGCCATAATTATCATCTGTATTCCACTTCGTTTGATGACGAGTGCCACCAGATAATAGATAAGGAAACATTCAAACAGGGTGATTGTAAACCAATACCCTCCCATCCCGTCCTGTAGGAAATGTGCCGGATTGGCGCCATGCAGCAAGTCCATAAACACCTTGAACACCACCGCCGGAATCACCAGAAATAAGAATTTCTGCCACAATCGCTTTCCAATCGCCTTTATTTCCATTGATTCCTTATATGCCAAGAAGCCACTCACGAAGAAGAAGATTGGCATATTAAACGAGTAGAGCATCATTCCCGACAACGAGTCATACGTCTCTATTCCCATCCCAAAGCTCCATACGTGACCTTCTATGACTAGCAGAACACCGAGGCATTTCAGCGCATCTAAATAGTTAACTCTCTGCTTATTAACTCCTTGACGGGGGGGGTAATTCCTGTTTATTCATTGCGTCTTATTTTTCAAACTAACCGTTTTCTCTTACTAAAACACCATCCTTATATGATACATTTCCCCAGCGCTTCACTAGCGAAGGATGGACATTTGTACCAGCAAAACTAATTTTGGGATTGCCTGGAACCGATAGCGCAGCGGTAGAGAACAACGTCTTGACCTCTTTAAAAATAATACCATTAAGAGATAGTAACTCAAAAGGGAGGGCAGATGGAAGAATTACCGCTTTCGGAAAGAACCTCTTATAATCTGTTTTCTCTCTTGGATGGGGCTTTATAGCTACTACACTATCCTTTATCAGGTCTTTGTAAAGCTCAATTTTTTCTTTTTCAGATATAGCGCCATCCTCAGAAAGTGGTTGGGTCAGCAATATTGAATCAACGACTCTAAACCTATCAAGGATATCCCCGTTAATACCAAAAACAGAAATAATTCTTTGTTTGATATAAGAGGTGCATTCTGCCCACATACTTTGTAGATTTAGGATTTGCACCTTTTCCCGGATACCATCAGGGATAGTTGATAGCCCTGTCAGATATACTTTATCAACAGAATCGGAATATCCCAATGGATTTTGAGCGAATAGGGGGCCTCCAACCATTCTTCTAATAACGGCATATGGTATTTTGACGGGCTGATAAGTATAATTCATCATTCCGTCTTCAAGTATTGAAATCTTACGTTTCCCTATTAGAGGAGAGGTTATTAGCAAGTTATCCTGACCATATATTGCCGCTGTTTTCAAGCATCTATATTTATATTTGTAAAATCTCAGCTTTAATACGAACAGAAATTTTGCAAAATTGCTTTTGGGGGTTATAAACTGCACAGAATCAGGGAATTGATTGACTATTGACTTAGGTATGTCATCGTCGAAAAAGAATAATGTATCATCAAATGCCTCCTTTTTTTTGATAAGCATATAAAGGAGGAGACAATACAAATTATTAACTATACAAACATTATTCATTTGCTATCGAGACAATTTCACTACATCATTTACAAATGAAATGTACTGTTCACGGAAAGCCGTCTTGGAAAAAAACTTTTCAAAAACTTCTTTGTTCTTTTTCTTGTAAAAAAAGAAATCTAAATATGCAAACTCATCCATTTTATCTTGATAGTCCTCTGAAAAGAGGATGTTATCCGTCTTATCAAAATCTATATTACCTCCAACCTTACTCAAAACAATAGCATTACCCTGGGACATGGCTTCCAAGGTGGCAAAATCAAAGATTGATATTCTATGAAGCATTATATAGATGTCAGATATTTGATGTAAAAACATTACCGTTTGATGTGGTACTGCATCAATTAGGTGATAACTAAATGAGGAATATCTTTCACTTAATTTCTTTAATCCATCATCTAGTACATTCTTTAAAGGACCTTTCCCAACAATTATATAACGAACTTTTCCTTTGTAAAAATTCAAAAAATTCTCAACAAATATCATAGACTGGTCTTGACCCTTGGCTTGAGTAAGAGTGCCCAAAGAGAAAAAAGTCAGGATATCATTTTCTTTTTTTAAATCGAAATTAGAAGGCTCTGTAACGGTTTGGGGCAATATGATGTTGAACAAGGACTTACCCACTGTAACTTCCGCTCTTTTGCATGATGCATGCTGGCTATTAAAATACATTTCTACTGCGCCATTACTTGGAAAATGAACGCTATTCGCATTTATAAAAGCCCTTCTCTCCCTGCTCTTAATTATATTAATTTTTCTTGAATCAGCATTCGACCCAAAGTTTATATATTCCTCAACCAAAGGGCCCTGGTTATGGAAAATAAGTGAATACCGCTTATGAAGTAAAGCCAGCAAACTACCTGTTGTAACCTCATGGGCCACAAAATAGGTATCTTTGGTAAACAAAATCTTGAAAAACATCCCCAACCGGTTAAACCGGAAGACATCTCTTTGAATGCGAAATGGGTTAAACCAATATTCGCACTTTAAATCTGCTAATTCTTTCCCAAGAACATTTTGCTGAAGAAAAAGAACCCCTCCAGGGCCACCTGTTGCACCGTTGTTATCTCTTAAGGCGCAAAATACAATTCTTTTAATCATTATTGTTTTTTTTATAAGCGATTAAATTTTCTGCGTATGTACGCATAATTTTATCTGTTAACTCGTAATTAAAGGGCAAATAAAACACGCCAGTATCGTCATCCGTCATAATACTCAGTTCATTATTCATGCAACACATGCTAGAATAGCCATGGACAACTTCACCTGGCAAGGAAATAAAGCAACACTGACTCCAATGTATGAAGTCTGATGATACTCTTATTAATAAATTCTCCCTTGTAACACCGTCTGTGTAAAGATTTGCAAAAACACCAAACTGTTTCCCATAAAGATCAGCCTTAATTAATGACCCTTGGCAAACCGGATCCATAAGCTTTAAATCAGATTCGGGTTCTAACTCCCAGCCCTTAATAATCCACCTTCGTGGGTTTTCCGCCCCAGCTTTATTTTGGACAAATACTCTTCTGTTTACGCGCTCTCCGAAATTTCGTTCTGTGAACCCCCGAGAATTGAGCATTACTGTGTTTTTTTTATACTCAACCAGAGCTGTTTCGTCAACAAATAGAACGTTCCCTTTCGTATCAGTCATCGGTGTTGAGGGGCTAATCTCCCATGTATTTCCGCCATCTCGCGAAAACAAGACACACACACGATCATAGGCATTTTCAATTTTTTCTATACGATATGCTATCGCTAAAACCCCGTTGGATAACTGAATCCCATTACACGGAGAAGCATAATTGCGCAATCCTTTGTATTTGTCATCAAACAGATGCGAAATGCTGTATTTATCACTCCATGTGCGTCCTCCATCTGTCGATTTACGGTAACTTCTTGGCTGATAGAATAAAAATAGAGCATCCCCTTTTTTATCGTACAGCAATACAGGGTTCCCTCCTGAAGCATTATCTTTTATTAGACCATTAATAAGTCTCTCTTTCCCAAATAGTATATCTCCATCCCATGTAACGCCACCATCTGTTGATCTCTTGAGTGCTAAATACCTATTGGACCCCGAAAGCTCTGCTACAGCCACTATCGTTCCATCATATAAGACCTGGTGGTTTGGCATTGTGACAGAATAGTAATTAATGCCATTTTCATTTTCGTCATAATACTCTTTATTTGAAAACACCCGGTAACGTCTTACTTTTATTCTGGAATCGCCATCATAGTCAGGGATTTCTATAACGTTTGCATTAATTGGTGTCTCAAATAAACGTATTGATTTACTTCTCTCGCTATCATTTCTTCTACTGAAACGAACATATTTAGCATTATTGGGAACTTGACCTTCAAATACACCACCATGTGTTGAGAAAACTGCCTCCTGGGGTATCACTTTTTTCAAAGAATCATAATAGGTTATCCCCGAAGTCGCACTGTATGGTAGTTCATATCGTAGCTTAGTTATATTATTCAAACTGATGAAATCCGTTGATTCATAATTATCTACTTTACTTTCAATTCCTGTCAGTGAATCAATTCTAGTACTATGAAAAATAAAAACGCTTTCTTCAAAATCTTTTTGATATAAATCTGCGACAAACTTTTCATTATAACTTGTGTCCTTTATTACTTGTTTACCTCCGCCCCATTCCTGTCCATAAGTCACAGTATTTAAAGACATAAGAAAGGCAAGTAATAAGGTCGTAATAAAAACATTTTCGCTATGATTTTTGCATATTAAAGATTGTACATGCCTCTTGAACCAACTATTTATGCACTTAATCTTCATTTTCTTATCTGGTATAAGGCATGCAGATTTTAATGGTGTGAAAAAACCCCAACTTGATACTGCATCAGAATAATCATTAAGGATATCATCCGTGCCATATCCCACGTCCTGCAACATTCTAATCCCTTCATAATAATTCTTTTTATCCTTTGTCATTGCAAGATGATACAATGCTTTCCAGTGCCTCTCTTCAATAAGTGGAATATTATTATTTAAAAAGAAACGAGAACTTCGACCAAATACGTTAATCTTTATATAATCTCTTTCGACACTCCTGTTCTTGCTAACAGAGTCTTCGCGAATATAATACTTATAGCCCACTCTATCATCTACGAAAAAACTGTTGGCATAATGACCACTCAAATAAGAAAAAGTTGTGTCGTTATGAACAGCAATCTCATCGAATCTGATATGATGACTTGTTATTAGATCTTTTCTTATAATCTTGCACCACGGTTCCCCAAACATGTATCTTAAACGCAGTAATGCCACTTCGGGATTGGATTTATACAAACCGATACATTCAGAAAGCATATGCGGGATTCCCGATTTTTTAAGTGATTCCTGTAATATGGTATCAACATTAAAAAAAATAAGGTCGTAGTCGGCAGCCACGAAGTAATCAAATATCTCTGACAACTGAAGGCTAAATTCATCATCAGCATCAGCAAACAACACATATTTCCCAGATGCTTCAGACAAACCAATATTCCGTGCTCTCCCTCCTCCTCCATTTATATCAGAATAGATAAACGATACCCACGGATAAAGTTCGCTGATATTACTTAGTTCCGTTTTATATTTCTCATCACTTTTGTCATCCACAACAATAACCTGAACATCAGTTCGCATAGGTATCGATTGTAGGCATCGTTTCAACAAAGATGGAATATTATAATGTGGTATTATTATCGAGTATGTAATCTGATTGCTAGAATTCATAATATATTTTTTAACGAGGTTTTTCTTAATGTGAGGCCATATACATAACAAATTACCCAGGCGTACCAATATGGATAACTCCTCTGTAGAAACATAAGAATTACAAAAGACAAAAACAAGAAAGCCATTTTCTTGTTTTTCTGATACAAAGCAAAGACTATATAAAACAAAAACGCCTGAATTACACCTAACACACCAAATTCAATGAGCCAGGCTTGGATTCCAGTACCACTAGACCCTGTTGAGTGCAAGAACTCCATCGTCTGACAGTCCACTCCATGAAGTATCAGGTCTCGATTATCCCACATCGTTTCAAAATAATACTCCATGTCACCGGTAATACGATTGTTGCCTACAATACCCTTATCTTCGTCACGCTCAAACCGTGAATAAATTTCTTCATTAATTATATTATCACCATTATTGTAGTTGATTGCGAACAAATAGCCAGCAAAAATAAATAAACCAATGCCTATTATAGTACTTACTTTAAGCTTTCCTTTTGCATAGAGAGTGAATAGCAATCCAAACAAAAACAACACATACCCCGCCAAAGAAAGCGACAAGACAACGGACAGCAGAATTGGCCAACTTTCCTTCTTCTTCAAATTCATCCCATCTGCAAACAACATAAAGGCACCCATCATTCCCAAATGGCCCGGCTCATTAAAAGGACCATTAAAACGCCCCATGTCATATAATACAGTTGTATTATAGAAGATATAATTGTATCTCAATACGTATCGTTGTGGCAAATCCGCACTATCAGAGAAAGCAATGGTACCTAATGAAGGAATGCCAACTGTTATGTACAGTAAAAATAGGATTATAGAAGGAATCATCAGCAGGCTGAATCCTCTATATATAAACCGCCAACAACAAACACGATCTTCTTCATTTAATAAAATAATAATCAGAGATGTCAATGACAGAATCGAAAAAATCAGTACACTGGGTTGGCGATATATACCAAATGCTATCACAAAAACCAGAGCGGGTATCAGATTAGACTTATCAAAACTTAACTTAACCTTTTTGACCACGATATAAACTGTCATCAAAACAACAAAAATAGTATAGAAAATATAGATACGATTCTGCCACCCTATCCATAATTGCATGGATAAGAGGAAATCCATAAAAATGCAGAAATACAGAAATGTATGCTTATTTTTCTTCATAGTTTCTTTCGTAAAACTACTGAAACCTTCTCAAAACACTCTCTACCACTGGTGCCATATCATAATACCGATAGTCTGCCAGCCTACCACCAAATATCACATCCTTCTCTCTCTCTGCCAAAGTCCTATATTTATCAGCCAAATCGTTATTCTTGTCATCGTTCACCGGATAGTATGGTTCCATTCCTTCTTTATACTCGGTGGAATACTCTTCTGAAACTACAGTCTTAGGGCAGTCATAAACGGCCTGGCCAAACATTTCGAAATGCTTATGTTCAATGACTCGGGTATATGGTTGTTCATGGGAAGTGTAGTTCACCACAGCATTACCTTGGAAATTTGGGGCATCAAGAACCTTGGTCTTAAAACTTACCGTACGCCAATCTAGTTTGCCATAGCAGTACCCGAAATACTCATCAATTGGGCCAGTATATACCAGTTGCTTGGCAAACTGGTGCCAATCTCTGTATTCTGTGTTAAAGAAATCCGTGTTGGTTTTGCATTCCACACCTTCAAGTAATGCATCGATTAACTTGTTGTAACCACCTATTGGGATGCCTTGGTATGCATCATTGAAATAATTGTTGTCAAAGACCAAACGCACAGGCAAACGTTTAATGATGAAAGCAGGAAGTTCACTACAAGGTCGCCCCCACTGCTTCTCTGTATATTCCTTGATGAGTTTCTCGAAGATATCTCTACCCACAAGGCAAAGACCTTGCTCTTCAAGGTTGCGAGGCTCTGTTACTCCATCAGCCTTCATCTTGGCTACAGCTTCAGATTTTTGCTCTTCTATTTTTGCCGTTGCCTCTTCAGGCGTGGTTACACCCCACATCTGGTAGAAGGTATTCATGTTGAACGGCAGATTGAAGAGTTTGCCATGGTAATTGGCAACAGGACTGTTCGTGTACCTGTTAAAAGGCACGAGGCTATTTACAAAGTTCCAAACCTCTTTATTGTTAGTATGGAAGATGTGGGCTCCATACTTATGAACGTTTATGCCTTCCACCTTTTCGCAATAGACATTACCACCCAACTGTGGGCGCTTGTCTATAACCAAACACTTTTTTCCTTGTTTCGTGGCATAGTGTGCAAACGTGGCACCATATAAGCCTGAGCCAACTATCAGATAATCGTATAATAAATACATGGGTTTGTGACTATTTTGCTTTTGTAAAAACACCTATTATTTTCTTTTTCAGAATTTCCCTATTGTTAGCGGTTAGCAGAATGAAATAGATAGAAAGGCCTGAAATCAATGTGGTTATACATAATGTAAAAATGATCCGAACAATATCCTTTGACGGAGATATGAATCGAAAGAAGTATGTAGTAAAACCGGAAATGACTATGACTAATAAAATTGGTAAAAAAATCGATTTGCAGAGATGCATTATAGACATAAGTCCCCTATTCTGGTTTTTTATAATAAAATACATAACATACGTTGCAATCGCTATAATATCAAGCAAAAAAGCCCAATACGGAGGAAATCCAATGCTAAACAAAATGCAAGTTAATATAACAGATGCTAGAGTACAACTTGAAGAAAAAAGGTTTACTTGTTTCATTTCTCCCACAGCAAAATTCAGTGAGTTGATTGGTCTTTCAAAACATTTCAGGAAACTCCTACAAACAATTATCAGTGTAAAAATCTCTGTATAAGGTGGAACTTCTCCTAACCACAATTTCAAAATCCCATTCATCTCGAATAATAATGGTAATGCTATCATCCAATACAATGCAAAGTTCCATCGAAAATTATCATCAATTAATGATTCAAGTTCCTTTTTTTCTCCTCTTGCATAGATTTGTACTATCTGAGGATTCATTGCAACTTGAATATTATTAATAAACTCATCAACTTTGGATGATATCTGGACAGCTATTCCTCGAGCCGCATTAACTATGGTACCAAAGAAAATATTTAAAATTATATTTACACCTGCTGTACTGAGTGTATTTGTTGATACGCCCAAAATGTTCCACCCCGAAAATGACAATAGTGAAGAATAAACCGATTTATCTTTGTGAAAGACAAAATGATATTTTTTATATCTAATCCTTGTAATTATATATATAGCAAATGCATTTCCAACGTTAATTGCACACATCAGCGCTGCATAAAAAATAAGCTTATCTGCCGTTGTTGCATCCAACAAAAAAGCAACACCAAGATTACAAAGTGCTAGAACAACACCCAATAAGGCATAGATATTAAAATCTTCATGCGCAACTATTAAGGCATTGTGTGGAACAATCAGAAGATTGAATACCATTGTAATTATCGAAAACTGGTAAACCCAATTAGCTGCCCCCATCCTTTCAACTGGGATATTCATTTGGGAATTCAAAAACCACAAGCCAACCGTCTCAGCCAACAGCATTATTACTAATGCTACACACAACATAATAATAAAAGAAGCCGAGAGTACCTTATTAATACTTTCTGATTCACCCAGTCCCTTATGAAAATTATAAAAACGCTGAACTCCTTGTGACAAAGCGGCAGTCATGAAGTTTAATAGTGTTACCACACCTCCCACGACATTATATGTGCCATAATCCGATGCTCCAAGATTTTGTAATACAACCCTAGCTGTATACAATGACACTATCAGCACTATTCCCATACGGAAATAGAGCAAGATTGCGTTTTTTGCGATTTTCTTTTTATCTGATGGCATCTTAGTTTTTGTAATAAATGTTCACAAAACGACGATAAAGAAGCAGCACGATTCGATTAGGCAATATATTCTTCAATAAAAACTTAACAGCCCTCTTCTGAGGTTTGCTTAGATGCTCGTATAATTCATCATATTTGCTCAAATATAGTTCTTTGTCTTTCAACACAGTGGACAGAAGTAGTAAATGATGCTTAACTTTATCATGATGAAGAAAATCAAGCCATTTTTGATATATTCCGGGAACAAACTTGTCGGTATCCTTGAATATATTCGAATAACCGACAAAGTAGAATAAAGGCATCATTTTCCCCCAATCATGAGATGCATCCCTAAATATAATCATTGGCATGTAGTAATAACAGGATTTGAGTCCCAGACTTATTGCTCCCTGATATAGCCGACCTAAAAAATGATAACCATAATAGTTTTCTTTTTCATGTTTTTCACCTGCATCCCAACAGTCTCTCCTAAAGATTAAAGATGTCATAAAACCTGGAGAACGCATTACCCTTTTTGCAAATTCCTCAGTGGTTGATTCAAATATCATATGATCCATTACCGAGTCATATATAGATGTATTTGAACATTCTCCGTCTCCAATTAATTTATTAAAATGAATTAATCCATAGTCTTTTTCTAGAAGTTGAAATACCACGTCATAGAAATTTGGAGCAAAAAGGTCATCGTCTCCCGTCATATGAATATATCTGCCAGTTGTACGAGAGACAACTTCTTTAAAATTATCCTCAAAATAAATAGATTTTTCTAGTTTTTTGTAGTCTATAGGAATACCATACTTCGCCACCATTTCTCCAACTACTTCCTTTGTATTATCCGTTGCAGGAGATGCGTTGTCGCTTATTACTATTTCTACTTTTTCTTTATATCGAACTAGTTGGGGAAGAATGCACTCCAATTCTTCTTTTAATACACACCCCCTGTTATAAGTAGGTATTGCTATAGATAATAATACTCCCATTTTATTACATGTTTAGCCATTCAACCATTTTACGTATACCTTCTTCGGAATTAACCTTCGGTGTCCAGCCAATTATTTCTTGTGCCTTTCTAATATCAGCGACAAACACCTTTTGATCACTCTCGCGCCAAGGTAACCGCTTGTACTCCATCTTCACGCCAAGCATCTTCTCAAGCATTGCGAAGAGCTCAAGCAAAGACAAGCTATTTTCAATACCACCACCAATATTAAACACCTGACCATAAGCTTTCTCACAATCCTTGGCCATGAAGTACAGGTTCACTACATCATCATTAAACAGAACGTCACGCACCTGCTTACCTGTTCCTGAGATGGTGAACGGCTCACGCTTCGGGTCTGCCTTAATATCCAACGCCTGCTGGCAGAACCAGCCAATCCAACCTTGATCAAAGGTTGCGTGCTGGTTAATACCAAACATGGAAGAATGACGGAATACAACGGTCTTCAATCCAAAGATGCGGTGGAAGTCCAGCATATACTGGTCTGCACTACCCTTTGAGCACCCATAAGGAGAATGGAAGTCAAGCGTTATGCTTTCAGGAAAACCATTAGGATATTCCTCGCAAACATAACGAGTTGCTTCTTCCTTGAAGTGCAGATACTCAAAATCCCCATACACCTTGTTGGTAGAAGAGAAGAGCACTATAGATTCCGGAGAATACTTCCTCACAGCATCCAGTAGGTTAAACATACCCAAAGCATTTACCTCAAAATCCAAACGAGGGTTAGCAATGGAAGTAGTCATTGCAACCTGACCAGAAAGATGGAAAATGTAATCAGGTTTTACCTCCTTGATGACAGTCTCCACATCGTTGGCGTTACGAATGTCATAAGGATAGTATTTAAACTCTCCCTTGGTACGAAGCCAATTCAGGTTGTCCGCACTACCATGACGGTAAAGGTTATCAAACACGTAGAGTTCTTCACCCCTACGAAGCACTTCTGCTGCCAGGTTGCTACCAATAAAACCACAACCTCCTGTTACTAAGTATTTCATTTTATATCAGTTTTTCTAATCTGTTCAACATATCAAATTTCACGGGCTGACCTATGATAGACTCCAATTTGTTTACAGAGCAACGGAGATCCATCATTTCATTCTCACGGTAAGGTATAGCACCATAGTTCACTTCCGACTTTGAGCCAATCACCTTCCTGCAATGCTCGATGATGCTCTTCAGTGAAAGACTCTCGCCACTACTTACGTTCACAATCTGACCAACTGCCTTTGTGTGGTTCTTCAACAACTCCCCCATTGCCCAAGCGAAATCATCTGCATAGATAAAATCACGCTTCTGCTCACAAGGAGTTACATTGAGAGGGGTATTCAGTTTGAGGCTATCAATCACATAGGGAATAAACTTCTTACCTCCCTGAAGAGATCCAAACAAATTGCCCGGACGTACCACCATAATAGGGAACGCATAGTTCCTATGGAGCATCATTGCCGTGTTTGTAGTAAGCTGCTTTACCAAAGCATAAGGTGAATTAGGTTCTTCTCGCATAGTTTCTACAAACGGAGAACCATCATTACCGTATTCCTCAGAGCTGCCAAACTGGATGAATAGTTTCAATTTTGCTTCATCCTTGAAACGCTCATAGAGGTTAAGAAGCACCTTTAGATTGGAGGCTATCATACTATCAAACAACGAAAGGTCACGCTCTGCTGTTACGATAGATGCCAAATTAATGATATAATCCGGGGCCTCTATACTCTCTTCTATCTTATCCTTGTCAAGTTCTATCAGGTTGGTCCTGACATCTGGATAATTGGAGAAATACTCCTTATCAATAAACTTATCATATACCGAGATGGCATACTGTTCATGAAGGCAGCGAACAAGGTTCTTACCAATAAAGCCACTCCCTCCAATCAAGAATAGACGTCCTTTCATACGTTTACAAATTGATTTATTTCATCAACAGCCAAATCATACACATCCGTTGTCTGGTATTTCTTATACCAATCAGCCACCAATGCCATAGTTAGCTTCATATCCAATGTGGGTTTCCACCCCAGACGAGTTTTTGCTTTGGCGATGTCCAACATCAGGAGATTAGCCTCATGGAGGGCATTAGGGTCAGATGTATCCACCAATTCTCCTCTTCCAAAGTTGTTGACCAGTTCTGTGGCCACTTCCCATACAGTGGAGATGGAGTCAGATTCCGGCCCAAAGTTCCAACCCTCGCAATACTCAGTAGGATGCTCCCACATCTTTTGGGCAAGCAACATATAGCCACTCAGAGGTTCCAGGACGTGTTCCCAGGGACGAACGGCCTTAGGGCTGCGAATCTCAATGGGCTTGCCTGTTTCCAAAGCACGGATGCAGTCAGGGATAATGCGGTCTTTTGCCCAGTCACCGCCACCAATCACATTACCAGCACGGACACTAGCAAGGCTGACATGATGTTTCTTACCATAGTCATCTGGATTAAAGAAACTCCTTCGCCAGCTCTGGATAGCAATCTCGCATGCGCCCTTTGATGAGCTGTAAGGGTCATAACCACCAAACGGGTCATCTTCCTTATAACCACGCATCTGCTCCTTGTTGTCATAGCACTTGTCGGTGGTAATCATCACACCCACTTTTACGCTATCTGTCGCACGAACGGCCTCCATGATGTTGATAGTGCCCATGACGTTAGTCTGGTAGGTATCAACAGGAATCTCATAACTGAGGCGGACAAGAGGCTGTGCAGCCATGTGGAAGACAATCTCCGGCAGGTACTGACGAAAGATTTCTTTCATCTTCTCTCCGTCACGGATGTCTGCACGGATGTCTGCCTTAATCTTCTTGCCAATTCCAGAAAGCACGAAGTTGTCTTTGTCTGAATAAGGTTCCAGACCTACGCCTACCACCTCTGCACCCAGTTCATGGAGCCAGATGGAGAGCCAACTGCCCTTGAATCCGGTATGTCCGGTTACAAGGACGCGCTTGCCTTTATAAAAGTTATTGAATATATCTATCATAATGTTAGGCTTTGGATGCTACAAAGTCTTTAATGACCTGAATCATATAATGGAGCTTTTCAGGTGTCATGCCTGGATAAAGACCCAGCCAAAAAGAGTCACGCATAATCCTGGTGGTTACAGGCAAATCGCCAATTGTGCGGTAGTCCTTTCCCTTCTCATACTCCTCAAATGCAGGATGCATCAGCAGGTTGCCGGCAAAGAGGTTACGGGTCTGGACCTTGTGTTCTTCCAGATAAGAAGTCAGTTCGTTACGGGTGTAACCCGCATCTTCTTTCACTGTGATGAAGAAGCCAAACCAACTGGGCTTGCTGTTCTTCTGAGGTTCTGGAAGCAGAAGCCCCTTTACACCTTTCAACCCATCATACATAATCTGATAGTTCTCACGACGACGGCTTACAATGAAATCCAGTTTCTCCAACTGGGCGCAACCAATAGCAGCCTGCATATCAGTAGCTTTCAAATTATAACCAAGGTGACTATATACATACTTATGATCATAGCCCTTGGGCAACTGACCAAACTGACCAGTGAAACGGCAGCCGCAGGTGTTATCTACACCCCCTATGCACCAGCAGTCACGTCCCCAGTCTCGGAAACTCTTAACATACTTGTCCAGTTCTTTGTTGTTTGTATAAACAGCACCACCTTCTCCCATGGTCATATGATGGGGAGGATAGAAACTACTGGATCCAATATCACCAATGGTACCAGTCTTCTTCCATTCACCATCAATAAAGTACTCTGAGCCCAGAGCATCACAGTTGTCCTCAACCAGCCAGAGGTTATGTTTCTTACAGAAAGCGACTACAGCTTCCAGATTGAAAGGATTACCCAATGAGTGAGCCACCATCACAGCCTTGGTCTTGGGGCTGAGAGCAGCCTCCAACTGAGTGGTGTCAATGTTACTCTCCTCAATGCTCATATCAACAAACACGGGAACTGCACCAAACTGAACTATGCAAGCCACCGTGGTCGGGAAACCGGCAGCAACCGTTATCACCTCATCGCCTCTTTTGATACGACGTTCTCCCAGTTCATGTGCAGTGAGTGCACTAAATGCAAGCAGGTTGGCACTGGAGCCACTGTTGCAAAGCGAACAGTATTTCACACCAAGCCACTTGGCAAAGCGGGTTTCGAACTTGTGCGCCCAAGGGCCAGCTGTCAGCCAGAAATCAAGGGATGAATCCACCAGGTTCACCATCTCCTCTGCATCGAAGAAACGGCCACCGTAGTTCACCTTAGTCTTGCCTGGCTCGAATACCTGAGGCTGGCCATGCGCTTCCTTATAATACTCACGAGTCAACTCAAGTATTTGAGCCTTTAATTCTTCGCGGCGCGAAGCGTTATTAACGATTACTTCTTTTTTTGCCATATATTTTACTCTTTTTTATTTGCTATAATCTGGAATGTTAGGGATTACTCTATCCCACTTCTTCCATGGGGCTTTATTATTCTCTAACAATTTTTCCAACATGGCCTTTTCACGTATATTGTCCATACACTGCCAGAAACCTGTATGAATATAGGACATCAACTGACCTTCTTCAACTAATTGTCGAAGAGGCCCTTGTTCAAATACACAGGTGTCATCCGTGAGATAATCAAATATCTCTGGCTGTAATACCATATACCCAGCATTGATGGGAGCACCGTCATTAGCATTCTTCTCGCGGAAAGCCTTTACAGCCTGATTGCCGCTGATTTCCAAAACGCCTTTATCCTGTGCTAATTTGACTGCTGTCAGTGTTGCTATCTTTCCATGACTTTCATGAAATTCTAGAAGTTTATTAATATCGACATCACAAACACCATCACCATATGTCATAAAGAATGGTTCATTACCCACATATTCCTGAATACGCTTGATACGTCCACCAGTCATGGTGTTGTAACCAGTATCCACTACGGTTACCTTCCAAGGCTCCAAATGGCTGTGATGTACGGTCATTTCGTTCTTCCCATCACGGAAGTCAAAACTAACATCACTGTTATGCAGAAAATAGTTGGCGAACCACTCCTTGATGTATTCCTGCTTATATCCGGCACAAATAATGAACTCGTTGTGCCCATAATAGGCATACTCCTTCATGATATGCCAAAGGATAGGCATACCGCCTATCTCAATCATCGGTTTGGGCTTAAAAACAGACTCTTCGGAAATACGGGATCCAAAGCCGCCCGCTAACAATACTACTTTCATATTTTTGTATTTACAATTTCATAATAAAGACCTGCCTACTAGTATTGAACCGTTTGTTATTTGAGAGACCAGCATGTTACCAGTCCCATATCTGTGTCCTAATAATATGCTTGGACTAACCTACTAAAGATCTGCCTGCACGAATTAAACGGCCACATCAATCCTTGACACATAGTTTTTCACCTTTTCCACCCATTATAACTAAGAAACGACATGTATCATCCTTCTCTTTATAAAATAGATTCTATAAACTCTCTGACACACCCCTCTCCGCCTTTCTTTGTCATTACTGCTATACCTGGAATCTTTTTCACCTTACTACTTGCGTCTGCCGGACAAGCAGCATCTCCCACAGAGGATAGCAAATCAATGCAGTTAACATCATCGCCAATATAAGCGACTTCCTCCATTGAAATACCCAACTCTTTTACAATCTCAGTAACAGCAGCCACTTTTCCGCCCTCTCGTTTTCCTTGAACTAAAAAGTCAACCTTTAACTTCTCTGCCCGGCGACGGTTCAATTCTCGATTTTCGCTAGTTACTATAGCAGTCTTGATACCAGCCTCCCGAAGCATACCTAAACCCATACCGTCACGAGTATTGAACTTCTTCAGCTCATCACCATTCTCGCTATAGTACATACCACCATCCGTGAGAGTACCATCAATGTCCGTAACGAATAATTTAATGGATGGTTTGGCTGAAGGTTTCTGGAACTCGGACTTATATTTCCGCATCAGTTTTTCAAGAATCATCCAATCATCTGGCTCATCAATCTCAGTAGCTGTATACTCCGGCATCTCATAAATACCGATCTTACCACCGAGACGGTTGCCATTCGACAGAATCTTTTCTACAGTATTGATATAGAATGCTCCATTCTCCATCAGCATTCCCGAAAAATTCTGACGACGCGGACGGTTCATATAGTCATAGTTCATACTACTTCCATCTTCGTTCCAGAAAAAGCGGTAGTTACGGACACAAGTCAGCATACTATCATACTCACCAGTCGAATATTTCTCTAATGCTTCTGAAAAATGCACAGATTCTGTGAGTGGAGATGTCGCTTGCACTAGCATGAATACATCTTCTTCTGGGAGGTTTGCGTACTTAATGTATTCCAACATCACACTCTCTGTGCTGGCCGTATCGCAAGCATTCTCAGCAGAACGTCTATACAACTTGGTCTTCTTGTAATCTCTACTTTCCACAGTCGTCCAAATCTCAACGGAATCCGTGGCTACTACCACCTCATCCACATGCGGGCTTGCCTCCAGTGCTTCGATATTCCAACACACCAAAGGCTTGCCACAAAGTGGTTTAATATTTTTTAGAGGAATGGATTTAGAGCCACCCCTGACAGGAATAAATGCAATTACTTTGTTCATTATTTAGAATCCCTTAACCTGGTTTTTCTTCAGTTTATTGCGCTGTACCATTTCGATATCCAGCACGTCCTTTTCTTTGTAAGTAAGAGCCTTAGCCACTGCACGGCAATCTCGGGCAAGCTTACGAACACCATCTGGCTCCAATGATGCTGCATGGTCAGTTCCCTTCCAAGTGCGGTCAAGAGTATAGTGACGCTCAATCCATTCTGCACCCAATGCTACAGCTGCACTATCCACAGCAATACCAAGATGGTGACCAGAGAAACCAATTGCCTTCACTCGGTCTGCATACTCCTGGCGCATACGAACCAGTTCAAGGAGACAAATGTCCTCGAAAGGTACAGGATAACCAGAAGTGCAGTTGTAGAGCACCACGTCCTTAGCACGATTGTTAGCCTCAAAGAAACTCACAATCTCTTCTTCCTCTTCCTTGGTCGTCATACCGAACGACAGGTGAATCTCACCGCCAAAATGGTCGCAAAGATACTGCAACATAGGCTTGTTCAAGTTGCAGGCAGACGGAATCTTAATGAGTTTAGGCTGGAGCGTAGCAATCTCTTTGGCAGAGGTTACATCCCATACGCTGGTACTGTACTCCACGCCATATTCCTTACACCACTCCTGTAATTGACGGTGCTGATCAAGCGTGAACTCCAGGAACTCTCGGTGTGCTCCGTATGTAGGACCATAACTGTTCTCTGGATGAGGATGGGGGGCATTATACTCTTCTTCCGTCAGCAACTCCTTATTGCAACGTTTTTGAAATTTGACAACATCTACTTTGCAATAGGTAGCAGCAGTCATAATCATCTCTCTTGCGATATTCATATCGCCTTTGTGGTTGCAGCCAATTTCTGCAATAATCTTTGGTGCTTTCATATTTATTATTCAGACTTTTATTTTTTCACCATATAAATTAGAAAAAATTATTGTTCACCAATTCTTTTATATAAGAACCCAATCTCCTCTAATTCGTGCCGGTCATAGATATTACGTCCGTCAACTATGACATTTCCGTTCATTACCTTCTGAATGACATTCCAAGATGGCATGCGGAACTGGCGCCATTCTGTCATTAAGGCAAACACATCTGCTCCGTCTGCGGCATCATACATATTCTTGCAATAGGTAACACTGTCCCCTATCCTGCGCTTACACTCCTCCATGGCAATGGGGTCAAAAACACGGACGGTGGCACCGTCCTTCAGTAGTTTGTCGATGACAACGAGGGCGGGTGCCTCACGCATGTCGTCGGTCTCGGGCTTGAAGGCAAGACCGAGGATGGCGATGGTTTTGCCTTTCACGGGGCTTGTGGAGGATGTGGCTGTGGCACAGCCACTCGCGGAACTGAGGGTCTGGAGGATTTTATCATAGACGATGGACTTCTGCCGTTCATTGACACGCTCTACCGCCTCGATGACCTCCATGTGATAGCCGTTCTCTAAACCCGTATGTACCAATGCCTTCACGTCCTTGGGGAAGCAGGAGCCTCCATAGCCACAACCGGCATAGAGGAATTTCGTGCCGATACGACTGTCGGTACCGATGCCCTTACGGACACTGTCGACATTCGCTCCTACCCGCTCACAGAGGTTGGCGATATCGTTCATAAACGAGATACGGGTGGCAAGCATGGCATTAGCGGCATATTTCGTCATCTCGGCAGATGGAATATCCATGAAGATGACACGGAAGTTATTGATCAGGAAGGGCTTGTACAGGCGGGTCATCACCTCCTTCGCCTTCTCTGACTCCGTCCCTACCACTACACGGTCGGGACTCATGAAGTCCTTGATGGCGGCCCCCTCTTTCAGGAACTCGGGATTAGAGGCGACATCGAAGGGAACCTCCACCCCACGTTTGTCGAGTTCCGCCTGAATGGTAGCCTTCACCTTCTTTGCCGTACCCACAGGGACGGTAGACTTGGTGACGAGGATGGTATACTTATTGATATGTTGCCCAAACTGTTTGGCGACGGCAAGGACGTATTTCAGGTCGGCAGATCCGTCCTCATCGGGAGGTGTTCCTACAGCAGAGAACACCACCTCCACATCGTCCAAGACTTCTGTGAGGTCGGTGGTGAAGTTCAAACGACCGAACTCCACGTTCCGCTTGACCAGTTCCTCAAGTCCTGGCTCATAGATCGGCATGATGCCATCCTTCAGTTTCTGAATCTTCTGGGTGTCGACATCGACACAAGTCACATGGGCTCCCATTTCAGCGAAACAGGTACCACTTACCAAACCGACATATCCGGTTCCAACAATTGCTATATTCATAATAATAACTATTTTTAAAGATATGAGGGATAGCCATATTCTTGATAGCATTCACTATCCATGATTTCTCCATGTCCGATATCCAAGATAATCTGCTGTTCTTCACAAATATTATATTTCTTGATATCCGCAAAAATACCTTTTAACACAAGCTCTGGACTATACAAATCATCGAAATAACACCAATGCTCATCCTTCACAAAATGAATACTCATCGCTTTCAAGAGTTGAAGATACATCGAGCCCGCTCTTTCATATAGTCCTGCGGCTAACGCTTCTTTGATGCTCACCCAGACAGATTCCATCAAATAGGCTATCTTTTTGCAATCTTCATCAATATTGTGAGGATCAAAAATTGATTCGTATTGTGGATTAATGTCTATCATAATAAGAATTAGGATTCCTTATCTCTCTAAGGAGAGGTGAACACTGTTTATAACCTGTTCCAACTATCCGCTTTATTCATATTACAAAAATCAGTTATGCCATTCCTTTTTTCTCTGCTCCTCACTTCGTTTGCAAATAAGTATCTGCCCATCCTTTTCGCTTACAATGTAGCCATCAAGTCCCTGTAGCACCATTTTTTTTACATCTTCTGCATGAACAACACAGTTACTGCATTCATATAACTTCACATTACCCACTACACCATTGTAATTCTCATCCTTCTGAAGTTTATCATGCAGTGATGCCCAGTTGCCAAGGTCGCTCCAGCCAAAGTCAGCAGGATGGGTGTAGACCAAGCCATCTGCTGCGACAGGTTCCATCACGGCGAAATCGATAGAGATTTTCTCGCAGTTGGGGAATATATCTTCAACTTTACCAGTCTCTGCTATCATATCCATGTCAGCAGCGATATTGGATTTGTACTTCTGAATGGAATCTGTTATAGTTCCAACGTTCCAAACAAAGATTCCTGCATTCCACAGATAATTGCCCGCTTTTAAATACTTTTCTGCTGTATCGTGGTCAGGCTTTTCCTTGAAGGCGGTTACTTTATGGATTTCGCCTTCTGCTACACCTGCGGTCTCTACATATCCATAACCGGTTTCAGGACGACTTGGTTTGATGCCAATGGTAACAATGGCATTGTGATTATCCGTAAATGCCAAGGCATTATTAATAACCCTACGGAACTCCTCTGGCTTCATCACCACTGCATCAGCAGGAGTAACCACAACATTAGCAGTAGGGTCTTCTGCCTTAATGCTCCAGCATGCCCAAGCAATACAAGGAGCAGTATTACGAGCTGCTGGTTCTGCAAGGATGTGGCTCTCAGGAATATCAGGAAGCTGCTGCTTTACAATATCTACATATTTCGCATTAGTAACAACCCAGAAGTTGCTCATAGGACATACTCCTTGGAAGCGGTCAACAGTCAACTGAATCAGCGTGCGGCCACATCCCAATATATCTATGAATTGCTTAGGATATTCAGGGGTGCTCAGAGAGGCCAGAAACGGTTTCCTACACCTCCTGCCATTATTACTACGTAGTTATTTCGCATGATTACTATTCTTTAAAAAGGGGCGGACAGGTCTTTGTAACCTTAAACTTACTTACGAGAGATTGACCTGTCCAGCGACCCAATTGATGATCTTTCTTGTATCTTATAGCGGTTAGCGGTGAGGGGAAGTGACAGAGAGACAGATACGTGTCATAACTCCATGTGCTAATAATTCTTCTCCTATTCCTTCCTAGCCTGTCTGGACATGCAACACATATTATAATACTATGGTGTGAAGTAGTTCAAAAACTCTTTCACACTCTTGAATGAGACTTCTTGCGATTGTGATGGAATGACATTGGCACGCACCTGGGTACGACTTACGGCATCCAACATTGCCTTAATATCTGCAGGGACATTAACCAACTCCACGGAGAAGGCATTAGTCCCAGGGGTCTTCAAGAACAAGTTATAGAACTCATCTATGAAACTGCGTGTGGCAAATTTCACACCATGGAAGTCCATCTCTACAGCATCAACACCGCTATTCTCTATAAGCGCTTTTAAATCCTGGGCTCTCATTCTGGACTTTAAGTCTGGAGAGAGGATGGCAGCCATATCTATTTTCTTCATATTATTCAATATAATTAATATAGTTAAACGATGTAGAATGGTATGGTATGCGGAGAGCGACTATCGTTCCATTCCAACGCAATCCATGGGGCAATGAGTAAAAACTATCTAAGTTAAGAGTCTTTATATAAAGGCTACTACCTGAAATCATCAAGTACTGTCCTCCTAATCCTTGTTCAACATTTGTTTAGAAGTCCTGATACCAAAACCTCGATTTTCCGCATCAGGAAGATTTTTACTGGAAAGTCCTCTATTGGCGGCTTTGATGGCCTCCATATCTGATGATATCTCATTTTCTGGAAGTTTCTCGTAACTGCCCAGCAGACTCACACCCCTATCAGCAATGCAAACATCTAGAAACCCTTTGGTTGAATACGCTTGAGCAAAGATATAACCTCTGTCCGAATCTGAATGTTCGGTTATGTTGTCAAGAATCTCGTCAATCATATATTTCAAACCATTCGCAACATTAGATTGTATGCTCAACTGCTGAATAATAATGTTTTCTACTATAGAAGATACTGCTTCTTTAGCGTCACTATTGCGTCCTGCAGCGAAATCTATAATGGGAATGTAGGACTTAGAAGCATATTTTTCCAGCTCCGCCATGAACTCAGTCTGCCGCATCGTATCTGGCTTAATTCCACCATCACTTAAACCTATACGATCCAGATATTCGGGAATGTTAGTAAAAGTTATCTGCTTTCCACTACGTGTAAGATACACAATAAGCGACAAGGCGAAAACAGGAGAAACAAAGCGTGTTTCGGAGAAGTCTATTGTCACATCAGGCTCTTTTGAGCATTCTATTTGACTCATCATCTTCACCACAGGTGTCAGACCATCAATCAATCTGTCATCTTTGACATCTACCTTTTCCTTAATTATCATACTTTCTCACACAGTTTACAGTAGAAGTAAGTCATGACTTAGTTCTCACTTACTCGTATCTTCCTCATCAATATTCCTAGCATCAAATATCGCTTCGTATTGTGGATTAAGTTGAATCATATATAACTTTGTTCGAAACTATCATTTAATTGCCTGTAGGAAGAATCTTTAGATACAACCTATTCTAACTGCTTGCGCAGCCTAAAGTCTGTTTCATGGTCTATAAAGATATCCCGACCAAATTTTCTCTTTTTAATTATTGTCCTGTTTGCGTAGATATTAAAGCCAATACCTGTTAAGATACCCGCAGCAACACTCACAATAAAACTGGCAATTACAGAAGTTCCAAGAGCACCCATCATTAGGCACAAAAAGAAAGCAAAAACAACAAGCATAACAAATAAGGGAATAATCCACCTATATTTTCTGATAAGTTGATTTGTTTCCTTATCATATTCTTCAGCCACTTGATTACGGATAGTGTCTTCAAGTGCCTTAATTGCCCGTTTATTATTGACCTCAAGCCTCTGTTTCTCTTTATCAGACTCATATAGCTTTTCTCTTGTTTCTTCAAGTTCGTCACCAACCTTTAGTTCGCCCTTAGTAACCATTTCATTTAAGTCGCGGAGAAGATCACTTTTATCCTCGCCATCTAAATACTTGTGATGCATCTCCATAGCGATTTCCTTTACACGTTCCTTTGGGAGTGTGGCAATTCTGGAGTTCATCTTATAAAGGTTGTATAACTCCGTTTGACGGAAGGTGTCTTTATGCGGCACAAGTTCCATTCGAATAAGATTGGCAAAAAGGGATTTATAATCTGATGCCTCGAAAGTATCTCCACCATTATTTACTGCAAGCATATTGATAAGGGTATCAACACGCAAAGATAGTGGAAGACCAAGTTTGAAACCACACGTCTTAGAATATTGTATCACCGAAATTTCCTCTGAAAGGATGAAGAACTTCTCATTCTTCGCCTCTCCTTCTTTTCTTAGATATCTGGTTCCTTCCAAAAGTCCTATATCATGATTGGTAGCTGCAGTTCCTTTCTTCCTACGAACTACTGACATGAAGATGTCATTCAGTTTCTTGCATAAAGACTCGTCAGTCTGTGCCTTCTCAATGGCTTCAGCTAGATTCTTATCGTCATCAAGAAGTTCGATACTTACTTTTTCCCGTATATGCTTCGGTAAAGCCAATGTGTAATCAAAGAATGTCTCAAAATGAGATTGAGTCTTGCACTTAAGATGACGAGCGTAATTCGTAAAATCATCGTCTGGCATGGCTGTGACATCGTAGCCATACTTCTCCAAATTATGAAGCGTCGCGATACGCTGGCATCTGATTTTTCCTTCATACTCTTTCTTTGTGATATACAGCACTTTCACCTTTACATTCAAGTCTTGGAAAACTCTCTCCAATGCAGACAATGCGTCCTGGAATCTACTCTCCAACGCTATGAACAAAAGAATGTTTGTGTCGAGTATGCATACGCTATCCCTGAAAGTATCCAAGGTCAACTGATCAACACCATGCTTGTTGGTAATCAAAATGGAAGCAAAGGCAGATGTGCCATATTCCCACAGGTAGTCAATTACCATTGCGTCACGAGTGTTCACGAAATCGAAAAACTTCCCAGGAAGAACTTTCCTGTCCTCAGCATCAATTTCTTTATTGCTATTAGTTCTGTTCGTAATCAGTTGTCGGATGGCATCCTCGCTTCTTACCACATGATTGGTCTTTGCCATTAAATCAGAGATCCATTCATCGGAGAATACCTCGAAGAACTTTATGCTTACATCTGTAAGCCATTCTCGAATCACATCCCTATCACTATTAAGTCTGCTAAAGAATGTATCGATAATCTTCTCCTTACGTTCTACAGACTCCTCTATTGACTTTCGGATATGTTCGCGCTTCGAAGTGGAAAGCGAGTAAACACCTTGATGGAACCTGATTTCTTGTGGTACTAAACTATCAAGAATGTCATCCACTTCCTTGCTGTCAATATGACGCCACTCGTTCACCTTGGCCAGAGCATCCTTAATCTCATTCTTCTTCATACCATGTTCACTGGTATAAATAAGCTTAACAATAATCTGGGCAATAGCCTTGCTAGTCAGATGTTGCATATTAACATCCAACCGCAAATATATCGAGCGAAGTGTCTTATCCATAATGAAACTAAATTGAGATGGACCTAGCGGGATCTTTACTATATGAAGTCTATTCTTTAACCATTTTGTAAATGGCTTTAAGTACTTCATTCAACTCAGAATCTGTTGTAACATATTGAGTATGATTAGCAGAACTTCTATTAATCACTTCTAATAATGGCTCAATTTCACTTCTCGAAATGAAATCAGTCAAACTCGTTACTGGCCCATAAACAGCTGCTACTGCAGATGTTCTTGGGAATGCCTTATCTAAAATAACATAGACAACATCCAACTTTTCTGAAAAAGATCCAGCAGATTGAATTGAAGAAGACGAAGATTGCAAAAATTCGATTATTCGTTCCTTATCCATGTTATATCAAGAAATTATAGTTCCAAACCTCATTCAACCCGCTTGAAGTATATAGTCCTTAACGCTGCTTTTGTAAGTTGAAAAGTGAAAATTAAACAATCTTAACTCCTTTATCTAAAAGGATTTGAGTTACGAGATTTTTGATTGTTGGTAACACCTCTTCTCCCTTTTGAATTAAGTCTTCTTTTTCCGCATCTTTCTTCGTTGGAATTTTGCGAATTGCCACACATATGTCGTTGTAGCAGAATTCTGCGGATTTATGCTTGCTTTTTCTTTTCTTCTTTCTGACGAATGAATTGCTGCGTCGTCATATTGCAAACTGCATGTTATTAACTCGATTACTTTTATTTCAGCATATCCCCATCTGCGCCTTGTACTCCTTATCTTATAAATGTGTCATCATCTATGGGATCTTATTGTCAATCGACTCATAGAAGAAAAGGAGGCTAAAGTTCATAAGACTCGATGAAGCGCAGAGACTTGATGACGTGTTCTGTATGGAAGGAGAGTTGGTCGTAAGTTTTATAGGCTTTTAGACGGGCAATGGCTGTCGGGGCATCCAACACGCCACTCTCATACAGATTGACTGTAGTGAATACTTTGTCATTAGCCACAGGACCGAAGACCAAGTCGTAGTCGTGCCTTACGCCTTTTCTGGAATTAACGACAAACTCTAACCAAGCCTCATCTACGCCATGGAATTCCCTGATGTTCAACTCTGGATTTGTAAGTAAGATTTCATCAATCTCATAGACTGACACTATCCGCTTCCCCGTCTTTGCCCTATCCTGTTTTATTTCTGTCCAACGCTCGGCTTGTTCTTTCTGAGTGGTGGTATAGAATCCCCTGCCAAAGTCTGTATTGTTCCGACCATAACGAAGACTGGGTTTGCGCACCTCCACATTGGAACCGTGGTATAATTTGAGCATCATTTCTTCTTTCTCCTACTAATAAAGCGTTGAATTTCGTCAATCACATATCCGGTTCCTTGGGTGTGGAGCAGATCGTAATGCTTGAGCAAGAACTCGTCGGCACCGTACTCCTTAAACAAAGCCAATGCCTGCATGCCACCTATTCCTTTACCGATAGCATATTTCTCTAGGGTATATACAAAAAACTCGAAGGCTTCTTTCGATACAATATGAGTGTGTTCTTTCCTCTTGTGCTCAAACTCCTCATACAAAGCCTCGGAACTAAGATACCACCACTTGGCTCCTTCGTTATAGAGTTCCTTGTACATATCATTGGAGTAAATATACGTAAGGGCCTCGTCCAAAGAAATTCTCTTCTTCCGCGACACATACTCCGCCAAATGTGCTATCTTAATAGGTATTATGTTTTCTTCGTATACACCCATTGGTATTTATGTTAATAGGTATTATAGAGTGAACGGTGAATCAAAGTCGTTGAGGAGGGGATGTTTGGTATCCTTTTCACTGAGGATTGCCTGATCCACAGGGATGTGCCAGTCAATACCTAATGACTTGTCCAAGATGCTGATGCCACCTTCTGCCTCGGGGTGGTAGAACTCGTCACACTTGTATTGGAAGATAGCGATATCACTCAGGACGGCGAAGCCGTGAGCCATTCCTTTGGGGATGAAGAACTGGCGGTGGTTCTCCTCAGAGAGTTCCACCGCTACGTGTTGACCGTAGGTGGGACTGCCTTTACGGATGTCGACAGCGACATCGAGAACGGCTCCCCTGACACAGCGCATGAGTTTGCTCTGCGCAAGGGGGGGACGCTGGAAGTGGAGACCACGCATGACACCATATCGTGACATGCTCTCGTTGTCCTGGACGAAGCGGATCGGTCCCACTTTTTCGTCAAACTCGCGTTGAGAGAAGGACTCGAAGAAGTAACCACGAGGGTCGTTAAATATCCGTGGCTCAATAATCACCACCCCTTCTATTGCTGTCTTTATTACGTTCATTAGGAGATCCTCCCTAACCCTCCTTAAAAGGAGGGAACTGTAAGAATCCATCCTACCCCTCTTCACCCTCCTTACAAGAATGGCTGGGGTGGATTTCATCTTTTATCTTGTTTATTGTATTAACGATATCACATTCAACTTCAGCATTGGTGAATCTTATAACTTTAAATCCTTGCTTTTCTAACCAGTCTTGACGTATTGCATCATCTTCTACTTGTCTTGGCTCTGAGTGATAGCCACCATCAACCTCTATAACAAGTTTCGGATCTAAGCATGTAAAGTCTGTAATATATTCACCTATAATGTATTGCCTTAAAAATGTAGCCCCAAGTGACTTGCCCCTTATTTGACTCCACAAAATGCTCTCAGATTGAGTCATATTCTTCCTATTTTCTCTCGCATAGGCTTTCAGCAACCCGTACTCAATAGGATTTGCATTTTTATATCTGGGAGATCCTCCCTTCCCTCCTTGTAAGGAGGGTTTGGAAACTTTGCACTTTAAGTTGTCTGCCATTCTATCTTCCTCCCTTTAGGGAGGACTGAGGTGGATCTTCACTCCCTCCTTTCAAGGAGGGTTGGGGTGGATCCTCTATCGTTCGGCACGGATGGGGTTGTGGAGGAAGTCCTGGTAGGCGAGGCGGATGCCGTCTTCGAGTTCGGTTTTGTAGGTCCAACCGAGGCTGGCGGCTTTGCTCACATCGAGGAGTTTGCGGGGAGTGCCGTTAGGACGGGTGGTGTCCCACTTGATGGCGCCTGTATAGCCTACCACCTTCGCCACCAACTCCGTTAATGCCTTGATGGTCAATTCCTTGCCCGTTCCCGCATTCACGGTCGCCATATAATCTGGCGACCCTTGACCGTGTTTATTGTCGCTCTCGCTCCGACCAGAGTAGTTGTTCATCAGGAACACACAGAGGTTGGCAAGGTCGTCGACATAGAGGAACTCACGCAGTGGTGAGCCATCGCCCCAGCAGGTGACTTCCTGCAAGCCTTGCTCCTTCGCCTCATGGAAACGACGAATCAGGGCGGGCAGCACATGACTGTGCTCCGGGTGATAGTTGTCGTTGGGACCATAGAGGTTGGTGGGCATCACACTGATATAGTCGGTGCCGTACTGTCTGTTCAGAAACTCGCAGTATTTCAGTCCACAGATCTTCGCCAGGGCATAAGCCTCGTTGGTCTTCTCCAGTTCACTGGTGAGCAAGCAACTCTCAGGCATCGGCTGTGGTGCCATACGGGGATAGATGCAACTGCTGCCCAGGAACTCCAGTTTCTTACAACCGTTCTTCCAGGCGGCATGGATGACATTCATCTCCAGAATCATGTTGTCGTACATGAAATCGGCAAGGGCGCTCTGGTTAGCGACGATGCCACCGACCTTAGCGGCGGCAAGGAACACATACTCTGGTTTCTCCTGCTCGAAGAAAGCCTCCACCGCCTCTTGGCGAGTGAGGTCGAGTTCCTTGTGGGTCCTCGTGACGATGTTGGTATAGCCTTGGCGCTGTAGTTCACGCACAATGGCACTTCCTACCATGCCACGATGACCAGCCACGTAAATCTTACTGTTCTTCTCCATCAATTACTCAGGCAATTGGGCCTTGAGGAACAACTTCCTCACGAACTTCATATCGTGCTGCACCATGATCTTCACCAAGTCGGGGAAAGAAGTCTTGTGAGGATTCCATCCCAATTTGGTCTTCGCCTTGGTCGGATCACCCAGCAACTGGTCGACCTCTGCAGGTCGGAAATATTTGGGGTCAACCTCGACGAGGGTTTTACCCTCAAGAGAGGTTAGCGGTGAGCGGTTATCGTTTAGCGAGGGGCATTCGTCCTTGACACATATTCCCTTCTCGTTGACACCTTCCCCGACGAACTCGAGTTCGATGCCTGCCTCACGGAATGCGAGGGTGGCAAACTCTCGGACGGTATGGTATTCACCAGTGGCTATCACAAAATCGTCGGGCTCAGGCTGTTGCAGGATGAGCCACATGCACTCGATATAGTCTTTGGCATAGCCCCAGTCACGCAGGGAGTTCAGGTTGCCTAAGTATAACTTATCCTGATAGCCCTGGGCGATACGTGCCGCAGCAAGGGTGATCTTACGGGTTACGAAGTTCTCGCCACGACGCTCACTCTCATGGTTGAAGAGAATACCATTGCAGCAATACATGCCGTATGACTCGCGATAGTTCTTCATGATCCAGAACCCATAGAGTTTTGCCACTGAATAGGGTGAGCGGGGATAGAAAGGAGTCGTCTCACTCTGAGGCACCTCCTGCACCTTGCCGTAGAGTTCCGAGGTAGATGCCTGGTAAATGCGGCAACTCTTCTCCAAGCCACAGATACGTACTGCCTCCAGCAGACGGAGGACACCCGTCGCATCTACATCGGCAGTATATTCCGGTACGTCGAAAGACACCTTTACATGGCTCTGTGCGGCAAGATTGTAGATCTCGTCAGGTTTGATCTCGCCGATGATACGGATCAAGGAAGAAGAGTCCGTCATGTCAGCCCAATGGAGGTTGACCAGACGTTTCTTCTTCATGTCTCGAACCCATTCGTCCAGATAAAGGTGCTCGATGCGCCCTGTGTTGAAGGAAGAGGAGCGACGTAACAATCCATGTACCTCATAGCCTTTCTCTATGAGGAACTCCGCAAGATAGGAACCATCCTGTCCTGTGATACCAGTAATCAATGCTGTTTGCATAATAAGTTGAGGATAGAGAGGAGGAAATGATTGAAATATACCCTTTATATATATCTTTCCCTTGCCCTGACTACCATCGTTTTTCATGGCGGTGAGGGCGAGGATTTTTTGCCTAAAAGGATATAGGTCAACTAGTTACCACCTCTACACGAGGGACGTAGTCCCGTAGATTCAATAGGTTTAGTGCACTATAACTTTGCAAAAATACAACTTATTTTTGACATGACAAAGCATTCTATCACACTTTTTTGAAAAAGTATCAAAAAAATCCTGATTTAAGTTTTTTAAGAAAATAAGCCGTAAAGACATCCCTATTTTCATAACCCTTGCCGAGGTGAAGGCTTCAAGCCCCATACGTAGTTCTCTCTTCGAGAGAGAACGTAGTATGAGGGGCTGGGTGAAGCGACCTTCACCGAGGCACCTGAATGAAACGTCCAAACGACCCGTTTGAACGTTACAAACGGGTCGAATGTAACGTTCATCCTTTCTTTTCTTTATTTGAACGACCTACTTCTCTCCGATACGGGTATAGACGAAACCTAAGGACTCCAGTTCCTGACGGTCAAAAATATTACGACCATCAACAACAATGTTACCATTCATGACTTTCTGGATGACATTCCAGGAAGGCAAACGGAACTGACGCCACTCCGTCATCAAGGCAAAGACATCAGCACCATCGGCACAATCGTACATATTCTTACAATAGGTAACACTGTCCCCTATCCTGCGCTTACACTCCTCCATGGCAATGGGGTCAAAGACACGGACGGTGGCACCGTCCTTCAGCAGTTTGTCGATGACGACGAGGGCGGGTGCCTCACGCATGTCGTCGGTCTCGGGCTTGAAGGCAAGACCGAGGATGGCGATGGTTTTGCCTTTTACATCACCCACTGCCTTGATTATTTTATCATAGACGATGGACTTCTGCCGTTCATTGACACGCTCTACCGCCTCGATGACCTCCATGTGATAGTCGTTCTCCAAGCCCGTATGTACCAATGCCTTCACGTCCTTGGGGAAGCAGGAGCCTCCATAGCCACAACCGGCATAGAGGAATTTCGTGCCAATACGACTGTCGGTACCGATGCCCTTACGGACACTGTCGACATTCGCTCCTACCCGCTCACACAGGTTGGCGATATCGTTCATAAACGAGATACGGGTGGCGAGCATGGCATTAGCGGCATATTTCGTCATTTCGGCAGATGGGATATCCATGAAGATGACACGGAAGTTATTGATCAGGAAGGGCTTGTACAGGCGGGTCATCACCTCCTTCGCTTTCTCTGACTCCGTCCCTACCACCACACGGTCGGGACTCATGAAGTCCTTGATGGCGGCTCCCTCTTTCAGGAACTCCGGATTAGAGGCGACATCGAAGGGAACCTCCACTCCACGCTTGTCGAGTTCCGCCTGAATGGTAGCCTTCACCTTCTTTGCCGTACCCACAGGGACGGTAGACTTGGTGACGAGGATGGTATACTTATTGATATATTGCCCAAACTGTTTGGCGACGGCAAGGACGTATTTCAAGTCGGCAGAGCCGTCCTCATCGGGAGGTGTTCCTACAGCAGAGAACACCACCTCCACATCGTCCAAGACCTCCGTGAGGTCGGTGGTGAAGTTCAAACGACCGAACTCCACATTCCGCTTGACCAGTTCCTCGAGTCCTGGTTCATAGATTGGCATAATGCCATCCTTCAGTTTCTGAATCTTCTGTGTGTCGACATCGACACAAGTTACATGGGCTCCCATTTCAGCGAAACAGGTACCACTTACTAAACCGACATATCCGGTTCCAACAATTGCTATATTCATAATGAGTAATTATTAAATTAATTAAAAAAATCCTCCCCCTTCAGGGGGAGTTAGAGGGGGTCTCCTGTCCTAAAGTCCCAGCAGCGGTTTCAACTGATTCTCTTTATGGAGAATGTAGACCGTTGTGCCGAGGAAGGCAAGGAAGAGGAAGATCAACACCATTTTCGCACGGGATGGTCCTGCTTTCTTCACGGGAACCGTGGCACTCTGGAGGGTGGTGAAGGCGGGTGTCTCCTCCTGCACTTTTGCCTCCGCCAACTGGAGTTGCTGCGCGATGCTGTTGTAGTTGTTGAACTGCAACTGCATCTCGTTCTCCAAATCCGTCAACTTGGTGCGGACACTCTCCAAGATGATATCCTGGTTGGCGTCACTGAAACTGGCATACAGTTGACGAGCCTTGTCGTAACGAGCCTTTGCCTCCTTGAAGAGTTTACGGTTATAGTCCAGATCGATCTTCGCCTTCTTCGTACGATAGTCGGTGATGAAGTTCTGCAGACGCTGCTGAACGGAGTCAGCCATCGTAGCGGCAATCAAGGGATCCTGATCGGTGACATTGATGGTGATAACCATCGTCTTCTTATCCACATCACATACGACCTTCTTGTCTATCGCCTTGACTATTTTTGCTTGTTCCTTCGTCAGCATAAAAGGATCGACTTTATGCTGATCAATCGTATCCTCCTTACCGATAAGTTCGCCCAATAGTTTGAAAGGTGCAGAAATTGCCGCTCCCCACCAAGACTGTTTCTGCTCCTTCGCCATATAGTCGTAATACGACATCATACGGGTAGAGTCCTTCTTATGGACAGGGACATTGAAGAGACTTGCCTTGAAGTCAGTCGAGTTCATCAAATCAGGATAGAGCGTGGGGAATAACGCCTCACTACCCATTGCTGAATTTCCAAGATTCATGCCAAACTGACTAGCCAGTGCCGACAAGGAACTGGTAGCACTTCGCTTCGTACTCAACTCTGGGCTTAGTTTCACCTCACAGTTGTAATAGTTAGGCAGTCCCAACGTATAGACACATGCTAAGACAAAGACGATGGGCAATACCTTATAGTATAAACGCTTGCGCTTCTTGATCGCAGCGAATATCTGACCGAAGTCGATGCTGCTCTCTTCCTGCTCGATATATTCGTTTTCACTCATTCTTTATAAAGTTTAAAGTTAAACGTTTAAAGGTTAAAGACCTTCGTTTGCGTTAGAATTGTTTAATCAAGATAGTAATCATTGCCGCCATGCTGAAGACAGACTGGGCAACGGAGATCCACTGCTGTGCCTCAGCAGGATCCTTCTTCGGCTTGGTAGGTACGACAATCTCACAACCAGGTTCTATCTTTGCACCATGACCCACCTGTGCCATGGTACCATTCTGATAGATGACCCATGTCTTGGACTTCTTCGCACGGTTGCCGAAGCCACCAGACTGATTGATATAGTATTTATAACTCTTGCCTGGAGAGTAAACCACCGTATTAGGATACATCACATTACCAGACACCTTCACCGTTCCATTATACTCGGGGACGATGATACGGTCACCCTCACGAAGGACGATATCATACTCACTACCGGGATTTGCCAACGCCTTGTCGAGATAGATACCTACCGTATAGGTATTACCAAGATCCAACTGATTGATGGCAACAGAGTCACTACCCGATATCTGAGAATTCAACTGCTTGAGCAGGAAACTACGACGGGCACGCTCGTCGTCATTCAACTGACGCTCGATGCGAGCACCCTTGACATAAGCCTCGTCAGTCACGCCACCTGCTGCCTTGATGGCATCGGTGAGTCGCTGACTCTTACTGGTCAGGGTCTGAGCACCCTCGAAGACGACCTCACCACTCACGGAGATATTACGCTGGGTAAGGAAGCCTGGACTACGGCGAACATACACCTCATCGTAGGGCTCCAGAACAAAGCCTGGTTGTCCGTCGACCACAAAGTTATCCTTCAACGAGAAAGAGAAGGTCTTGGCGATGACCTTGGAACTAGTAGTCGACTTCGGGTCTACGATACGACGAGAGACATCAACCTTCGCCGTACTGGCGGCATCAGTCAGTCCTCCTGCCTGCACAATCAGATCCTCAATGGTGGTGTTGTCAGCATACTGGTAGACACCTGGTGACATCACCTCACCATGGATGGTCAACGTGCGCTCTGATCTCAACTCCGTCTGGGTGGGGATGAAGAGCACATCCTCGTTTCTCAACGGGATATCGGGGGTCGTACCAGCCAGGATACCCTTGATATCCACAGGGATGACCTCCAAGGTACGGTCTTCCTTCAGGCGATGCAGGACACCACGATTGGTGAAGGCATCCTCGGTGATTCCCTCGGCAGACTGAATCAGGCTGCGTACGGAATTGACGTTATCACCCAACTGATACTGCCCGGGACGGAAGACGGCTCCCTTGACCTCAACCATGTTCTCGTAACGGTTGAGCATGCCATCCACTACGATAGCATCACCGTCATCAACCTGGAAGGAGTTCATATCAAACTCATCGACATTATAGACGGAGTAACGCTCGCCTACCTGACGGGTCAGACGGACAGACTTCTTATAGGCATCGCCCGTAAAGCCTCCCGCATATTTCACCAGAGTGGCAACACTCTCGTTCTTACGCATCTCGTAGAACATCGGGCGTTTGACATTACCAGTGATACCTACCAGGCAGTCGTATGGACCTACCTGGATGACATCGTTCTCCTGCAAGCGGATATTACCTGCCAGACGGCCATTGAGGATATACTCGTAGATATCGACGACGGTCACCAGATGACCATTGCGGAACACCTTGATATTACGCAAGGTACCGAGGTCGTTGATGCCACCTGCCATATACAGGGCATGGAACACCGTGGCAAAAGCACTCAGATGGTAAGTACCAGGAGTCCTGACCTCACCCATCACATTGACAAGGATGGTACGGGTCTGTCCCACTGATACCTTCACATTACTGCTGCTATAGCGAGAGCCTAGCGTAGAACGAATCTTCGCATTGGCTGCCGCTACCGTCAGTCCACTGACTTGGATAGGACCATAGCCGGGAACGGTAATCTCACCTTCCGGGGATACGGTCAACTGGAGGGTCTTCTGGGAACCACCGTAGATATCCACCACCACCTGATCGCCAGGGCCTAAGACGTAGTTCTGGGGCGTGGCGATATTCATGTTCGGCTCGAAACTCAAAGCACGCTGGTTGAAGATGTCACGACCGAAGACTTTCTTACCGATACCCTCGTTATAATCACTCGTCGCCTTGATGTCCGACTCGACATTCTCCACGTCCTCCGTGGCATTGACAGTGACCTCGCCTGTGGTATTCACCTTGGCGGTATTCACTTCCTGACCTGCCGTACCATCGTTGTTGTTACGCATACGGTCTGCCGCATAGTTGACAGCACCATCGGCAGCACCACTCAGACCATTCTCGGTAATCTGCTTGTTGTACTGATTACGGATACGACGAATCTGGTCGATCTTCACACCACGCTGTATCAACTTCGTCACAATCTGTGACTGCTTGGTACCAGCCTGCGTCTCACGTCGGATGAAATCCATCACTTGATTGTCGGTCATGCCCTGTGCCATCATGGTAAGGGTCATCATCGACAACATCACGGAAAAAAGAATTTTCTTCATATCTTGTATTTTACTTCTTACATCATCCATCTTACATCATTCATCAACTGGTTTGCAGTACCAACGGGAGATGCGAAGCATGACGCTGACACCACCTACCGTCTTGATAAACCAGTATTTCTTGCCACTCCTGTGGAGTTTACCATGAATCCCCGCAAACTGACCGTGGACGACCTCCACTTCCCTTCCAGGCAGTATCTCCGCCTCTTCAGCCTCTAAGAACTCCAACGGGGTCTTCACGTAGTCGGGGTCACAGAGCAGACGGAAATCGGTCATCTCCTTGTTGGAGATCTCACTGACCTTGTCGTCACCCTTGTTCTTCATCAGTTGGAGGGGAACACGGCATTCAGTCAGGAGACTCCGCATGTCGCTGCCCTCATCGGGCTTCTGTAGGAACACGTAATTGTGGACCACTGGGACGAGGACTCGACGGGGTTTCAGTTCATTGCCCACGACTTTCTCCTTGTAGGTCATAGGAATGAAGTATGTGAGCCCTTTTTCCTTCAAAAATGCTCCTACTTCCATTTCCCTACGATTAAAGGTTCGTATCACGAGCCAACTGTTTTCCATTCGAGGTATCGTCTTTATCGGGTGCAAAGATACAAATTAGTAAGTAAAAAAACAAATATTATCTTAAAAAAGTCACACAGATTCCACGGATTCCCTTATGAGGGAAGTGAGGAGAGCGAGAGCGGATTCGACAGTAGGGACGTTAAAGAGGAGGAGAGAACGCTTGGCATTGGACTCACGGAACTGGCAACGACGGGGATTGGTGGCAACAAACTGGAGAATGGCATCAAAGGCAGGACTCTGATAGAACGGATGACTGGGATTCGAGACGAAATACAACGTCATCCGTCCCTGTTTCAACACTAACTTCTCACACCCCAACTGCCCCGCTATACGACGTAATGGCACTACTCTCATGAGTTCCTCACCCTCATGAGGTACAGGACCAAAGCGGTCGATGAGACGGGAGCGATACGCCTCCAACTGCTCATCCGTATGCAGGTTGTCGAGTTCCCGATAGAGCAGCATCCGCTCACTGTCGGACGGAACATACTGGTCGGGGAAATACATCTCCAAATCGGACTCAAGGGTGGTGTCGATTGAGGAGAGGGGGGCAGCGACAGTGTCGCTACACAGAGGACCTGAGGACGACGAAGAGCCTGAGGACGACGAGGAAAAGGCGGTTTCCTCCCTCAACTCTTGCATTGCCTGGTTGAGGATCTTCTGATACGTCTCATAGCCGAGATCAGCGATGAAGCCCGACTGTTCGGCACCCAGGAGGTTGCCAGCACCCCGGATGTCGAGGTCCTGCATGGCTATCTGGATACCACTGCCCAGTTCACTGAACGTCTCTAGCGCCTCCAGTCGTCGGCGACTCTCCTGTGGCAGGTCAGCCAAGGGAGGAGCCAACAGATAGCAGTAAGCCTTACGGTTGCCTCGCCCTACCCTGCCCCTCATCTGGTGCAGGTCGGAGAGACCGAAATGATGGGCACCATTGATGATGATGGTATTGGCATTGGGGATGTCAATGCCATTCTCGATGATCGTGGTGGAGAGCAGCACGTCATAGTCGTAGTTCACGAAGTCGAAGATAATCTGTTCGAGGTCCTCGGGCTTCATCTGTCCATGACCAATGGCAAGACGAGCCTCCGGCACGTAATGATGGATCATATCGGCGATGCGCTGCAGGTCGTTGATACGAGGATTGACGAAATACACCTGTCCGTTGCGTGACATCTCAAAATTAATCGCCTCAGCGATGATGTCAGGACTGAGGGTATGTATCTCGGTATGGATGGGATAGCGGTTGGGCGGTGGGGTCTGGATGATACTCAAGTCACGGGCTCCCATCAGGGAGAACTGGAGGGTACGGGGAATTGGTGTCGCCGTGAGGGTCAGTGTATCGACATTCGTCCTCATCTGTCGGAGTTTCTCTTTAGTAGACACTCCGAACTTCTGCTCCTCGTCGATGATGAGGAGTCCGAGATCCTTGAACTTCACTGTCTTACCGATTAGTTTATGGGTACCAATCAGGATGTCGATCTTCCCCTCAGCGAGGTCATGGAGGAGTTCCTTGGTCTGTTTTGCAGAGCGGGCACGGGTGAGGTAATCGACACGCACTGGCAGGTCTTTCAGACGACTGCTGAACGTCTGGTAGTGCTGATAGGCAAGGACGGTGGTAGGTACTAACACAGCAACCTGCTTAGAGTCGCATGCCGCCTTAAAGGCTGCACGGACGGCTACCTCCGTCTTACCGAAGCCTACGTCACCACATACCAGTCGATCCATAGGACGAGCCTGTTCCATGTCGCCCTTCACATCGTTGGTAGCCTTCAACTGGTCAGGAGTGTCCTCATAGAGGAACGATGCCTCCAGTTCCTGTTGCATGAAACTGTCGGCACTAAAGGCGAAACCTTTCTCCCGTTTTCGTGCGGCATAGAGTTTGATGAGGTCACGGGCGATATCCTTCAGTTTGTTTTTGGTACGCTCCTTCATCCGTTCCCACTGACCAGTGCCTAGTTGGGAGAGACGGGGCGGTTCCCCATTATCCTGCGCCTTGTATTTGCTGACCTTATAGAGGGAGTGGATGGACACATAGATGGAGCCTCCACCCTGGTAGATGATTTTGATCATCTCCTGGTAGTGGGGGGTGGGGTTGATGGGGCTGATGGGTTGAGTGGGTTGAATGGGCATTCTGACGAGACCGCCAAACTTACCGATACCATGGTCGACATGGACGATATAGTCGCCGACCTCAAACTGCTGGATTTCCTTCAGGGTGAGTGCCGCCTTACCACTACGAGCCTTGTCGGAGCGCAGTGAGTATTTATGGAAGCGGTCGAAGATCTCATGGTCGGTGAAGACGCAGCAGTGGTTGTCGTGGTCGATGAAGCCAGCGTGGAGGGAGGAGGTGACATAATGTACAGGGGTACGGGAGTCTTCTAATATCGCTGCTAAGCGATCGAGTTGTTTCTGACTATCGGAGAGGACATAGAAGTGGTAGCCTTTCGACAGGTAGTCGGCAAAAGACTGGCGGAGCAGGTCGAAGTTCTTATGGAACAAAGGCTGTGGAGAGGTGTGGAACGACAGGGTGACATCTGGTTTCACAGAAGGACGCTGTCCGAACTCGATCTGACGGAACCCCTTTAGTTCACTCTTCCACTGGGCTCCATTGATCACCTGTACCTCCTCAGGATTTGCCTCCTGACAAGTGCGGTCGATAGCGTCATGGACGAACTGGAAGTCTTTGGCGATGATATACGAAGAGGGAGGGAGGAAAGAGAGGAAGGACACGAACTGCGACAATGCCGCAGTATAGGGAACAGGAGAGACGACACTCACCTGCTCCCGTTTATCCCGTGAGAGTTGGTCTTCCACCTCGAAGGTACGGATAGAGTCGATATCATCGCCAAAGAAATCGATACGGAAGGGATACTCACTACTGAAACTATAGACATCGAGGATAGAGCCACGCAAGGCAAACTGCCCAGGCTCGTAGACGTAGTCGACCTCATGGAAATCCAAGTCTCTGAGGGTCTTGACAACCTCATCCACCTCGGCGGTCTGTCCTTGACGTAACACCAGTGTATGACGCTCCAACTGTTGTTTGGACATCACTTGCTCGGCAATAGCGGAAGGATAGGTGACGATATATGATGGATGATGTAAGATGGATGATGTAAGAGAGGTGAGGACCTCGGTACGGAGGATCTCATTGCCAGAATCACGCTGGGCGAACTTAATAGCACGACGGAAGGAGGAGGGAAAGAAAAGGACATGCTCCTCTCCCTGTAGTTGTTTGAGGTCGTGATAGAAATAGCCTGCCTCCTCTTCGTCGTTGAGGAGGAAGACGGTGAGTGGTTGGCGGTTAGTGGTTAGCGAAGCGAAGAGCATCGGAGCGGAAGAGCCAACGAGTCCCTCGAGGAAAATCGATTTCACCGACTTTTCCTCTATCGTCTCTCTTAAAGTCTCTATCTCTGGAGCCTTTGAATAGAACTCCACTAACTCTTGTATCGTCATTACTGATCTGGATTCTCCACAAAGCCTTGGTATTCAATGGCAAGGGAGGACATGATACTGTCGTACGCCTCTTGCATCGTAGCGTGGATATTCTCCGCCCCTTGTCCTTTAGGAGGAATAGGCGGATGGATGGTCAGTGTCAACGGATGCCAGTTGACGAAATGCCAGTCACGCATACGGGGCATAACACGGAACGAGCCATTGATGGTCATGGGGACGACCGACAACTGTAACTCATCAGCCAAGGCAAAAGCCCCTTTCTTAAAGGCCCCCATGTGACCAGTGAAACTACGGGCTCCCTCGGGGAACACTACCACGCTACAATTTCCTGTCTCCAAGGTATGACGTGCCTTCTCGTAGGTCGCCTTCACCTTACTGGGTCCCCTCTTGTCTACGAAGATCTGATGCGACTTGGCACAGGCGTAACCGACAAAGGGAATCTTCCGCAACTGGTATTTCATCATCCATTTGAAGTTCCTGCCCAGGTAACCGTATATCAGAAAGATGTCAAAAGCCCCTTGATGGTTTGCCACGAAGACATACGACTGGTCGGTTGACAACTGCTCCCCACCCTCTACCTTGACAGGCAGGAGGAAAGCACGGGTGATGACCCTTGCCCACCAACGACCCGGGTAATAGCCCCAGTAATGACCATCGCCCAAGGTACAACCGATACCTACGACAATAGCCGTCCATATCGTCATCAGAATCGTCACAGGAACTGCGATGAACAACTGGTAGATCCGATAGAGCAACTTAACCATTAACCTTAAACATTAACCGCTAAACGCTAAACAATCTTCGGATATTTCCGAGTCCAACCATCCCAGCGTAAGCGCATGACACCGAAGAATGCCTCGCCGAAGATACCACTCGACATCTTGGAAGTGCCCTCCCTGCGGTTGACGAAGATGACAGGAACCTCTTTGATCTTAAAACCGATCTTATAGGCAGTGAACTTCATCTCTATCTGGAAGGCATAGCCTTTGAAACGAATCTTATCGAGTTCGATGGTCTGGAGCACCCTGCGACGGTAGCATTTGAAACCTGCCGTGGTGTCATGAACCTGGAAACCAGTAATGAAACGCACGTATTTCGAGGCGAAATAACTCATCAGGACTCTGCCCATGGGCCAGTTGACGACATTCACCCCACTGACATAACGACTGCCAATGGCAAGGTCGTAGTTCTCGTCAGCACATGCGGCATAAAGACGAGGGAGGTCGTTGGGGTCGTGACTGAAGTCGGCATCCATCTCGAAGATATAATCATACGTCCGCTCCAATGCCCACTTGAAACCAGTGATATAGGCGGTGCCTAGTCCTTGTTTTCCACTCCTCTCAAGGATAAACAGGCGGTCAGTAAACTCCGTTGCCATGAGTCCTTTGACAATGGTGGCGGTACCATCAGGGGAGCCATCGTCAACGACGAGGATGTGGAACGACTTCTCCAAGGCGAATATCGCACGGATAATCTTCTCGATATTCTCCTTCTCGTTGTAAGTTGGTATAATAACTATGCTGTCACTTTCAATCATAATACCATTATTTGGTGCAAAGATAGTGCAAAATTTCGATTTAGCGAAGAGAATGTGAATAAAAATGATTTTTCTTTAAAGTAATAACAACGATTTCACCTGGAAGACCAAGACGGAAGGGTATGAGGGCTCCAAGCCCTGTAGAGATAAACATAGAACGGGATCCCTCATGAACCCATCCCCCATACTCCTTATAACTCAACGAGGCGGGAGAGAGCCCCAACAACCTCACTTGTCCCCCATGAGTATGACCACTCAACGTCAGTTGTGCCTGACACTCAGGGAGTATCTTCTCACGCCATGCGGTGGGATCATGCTGGAGCATGATGATGAAAGGAAGACCCACCCCCTGCCCCTCCCTGTCGAGGGAGGGGTAATCAGGTAATCCTGCAAGGGTCTTACCGACATCACCACGACGGGGCATTCGTTTGATAGTACCCCAGTTCTCCATCCCTGCAATCACAATCGAGTCACTATCCCGATGGACGACACGATGCTCATTCATGAGAAGTGTCCACCCTGCCTGTCGCTCTAACTCCTGTGTCTTCTTACAATTCGCCTCCTTGGTCAGGGAGTCGTCTGGTTGATAGACCGCATAGTCGTGGTTGCCCAAAACGGAATACATGCCGTCAGGGGCTTTCAGACGACGGAGTTGCGGAAGATGCTCGATGAGTTCTTCGGGGTAGACATTCTGCAGGTCACCTGTAAACACGATCATATCCGGATGCTGCGCCAACATACTATCTACCGCCCTTTCCAGCATCCACTTCCTGCTCCCTGTCATGGTGCCGATATGCGCATCTGAAAACTGGACGATGCGATAGCCGTCGAAGGCGGCTGGGATATCCTTGCTGGCATATTCTATATGGCAAACCTCCAACTGCTGATAGCCTACAAACAGTCCATACAAACCAAACAAGATGACGAGGAGCGCAAGGACAACTCCCGTCTTCTTCCCCCAACGACGGGGCAAGAGATAACGGCAGAGGAGATACAGCACCAGAGGAGTCACTAAGAAGGTGACTATGAGAAAAAAGGACATGGCGTAGCGAGCGATCATATATCAGATTAATAATTAAAGATTAAACATTAAATATTAAACATTAAATATTAAAGGTGGGTAGAGAGGTATTTACGAAGCACCTCGACGGGAAGACCTCGCCGTTGAGCATAGTCTTGCAGTTGGTCTTCCCCGATTTTTCCGATAGAGAAATAATGCGCAGCAGGAAGTGCTATCATCAAGCCACTGACGCTGGCATGGGGCTTCATAGCACCATGTTCTGTAAGTCGAACACCAATCTGCCGGAACTCCAAGAGTTTGTCGAGGACGAAGTTCAGACTGGTGTCTGGCAGTGAGGGATAGCCGACAGCAGGACGGATGCCTTGAAACTTCTCGGCATGCAGTTCCTCCATCGTCAGATGCTCGTCTGGCGCATAGCCCCAGATATCTTTGCGCACCTCCTCATGGAGTCTCTCTGCTGCTGCCTCTGCAAGGCGATCTGCAAGCAGTTGCACCATCATCTTCTGATAGGTATCACGGTCGAAATCAGTCTCCAAACCATGGTCTACGGAGGTAGCAAAGACACCGATATGATCGTGTTGGGGATGGATGAAGTCGGAGAGGCAGAGGTGCTCACTGCCTGCCTCTTGCTGGCGGAGGAAAGGACAGCGACAAGGTTGCTGCATAGAGGGCGACGAGAGGATGATGTCATCCCCTTCGCTATGTGCCTCGAAGAGTTGGAAGAGGGCATAGGCACGGTATTTCCCGTCGAGTTGGGAGAGCATCTGCTCCGCCTCTGCCCTACTCTGTTGCTGTTGGTCGGGAGTACGCAACTGCCACGCATAGTAGAAATACGCCCAGTTGATATAGGGTTGCAGGTCGTGTATCTCGTAGGTACGTCTCATCTGAAAGCGATCTCTTCTCCAATATAGTCGGTATCCACTTTCCCATCGACATAGACGGTATGTCCGTTACACAAGGTGCGCTCCACTTTCCAAAGGAAGGTATGTCCCTCCATCGGGCTCCATCCGCACTTACTCAAAATACAGGAGGGGGTGACTGTCCAACCCGTGTTTGGACGTACCATCACCAAGTCGGCACGATAGCCTGGACGAATAAACCCACGCTGGCGTATGTCGAACAGACGGGCTGGGTTATGGCACATCAACTCCACCAGCCGCTCCAGACTCAAGACACCCTCATCGACGAGTTCGAGCATCGTCACCAAGGAGAACTGTATCATGGGCATACCACTTGCCGCTTTGGCGCATCCTCCCTCTTTCTGAGACAGGAGATGGGGAGCATGGTCGGTGCCAATGACGGTGATACGACCATCGTTCAGTGCTTGCTGCAATGCCTCTCTGTCCCGCTCTGTCTTCACGGCAGGATTGCATTTGATGCGTGTCCCTAAGGAATGGTAGTCACGATCGGAGAAATAGAGGTGAGAGACGGTGGCTTCGGCGGTGATGGCATGATGCGACATTGTCGCATCATAGGGGACAGGTTCCAACAGTTCCAGTTCCTTGGCGGTAGTGAGATGGGCGACATGCAGACGTGCATGGTGCTTACGGGCTAGTTCTACGGCGAGTCTCGTACTCTCGTAGCAAGCCTCCACACTACGTATCTCGGGATGATGCGTCACCTTGGGATCATCCCCATATCTCGCTTTAGCCTCAGCCATGTTACGATTGATGATGGCAGTGTCCTCGCAATGTGCCATCAGAGGCAGTCTGGCGGTCTTGAAGATACGCTCCAGAGACTCCCTCCTGTCTACCAACATGTTTCCTGTAGAAGAGCCCATGAAGAGTTTGATGCCCGGTATGCGATGGACATCCAACTGTGCGAAACTATCGACATTATCATTGGTAGCGCCATAGAAAAAACTGTAGTTGACATGGCTTTTTTGGCGGGCGATAGCGAACTTCTGTGCCAACGCCTCCAGCGTTGTCGTCTGAGGGTTGGTGTTGGGCATGTCGAAGAAAGAGGTAACACCCCCTGCTGCCGCGGCACGACTCTCACTATCGATATCCGCTTTCTCGGTAAGTCCTGGCTCACGGAAATGCACATGGTCATCGATGATGCCCGGAAGAATGTAACAGCCCGTGGCGTCGATGACCTCACTGCCTGCGGGTTGCGGTAAGCGGTCTGCGGTTTGCGGTAATATCTCGACGATATTACCATCCTCGATGATCAGCGTACCATCGAAGGTACGACCTTCATTGACAATCGTTCCACCTTCGATGACTGTTCTCATATAGTGACTATTTCTGTGGTTCCTCGCCCAGTCCGTTCATCCGGTTCTCGTTCTCCTGGGCTGTCTGATAGTAGTCTTTCACGTAAGGATCGCTCTTGAACTTCGCCGTTGCCTTCGACATGATATCCTCTATCTGGGGAGTCAGGATGGGATAGCGATACTGACTGGTGATCATCATAAAGACACCGGGACCAAGCACATTGTCGAAATTCGACTCGATGAACCTCATGACCAGGTCGTCCTCCTCTTTGGCTATCTCCGCTGCCTCTGCGGAAAGTTGACGGTTGATGTCGTCCTCCTCCATACCTTCCAGCAACATCTGGCTCTGCTTATGGGAGAGTTCGTTCATCTGATTGGTCAACTGGTTGTGCTTATCGATGAACTTATACAAAGAGTCGTTCATGGGAGTACCACCCACCAACTGACGCACATTGTCAATACGGATGGTGATGTCGCCTTTCTCCAGGACTACGGGCATGATGCTCTCATCGTCCATGTACAGGCTTGCCATGCGGACAGTATCGAGAAGACCCGTGAAATGGAACTCGCCATGCACCACGTCACAGGAGTCTATCGTCTTATATTCATTATTCTTGATAGCCTTCAGGTATAGTTTACTGCCATCCAACGCAGAGACAGTCGACGTGCCTTCCACGTTATAAGAACTGGCGCACGACGCTAAGAGCGCCAAAATGGCAGGTAAAAATAGAAGTTTCTTCATATTCTTTGTTCATTTTCTCGGCAAATGTACAACGATGGATTGAAAAGAAGAAAAATATTTGCGCAATTTAATACATTTGCGCAAATATTAGCGTTTTTTTGCCTACTATGACTCTTTTTCCAATTCATTTGCGATTCGGTGACTGGTATAAAGTTGTAATATGGCTGCCACCAACAGGATGACAATCCAGTTGTTGTGCACATATTTAATATATACAAGGAAATCAAGACCCAGGAAATTAGCCTGATTGGCAAACATCATCAGGGCGGCTATCAGGAAAAGGACATCGCTGATGAGCATGATGCGACGAAGACGACGGATGGTGAAATTCGTCCCCTCATAGGTCTGGCGCATCTGGATAGCCGCGAAAAGCAAGGCACCCGGGGCAAAAACATACGGAGCCCACGACTGGGCGAAAAGACTGGCGCCCGAGCCTATCACCATCAACAAGCCCCCTAAGAGCATCAGGAGGGTCTCTGTCTTACTCAACTGTCTCATTCTCGGAAGGTAATGTCTGGGGTTGATCACCACTGAAGACAAAGATATCCTCGTCGTCCTCCTTCATGAAATAACGCTCACGGGCTATCTTCTCTATCGCCTTGGGATTGCTGTTGAGCATCTTGATCTGCTGCTGGTCGTGCTTATACCGTGCCGTCTGGCGCTTGATCTCGTCCTGCAACTCGCCAATACGCTCTTGGTTCTTGAAATGATGCCATACACTGCTCTCATCCACAAAACCGATCAGGACAACGGCAATAACCGTCACCACCGCATATTTCAGCCATGGCAGACGATAGAGTTTCTCGAATATGTGCTTCAGTCGTTTCATAATTTTTGCAAAGATACAAAATAATTCATAGTTCAAAGTTCAAAGTTCATATTTTTTTTGTATTTTTGCAAGAAATTTATGTGAATGATGGAAGAATATATTGTATCGGCGCGAAAATACAGACCGACCTCGTTTGACACGGTGGTGGGGCAACATGCGCTGACGACCACGCTGAAGAATGCGGTGAAGAGCGGGAAACTCGCCCACGCCTATCTCTTCTGCGGTCCTCGGGGTGTGGGTAAGACCACCTGTGCCCGTATCTTCGCCAAGGCTATCAACTGTCTGACACCTACCGAGGAAGGGGAGGCTTGCGGACATTGCGAGAGTTGCCAGGCGTTCAACGAGCAACGTTCGTTTAACATCTTTGAGTTGGACGCTGCCTCCAACAACTCCGTAGAGCACATCAAGACCCTGATGGAACAGACGCGCATCCCGCCACAGGTCGGGAAATACAAGGTGTTTATCATCGACGAGGTGCACATGCTCTCCACTGCCGCCTTCAACGCTTTCCTGAAGACACTGGAGGAGCCCCCCGCACATGTCATCTTCATTCTCGCTACGACAGAAAAGCATAAGATACTGCCCACCATCCTGAGCCGTTGTCAGATCTATGACTTCGAGCGGATGACGGTACGCAACACCATCGACCATCTGAAGTCCGTTGCCGAGAAAGAGGGCATCCAATATGAGGAGCAGGCTCTTGCCGTCATTGCGGAGAAGGCTGATGGCGGTATGCGCGATGCCCTGAGCATCTTCGACCAGGCTGCCTCTTTCTGTCAGGGGAACATCACCTATCAGAAAGTCATCGAGGACTTGAACGTGCTGGATGCGGAATACTATTTCCAGATCATCGACCTCGCTATTAATAATAAGGTGAGCGACATCATGGTACTGCTCAACCAAATCATCAACAAAGGCTTTGACGGAGGACTCCTGATAGGCGGTCTTGCCAAGCATGTGCGTAACGTGCTGATGGCGAAAGACCCGCAGACACTGCCCTTGCTGGAGGTCAGCGACCAACAGCGGGAGCGTTATCAGGAGCAGGCGAAGAAGTGTGAGACGCGTATGCTCTACGAGGCTCTGCGACTGATGAACCAGTGTGACATCAACTACCGACAGTCGTCTAACAAGCGGCTGCTGGTGGAACTGACCCTCATCGAGATTGCCCAGATCACGCAACCCGACGAGGGGGTTGGCAGTGGGCGTAAGCCCAGAAGATTGAAATCCCTGTTTAAGCATTTGATGGCACAGTCTCAGCCCAAGAAAGCAACCCCACAGGTAGTTGCGGCTGAGCATCGTGAACCATCCCAAAGTGCTCCGAATACTCAGAGTTCTCCGAGTACCCAGAGCACTCCGATTACCCCAACGACCCCCTATTCCCCCTCTTCCCGTCCGCAGTTGAAGAAAGCGGTGGGTTTCTCATGGAACAACCTGCGAGAGAAAGCGAAGCCCAAGGGCAAGATGCAGATCATCCCCGGCACACTGAGTGCCAACGACCCTAATGCCCGTACGAGAGACGAGCAGGAAGTTTTCTCACAGCAGGACCTGGAGTTACAATGGATGATGATGTGCAACCGCATGCCCCAGCATCTGAGCGGCATCGCTACTCGTATGAAGAACATGAATCCCGTCATCACCGAGATGCCTCGTGTGGAGGTGGTAGTCGACAACCAACTCGCCTACGATCAGATGATGGAGATCAGAGGCAGCATCGTCAGTACCCTGAGGATCTACCTACATAACAACGCCATCACCCTCGACATGAAGATTGCAGAGCACCAAGAGAAGGTGCGCGTCCTCACTCGAAGGGAACAGTTCGAACTGATGGAGAAAGAAAATCCCGCAGTAGCGAAACTGCGGGACCTCTTAGATCTAGAGTTGGCGTAATAATAGCCAACAGCCAACGACTATATCAAAGGCATACCCATTTGCTTGCAAGCCACTCGCATATCGTCAGGCCAGATAGAAGCCTGTATCTCTCCGATATGCCCTTTGTGCAGGAGCACCATACACAAGCGACTCTGTCCAATACCACCGCCAATACTCAATGGCAACTCGTCGTTGAGCAGTTTCTGATGGAAATACAAGCCCTCACGCTCCTCCTTGCCCTCCAGTTTCAACTGGCGGAGCAGAGATTCCTTGTCGACACGAATACCCATCGACGACAGTTCGAAGGAACGTCCTAGGACGGGATACCAGATAAGGATATCGCCATTAAGTCCTGCCAAGCCATTCTCACCGATGGTCGACCAGTCATCATAGTCCGGTGCACGACCATCATGCTTCTCCCCGTTAGACAGTTTTCCACCAATACCGATGATAAACACGGCACCGTAAGCCTCACAGATAGCGTCCTCACGCTCCTTAGGTGTCTTGTCGGGATACATCTTCAGCAGTTCCTCCGCATGAATGAAGGTGATTTTCTCTGGCAGGAAGGGCTTAATCTGCGGATAAGTCTCGCAGGTCAGGTACTCCGTGCGACGGATAGCGGCATAGATACGCTCCACCACATTCTTCAGATAGGCGACTGTACGCTGCTCCTTCGTGATGACAGCCTCCCAGTCCCACTGGTCGACATACAGAGAATGGAGGTTATCCAGTTCCTCATCAGCACGGATAGCATTCATATCGGTATAGATACCATAGCCAGGCTCTATCCGATACTCAGCGAGGGAGAGGCGCTTCCATTTCGCCAGAGAGTGGACGACCTCCGCACGAGCATCCCCTAAGTCCTTGATAGGGAAGGTCACGGCACGTTCCACCCCATTCAGATCGTCGTTGATACCCAGCCCCTTGAGCACGAACAAAGGGGCTGTCACACGACGCAAACGCAGTTCCGTCGATATATTCTGTTGGAAGAACTCCTTAATCAATTTAATGCCCTGCTCCGTCTGTTTCGTGTCGAGCAGGGACTGGTAGTCGATTGGTTTAATCAGTTGACTCATGTCTATAAGTGTTATTTTGCGCCTGCAAAGGTACTACTTTTAAACTAATCTGCAAGAAAAATTCCGAAATATTTTGCAAAATGACACGAAATTTATTTATTTCCTTTCATTTTGCATACGACTTATATTATTAAAAGAGTTTAAAACTCTGAACTTTTTCGTAACTTTGAGACAAGTCTCGAAGTTACTCACGTTCGAGAAAACTCAAATAAAATTTGGTTTTCTTCTCACTTATTCGTAACTTTGCATCCGTTTACACGAAACAGGTCCCGTAGCTTAGTTGAATAGAGCGTCAGATTCCGGTTCTGAAGGTCTTGGGTTTGAATCCCAACGGGATCACGATGAGTTTGAACGTTACAAACGAGTCGTTTGAAGCCTCCATTCACCCCGTTTGGAGGCTTCATTCACTACAAATCTCACTCTTCTTGCTCATAGTAATAGGAATAGTCGATACCCTTCATGAAGATTTCACGGTCATCTCTACATACTTCTCCACAATCTCATCGAATGTTGTCTCTGGCATCGCCTCTACGGTCTTTAGGTAATTGCGTAGATGTTCTGCCAAACAGAACAAGGTATTCCCCTTTGCAATTGTTTTCGTACGAATCTTGCCTGCAAAATCGTATAGCCCACCAAACAAGTAAGCATGTATCTGCTGAAGAGCCTTCACCTTGCCTACGTCTTTGTCAGCCACCAGATTGCTTTCCCATAGCGTATAGGCTTTCTTCCGGCTCTGTCCGTCGATGGTATTGTCGCTATAGGTGAACCAATCGAGAAAGTTCATTGCCTGTTGGTTTCGAATAGCCCTTGCCAGTTTATCCACACCAGCCTGACTGATGACATCAGTCATACGCTTCTTACCATCAGGTGCGGTTAATTTCAACTGGGTAGTGTCACTAACCACTTCGCTTTGTTCCTTCTGCAACTTTGCCTTCAGATACTTCCAGTAGTTGCGGTTCTTCTCATGGTCATCTTGCTGATTGATAGCCCCCACGATGTCAAGAGCCGAGAACCACCAATGATTGTGCTCCTCGTCCCACACGGCACGTACCTTATGATCTTTATAAAACCGGATTGATATCTTACTCATGACACTATAACGTTTTATCTCGTATTCCGATTGCAAAGTTATACATTTTATTCCAACTGCTTCCTATATACAGCATCTAATGTTTGACCATCTTTGTCTTTCCAGACGAGCCAACCGTTATTGCTACTACCAATGCAGAAATCGGCTGCAGTGCTGGGGCAGGAGGACGCCTTTGGCTTTGTTGCCTCATCCTCACCCAACAATATATAAAATGCAGGTGTCTGCAACTCCTGTCGCTCATTCAGAATTGATAGATTAGAACGAGGAATCACATACATCTGGCAAATCTTATTGCTGATGAATACATACTGAGTCCCTTTCGGATCTCCGTCTATCAAATATGTTGTTACTGTTTTGCCCATAATCTTCAGTCTTCATTTGTAGTTCACTCTAAGGAAACCTTGCTCATTAATAAAAGTTACGATGCGCTTAAAGTCTTATTATTGCAAATTATTGTTATTCGCAGGCTTTTGTGTCCATCTCCAGAGACTGTTAATTATATATGGAGAGAATTAATTAATGTTGTTCGTAATTGATAAGATGGACAAGTTCCTCTAAAACTATCCTAAGTCCTGCTTTTATAGAATCAACATCAGACTTTTTCGCATTGAATCGCCTATTATGTGCACTCAAATCTCCCATCTTCTTAATTTTGGGAAGTTCCTGCGCTGTGTTACGCCCAATAGTCCATAACGTTTTTTCTTCCAATAGGCAATCAATCAGATCCCCACAAAAAAGATAATTGTTGTTTTTATCTAAAATGCGTTCTTTAATTCCCCTATGTTCAAATAGTTCAATTGTCAAAGTTTCTATTAATCGCCTCAGCATTACCAAGCAGCCATCATATATCCCATAATCGTAACATAAGATGGCCTGACGTGCGGTTTTCTTCAAGTAATCCCGTGTATTATCAAAGATATCTATTGGAAATAAGTCCGTCGATGGAGCCTTTACTTTTATTTCACCGATATCATCAGCAATAGCATCAGACACCTTTTTAGATAAAACATAACCATCTTTCCCCTTTAATAATCGCTTTGCTCCTTTTTCTTTAGAGAGGTAGGCGGATATATTGGAATATGATGGCAAATGCAGTTGGACAAAACAATCATCAATAGCTTTTGCTGTAAAAGACTCTTTTCCTAAGTATGTAACCAAGAAATAGCCGAAATATGGAATTTGCTCAGATGGCTTTTTGTCTTCAAAACCATCTATTCGTTCAATATACTCTTCAAGTGTCATTGAATTTTCATTTTTTGTTCAACTTCGTTAATACCTTGAGTTGTCACATTTAGATTAGAGACATTTTCTATCCATCCTTTTTTGCTGATTGTATCAATAAGACTTTGGTATATATCATTAGGTATTGTTAATTTCAGATGCCGATAACATGTATATATATGGTCTTGGTTAACAGCATCTATACAAAGAATCTGCTTTAAATAATACACAAACAAAAGATTTATCTGGGGAGAACTTTTACCATATTTATAATGCTCCATAAAAACGTCCAGAGTTTCTTTGTTTTTTGGCATTAAATCCAAATCCCTAACAAGTTGCGGGTTCTTCCGTTTAGATGAAACTTTGGCGGTTGTTGTTTGACCACTACCGCCATTAGATTTCCACGCCCCTTCTATTGTTTTATCAAATACTTCATTGAGAATCTCTTTTGCTTTCTCCTCCCCTTCTGGAGACAATTCTAACGTATCATTATCTGCAATAATGTAAGAACGATGCTTAGACAACCATGCACGGAAACCACCATCATAAATATTTTCTTTTTTCAATATATTATTCACATCTTCTCGAGTTACCTCTTTCCGGACAACTACTTTATAATATAAAAGGAATAATAAGCAAATTCGAGCTTGTTGGTCACGCTTCGAATTCGCTTTCAAACGTTTCTCATATAATACTATAGACTCTCCTTTGACAGTGAAGATGTTGTTTATCTTATTAAGGTCTTCAGTATTACCAGGACTAATATTATTTATTTCAATGGCTGGATCAACTACTTCTTGTGCATTAGCGTCTTCTGTTTGCGAGATTCGTAATAAAGACTGATGCTGTTGTGTGCTAGGATTACGTTTAATCGGTAAAAACTGAGCAAATACATCAACTACATTTCCTGCTGTTTCATCTGAGAAAGAAGCTTCAAAAGATTTCCCGGTTTCTGTTTCTGAATATTTAATATGATTTACATTCGCTTGCACTTGACGTAGTTTTATCTCTTTTCCACAATAAACACATATTGGGGAGTTCGCTATTAAAGGCTCTCCACAACCCAGACAGATAATCTGCTTATTACACTTATAACAAAACTTTGCCCCATTTGGCATTTCCTGATTACAAAACTGACATTTCATATACTTCTCGATTATTAGTTAAAATCATGTTCCAATTGATAGATTGTCTCGTCCCCACAGATATTGCGGATTTTCATGCGGAGGGGCTTGTTGTCACTATTGATGGTGGCATCCCAGAAGTCTTGGGACTTGATGCCGTTGCGGATGGCGTATCCGAGGCGGTCTATCTTGATTTCAGCATCGCTGTGCCAAGGGGCTTTCTCGTCGGCAGTGGTGCAGTCAAGGCTTATCCATTCGATGGTTTCAAGTCCTTCTTCACTGATGACAATAGATTTGAATTCTTTTTCCTTACCTTTGGCTTTCTGTTGCAATGCCTGTTGCTGCCCTTTCAGATTGATTTCATCAATCTTGCGAAGAACACGGTCACTATGGAAACTCTTGATTTCTACTTTCCAGCCCGTCCAAAGGGCATCGTGGGTCTCACTAACTTCCCATTCGGCTTCATCTTTCACTACCACATCATCCAACACTTGTTTCAGGTCTCGGAGTTCGATGTCAATAGTTGTTTGGTCGTTCTGCTCTTTGATGAACTGCTCAATTTCCTGTTTGTCTGTAATGTCAATGTAATAGACAATAACGCGTTTCGTCTCATCTGGCAAATCGGGCAGAGCCTCACGGATGATTCGATTCATCAAGGGCTTATCGAGCAAACGGGTACTGCTGTCCATCAAGTTGGGCAGATAGACGGGCATCATACCATATTTCGTATCTACGATGCTTCCTTCCCAAAATTTGTCAAGCGCATCTTCGTTTCGCAGTCCTTTTATCAGGCTTTTCAATTTGTCCATCGTCTGAACAGGATTACGATAAAGTGATACACCATCTATAATTTCAAATACATCAAATTCTACCTTGTCTGCCAACAAACGGTCTCTGGTTGTTTGAATGCTATTTACATTGATGTCACAATGAATAAAGTTGCGTCCTAATTTGTTTGCTACAGCAGCGGTTACACCACTCCCTCCAAAGAAATCTGCAACCAACATACCCTCATTACTACTGGCTTTTATAATACGCTCTAATAGGGCTTCTGGCTTTTGAGTAGAGTAATTCTGCGCTTGTTCAGAATTGCCTTTTACAACAGATAATTGCCATACTGTTTCGGGAATTTTACCCATTTCTGCGTCTTTAGCAGTATATTCGAACCTTTTCCCTTGAGAATTTATCAAATAACGAGTTGTTTTATAACGTTCTTTTGATGCCTCTAATAGAGGTATTCGGACATCATCTCCATTGAACACAAAGTTTTCATCCTTTTTGTACCAAAAAATTGTATCATGTTTTGGGACAAATTTAGATTCTGGTCGACCAGGTGAGTCTGGATAATACCAAATTATCTCATTTAAAAAGTTTTGTTCTCCAAAGACTTCATCCATCAATATCTTCACATAATGTCCTATATGGTAATCCAAATGCACATAAATACTTGCATCATCGCTCATGATGCTCTTCATAGCCATGAGGTTCTCATACATCCAGTTGAGATAACGCTCTTTATCCCATATATCACCATACATCTTTTCTTCAAAGGCTTTCAGTTCCTCAATGTCAAGTTCGCTTTCAGCCTGGGCAATCGCTACAGCCACCTTTGGATTTCGACGTATATACACTTTCTTGGCATAGTCGGCACCACTGGCAAAGGGTGGGTCAACATAAATAAGATCAATAAAGATTCCTTTGTCTTTCAGATAAGCACAAGCGGAAAGACACTCGCCCCTAATCACCATATTGTGATTGGGATTATCACCTACTTGCTCTTTTAACTCCATCTCATAGAGAGGCATGCCCCGTTCTATACGTTCTATGACTTGATCGTTGTCACGATAACGCAGCACACGCTTGGTGCGCACAAAGTTGTCTAATATTGCTTGCCCTTCAAGCGTATTGGGGAAATAGGGAACGTATTTGATAGCCATAGCTTATATGATTTACATGTTAAAGAATTCTTTGATGGCAGCAAGCGTCTTCTGGCGGCGCTGCTCTGCGGTTAGTGTATCTTCTAAGTAGAGGAAGTCGAAACGCTGATAGTCAAACTTCTCATTGTTTTTCTTTATCCATTCTGACTCCATGAACTTCCGACGGTCAACAAACTTAGCAGCATAGCCCTCGCCTTTGGTCTCGATGATGATGACCTTATCTATTTGCCCGTCTTCATTTCGGCTCAGCATAAGGAAGTCCGGTACATACTTTCCAATGTAATGCCATTGTTTGCCCACCTTATTATAACAATTGATCTTGAATTGAGTTAAAGTATCGTCACCATTGAAATAGACTTCTAGGGCTTTTCCCTTAATCAATGGTAATATCTCTTTGGAGAAATAATCAATCTCCAATCCACTATCAAAATGATATGGTAAATAATGGTATGTTTGCGAACGCTCAGGATGAGGGTCTGCTTGTGGTTGAAGTACGGAAGCAGGCAATTTTCCTTGTTTAACCATCAGTTCAAGCATAGTTCTTTCCTCTGGGCTAAGCGTGGGGTGGTCTGCAGGTTTTTCGTCCCATTCCATGATTTCGTGTACATCCTGTTGAGATGGGTAATAGTTCTCATTGTCTTCAACAGGAGATAAGAACTTCTCTATTTGCAAGAGCTGGGCTTGTTCAGGAACGACTTCTTCCATCACTTTGAAATCTCGGATAGGAGCAAAAGCCTGACGGATTAGTGAACGTATGCGCTGATGGTCGTAACGTTTATTTTCTATTACTAAACCATCTTTCTCCGTTGTTATCTTGCTGAAGATACGGCGCAGTTCAACCTCGTAGGTTTTGAGTTCTTTTACAGACAGTATTCCGAAACTCTCTTTCGAAATCTGCTGCAACCACCATTGAAATGAAATAGTGGTTGATTCATTGTTTTCCTGCTCATATGATGCAAGCAGTTTACCTTCCATGTTCTGCTGATGAATCAATGAAATGGCTGATTCGACCATCATCTTTTCATCCTGTAAACGCTGTTGGGGATTATTGGCATCATCTACTATCAGTGTCTCATAACTTACCTTCAATTGGTAGAAGTCAATGGGCGGCACCTGCATACGCTCCATACGGGAGAAGCGTTCTATCAGTTTGGGGGTAGATGGCGATTTGCTGCTAAACTCTTTAAGCGTAATATTCTGTTGCTGTTCCAACTGACGGTTGAGTTTGTCGGCATTGAATTTGTTCAGCCATATCAGGGCAGTCTCTTGGCTGTGCTTAACGACCTGACGAAGACAACGACAACTGGTTTGTAATACCATGTTAGTAGGGCAAACTCCCTTTTGCGGAAGAATGACACCCGTCAGGCTTTTGCAATCCCAGCCTTCTTTACCTATTTGGACAAGAAGAACTATCTTTTTCTTTGATATTGTGGTGTCTAATGATGCAAACTCCGTTTCAGAACCCTCTGGCTGCGGATATTGTTTATTGCCTCCATGATACTTCAAAACAACATCCGTTGGATTTAGACCATACGAGGCGACAATTTCAGCAACAAGTGGATAAATAGTTTCTTCCAATGTCTCTATTTGTCCACCACTACTGTCCAAAGAAAAATTTTCAAGGACTTCTAATTAGTTAATATTCAGTTTATTATGACGGTTTGTAATTTTTTCGATAAAAATTTCGTTCTGTTGGATATAGTATTTATCCAATTTAGACTCGCTATGCCTATCG
>JAFTGH010000010.1 GCA_017458005.1 Prevotella sp. | reverse complement strand
TCACGCTTACCATACTTTATCGTAGAATTTGAACCGCAGAAAAAGCATTTTTTGCATCATATTAATAATAAATGCTGCAAAGGTAAGTATTTATCGACGTTTCCAAAGATTTCACCACTCAAAATGACCAATAAGCCCGAAATCTAAACTATTACAATGTATTTGAGTTAGTAGCCATGAGGGCATAAGAAAAGCGCACCCGCTTCTTGTATCATCCCTACGTTCAGGAGTTGCGTCCGACCAAAGATTTAACCCTTACACTGAAATGAACGGAAGGGGTACGCCTATCAATGGCGTACTCACCTTCTGCTGATTCAGTGTAATGTTGGTCGGACATTTTTGAACGTAGAACCATCAGAATTGAATACGAATATTCAATATACCCACGATGTCTTGCAAAGCATCCCTATGGACACAATGCATTGCAAAGATAGCGATTATTTTTGAAACAAAAAAGAAAAGGGGGAAAATATTTGGAGGTGTCATATAAACTTCGTACTTATAGAAATGAAGAAAGCCCCTCTCTGTCCCCCTGATGAGGCGGAGGATTAGGAATTAGAAGAAATGAAATAATAAAAAAGTATCATTTTGTTTGGAGAATTGAAATTAAACGTTTATCTTTGCAATCAGAAAGAACATCGGAGACTATTTCTCCGTCATTAGAAAACTCCTTAGAAGCAAACGGGCGCTTTATCTCGTCAATACTTCTGAGGAGTTTATTTTTTTCTATTGGGGTCAAAGCATGGTCATAGAAAGTGTAGCCATTCTTTACGCCCACAACAATTTTGACCGTATAATCTACATTTGACATTCTCAGCCCTACTACATAATAACGAAAAACATCATACTCATTCTTCTTCTTTTCGTTGACTTCCTCAGTAATGAATATTGATTGTCGTATAAACTCAGGTATTAACGCAAGTGATTTCAAATGAGATTCATTTTCCGCATCATGGCGAGTAACTTTCTCCGCACCTTTTCGAGTAACTTTTATTATATCACCTGTGTCATTGTTGATGTAGTTCCCACGAATATTGTCTCGCAAATATTTTTCCGCAGATTTGTTGTTCAACTCATATAGTCCATCATATTCCATTCCACTGGATATGATAGGCTGGCTATCCATAAGTCTTTTAAGCCGTTGGGCAAATGATATTTCTATTTCCATAATGATAGTCGAATAGTTGATGTTCCTATTCTTGTTTGCAAAGGTAGCGATTATTTCTGAAACAAAAAAGAAAAAGGGGGAAAATATTTGGAGGTGAATCTCCGCATTCCGGAAATGAAAATAAATTGCGATTTATTTTGCATTTCGCTCAATTTAGATAAATTTCTTACGCTCAAGAAAGAAAATTTATTCTCTTTCTCTTCGCTTAATCGAAATTTTGCACTACCTTTGCATCCGTTTTGGAGAGTATTATATATAAATAAGGTATAAGAAAGATATGATTACAGTCACGAATCTTGCTATTCAATTTGGAAAGAAAACGCTTTATAAGGACGTTAACCTGAAGTTCACCAGCGGGAACATCTATGGTATCATTGGTGCCAATGGCGCTGGTAAGTCTACCCTACTCCGCGCTATCAGTGGAGAATTGGAGCCAAACAAAGGTACTGTCGAACTTGCCCCCGGTGAGCGTCTGTCAGTATTGGAGCAGGACCACTTCAAATATGATGAGTTTACGGTGATGGATACCGTATTGATGGGACATCAGCCCTTATGGAAGAACATGAAGGAGCGCGAGGCGCTCTATGCCAAGGACGAGATGACGGAGGAAGACGGTAACCGCGCCGCCGAGTTGGAGATGGCTTTCGCAGAGATGAACGGCTGGGAGGCTGAGAGCGAGGCTGCCCAATTGTTGCAGAACCTTGGTGTGCCAGAGGGACAACACTATAAGCAGATGGCTGAGATATCGAATAACGAGAAGGTGCGTGTGATGCTTGCCAAAGCATTGTTCGGACACCCCGACAATCTGTTGCTTGACGAGCCTACCAACGACCTTGACCTCGACACCGTACAGTGGTTGGAGGAATATCTCTCGAACCTTGAGCAATGCGTCTTGGTCGTCAGCCACGACCGTCACTTCCTCGATGCCGTGTCGACCCAGACCGTGGATATCGACTTCGGAAAGGTGACCCTGTTCTCTGGTAACTACTCGTTCTGGTATGAGTCGAGTCAACTCGCCCTCCGTCAGCAGCAGAACCAGAAGATGAAGGCGGAGGAGAAGCGCAAGCAGTTGGAGGAGTTCATCCGTCGTTTCTCTGCCAATGTGGCAAAGTCGAAGCAGACCACTTCCCGTAAGAAGATGCTGGAGAAACTGAATGTCGAGGAAATCACCCCGTCAACACGTAAATACCCAGGTATCATCTTCTCCATGGAGCGTGAGCCTGGTACACAGATTCTGGAGGTTGAAGGACTGAAGGCTGTGGATGCCGATGGCACCGTGCTCTTCGATAACGTGAACTTCACTATCGAGAAGGGACAGAAAACCGTATTCTTGAGTCATAACCCCAAGGCGATGACCGCCCTCTTTGAGATTATCAACGGTAATCGTGAGGCAGACGCTGGAACCTATAAATGGGGTGTCACCATTACCACCGCCTATCTCCCACTCGATAACACGGAGTTCTTCCAGAGTGAGATGAACCTCGTTGACTGGCTCAGTCAATATGGCACAGGCAATGAGGTGATGATGAAATCCTATCTGGGACGCATGCTCTTCAAGGAGGAGGACGTGCTGAAACATGTCAACGTGCTCAGTGGTGGCGAGAAGATGCGCTGTATGATAGCCCGTATGCAGTTGAAGAACGCCAACTGTCTGATTCTCGACACTCCTACGAACCACCTTGACCTGGAGTCTATTCAGGCTTTCAACAACAACCTGATCTCCTTCAAGGGAAATATCCTGTTTGCCTCCCACGACCATGAGTTCATCAATACCGTTGCCGACCGCATCATCGAACTGACTCCAAAGGGAACGATTGACAAACTGACAACCTATGATGACTATATCTACGATGAGAGCATCAAGGAGAAGAAAGCCGAACTATATGCATAGAATGGCACGGAATTTGCTATATAATCTTTACAAATGAACAACGCTATGAAAGAAGAAGAAAAGAATAATCTGGAAGAGGAAGAGACTCTGAAAGAGGAAGAAACTGTTGAATCAGAGGGTACGGAGAACTCTGAGAACCAAGAGGAATCCGAAAACTCGGAGAACTCAGAGGAGAAAGACCCTCTGGAGGCTGCCCAAGAGGAAATCGAGCAACTGAAGACCCAGATACTCTATAAAACGGCGGAGTTTGACAACTACCGCAAGCGCACCCTGAAGGAGAAGGCAGAACTGATCCTGAATGGTGGTGAGAAAGCCGTTAGTGCCATCCTGCCCGTCATCGACGATATGGAGCGTGCCATGGAGAATGGTGAGAAGACTGAAGACCCAGCCGTGCTCCGTGAGGGCATGGAACTCATCTATCATAAGTTTATGAAGGCATTGGAAGGACTGGGTGTCAAGAAAATAGAGACCGAGGATGCCGACTTCAATACCGACCTGCATGAGGCTGTCGCTATGGTCCCGGGAATGGGTGACGACAAGAAAGGCAAGGTCATTGACTGTCTGCAGACTGGTTACCAACTGAACGAAAAAGTAATTCGCCACGCCAAGGTGGCAGTAGGACAATAATATGGCAAAGAGAGACTATTACGAGGTACTTGGCGTCGACAAGAACGCCACTGAAGACCAGATTAAGAAGGCGTATCGTACCATCGCCATCAAATATCACCCCGACCGCAACCCCGGCAACAAAGAAGCCGAGGAGAAATTCAAAGAGGCAGCCGAGGCTTACGACGTATTGCACGACCCACAGAAGCGTCAGCAATACGACCAGTTTGGATTCAACGGTCCACAAGGTGGTGGCTTCGGAGGATTCAACGCCTCCAGCATGAACATGGACGACATATTCTCTATGTTCGGAGACATCTTCGGAGGTCGTGCTGGTTTTGGCGGTTTCGGAGGCAGTGCCAGCCGTGGTCCTCAGCAGCATCGTGGTAGTGACCTTCGCCTGAAGGTAAGACTCACCTTAGAGGAGATTGCTACGGGAGTCACTAAGAAATTCAAGGTACGTAAGGATGTGCCCTGCTCGCATTGTCATGGTACAGGTGCAGAGGATGGCAGTGGCACAGAGACTTGTCCCACGTGTCATGGCAACGGTGTCATCACCCATACCACCCAGAGCATCTTTGGTATGATGCAGACCCAAGGCACATGTCCTACCTGTGGAGGTTCTGGTCATGTCATCAAGAACAAGTGTCGTCATTGTGGCGGCACAGGTGTCGAGAAAGGCGAGGAGGTTGTGGAGATTAAGATTCCCGCAGGCGTTGCCGAGGGCATGATTGTCAATGTACCAGGCAAGGGTAACGCAGGACATAACAAAGGTGTCAATGGTGATATCCAAGTGTTTGTAGAGGAGATAGAGGACGAGCGTTTCGTCAGGGACGATAGTGACCTTATCTATAATCTATTGCTTGACTTCCCCACAGCGGCACTCGGAGGTGACGTGGAGATCCCAACCATCCAAGGCACAAAACTCAGAGTGAAGATGGAGCCTGGCACACAACCTGGTAAGACACTTCGCCTGAGAGGAAAAGGACTGCCTGCCGTACAGGGTTATGGAAGGGGCAACGGCGACTTGGTGGTAAACATCAGCGTCTATGTGCCTAAGACTTTGAGTCGGGAAGAGAAAGAGGCTATTGAGAAGTTCAAGCACAGCGATAACTTCCAAGGCGACGCCGCCACGAAACGCTCTATCTTCCAACGTTTCAAGAACTATTTCAATTAAAGATGAATTACCAAGAGACCTGCGAATATCTATACCATCAGATGCCCATGTTTGAACGACAAGGGGCATCAGGATATAAGGAGGGCTTGAGTAACACTTTGACTTTGGATGAGCATTTTGCCCATCCACATACCCACTATGCCACCATCCATGTGGGTGGAACGAATGGCAAAGGCTCCGTATCCCACACATTAGCATCCGTTCTGCAGAAGTGCGGCTACTCCGTCGGTCTCTACACCTCTCCGCATTTGGTCGACTTCAGAGAGCGTATCCGTGTCAACGGAGAGATGATCCCAGAAGACTATGTCGTCAACTTCGTGGAAAACGAGCGTGCTTTCTTTGAGCCATTGTCGCCATCTTTCTTTGAGGTGACGACGGCGATGGCTTTTAAGTATTTTGCCGACAAGAAGATAGACATTGCCGTCGTGGAGGTGGGACTCGGCGGAAGGCTTGACTGCACCAATATCATTACCCCTCTCGTCTCTGTCGTGACGAATATCAGTTTCGACCACACTCAGTTCTTAGGTGACACCTTGGCTAAGATTGCCGCAGAGAAAGCAGGTATTATTAAAAAAGGTGTACCTGTAGTCATTGGAGAGAGCCATGAGGAGACGCGTCCTGTCTTTGAGGAGAAAGCAAGGGAGACTGGAAGCAAGATTGTCTTTGCCGACGATGAACCAGAGATAGTGAAGGCAGAGCCTATCGCCGACGGTAAGATGTATTATACGACCAGCCACTGGGGAGCACTTACAGGTGACCTGGGAGGCATCTATCAGGAAAAGAACCTCAATACAGTCTTCGCGACATTACAAATCTTGTCGGAGGGCGGATTCTTATCCAAGTGCACAACGGAAAACAGTATCCAGCAGTTCAAGGCGGAACTGGCAAGTGCTTTGAGCGAGGTGTGCAAGACGACAGGACTCACAGGACGTTGGCAGGTTGTCAACAATGCCCCCTATACTGTCTGTGACACAGGACACAACGTAGGAGGATGGACCTATCTGAGTGAGCAACTTGCCCATGTCGCTTGTGCTAAGAAGCATATCATCTTTGGAATGGTGGATGACAAAGACATCAATCAGGTATTGGAGATGCTTCCCAAGGACGCATGCTTCTATTTTACACAGGCAAACACCAAACGTGCCATCCAAGGGGCTGTCGTCAAGGCATTAGCAGCCCAGCACGGTCTCATGGGAGAATGCTATCCCACTGTAACAGAAGCATATAAGGCTGCACAAGACGCAGCAACGCCCAATGATTTTATCTTTATTGGAGGTAGCAGTTACCTGGTCGGAGACTTCCTGAAAAATTGCCTTTAGGTGTTTTTAACACTCCAATAAACGTTTTTTTCCACGTTTCTTTCGTTAAATTCGATTTTTTTCGGTTACTTTGCATCTTAGATACATATATGTAACTAAAAACAATCAATTATGGCGAACACAACCGAAAATGCGAATTTGTGTGGTCTGAATCGCAAGGATTTCCAGACCACGATTAATGGTAAGAAAACCGATTTGTATATCCTGCGTAACCGTAAAGGTTTCGAAGTTGCTATCTCTAACTATGGCGGAGCCATCTGTGCCATTATGGTACCAGACAAGGATGGAAACGTCGCCAACGTTATTCAGGGACATGGCAGCATCAAGCAGTTGGCAAGTGGCAATGAGCCTTTCCTCTCCACACTGATTGGACGCTGGGGCAACCGTATCTGCAAAGGTCAGTTTACCCTGAACGGGAAAGATTATCAGGTAGCCCTCAATGATGGTCCTAACCATCTGCATGGTGGTCCTACAGGATTCCACTGTAGAGTTTGGGATGCCCGTCAGATGGGACCTCGCTCTCTTGCCCTGCATCGTGTATCCTCCTATGGCGAGGAAGGTTATACAGGTGAGTTGGATGTGACCGTAGAGTTCACTTTCACAGACGACAATGAGTTAGTACTTGAGTACCTTGCCACCACCAACAAGAAGACCATCGTCAATTTGACGCATCACGCATTCTTCAGCCTGGCAGGAACTGCAGACCCCACCCCATCTATCTTAGATCAGGTTTGTGAGATCAACGCAGACTTCTATCTTCCAACAGATGAGACCGCTATACCTACCGGTGAGATTCTGAAAGTGGCAGGCACCCCCTTTGACTTCCGTACACCGAAACCTTTCGGACAAGATATCGAGGCAGACCATGAGCAGATTAAATTTGGCAAAGGCTTCGACCACAACTATGTGCTGAACAAGAAGGAAGAAGGTGAGTTAAGTTTTGCCGCCAAGGTTAAGGATCCGAAGAGTGGACGCACCATGGAAGTGTATACCACCGAGCCTGGCATGCAACTTTACACCGCCAACTATGCCTCTGGCTATAAAGGAGCCAATGGTTGCACATTCCCATTCCGCTCTGCCGTATGCTTCGAGGCTCAGCACTTCCCCGACACGCCGAACCGCCCCTATTTCCCCAGTGTGGTTCTGAATCCTGGCGAGCGTTACAAACAGAAGACCATCTACAAGTTTGGCGTAGAGAAGTAATTCACTAAAACCATATATATATTTATGAGTAATCAAAAACAAAATGGAAGTATCATCGCCATTGTGACGATGTTCTTCCTGTATGCCATGATTGCATTTGTCACCAATCTTGGCGCACCTATTGGAGTCATCTGGAAGAATCAGCCAGAGATTGGCGGCTCCAACGTATTAGGCATCATGGGTAACTTCATGAACTTCTTCGCCTATTTGTTCATGGGAATCCCTGCCGGTAAGATGTTGACAAAGGTAGGCTATAAGAAAACAGCCCTCATCGGTATTGCCGTTGGTTTTGTAGGTGTGTTGATACAGTACCTATCAGGTATGGCAGCAGGCATCTCCGGATTCTGCGTTTATCTGTTGGGAGCCTTCATTTCCGGTTTCTCCGTATGTATCCTGAATACGGTAGTCAACCCGATGTTGAACCTGCTAGGCGGTGGAGGTAACCGTGGTAACCAACTGAATCTTATCGGTGGTACCCTGAACTCCCTGACTGGAACATTGACTCCTATGTTGGTAGGTGCGCTCATCGGAACAGTCACCGCATCTACGCAGATGGCTGATGTCAATCTGGTCATGTACATCGCAATGGCAGTATTTGCCGCCGCATTTGTTATCCTGAACTTTATCCCCATCGAGGATCCTGAGTTAGGAAAGGTTACTGCCGAGACAAAGTTCGAGCACTCTCCTTGGTCTTTCCGCCATTGCACCTTAGGTGTGATAGCCATCTTCGTCTATGTAGGTGTGGAAGTGGGTATTCCTAGCGGATTGAACTTCTTCCTCTCCGACTCTACAGACAAGGGAGCAGGACTTCTGGAGAATGCTGCCACCATCGGTGGTGCCGTTGCCGCCATGTATTGGTTGCTGATGCTGATTGGTCGTATGGTATCTGGATTTATCGCAGGTAAGGTGTCTTCTCGTCAACTGATGCTAGGCACTACCTTCGTGGGTATGATTCTGATATTGGCTGGTATGCTGATTCCAAAGACAGTTACAGTCACCATGCCTCTCTTTAACATCATGACCTTCTCGTTCACATCGGCTGTCGTACCTCTCAGCGTACTGTTGCTTGTACTCTGTGGTCTTTGCACTTCTATCATGTGGGCATCTATCTTCAACCTTGCCACGGAGGGACTGGGCAAATACACGGCACAGGCATCAGGTATCTTTATGATGATGGTAGTCGGTGGTGGCGTTGTACCTGTCATCCAGAACTTCTTCGCCGACATGATGGGCTATATGCCAAGTTACTTTGTATACCTTCTGGCGATGGCATACATGTTCTACTATGCCCTGATTGGTTGCAAGAATGTGAACAAGGATATTCCCGTTGATTAATCACTAAAACTATATAACAATGGATATTGAATTTGTAAGAAGTCGTTTTATCAAGCATTTTGACGGTAAGACAGGAAACATATACGCCTCTCCAGGTCGTATCAACCTGATTGGTGAGCATACCGATTATAATGGTGGATTCGTATTTCCTGGCGCAGTAGACAAAGGTATTATGGCAGAGATGCGCCCGAACGGTACTGAGGATACAGTGATGGCATACGCTATCGACCTGAAAGACCGTGTGGACTTCAAACTCTCCGACCCCAATGGTCCCAAGGCTTCATGGGCACGATACATCTATGGTATCTCATTAGAGATGAAGAAATTAGGCGTTCCCGTAAAAGGATTTAATATTGCCTTTGCTGGTGATGTTCCCTTGGGTGCTGGCATGTCTTCTTCCGCTGCGATGGAGAGTTGTTTCGCCTGTGGTCTGAATGACCTGTTCGGCGACAACAAGGTAAGCCAATGGGATATGGTGCTTGCTGGTCAGGCTACCGAGCACAACTATTGTGGTGTGAACTGTGGTATCATGGACCAGTTTGCCTCTGTCTTCGGAAAGGCTGGATGCCTGATGCGACTCGACTGCCGTAGCCGTGAGTTTGAGTATTTCCCCTTCAAGCCCGATGGCTACCGCCTTGTTCTTCTCGACTCTGTCGTCAAGCACCAGTTGGCTGGTTCTCCCTACAACGACCGTCGTAACTCTTGCGAGAATGTCGTAAAGCACATTGCCGCCAAGCATCCGGAGGGTAAGTTTGAGACCCTGCGTGACTGCACATGGGAGCAGTTGGAAGAGGTAAAGGCAGAGGTTGGCGAAGAGGACTACAAGCGCGCCAAGTTCGTACTCGGTGAGAAAGACCGTGTACTTGCTGTCTGCGATGCCCTCAACGAAGGCGACTATGAGAAAGTCGGTGAGATGATGTACAAGACACACGAGGGACTGTCCAAGGATTACGAGGTTTCTTGTGAGGAACTTGACTTCCTCAACGATATCGCCAAGGAGAATGGTGTCACAGGTTCCCGTATCATGGGTGGCGGCTTCGGTGGTTGTACCATCAACCTGGTTCGTAACGACCTCTATAAGACATTCATTGCGGATGCCAAGCAGAAGTTCAATGCCAAGTACGGTCATGAGCCTAAAGTCTATGACGTTGTCATCGGCGACGGTTCACGCAAAATCTGCTGATTTCGCTTAAAGAACGTTAAAAAAGCAGCCTAGAGTGTTATATTTACACTTTAGGCTGCTTTTTCTTTGCTTTTCTCATTGTCATATCAAAAATAAGTATTAAATTTACACCCAAAATTACTAACATTAATAATAACTTAAAATTATCTGATGATGAGAAACCTTAAATTATCGATGCTGGAATGTGGGATAGCATTAGCCCTTTTCTCCGCTTGTAACTCAGGAGAGCAGACTGCTCTGACAGTATCAGGACTCGATCCTGCTAAGTTTGACACCATTATTAACGAGAAGCCTGTCAAACTTTACACATTGAAGAACCAGAATGGTATGGAGGTATGTATCACCAACTATGGTGGTCGTATCGTAAGTCTTGTGGTCCCCGACAAAGATGGCAAGGCGACAGATGTCGTATTGGGCTTCGATAATATCGCCCAGTATGCGGACACATTGAACTCCCCTTCTGACTACGGCTCTTCTGTCGGTCGTTATGCGAATCGTATCAAGGACGGAAAGTTCACTTTGAACGACAGCGATTACCAATTGAAGAAGAACGACGGTCCTAACTGCCTGCATGGTGGAGGCAATACTGGTTGGATGCATCAAGTCTATGACGCAGAGCAGATTGGTGACTCTATCTTGAAACTGACTATTGTGGCAGAGGATGGTGAGAACGGATTCCCTGGAAAGGTGACAGCCGTTACCACTTATAAGTTGACTGCCGACAACACCTTGGACATGACCTGGGAGGCTGAGACTGACAAGCCGACGATTATCAATCAGACCAACCACAACTACTATAACCTGAGCGGTGATCTCACCCAGCCAGCCTATGATATGGTACTGTATGTGAATGCCGACAATTTCACTCCAAGTGACAAGTTGTATATCCCGACTGGTGAGGTGAAGTCTGTCGAGGGTACCCCCATGGATTTCCGCACTCCCCATGCCCTTGGCGACAGCATCAAGTCTGAGTTCGACCAGATTCAGAATGCCACAGGTTACGACCATAACTTCTGCCTGAACACCTATAAGGACGGTAAGGGCGACGACACACAGGTATGTGCCAGCCTCTATTCTCCCAAGACAGGTATCTTCATGGAGATGTATACCAACGAGCCAGGTGTACAGGTCTATTCTGGCAACTTCCAGGGCGTTGGTCGTGATGCCGACATCATCCGCAAGCACGGTCTGAAATACCCGAAGCACGTCAGCGTTTGTCTGGAGAGTCAGAAATACCCCGACAGTCCCAACCATCCTGATTGGGTACAGCCTGTATTGAACCCCGGAGAGAAATATTACAGCCACGCTGCCTATAAGTTCTCTATTAAATAAGCACATATCAAAAAACATTAATAAATAGTATATCACATTATGGCATTATTAGATTGGATTGTCATTGGCGTGTTCTGTCTGGCGCTGATCGGCATTGTAGTATGGGTCGTTTCACAGAAGAACGACAACTCAGCAGACTATTTTCTTGGTGGTAAGGATGCGACATGGATTGCCATTGGTGCAAGTATCTTCGCCTCCAACATCGGTTCAGAGCACTTGATCGGACTTGCTGGTGCAGGCGCCTCCTCAGGTATGGCGATGGCACACTGGGAGATTCAGGGATGGATGATCCTGATTCTCGGTTGGGTCTTCGTACCTTTCTATACACGAAGCATGGTATACACGATGCCTGAGTTCTTGGAGCGCCGCTTCAACAAGGAGAGCCGCACCATCCTCTCTGTCATCTCTCTGATCAGTTATGTGCTGACAAAGGTTGCCGTTACGGTTTATGCCGGTGGTCTGGTGTTCCAACAGGTATTTGGTATCAAGGAACTCTGGGGCATTGACTTCTTTTGGATTGCCGCTATTGGTCTGGTGTTGATCACCGCCATCTACACCGTCTTCGGTGGTATGAAGAGTGTGCTCTATACCTCCGTGTTGCAGACACCTATCTTATTATTAGGCTCTCTCATCATCCTGGTACTCGGACTGAAAGCACTTGGCGGATGGGATGAGATGATGGCTGCCTGCTCCGTACAGACTGTCAATGAGTATGGTGACCACATGACCGACCTGATGCGTGACCTCCGTGACCCGCAGTATCCTTGGCTCGGCGCACTGGTTGGCTCTGCCGTTATCGGTTTCTGGTACTGGTGTACTGACCAGTATATCGTACAGCGTGTGCTCTCTGGTAAGGACGAGAAGGAAAGCCGCCGTGGTACCATCTTCGGTGCTTACCTGAAACTGCTGCCCGTCTTCCTGTTCTTGATTCCAGGTATGATTGCCTATGCGCTGAGCACCAAGGGTATTACCCTGCCCAGTGGTGAGGTCTTCGTCCTGTCGACACCTGACGCAGCCTTCCCCACCCTCGTGGCTAAGATCCTGCCTGCTGGTGTGAAAGGTCTGGTAGTCTGCGGTATCCTCGCTGCCCTGATGTCATCATTGGCATCTCTGTTCAACAGTTCCGCCATGCTGTTCACCATCGACTTCTGGAAGCGCTTGAAGCCTGAGACCCCTGAGAAGCAACTCGTGCGTATCGGTCAGGTCGCTACCGTTGTCATCGTGATTCTTGGTATTCTGTGGATTCCCATCATGCGTTCAGTTGGTGACGTGCTCTACAACTACCTGCAGGATGTCCAGTCAGTTCTTGCACCTGGTATCGCCTCTGCCTTCCTGTTGGGTATCTGCTGGAAGCGCGCCTCTGCCAAGGGTGGTATGTGGGGTTTGCTGAGTGGTATCATCATTGGTCTCACCCGTCTGGGTGCCAAGGTTTACTACAGCAACGCCACCGATGCCGCAGACAACTGGTTCAAGGCTATCTTCTATGATTTCAACTGGCTCTATTTCTGTGGTGTGATGCTGATTGTCTGCTGTCTGGTTGTCATCATCGTATCACTCTGCACAGAGGCTCCTGACGAGAAGAAGATCCAGGGCTTGGTATTCGGAACGTCTACTCCTGAGCAGCGTGCCGCTACCCGTGCTAGTTGGAACCACTGGGATGTGATACATACCATTATCATCCTGACTATTACTGTTGCTTTCTATATTTACTTCTGGTAAAATATAAATCGACACGGATAGGATATGACGATATTCTATAATGAACACTCGAAAGTCTTAGTGTCTGTCGACTGCATCATCTTCGGCTTTGACGAGAATAAATTGAAGGTATTGATCGGCAAGCGCAAGATGGATCCAGGACGAGGAGAATGGAGTCTCTACGGAGGCTTCGTTCGCCTCGACGAGAGTGTGGACGACGCCGCATACCGTACGCTCTATGAACTTACTGGTATGCGTAACATCTACATGCGACAGGTAGGTGCGTTCGGCAGTGTCGACCGCGACCCGGGTGAGCGTGTCATCTCGGTTGCCTATTACGCACTTATCAACGTGAAGGACTATGACCATCGTCTCTTGGAGGAGCACGGTGTGGAATGGGTTGACTTCGACAAGATGCCGCCCCTCTACTCCGACCACATGGAGATGGTCAAGAAAGCCCGTAACCTGATGAGGAACAAGATCAAGACGGAGCCCGTAGGCTTCCGCTTGCTCCCCACCCTCTTCACCCTCACCCAGTTGCAGCGTCTCTACGAGGCGGTGAATGGTGAGGAACTCGACAAGCGTAATTTCCGTAAACGCATCAAGGACATGGACTTCATCGAGAAGACCGAACTTATCGACAAGACCAGTTCCAAGCGTGGAGCGTTCCTGTATCGTTTCAACAGAAGAGTTTACGACGAAGACCCCAACTTTAAATTATAATATTATGTTAGAAGAACTCAAAGAAAAAGTATTCCGTGCCAATCTCGACCTCGTGAAGCATAACCTCGTTATCTACACATGGGGCAACGTTTCTGGCATCGACCGTGAGAAAGGTTTAGTAGTCATCAAGCCCTCTGGCGTCGACTACGACAATATGAAAGCCTCCGATATGGTAGTTGTCGACCTGCAGACTGGAAAGGTAGTCGAAGGTGATTTAAATCCCTCTTCCGACACGCCCACCCACCTTGTATTATACAGGTCCTTCCCTGAGATTGGTGGCGTGGTGCATACCCATTCCACTTATGCCACGGCATGGGCACAGGCAGGCAAGGACATCCCCAACATCGGAACGACCCACGCTGACTATTTCCACGATGAGATTCCATGTACCAGCGACATGACGGAAGACCAGATGGCAGAGTATGAGTATAACACAGGTGTGGTGATCGTCAACCGCATTGAGGCTGGCAATATCAATCCTGTCCACACTCCTGGTGTACTGGTCAAGAACCATGGTCCTTTCTCATGGGGTAAGGATCCTGACAATGCCGTCTATAACGCCGTTGTGATGGAACAGGTGGCAAAGATGGCGTTCGTATCGTTCTCTGTCAATCCGAATACGACGATGAACCCGTTGCTGGTCGAGAAGCACTTCAGCCGCAAACATGGTCCTAACGCCTACTATGGTCAGAAGAAAAAGTAAAAAGGTAAAAAAGTAAAATATGAAAGCATTTGATAATTATGAGATTTGGTGGGTGACTGGTGCCCAGTTATTATATGGAGGCGATGCTGTCGTAGCCGTCGACGGTCACTCCAAGGAGATGGTAGAGGGACTTAACAACAGTGGCAACATCCCTGTTAAGGTCGTCTATAAAGGTACGGCAAACAGTTCCAAAGAGGTGGAGGCTGTCATGAAGGCTGCCAACAATGACGAGAAGTGTATCGGTATCATCACGTGGATGCACACCTTCTCGCCTGCCAAGATGTGGATCAAGGGTTTGCAGGACCTGCAGAAGCCATTGCTCCATTTCCATACACAGTATAATGCGGAGATACCCTGGGAGACGATGGACATGGACTTCATGAACCTCAACCAGAGTGCTCACGGTGATATCGAGTTCGGACATATCTGCACTCGTATGCGTGTTCCCCGCAAAGTGGTCTGCGGCTATTGGAAGAACGAGGAGGCTCAGAAGAAGATTGCCGTCTGGGCACGTGTCGCCGCAGGTATTGCCGACTCCAAGAACGTCCGTTGTCTGATGTTCGGTATGAACATGAACAATGTCGCCGTAACGGATGGCGACCGTGTGGAGTTCGAGCAGCGTCTGGGCTACCATGTTGACTACTACCCCGTCTCTTCCCTGATGGACTATTTCAAGAAGGTGACCGATGCTGAGGCTGACGCACTGGTAGAGGAATATAAGAAAGAGTATACCATCAAGATCGATGAGTCAGGTGAGCAGGTCTATTGGGAGAAGGTGAAGAATGCCGCCAAGGCGGAGATCGCCCTGCGCCGTGTCCTGAAGGACGAGGGTGCCACAGCGTTCACCACCAACTTCGATGACCTTGGCGATGCGGATATCAACGATCCTAACTTCGTTGGCTTCGACCAGATTCCTGGTCTTGCCTCCCAGCGTCTGATGGCTGAGGGTATCGGCTTCGGTGCTGAGGGCGACTGGAAGACGGCATGCCTCTACCGCACCGTATGGGTTATCTCACAGGGCTTGCCTACTGGCTGCTCATTCCTCGAGGACTACACCCTGAACTTCGCTGGCGACCGCTCTTCTTGTCTGCAGAGCCACATGCTGGAGGTTTGTCCGCTCATCGCTGTCGACAAACCCAAACTGGAGGTTCACTTCCTTGGCATCGGTATCCGCAAGCAGCAGACGGCTCGTCTCGTCTTCACCTCTAAGGTAGGACGTGGCATCAAGGCTACTGTTGTCGACCTTGGCAATCGCTTCCGCCTGATCTCTCAGGAGGTGGAGTGCATCAAGCCGAAACCCATGCCCAACCTTCCTGTCGCCTCCGCTCTGTGGGTTCCACAGCCCACCTTCGAGATTGGCGCTGGTGCATGGATCCTCGCTGGTGGTACCCACCACAGCGCATTCTCCTACGACCTCACCGAGGAGTATTGGGAGGACTTTGCAGAGATGCTTGGCATCGAGTATGTCAAAATCAACAAGGACACCAAGACCTACGAGTTCAAGCAGCAACTGCAGAACAACGAGATTTATTACATGTTGAACAAAGCCCTGAAGTAAGATGAACGCAAAACAAACCATAGAAGCAGGTAAGGCAATACTCGGCATCGAGTTTGGCTCTACCCGTATCAAGGCTATCCTCATCGACGAGGAGAACAAGCCTATCGCCCAAGGTTCCCACGAATGGGAGAACCAACTGGTAGACGGTCTGTGGACCTATTCCACGGAGGCTATCTGGTACGGTCTACAAGACTGCTACGCAGAACTCCGTAAGGACGTGCAGAAGCAGTATGACTGTGAGATTGAGACACTTGCCGCTATTGGCTTCAGTGCTATGATGCACGGCTATATGGCTTTCAACGAGCAGCAGCAGATCCTTGTTCCTTTCCGTACATGGCGTAACACCAATACGGGAAAGGCTGCCGCCGAACTCTCTAAACTCTTCAATTACAACATCCCTCTCCGATGGAGCATCAGCCATCTCTATGAGGCAATCCTCGACAATGAGGAGCATGTGAAGGACATCAAATACCTGACGACGCTTGCTGGCTACGTCCACTGGCAGGTGACGGGTCAGTTTGTCCTGGGTGTAGGCGATGCCTCAGGTATGATTCCTGTCGACCCTGCCACCAAGACCTATGATGCCACTATGGTCGAGAAGTTCAATGAGTTGATTGCCCCCAAGGGCTTCTCTTGGAAACTCCTCGATATCCTGCCTAAGTCACTGAATGCGGGCGAGAACGCTGGTTTCCTGACTCCCGAGGGCGCTCAGAGACTCGATGTGTCAGGACACTTGAAGGCTGGTATCCCCGTATGTCCTCCAGAGGGTGACGCTGGTACGGGTATGGTTGCCACCAATGCCGTCAAGCAGCGCACGGGTAATGTCAGCGCAGGCACCTCCTCTTTCTCTATGATTGTCTTGGAGAAGCCCCTGTCAAAACCTTACGAGATAATCGACATGGTGACCACTCCTGACGGCAGTCTGGTAGCGATGGTACACTGTAACAACTGCACCAGCGACATCAATGCCTGGGTAGGTCTCTTCAAGGAGTACCAGCAACTGCTGGGTGTACCCGTCGACATGAACGACCTGTATGGCAAGTTGTTCAATAAGGCATTGGAGGGTGATGGCGACTGTGGTGGTCTGATGGCATACAACTATGTCAGTGGCGAGCCTGTCACGGGTCTCAGCGAGGGACGCCCCCTGTTCGTCCGCTCCGCCAACGATAAGTTCAACCTTGCCAACTTCATGCGCGCCCACCTCTATGGTGCTATCAGTGTCTTGAAGATTGGTAACGACATCCTGTTCAAGGAGGAGAAGATCAAGGTTGACCGCATCACTGGTCATGGTGGCTATTTCAAGACTCCTGGCGTAGGTCAGCGTATGCTTGCCGCCGCTCTTAACTCCCCCATCTCTGTCATGGAGACTGCTGGTGAGGGTGGCGCATGGGGTATTGCCCTGCTCGCAGGATACCTTATTAATAATAAGGGAAAGAACCTCGCCGACTATCTCGAGGAGGTCGTCTTCGCTGGCAATACGGGCGTGTCTATCGCTCCTACTCCTGACGATGTCGCTGGCTTCGAGAAGTATATCGAGAACTACAAGCGCTGTCTGCCTGTGGAGCAGAGTGCCGTAGACCATAAGTAATGAGCAGTGGGTATGAAGAGACTACTATCTACCATTGCCTTTGTCTGTGCGATGACCCTGTCGGCATCTGCCGCTGACGCCGTGAAGGCGACACTCCATGCCGACCAGCCTGGAGCGAAGATCAATCGCGAGATCTACGGACAGTTCTCTGAGCACCTCGGCTCCTGCATCTATGGTGGACTCTGGGTGGGCGAGAACTCCCCTATCCCCAATATCAACGGCTACCGCAAGGATGTCTTCGAGGCTTTGAAGAGACTACAGATTCCTGTGCTGCGCTGGCCGGGCGGCTGCTTCGCCGACGACTATCACTGGATGGACGGCATCGGACCTCAGAGTCAGCGACCCTCCCTTCGTAACAACAACTGGGGCGGTACCATTGAGGATAACTCCTTCGGCACCCATGAGTTCCTGAACCTCTGCGAGATGCTGAACTGCGAGCCCTATATCAGTGGCAACGTGGGCAGTGGCACGGTGAAGGAGATGGCGCAGTGGGTGGAGTATATGACCAGCGACGGTGATACACCGATGGCTCGTCTGCGCCGCCAGAACGGTCGTGACAAGGCTTGGCATGTCAAGTACTTCGGTATCGGCAACGAGGCTTGGGGCTGTGGTGGCAGCATGACACCAGAGTATTACTCCAACGAGTATCGTAAGTTCAACACCTACCTGCGTGACCAGGGTGCCAACAAACTCTACCGCATTGCCAGTGGTGCCTCCGACTACGACTACAACTGGACGAAGGTGCTCATGGAACAGATTGGCAATCGCATGCAGGGCATCAGTCTCCACTACTATACCTGTTCTGGTTGGGAGGGGTCGAAAGGCTCCGCCATCAACTTCAACAACGACCAGTACTACTGGGCGCTGGGTAAGTGCTTGGAGATTGAGGATGTCATCAAGAAGCACAAGGCTATCATGGACGAGAAAGACCCGCAGAACACCATCGGACTGCTCGTCGACGAATGGGGAACATGGTGGGACGAGGAGCCTGGCACGATACCAGGACACCTCTACCAGCAGAATGCCCTCCGTGATGCTTTCGTCGCTGCCCTCTCGCTGAACGTGTTCCACAAATACACGGATCGTGTGAAGATGGCGAATATCGCACAGGTTGTCAACGTGCTCCAGTCGATGATTCTCACCGACCAGGAGGGAACAGGTCACATGGTGCTCACCCCGACCTATCATGTCTTCGAGATGTACACGCCGTTCCAAGAGGCGACCTTCCTGCCCATCGACCTCGACAGCGAGATCATTCAGGTGAGCAAGGCATACTTCAAGGAGAAGGAGAACGCCAAGGACGCAGGCTATCGCCCTCTCCCACTCCTCTCCGCCTCTGCGGCAAAGACCAAGGATGGCAGCATCGTCCTCTCGTTGACGAATGTCAGTCTTGACCAAGACAAAACCATCGAGTTGAGTCTTGAGGGCTACAACGCCAAGACGGTCAGCGGTCGCATCCTGACTTCTAAGAAGGTGGACGACTACAACGACTTCCAGCATCCCAACATCGTGGCACCTGCCACCTTCAAGGATGCCAAGTTAAAGAAGAACGTCCTCACCGTCAAAGTACCCGCCAAGAGTCTGGTCGTGCTTACCGTACAATAGTCAGATAAACAATAAAATTAAAAGGCGTGCAACTTATGAGGGTAGCACGCCTTTTGTTATCTATTTTTGTGAGGAGGCTCCTCACGCATCATCAAATTAAGATCACTAATCAACATTGATCTTAATTCCTCTGGTGTATAGGATTCTTTATTTAACTTCAACAATGGATTGTCTTCATAAAGTGACGCATCCGAATAGTCGAGAGGATTATTCTCTTGGACTTTATATGGGCTTAGAGAATTTAAATCCATAGGAATCTGCTATTCTTTGCATTTCGTTAGGGTCAGCACCATTCTGAATACACTTCCTTAACTCCTTCTTGCATTCAAGCAAGCGGAGAATGAAGTTCTTTGTCTTTGTGGTTGTCTTTGCCTCCATAACCCTTATAATATGAATTGACGTTGCAAAGATACATACTTTCCGTGAGACTTCCAAATGAATCGTTGGAAAAGTACAAGCGTTCCGTTATCGTTTACGGAAAGTTTTGCGAGTATTTATTTGGTAAATTGACTTAAATCAACTACCTTTGCAAATGATCAATACCATATACCCTATCATCAAGGTACACACGACGGGGATATCCCCATAAACTTAGAAACTTATAATTTACTAATATACTAATTAAAACAAAATGAACATGAAAAAATTATTTACTTTATTGACGCTTGCGCTGATTTCTATTGGGTCGGCGTGGGGTGAAGATTTACCCAAGCCACTAGAAATTGGAAATACTACAGTTGGGAAGTATACTGGAACTATTATTGCTACACCAACAGGCACATTAGATCTTGCCACTCAAGAAACATTTACAGCAGACGATAACGGTTGGATTGTATTCGGATCCAGGAGTGGTATGGCAGGAAAGGATTGGCGAAATGGTGATGGCACTAATGGTGGAGAAACAACATGGACAGTTCCTGCAGGTACAACAGCCCCCTTTCTTGGTTCTACTTCTGAGAGTAAATTAGAAAGATATACTGTCCAATTAGGTGCAAGAATACAAGCATTACGTTTTACTGGTGCGGAAAAAGCATCTTTTTTAGGAAGTCGCAATAGTGATACTCGTAAGATGATAGTAAGTTTGTATTCTTTTAATGGCACAACATTTACTCAAATTGATACAAAAACAATTTCAGATGGTTCTGTAGGAGAAGTACTTTTTGAGGATCTTAATACTTCTACTAACTATGTTGCTTATGTGTATGGTAAAGCGAATGGAAGCAATAGTGATTTCTATGAAGTAGCTCTCAAAGCCCCATCTCCTCTTGCAGTAAAAACAAATCCTATTTCAGCAACATATACTCCTGGCGCAGCAGCGACTGCATTAACAGTTGCTGCAAAAGGTGGAACTTCCCCTTATACCTACCAGTGGTATTCTTGCACAGCCGTAGATAAGACTGGCGCAACTCAAATTACAGGTGAAACAAATGCAACGTATACACCTTCTACATCCGCTACAGGCTATTATTTCTGCCGGATAACAGATAGTGCGACTCCAACACCTGCTACCGTTGACACAGAAGTTGCCACAATTACTATTGAAGCAGCATCTGCACCAACAATCAGTGTTGCTTCTTCTGTTGATGCTGCTGTAGACAAAGGCACTGCTGTCACCTTAACAGCAACGGTAGACGGAAATCCTGCACCCACTATCAAATGGTATAGTAATACCTCAAACTCAACAATAGGTGGAATAGAAATCACTGGTGAAACAGAGGAGACCTATTCTCCCTCAACTGCTTCTACAGGGACACTTTATTACTATGCTGTCGCAACAAATAGTGTTAGTAGTGTAACATCAAATGTAGTTTCTGTAGTAGTTAATCCAAGTAGTGAATGTATCTTAACAAAAGTTAGTTACTCGAATGGTTTTGATGCCTTTATTAAACAACCAAGTGGCTCAACACACGGAACTATTAAAGCATATTATTTGAGTGGAACATCTTCTCCAACAATCACTGCAACTGAGATTTCTGAAGATGCAACTTATACAGCAACTTCAAGTACATTAACTGTTACTGCTGAGGACGGAACAACGAATGCAATATTTGATATTACTGTTGAAGAAGTTACTCCATATGTTGGAAATGGATACGAATTGACATTCGATGGGACTGAAACTTGGCTTAAATCAGGTAATGGGTGGTCTTCTTCTAACAAATGGGTAATCTCCAAGCCTGTAGAAGAAAGTACTAACAGACGAGTATCTGAAGGTAAATGCCGCATGTATTTCTTCCTTGCAGCAGGTGAGAAAATCTCCTTATATAACATCGCAGATACTCGTAAAGTGGATGTTTATAGAAATGGCACAAAGATTAGTGGTGATGGTATTAGCTTAACAAAAAATACTTTTGTTGATATTACAGGAGATGAAAGTAATGCTTATATGCTGACAGTTGTTAGTGCTGCAAATGGTGATACAAAACTTGGCAAAATTAAGGTAGAGTCCAATTCTGCTAGTGTAGATGTTACTTCTGCTGGTTATGCAACATTCAGTTCAACAAAGAATGTAGACTTTTCAGGAGTCTCTGCGATTAAAGTTTACACTGCTAAAGTTAATGATGCTAAAACTGACGTAACGTTATCTGAAGTAACAAGTAAAATAGTTCCTGCAAATGCGACAGTAATTATTGAAGCCGCAGAAGGAACTTATACGGGAACAGTGGTTGCTACTGCTTCTCCTCTAGCAGATAATGACCTACAGGTTGCCACATCAGATATGGATGGTTCTGCAGGTAATATCTATGTACTTAATAAGAAATCAGATATTGTCGGCTTCTATAAGTTGTCTGCATCTGGTAAATTGAAGGCTGGTAAGGGCTATCTAATAGTTGATGGGGTAACTCCTTCTCGTGAAATGTTGAACATCGATATAGAAGGTTTGTCTACTGGCATTCAAAACATTAAGGTCGGTACAGAGGATAACGTATACTACAACCTAAAGGGTCAGCGTGTACTCTATCCTACTAAGGGACTCTATATTATGAATGGTAAGAAAGTTATCGTGAAATAAAAAGAGCCCTTTCCTAACCTCCCCCTGTTAAGGGGAAGGGACTGGATATTTTAATAACCAATTAATAAAAAGAAACAAGATATGAAGAAGACATATATCAATCCAGAAATGGAAATAGTAAAGTTAGAAACTCAGCAATTGATTGCTTCAAGTGTCCCTCTCAATCCAGACGAAGTTAATGGAGGATTATCTCGAGAATATGATGATATTGATGATCTCCTCGATCTCTTAGGAGAATAAAGTTAAGATAAAATATTATTCCATTTTGTGCCACTTTTCCGTGAGGAACGGTGGCACTTTTTTGTAGGCGGCACCTCCTGCCTGCGAAGGCGGCACCTCCTGCCTGCGAAGGCGGCACCTTCGACCCTCGAAGGCGGCACTTCCTGCCCTCGAAGGTACGGGCTTCGTGGCAAGGAGGCCGTACCTTCGTAAATTGACGCATAAAAAAGGATTTCGAAAAACATGTAACCATATAACATGGATGAGTGTTCCGAGGCATCCGGAATGCTCTTTCCAAGCATGGGAATGATTTGAGGCTTACTTTCAAGGTGTTTGTGGCTTACATTCGAGGTGAATATAAGTCACAAACGGGTCGAATGTAACGTTCATCCTTTCATTACTCTCATCGACGACCAGCGTTTAGCGTAGGCGGCGTCAAAAAAAACATCGCGTCGTCCCGCGATACCAAAACATAGGAGGAGTCGCGGCTTCTGCGACTCCGAGTTTTTTCCTTCCCTGAGGGGAGGAACCGATGGAACAGCGAGTGCAGAGTCATGCTTGCATGAACTTTGCCGAGTCG
>JAFTGH010000009.1 GCA_017458005.1 Prevotella sp. | reverse complement strand
TCATTGGTTGCAAGCAACCAACATGCTGCCCCTCGACTTGCATGTGTTAAGCCTGTAGCTAGCGTTCATCCTGAGCCAGGATCAAACTCTCCACTGTATAAAATATCATTAAATCCAACAAAGGATCCGTTCTCTGTGCTTTGATGAGCGCATCTCTTCAATCGTTATCCGGTAGAACAAAATGGATTTATTGTAAAACACCTGTCGTCATTATTGACGGTTCGTCTACATTACTATACCCAAGTACATTTCCAAGAAGGAAAAGCACTTGCTTCTTGTACTACTTCTTCTCTGTTTTATGTAATTATCTCAAAGATCTCTTCTCCAAATTCGCCAACACCTAAGTTTTTAGGCGAAAGCGGATGCAAAGGTACAACTATTTTCAAAACCCACCAAACTTTTCTACAACTTTTTTTTCTACAAAACAAAAAGTTTTCGCTTTTCATAACAAAAAGCGAAAACCTTACACCTTATTATATTATATATAGGCTACTCAAATATTTCTCCCATATCATCCTCGGAAGCCTCTTCCAGTCCAGAATCATCAAACTGGCAAGGATTATATCCTGGGGGCAAATCGAAAATTGCATTCTCATTATATCCCAGTCGTTTGTCCGCATAGACACGTCGCATATAATATGCCCAAACAGGCAAAGCGCCTGCGGCACCCTGTCCCATGCTCGTCATGGTGAAGTGTATATCACGATCCTCGCCGCCTACCCAGCAGCCGCTGACCAGTGTGGGTGTGATACCCATAAACCATGCGTCACTATTGTTATTGGTCGTACCAGTCTTGCCGGCAATGTCGCCAGGGATATTGTACTTATAACGTAAACGACCTGCGGTACCGCCCTCTACGACAGCCTTCAGCATATATAGCATCTTATGGGCACTTTCCTCACTGATGACCTCATTCATACAAGGTTGGAACTCCGCAAGGACATTACCCTCATTGTCCGCAATCTTAGTCACGAACATAGGAGAAGTACGAATACCATGATTGGCAAAAGTAGTATAGGCACTAACCATCTCCCCTACCGTGATATCACACGGTCCTAGGCAGAGAGCCATTGACGGGTGGATCTCCGGGTTGTTGATACCATATTCACGGAGCAAAGTCACGAAAGCCTGCGGATTCAGTTTACTCATCAGATAGGCAGATATCCAGTTGTTCGACTGCTGCAGTCCCCACTTCAGCGTCACCATCTCGCCATAACGGGCACGGCTTCCATTTCGGGGAGTCCATGCACGTCCTCCGACAATATAAGTCTCTTGAACATTTGGAGCCACGTCACAAGGCGAGAAGCCATTCTCCATAGCAAGGGAATAGAGGAATGGCTTGATGGTAGAACCCACCTGACGACGACCTTCCATACACATATCGTAAGCGAAGTGCATAAAATCAAGACCTCCCACATACGCCTTCACATGTCCATTTTGCGGGCACATACTCATAAAGCCACAACGGAGGAATGACTTATAATAGCGGATAGAGTCCAGTGGTGTCATAATCGTGTCTTTCTCCCCATGATAGGTGAACACCGACATCTCCGTCTTCGTATTGAACGAGCGTTTGATCTCCTCCTCGGAAGCCCCAGACTCTTTCAGTACCCTATAGCGCTCACACTGGCGGACAGAGCGCATCAGAATCTTATTGACCTGCTCCGCCGACAGATTACCAGAGTAGGGAGCACTCTTACGACCACGATTCTCCTTGTCAAAAGCAGGTTGCAGATATTTGACGATATGCTCACGTGCAGCCTGTTCTGCGTATTCCTGCATACGGGAATCGATGGTGGTATACACTTTCAATCCATCCGTGTACACATTATAGTTATCGCCATTGCGCTTACGGTTCTTATTACACCAGCCATATAGTGGATCTGTCTCCCAGTTGATAGAGTCTTGATGATACTTCACCATATTCCATGAAGGATACTCCGACCGTTCAGGTTTCTTCGCCATCATGTATCGGCGCAGGAAATCACGGAAATAGACAGCCACGCCATCCTTATGGTCAGACACGTGAAAGTTCAGTTTCAGTGGCTCTGCGGAATACTGCTCATACTGGGCATCCGTCAAGTAGCCTGCCTTCACCATCTGTCCAAGTACCACATTACGACGCTCCTGACTCCTCTCCTTGTAACGCACAGGATTGAAATAGGAGGGATTCTTACACAAACCTATCAGGGTCGCAGCCTCATTGACTGTCAAGTCTTTCGGCTCCTTTCCGAAATACGTATTCGAGGCTGTCTTGATTCCCACCGCATTATGAAGGAAATCGAAATAGTTGAGATACATAGCGATGATCTCATCCTTGGTATAGTTACGCTCCAACTGCACGGCAATCACCCACTCGATTGGTTTTTGCAACAAGCGCTCCATCACGCTATGTGCCGTTCCAGAATAAAGTTGCTTTGCCAACTGCTGTGTTATCGTAGAACCACCGCCCGCACTCTTCTGTCGAAGCATTCCTCTCTTGACGATGGCACGTCCTAAAGCGATGAAATCGATTCCCGAATGGTCGTAGAAACGCACGTCCTCCGTAGCCACCAATGCTTGTATGAGAGCAGGCGACAACTGGGAGTAGTCCACCAGGACACGGTTCTCCCTGTTATAGTTCCAAGTTCCCATGATTTTGCCATCAGCACTATAGACCTGTGTCGCATATCTATTGATGGGGTTCTGCAACTCCTCGATAGGTGGCATATATCCTATCCATCCATTATTAATGGCATAAAAAGCGAATGCTGCTGTCAGTACAGAAGCACCCAGCAGAGCCCATAGAACACGTACGATTACCTTTTTCATCTTCGACTTGTTATTAATCGGCGATGCAAATATACGGTTTTTTGTTGAGATATGGAAATTTTTGCTATATTTTCAACCAAAAGCGCAAAAAAGTCAAATAATTGTTAAACCCTCAAACCTTATTATCTATATATTAATATTTTCTTTATACTTTTGCAGTGGTTTAAATGAACAAAAAGATACAAAAACAAAACAATTGATATGAAAAAAAGGATAATGACGATGTTAATGTCTACTCTCGTCCTATGTGCTTTTGGACAGAAGAAGTGGACATTAGAGGACTGCATCCAGTATGCTATTGAGAACAATATCACGCTACAACAGGCACGATTGCAGAAGCAGTCAGCCACAGAGACCCGCAAGCAATCATCCGCAGCATTATTCCCCACCCTATCGGCATCCACCAATCAAAGTGTGGGCTACCGCCCGTGGACAGAGTCTGGCACGATGACTGTCACCAACGGAACGGTAAGTACGGATGTAACCAAGACCTACTATAACGGCTCCTATGGTCTGAATGCCTCTTGGACTGTATGGAACGGCGGTCAGAACACCAACCAACTGAAGATGGACCGACTGAGTGAGCAACAGGCAGACCTGTCTGTCGCAGAGACAGCCAACTCCATTCAGGAGCGTATTGCCCAGTTGTATGTCCAGATCCTTTACGTGGCAGAGTCCGTAGAGGTAGAGCGTCAGAACTTGGAGACAAGTAAGAAGAACGAAGAGCGTGGTCAGCAGATGGTGGAGGTCGGCAAGATGTCTAAAGCCGACTTGGCTCAACTGACTGCCCAACGTGCTACCGATGAATATGACATCGTACAGGCTCAGACACAGTTGGCTGAGTACAAACTCCAACTCCGTCAGTTGCTGGAGATTACAGACGGCAGTGATTTCGATGTCGCCATACCAGCGACCACCGACGAGCAGGCTCTTGCCGACATTCCCTCGCTACAGAGTGTCTATGAGGCAGCCCTTGCACAACGCCCTGAGATTCAGAACGCCAAATTAGGTATTGAGTCGAGCGACCTGCAACTGAAGATTGCCAAGGCAGGATGGCTGCCTACCATCAATATGACGGCAGGAGTGGGCACCTCCACCAATTCCATGTCGTCTAACACCTGGGGATCACAGATGAAGACCAACTTCGACGCATCGGCAGGTGTAGGCGTGAATGTCCCCATCATTGACGGTCGTAAGACAAAGACCGCAGTCAACAGGGCAAAGATTGCCCATGAGCAAGCGGAACTCGACCTCCTTGACCAGCAAAAGCAACTCTACTCGACTATCGAGGGCTATTGGCTCGACGCACTGAACAACCAACAGAAGTTCCGTGCCGCCACTACTACCGTGGAGAGTGAGCAGGCATCCTATGACCTGCTGTCAGAGCAGTTCCACCTCGGGCTAAAGAACATCGTGGAACTGATGACAGGGAAAGACAAACTCATCCTCGCCCAGCAGAACCGTCTGCAGGCGAAATATACCACTATCCTGAGCCAGCAACTGCTACGTTTCTATCAGGGTGAGACCATGCGAATATAATAAAAAAAGAAAAGATATGCTCAAGAACAAGAAATTATGGCTCATCATAGGCGCAATCGTCGTGATAGCCCTCATCGTCTGGCTGTTGTCAGGCGGAAAGAAAGACGAGAAAGTGTCGTTCGAGACGGCAAAGGTAGAGAAACAGGATATCCACACCTCTATCACCGCCACAGGAACCATCGAGCCTGTCACCTCCGTCACAGTAGGTACACAGGTCAGCGGTATCGTGTCGAAACTCTATGTTGACTACAACAGTGTGGTCAGAAAAGGACAGGTGATCGCCGAACTCGACAAGACCAACCTCATCAGTGAGTTGAACACGGCAAAGGCAAACCTGTCGAGTGCACAGAGCACCCTGAACTATGAACTTGCTAACTACAACCGCTACAAGACCCTTTTCGACAAGGGACTGGTCAGTGCCGACGACTATGAGAATGCCAAACTCACTTACGAGAAAGCACGTCAGTCTGTCAACTCCTCTCGTGAGAGTGTACAGAAAGCACAGACCAACCTCGGCTATGCCACGATCACCTCGCCAATAGATGGTGTGGTGCTGTCGAAATCAGTAGAGGAAGGACAGACCGTTGCCGCCTCGTTCAATACCCCGGAACTTTTCACCATTGCCCAGGACTTGACAGACATGCGTGTCATTGCGGACATCGACGAGGCAGACATTGGCGGTGTGAAGGAAGGACAGCGTGTCTCTTTCACTGTCGACGCCTTCCCTGACGATTCTTTTGAGGGAGCCGTCACACAAGTTCGCCAACAGGCTACTACAGAGAGTAATGTGGTGACCTACGAAGTGGTGATCTCCGCTCCAAACAAGGACCTGAAACTCAAACCAGGACTGACGGCAAATGTCACCATCTTCACCTTGGAGAAGAACGACGTACTCGCAGTTCCCTCCAAAGCCTTGCGCTTCACACCCAACGAGGCGTTCCTAAACAAAGGGGAGAAGATTGACGACTGCGAGGGCGACCACAAGATATGGACGAAGGAAGGAAACACCTTTAAGGCATACAAAGTGGAGATTGGTACTACCAATGGTTTACTGACAGAGATTGTGAGCGGTATCAAAGAGGGTACCGAGATCCTGACAGACTTCAACATCTCGGGTGGCGAAGTCGCTGGCGGTGAGCAGCAGGCAAGCAACCCCTTCATGCCTCGTCCACGAAACAATAACAACAAGAACAACCAAGGTCAGAAGAAACAGTAATATGGCTGAAGATAATCGAAAAGTCGTCATCGAACTGCAAAACGTGAAGCGTTACTTCCAGGTGGGCAGCGAGACGGTGAAGGCATTGCGTGGTGTCTCGTTCAAGATCTACGAGGGCGAGTTTGTCACCATTCAAGGCACCTCCGGATCGGGCAAGTCTACCCTTCTCAACCAGTTGGGCTGTCTTGACACACCTACCAGTGGAGAGTATTACCTTGATGGTGTGTCAGTCCGCACGATGTCGAAGACCCAGCGTGCCCATCTGCGTAATCAGAAGATCGGTTTCGTGTTCCAGAACTACAACCTGCTGGCGAAGACCACTGCGGTGGAGAACGTGGAACTGCCGTTGATGTATAACAACAAGTATGACGCCAAACAACGCCGTGCCGCAGCCGTCAAGGCTTTGGAGGCGGTAGGACTGGGCGACCGACTGGAGCACAAGTCCAACCAGATGTCTGGAGGACAGATGCAGCGTGTCGCTATTGCCCGTGCCTTGGTCAACGATCCCGCCGTGCTCCTTGCCGACGAGGCGACAGGTAACCTCGACACCCGCACCTCCTTTGAGATGCTCGTTCTCTTTCAGGAACTCTACAAGCAAGGGCATACCATCATCTTCGTGACCCATAACCCCGAGATTGCAGAATACAGTAGTCGGAATATCAACCTCCGTGACGGCAAGATCCGCGAGGACACGATTAATACGAATATCAAGTCGGCAGCCGAGGCACTTGCCGCCCTGCCCAAACCGCAAGACGATTAAACAATGAATATACTGAATCTTTTCAAAGTCAGTCTGAGAGCCGTGGCGAACAATAAGATGCGCTCTTTCCTCTCCATGCTGGGTATCATTATCGGTGTGGCAGCCGTCATTATCATGATGGCTATCGGACAAGGCTCGAAGGAAAGCATCCGACAAGAGTTGTCGACGATGGGAACCAACCTGCTGACAATCCGACCTGGAGCCGACATGCGTGGTGGTGTCCGCCAGGATCCGTCCAGTATGCAGACCCTGAAGATGGCTGACTATGAGCGCATCCTCCGTGAGAAGAAATTTGTCACGAAGGTGTCGCCAGAGGTGACGGCAAGCGGTCAGGTCATCTACGGTAATAACAACACCAATACCAGTGTCTATGGTGAGAGCCCTGAGTATCTCGACATCAAACAGTGGGAAGTAGAGGACGGCGACTGCTTCACGGAAGAGGATATCAAGAAGGCGGCAAAGGTCGTCGTTGTGGGCAAGACCATCGTCACAGAGTTGTTTGGCGATAATGTCGACCCCATCGGCAAGACCATCCGCTTCAAGTCCATTCCCATGCGCATTGTCGGAGTCCTCAAGTCGAAGGGCTATAACAGTTGGGGTATGGACCAGGACAATGTGATGATAGCCCCCTACACTACCGTCATGAAACGTATAGCAGCCCAGACTTTCTTCTCCAGCATCGTCTGCTCGGCAGTCACTGAGGAATTGTCTGACGCCGCCATCGAGGAACTCACCCAGATACTCCGTGACAATCACAAACTGAAGGAGGGTGCTGACGATGACTTCACCATCCGCTCACAGGCGGAGATGATGGAGACAATGTCGTCGACGATGGATACCGTCACCATCATCCTTGTTGTGGCAGCCGCATTCTCGTTGCTTGTCGCTGGTATCGGCATCATGAACATCATGCTGGTGTCTGTGACAGAGCGCACCAAAGAGATTGGTCTTCGCATGGCGGTAGGTGCCACAGGACCCGTCATCTCATTGCAGTTCCTGATAGAGTCGGTACTTATCTCCGTCACGGGAGGATTACTAGGTATTCTGGTAGGCTGCTCCGCGAGTGCCTGCCTTGGTATTGTCGGCATGCCGTCGAGCGTACCAGCCTGGTCTATCTACGTATCCTTCTTCGTCTGCGTCTGCATTGGAGTCCTCTTCGGCTACATCCCTGCCCAGAAGGCAGCCAACATGGATCCCATCGAGGCTATTCGCCACGAGTAAGAAATTTACACGAAAAAGACAACCGACTGCCTCATTCTGTGTCGCAGTCGGTTTTTATTTATTATCACCTCCAAATATTTCCCCCTTTTTCTTCTTTGTTTCAGAAATAATTCCTATCTTTGCAGTGCCAACTTGCAAAAAGTTGACAAGAGAAAAAATAGTTACCAACTATTCAGACTCAAATAAAAATGGACGATATAGCCAAAGAACTAGCAAAATTGCATGTGTTGACGGGAGCAGATTTCTCTCGGCAGGTGGAACGTATTGCTAAGATGAGTGTCTTCTATCCTCTTGCAGATGAAACAAACATTTATATTGCAGGAGGAGAGCAGCATGATGATTTCGAGAATCTCCTTAATGCAGCCCGAAAGGCAGTATCCCATGGCTTCCGTGTATTTATATTACCAAATCCTAAAAGTGTCCGCACTGCTGATTTCATTTTTGAACGCAAAGGAACATATAGAGTCTATGATTTAAAAACCGTTTATGGGAAAGCCTCAGCCCTTAATAGACTATTGGAATCAATAGGACAAAGTAATCGTATTCTGTTGAATATTACAACAGACTATAGTCCAAGTTCTATGGCAAGAAATATAAAACATTATTTTGAACGAAATACGGACGCATTGGAGGTTTTGATATTCAAGGGAAAGAAAACGATTTCTGTATCGCGAGAATTGTCAAGAAGTGTCTCGTTTTACAAAATATTCATGAAGAGATATACAAAATAAAAGAGTTGCATGGCAACTCTTTTAAATGGGCAGTGTCGGTGAAGGCTTACCCCTCGCGGGATTCTACCCGGATAGCCAAAACATTGTTTTGACATTGCAAAGATAGTGCAAAATTTTGAATAAGCAAAGAGAAAGCGAATAAATTTGCTTTCTTGAGCGTGAAAAATTTATTCAAATCGAACAAAAAACCAAATATTATTTGAGTTTTTTTGAGATGCCGCCTATCTTCAAGGGCTTTTAGTCCTTAAAGATAAGTCTTTTTTCCGAATAATGCAAACTTTTTGCCTCTTTTTTACGGATTATCAGTAATCAGTAAATAGAAGATTTTTATATGTCTCCAAATATTTCCTCTTTTTTGTTTTAGAAAAGTTATGCAGGAGCCAAACCTGTAATTGTGATTTCCCAATGGTTATCCATCAGTTTTTGTGTCTGGAAAGTGGAGCCAGACTTTCAGAATTTACAAAAATACTTTAAAAATTTTAAAAATCTTTCGTGGCGGGCAATTTTTTTGTGCGACTATTTGAAATGTAACACAACCTTTTATTATACGCGCGGGTCGCCCGCGTTAATATACGGCTTTTTTTGCTTCCGTGCAAGAGAAGTCGGCTTACTTTTTTGTCCCCGTCGGGACGAATTTAATTACAACCCTTTTTTATTAACAATTTAAACTTTTACAAAAAATGGAAGTAAAAATGAAATTTGAGAAACCTGAAATGCAGGTGGTAGAGTTGAAGACAACTGGTATGATCTGCTCGAGTTGCACGGCACACTGTAATGAAGATGAAGTCTAATAACAATTTAAACTTTTACAAAAATGGAAGTAAAAATGAAATTTGAGAAACCTGAAATGCAGGTGGTAGAGTTGAAGACAACTGGTATGGATCTGCTCGAGTTGCACGGCACACTGTGAAGAAGATGAGTGGGACTAATCATGAAATGTGCATAGCCTGATGCATCGGGATTCTTCCCATGCGTTGAGGCTAAAACTTAGCATCGGCCACCGGAGGTTCTTACTCCGTAGAACTCCGCATGTGAGCAAAACCCGAGCACGACTCCTCCAGTGGCTGATATGTTTGATGAAACATAGAGAACAATGCAAATCATTATCCCAACAACCTCATTGGTTGAACAAATTGTAGGGCAGCAGAAGCGCGCTGACGGTCAGCGCTACCGCCTGATGACCTACGTGGTGCAGCAGCCCGTAGCCGACGGTCTGCTGCTATACAACACGCTGACCTGCTCGCTGGTGCTGCTGACGCCCGATGAAGCCACCGATATCCCGGTGCAGAAGGAACTGATAGAACGCTGGTTTCTGGTGCCACAAGAACACGACGACCAGAAACTGTGCCGACAGATTCGCCTAATGGCAGCGCTCACTAAGCCCGCAATCAAGGCTATCAGCAGTTACACCATCCTCACCACTACCGGCTGCAACGCCCGCTGCTTCTACTGCTACCAGCAAGGTACGAAGCCCGTCACCATGACCGCTGAGACGGCCGGCAAGGTGGTGCGATACATCGCGAGACATCGTGGGAATGAGAAAGTCAAACTTAGATGGTTCGGCGGCGAGCCGTTGGTCAACGCCAAGATTATCGACCAGGTATGCACGGAACTCAGTGACCTCGGCGTACCCTTCAAATCGACCATGATAAGCAACGGCTATCTGTTCGATACCGACAATGTGCAGCGCGCCAAGGATTTGTGGCAATTGCAACGGGTGCAGATTACCCTCGACGGCACGGAGCAGACCTACAACCGCGTGAAGGCCTACGTCTATCGGGGCGTGAATGCCTTCGAGCGTGTGCTGGAGAACATCTGCCTGCTGACCACAGCAGGTATTCATGTGTCCATTCGCCTGAACTTCGACCAATACAACATCAGGGATTTGGCAGAATTGATAGAACTGCTGCACCAGCGATTCGGCACCAACAAGCATCTCACCATCTATCCCCATGAACTGTGTGTTGAGCGCACACCAGAAGACGCTACGGCCATCTCTGCTCTGCGGATGCAGTTGATGCGGCAGATAGCGGCGTGTGGCTACGACCATAAGCGGAAATTGCAGAAGGACATCAAACTGCATATGTGTCTGGCCGACCACGACGGAAGCGTGGTGATTGTTCCAGATGGTCACCTTGGCAAATGCGAGCACTACACCGACAGCGAGTTCTTCGGCCACATCGACAGCGAGGAGTGCGACAACGCCATCATCCGCAAGTTCAAGGAGCGTACAGCCGACGTGGATGCCTGCGCCACCTGCTTCTACTATCCACAATGTAACCGTGTGGCGTGTCCGAATATTTTCGGTTGTACGTCGGGAGACCAGAAGGAGCATCTATACAAGACGAAGGAGAGCATGAAATATGAATACGAGCGCTATCTGCGCGAGAACGACAATAAGCAAGACTATGAAACTGAAATATGACATAGCCATCCATGAGGTGGCAGACAAGTTCGTGGCCTTGGCAAAGAACGGCGAGACGGAAGAAGTGGAAAAGGTGTTCACCCTGAACGAGACGGGCGCCATCATCCTGCGGGCCTTGACAGGCGGTGCCAACACCCAAGCCATCGTCAGCCAACTGCTGGCGGAATATGACGTGACACCGCAGGAAGCCGAAGCCGAGGTGAACGCCTTCATCAATATGCTGACTGAAAATGGTATTGCATAGCATGACGACGAGATATTACAAGGTGGCAGGACATACGTTTTCCGTCAGCGGCGAGGGCGAAGTCTTTGAGAAGATGAGAAACTATGAGCCGTTTGAATGCGAAGGCGGTGAGCCGCTGTTTGCTTTGACAGCAGAAGGTGGAGAAGTGCCCGAATATACGGAAGTGCATCGGCAGAAGGAGGACGATGCGGATATCATCTGCGGTCATACCGCATCGGGAAACGACCTGTTTGAGTTTGCGGGGAAAAGTAAAACATGGGGTTGTCTATTATGTTCCAAGGACTACCGAGAGGGACAGATCATCATGACGAGACGCATTTCTAAAATGGTTATTGATAATTCTCTGATGATTATGTTTGCCCTGGCGACGGCGGGAAAGAACACGCTGCTCTTCCATGCCGCCGTGGTGAGCAGTGAAGGCAAGGGCTACCTGTTCCTCGGCCCCAGCGGCACGGGGAAAAGCACGCACGCCCAATTGTGGATAAAGCATATCGGGGGGACGGAGTTGGTCAACGATGACAATCCGGTGGTAAGAGACGGCATAGTCTATGGCTCTCCCTGGAGTGGCAAGACGCCGTGCTACAGGAATGTCAGTGTACCCATTGGCGGCATTGTCATGCTGAGCCAGGCCTCCCATAACAAGATCCTGCGGCTTAGAGGCATCCACGCTTATTTGGCGATGGTGGAGAGCGTCGGCGGCAAACTATGGGACAGCCGTATCGCCGAGTGCCTGTATCAGACGGAGAACAGACTGGCATCCACCATACCGTTGTGGCATCTGGAGTGCCTGCCCGACAAAGAGGCGGCAAGACTGTGCCATGAAACCATCAAGAATAATAAGTAGAAGAATATGAAGATAAAGAACGACTTTGTGCTGCGCGAGGTGTGCGGAGAGAATGTGATTTTCTGTGAGGGTATCAAATCCATCAACTTTGGAAAGGTAATCACTTTGAACGAAAGCGCCGTGTGGCTGTGGAACGAAGCGAAAGCGCAGGGTGACTTCACGGTGGAATCACTGACTGCCAGACTCTGCGAGGAATACGACGTGATGGCGGACGAGGCCCGCTCCAGTGTGACGGAACTCATAGAAAAACTGGAGAAAGAAGGAGTGATTCTGAATCAGCCAGAAAAATGAATTATTTAAGTTGGCTGTGGCATAACTCATGCGGCATCCGCTGGAATGCGGTAGTGCGCATCGTGGCAGGCACCGGCCAGGTGGTGCTTGGCCTGCTGACGGTGTGGCTCAGCAAACGGTTCATCGACGAGACCATCCGCACGGGCACGGCTGACGACGTGCTGCGGATGGTAGAACTGATGGTGCTGACTGTTGTGGGCGGTGTGTTATTGAGACAGGTGGGCTATTGGCTGACGACCTCAGCGAGTGTCCGACAGTCGAACGCCCTGCGCCTGCGCATCTTCGGCAGCCTGTTTCGCAGACAGTTGTTCACGGGCGACGAACTTCACTCGGGTGACGTGTCCTCGCGACTGGCCAAGGACATAGAGCAGGTGATTAAGGTCACGACTGACACCCTGCCCGAGGACATCGGCACCGAACTTGGTGAGCGTGGCAGCGGACTCAGCGAGGGACAGGCCCAGCGTATTGCCATCGCCCGTGGACTGCTCCACGGTGGCGACATCCTCCTGCTTGACGAAATCAGCAGCAGCCTTGACGAAGAGACAGAGCAAGAACTTTATCGGCGACTTTTTGCTGCCTTTCCGCAGAAAACGATTCTTATTATTACCCATCGTTCTGTTGTCGGGGAGTTATGTGATAAAGAGGTAAAACTTTAGAATTACAAACCTATAATCTTGGGGACAGGCGAATAGGACCAGAAATGGAGAAGGAAAAACCGCGCAAAACAGCGGGACGGTTCTTGCTTTGGCAAGCGACTTTGTCGATGACTGGTGATCCACTTCAGAAATTGCAAATGCCATCCTTTGCGTTTGTTAATCCCTATGTATTCGATGTGAAGTGCCGTTGTAATCAGTTGTTGGAAGTATCCTAATCGGTTGTCGACTCCAGTCGACAGGTCTGCTGACTCCAGTCGACAGGGTTGCCGACTCTAAGTCAACTGATTGGTTGACTCTAAGTCAGCAGGTATCTTCGACGAATTGTGTTGTCATAAAGGCTACTATTTTACGTGGGGAGCCTGGTATTTTTCGTGAGGAAGTAAGAGAGGCATTCGTTAGGGAATGCCTCTCACTCTATCTTAATAAAGAATGTTCTTAGAAGAACAGATAGCGGTTGTCAACTACGTTAGCCTTCAGGTAGAGTTCATTCATGAAACGGCTTGCTGCCTGAAGAGCCTGCTGCTTCAACTGAGCCTGCTGCGTCTTGGCATCGAACTTAGCGTTCTCACGCTGCTTCTTCTGGATGACCTTGAAGAGGAAGGCACCACCATTACCCTTGATGGGGGCTGCGCAGAACTGACCAGCCTTGGCAACAGCGACAGCACCACTCAGAGCGGGCTCACTGGTACCTGTAGCCTGTACGAAGACAGGAGCAGAGAAGGTGATCTGACGAACACTATCGACAACAGCGCCCTTCTGCTTGGCAGCATCGAGGCTGTTGACGCCCTTCAGCATCTCAGTAGCCTTGGCGAACTTCTTGTCGCGAAGAACCTCCTGCTTCAACTGATCCTCCACAGCGGCGAGGTCACGATAACCTGCCTTGTTGACCTTGGTGAGGGCGATGACCAACAGATGGTCGTTGTTGCCACACTCATAGAGCGGAGACACATCACCTGCCTTGGCATCGAAGATCCACTTCATAGCGTCGCGAGTAGAGCGCAGACCGGCAATGTTGTGCTCAGAGTTGAAGATATCCTTACGCTCCTGCACCTTGAAACCGAACTTCTGGGCGTTCTTCTCCAAATCCTCAAGGGTCTTGTTCTCGCTGACATACTGGCTGAACTTATTGTAAGCCTGTGAATAGGTGTCCTTCGAGAAGTCGATGGTATGCTTGATGACGGCAGCGTCATACTTGGTGACCATTGCCTTGCGGTTGGTGACCTGTACGATGATGTTGCCCTGAGTGAACTCCACGTTCTTCAACTCGTTAGGAGCCAGTGTAGTGAGTGCGGTGATATAAGCCTTGGTGTCAGCATCGATAGAAGGTGCGTTCTCATACATCGAGGATGTCAGCCACTGCTTGGTGCCATCCTGACCATACTTCTTGGCGATAGCCTCGAAGTCGGCACCACCCTTCAGAGCGGTGAAGATGCTGTCGGCAGTCTTGTGAGCAGCCTCAGCAGTAGCGCCGCCTACCTGAATCTGACGATACTCGACAGAGTCGGGAGCCTGAATCTTGTTGATCAGTTTCACTACATTCACGGTATTGTCGTAGGCAGTCTCGAAAGGAGCACTGACCTGACCAATCTGCATAGAGTCGAGTTTCACAGCGATATCAGAAGCGAAAGCACGCTTGGTGGCTGCGATACCCGTATAGGCAATCTGCGACTGAGCCTTGCGAACAACCTCAGCGGGGGCTGCGCCGCTCTCCAACTTCTGACGAGCATCGTTGATGGTCTTCATCAGAGCGGTACGGTCGGCTGTAGAAGGAAGAACCTGGAAGTCGACATACTTGATGTCGCGGCTCTCTACATACTGCTTGAACATCTCCTTCTCCTCGTTGTACTTAGCCTTCAGGTCTGCCTCGCTTACCTCTACGTCGCTATCCTTGATAGCAGAGTAAGGAAGGGTGGCGAGTTGGATGTCGCTCTCCTGGTTCTGGGCATCGAAAGCCATCTTAGCGGAAACGGGGTTAGAGATCAAGCACTGAGCGAGCAGTGTCTGGTACTTCATACCCAGCGTGTTCTGACGAAGTTGCTTCTCGATGAACTTCCAGTAGTCGTAGATCTGCTTGTACTGCTCAGCGACCTGTGCCTGCTGTGGCTGCTCCTGCATCTTCTTATAGTCGGCAAGGAACTTCGTGAGTTGTGTCACGTCGAAACGACCAGTCTGCTGATTGACAAAAGGAGTCTGCATCAGCATGGGGTTGGTACCCGTCTTCAGAATGTTCTGAAGTTCCTCATCAGTGACGGTCAAGCCGAGTTTCTTCGCCTCCGTCTCCATGATGGTATTGTTGACATACTGCTGCCAAACCTGATCCTTGATCTGGTTCAACTCCTCCTCAGACAGGTTGTCACGTCCCTGGGTCATCTTGATGACTGACTGATACTCGTCGACCAGAGACTGGAAATCCTGTACGGAGATTTTCTTACCTAACACCTCGCCGACCTGCTGACGCTTCTCGTTGCTTGTAGCCTCACAAGAGCGGAACATTTCCTCGGCAATGAATGCAAACAGGGCGAGACCGATCACAGTAGCGAGAACGGGACCCCAACTTCTAATTTTTCCAATTGCTGCCATTTTATGCTTTTATTTATTTTATATTCTTTTTCTATTTTTCAAATTCAGCCGACAAAATTACAAAAATAATATCAAACGGCGAAAGATAAACCGAAAAATTTACCTTATTGCGTCACTTTTAGCCGTACTAACTCGATTTTTGTCATCGTATTTTTGATAATCTTGAACTCAAATCGTCCAATCTTGACCACCTCGTTGAGTTTAGGGAAACTCTGATACTCATGCAGGATGAGACCACCGACGGTCATATAGTCGTCGCTCTCGGGCAGGTCGATATCGAAGAGTTCGTTGACCTTCTCGATCTCCAGACGGGCAGAGAGCATATACTCGCCGTCGCCCAAGTCACGAGCCACATACTTCGTATTGTCGTGCTCGTCCTCGATATCGCCGAAGATCTCCTCCACGATATCCTCCAGTGACACCAGTCCACTGGTGCCTCCAAACTCGTCGATGACGACGGCGAGCGACTTCTTCTGCTGCAAGAAGGTGTGCATCAACTTACTTGCCGCCATCGTCTCTGGGACATAGGGCATCTCACGAATCAGTTGAGCGTTGAGCGTTAAGGGTTTAGCGTTCTCGCTATGGAGTCGGAAGAGGTCGGAGGAATGGATGTAGCCAATGATATGGTCGATATCGTCACGATAGACCACGATCTTGGAATGTCCACTCTCCACAAAGCGGTTCTGCAACTGCTCCATCGTACAGTCCTCGATGTCCACCGCCTCTATCTCCGTGCGAGGCACCATACAGTCACGCACCTTCGTCTCCGTGAAGTCGAGGGCATTATGGAATATCTTCACCTCATCCTCTATCTCGTCCTCACTCTCCGCATTATCGATGCTCGACTGCACGAGGTAGTCGAGGTCTACTTTGGAGAACTCCTTGTCCTGCTCCTCCTTGGGAATCCGTACACCGACGATGCGCAACAGTCCTCTGGACAGCAGCGTGGCGAAACGGGAGATGGGATAGAGCAACACATAACAAATCCATGCGGGGATGGCGAAGAATGTCAGCATCGCATTGGGGCTCGCCTTGAAGATAGTCTTGGGCAGGAACTCCCCCGTAAAGAGGACGACGAAGGTAGACAGCAGGGTATCGGCAGTCACACGGAATCCGTCGCTTAACTCATGGAAAAGTGTGGCGTCAAAGATACGGGCGAAGAGGATGCCATAGACCACCAGCGCGATATTATTACCCACCAGCATCGTACTCACAAAATTGTTGGGATGCTGATAGAAATAAGCGATGGCACGCTGAGAGAGTCCGTTCTTCTCACGCTCCATCTCCGCTCTCAGACGATTGCTCGATATGAAGGCGATCTCCATGCCAGAGAAAAAGGCGGAGAAGATCATCGTGATGATAAGTCCTATGATGAGATTCGTCATGGGCGTACTGATTTAGTGGTCGATTTATGCTTGACGGCTGCGGGGCGCATCGGCTTCTCCTGCTTTGCCGTATCGGAGGCAGTCTTGTTCTTTGCCGGCTCTTCCTCCTCAGGCTCCAAGTCTTCCGACTGGAAAGAGCCAGTGCTGTTGGTCACCTCGTAATGGCGCATTCGCTCGTCGCTGCGGAAATAGGTGCCCTCCAGTTCTCGCTCCGGAGTTACCACACGGGAATATTTATGAGAATAGAACTCATGCTTGATACCGTCCCAGAAAAGTTCCTCACTTCTGAAAACCAAGCCGTTAGCGTTACGGATACGCACCCTGCCACGGAGTTCCCAGAGTTTCAACTGGTCATAATACCATGCCGTGTCAGCGAAGATATAACCCGCTATCTGGAATTTCTCGTCAAACTGCTCGAGGAAGATGCCTCGCTCGAAAGTCCAGCGAGTCGGTTGCTTGATGGTGTTCACGTCCCATCGCTCCGTCACGATGCGGTACTTGATGACACCAGAGTCGGATATCAGCGTATTGACTCCGTAGGTCGTCATCATCGACACGGAGTCACGATCGTTGATGGCAGCGGCGATATGCTCTCGTGGTTGCTCACACGAGATGACCAGAAGCCAAAAGCCAAAAGCCAAAAGCCAAAAGCGAATCAGTCGACTTTCCATTTAGCAAACCAGCGTTCGTTGAAGGTCAAGCCTAAGGTCACACGGAAAGAGTTCTCCGTGATCAGGTTCTTAGCAGACTGGTTGACCCACTGGAAACTGACATTCAGCACAGAACGGTTGTTCCAGGCATTGGTCAGTGGAATACCGAAACCAGCACTCACCGTCATCTCCTTGGGACCGTCCTGCCCATTTATTTTATAATAAGGTGTAGCATAGGATGCTCCTACACGGTAGTGGATTCGCTTGAACAGATTACGGGTGGTCGGAAGAGGACTGGGAATCCAGTCGGCACCAACGGTGAACTTATGGCGATCCATATAGTAATCGCTTGACAACTGATACTTGTTCGTCAACTCATTAACGACAGGGAACGACTCTGAGCCCCAGCGTTGCAACAGGTAGTCGACACCTACTGTCAACGACCTGTTGTGGGAATAGGCGATACCTGCACCAATCGTCATGGGGATAGACAATCCGTTGGAGATAGTATCACCCGTGGCTGTCAGTGTTCCCGTCTGAGTATCCAGGTTCGTCACCAGCAGATAGGGGTCGGCACCGATCTTGTGTCCCAACCCGAATGTCGCGCCAATGGTCAGCACATCCTTCTTCGACAACTGCTGCTGATACTGTGCGCCAAAGTCCAACTTATAATTGCTCACCTCGGCACCATAGACCTTCGAAAGGGTATTCACATAGGCATCGCTGCTCGACACGACGATGTTACGTTCATAACTACCCCATAGATAGGAGGCGTTGACACCCAGAGAGAAACCTTTGAAGAACTCATAGCCCAGACCAATATACGCCTGATGCAGTCCTCCCTCGCCAGAGAAGCCCATCGTCGTCGTGGTCGTAGAGGTACCCACATTCTGTTGGGTGGAATAGGAATAGCCCACATTAGAGAAAGGAACGACACCAATGCTGACACCGAACTTAGGGAACACACGGAACAATGCCGTGGCATACTCGAAGTTTGCCGTCTTGGCGTTGACCTTCGCACCACCCTCCTTGAAATTCGTGAACTGTCCTGCCACACCGACATCGAAGATCATGCTCAACGAGTCGACCGCTGAGTAGGAGGCAGGGTTCTGCATGTTCACCTGACTCCCACTGCGGAAGCCCTGGAACAAGCCACTCATACCCCGATTGAAGCCCTGCGACTGATCGGAAAGGACACCTAACCCATACTGGCTATATGGTGATTTTGTACCACTCTGGGCTACCATCGACAACGTGCCGAAGCCCAGCAGAATGCTACTTAAAAGGAATTTCTTCATGAACTCTTCTTCTTTATTCTCAAAAATCGACTGCAAAATTATTGAAAAAAAACGAAATAATCGAACGTTAAGTGGAAAATATAGGTTAATTTTGCATCGTGAAACATTTAGAAATCATTTTTAATGCTCTGAAAGGTGCCTTCCTCGGGGTCTTTCTACTCACTGCGACAGCAGCAGAAGCGCAACAGGACTCCCTGCGGATGGACTCCGTGGAGATCAGTCTGCTCACCTGTCAACCGCATGACGAGATATACAGTCTGTATGGGCATACCGCCATCCGCTACCACGATTTACGTAAGGGCGGACTGGACATCGCCTTTAACTATGGAGTCTTCGACTGGCGAAAGCCGTTCTTTGCCCTCCGTTTCGTGTTCGGACTCACCGACTATGAACTGGGAGCCTACCCCTTCCGCCTTTTCCAGGAAGAATACAGACGTTTTGGCAGTATGGTGACGGAGCAAGTGCTTAACCTAACCAGTGAGGAGAAAGCAGCCCTGCAACAGGCTCTCGCCATCAACATGCAAGAGGAGAACCGTGTCTACCGCTATAACTATTTCTATAGCAACTGCACGACAAAGGCACGGGATATCATCGAGAAGAGTATTGTGGGGAAGGTGAACTATGAGCAACGGGACGACTATGCACCGACCTATCGGGAGATGGTGCATGAGATGACCCAGAAGAATCCATGGGCAGCCTTTGGCAACGACCTTCTGCTGGGCATCTTAGCCGACCAGAAGACCGACCGGCAGCAACAGGAGTTCCTGCCCCATAATCTGATGTACGACTTCGACCATGCGGAGATATACCTTTACGGGGAATACCGTCCACTGGTGAAAGAGCGCAGAATTCCCGTACCAGCAGGGGTACAGGTGGTGAGAAGCGGTTTCCCGCTATCACCACTGGCATGCGGCATTATCCTGCTGGGCATCGGACTACTTCTGTTCCTCATAGAATGGAGGCAACAGCGTATCTTTATCCTCTGGGAGGTCCTGCTGATGGTTGTCACTGGCGTCATTGGCATTCTCCTGTTCCTGATGCTCTTCTCCCAACATCCGACAGTGAGCATCAACTTACAGTTCCTGTTGCTGAACCCACTGCCCTGGTTCTTTCTCTGGCAGGTCATCAAGGGAAAACAGACACGCTATTGGCTCATCACGGCGATACTGGCAGTCCTCTTCCTGATTGGAGGACTCTTCCAATGCTATGCCGAGGGCATCTGGAGTCTGGCATTATGTTTGCTGTTACAATGTTACCTCCATCTTAAAAAGATTGGAACGAAATGAGAAATAAATACCTTTATATCACCCTGCTCAGTATCTTGGGACTCAATGCCGAGGCTCAGGAACAACTGATAGCACAGACACCGCGACTGGTAGTCACCATTACTATCGACCAGTTGCGTACGGACTATCTGGAGACTTACGCCCCACTCTACGGCACTGACGGACTGAGGCGACTACTGACAGAGGGAAAGGTATTTACCAATGGCGCCTATAACTTCACGCCTGTCGACCGTGCCTCAGCCATCGCCTCACTATATACGGGAACCTCTCCCTATTATCATGGCATCACTGCCGAGGAGTGGCTCGACAAAGAGACACTGCGTCCGCAGAACTGCGTGAGAGACCAGAAGATAGGATATTCCCCGCAGTTCCTTGCCACCTCAACGATCAGCGATGAGTTGAAGATGGCTACCAACGGGATCGCAAAGGTGTTTGCCTTCGCTCCCACCGCCGATGCTGCCATTTTGTCGGCAGGACATGCCGCCGATGGTGCCGCATGGATGATAAACGGGAAATGGGGCACTACGACATACTACCGTCCCTTGAACCAGTGGCTTAGCGGCTATACACGTCTGTACCAACCAGATGCCGACAGCAACAAGAGCGTGACAGACGCTACGCTGAAATGCATCGAGCAGGCTGGTATCGGCAATGACGACAAGACAGACATGATCAGTCTGACCTACGAGGCTGGACAACAGATGGAGTCGTATGTGGCACTCGACCGCCAGATAGCCCAATTGCTGAATGGTATTGAGCACCAGATACCCAGAGACCGTGTGCTTTTCGTCATCACTGGCACGACAAGTCGGGAGGAAGAGGAGGAAGGTAATCAGGAGCGCTACCGTATTCCCACAGGTACCTTCTATATCAACCGTACAGCAAATCTGCTGAACATGTACCTGGGAGCCATCTTCGGTTCCGCCAAATACGTCGAGTTCTGCCATAAGAACCACCTCTATTTCAACCACCAGTTACTGCGCCAGAAGAACATCCATCTGGGTGAGATATCCAGTCGCTCACAGGAGTTCTTACTACAAATATCTGGAGTTCGTAACGTTTACACAGCCAATCAGTTACTAACAAGTGATAGTTATTTACTTGAAAGCATCCGCAATGGCTTCAACGTGGAGAAATGCGGTGACCTGATTATCGACATCGCCCCGGGTTGGAAACTCATCAACGAAGACACTTCCGAGCAATCGTCAACACGTTCGGCTCATGTTCCATTCCCCATCATTATCTATGGAGCAGGAACAAAAGCGGAACGCATACAGACCCCCGTCACAGTAGATCGCATAGCACCTGCTATAGCACGTGCTATTCGTATCCGTGCTCCCAACGCTTGTGTGGCAGAACCACTTTTTTAGAAGTAAAAAGGTAAAAAAGTAAAAAGGCAAGCAAAAGTACGGAAATTAATTCGTACCTTTGCATCCGTTTAATATATTAATAAGGTAAAAACAAAATAATAAGATATGAATTTAACTAAGATTTTGACATCGTTGTTTGGCAACAAGTCCACCCGTGACATGAAACTGATTCAGCCTCTGGTAGAGAAAGTGAAAGCCGTCTACCCGGAGATTCAGAAACTCGACAACGACCAACTGCGTCAGCGTACAAAGGAGATACAGCGTCAGGTGCAGGAATCGGCAAAGACGCAGAAAGAGGAGATTGAACGCTTAAAGGGCACCATTGAGGACACGCCCATTGACGAGCGTGCTGAGATCTTTGCCCAGATTGATAAACTTGAGAAGGAAGCACTGGAGATTTACGAGGGTGCCTTGAACGAGGTGATGCCTGAGGTCTTCAGCATCGTCAAGGAGACGGCACGCCGCTTCGCCGAGAATGAGGAGACCATTGTGACCGCAACGGATTTCGACCGTGAGTTGGCTGGCGACCCGAAGAAAGACTTCATCACCATTGACGGTGACAAGGCTATCTACCATAACCACTGGACTGCGGGAGGTAACGACCTGAAATGGGAGATGGTGCATTATGACGTGCAACTCTTTGGCGGTACGGTGCTGCATCAGGGAAAGATTGCCGAGATGGCTACTGGTGAGGGTAAGACCCTTGTCGCCACCCTACCCGTCTTTCTGAATGCGCTGACAGGTAATGGCGTACATGTCGTAACGGTCAACGACTACCTTGCCAAGCGTGACTCCGAGTGGATGGGTCCGCTGTATATGTTCCACGGACTGTCCGTCGATTGTATCGACAAGCACCAGCCAAACTCCGAGGCTCGTCGTAAGGCATACCAGTGTGACATCACCTTTGGTACGAACAACGAGTTCGGTTTCGACTACCTGCGTGACAACATGGCGATTTCGCCACAAGACCTGGTGCAGCGAGCCCATAACTATGCCATTGTCGACGAGGTTGACTCCGTGCTGATTGATGACGCACGTACCCCATTAATCATCTCTGGTCCCGTGCCAAAAGGCGACGACCAGATGTTTGAGGAATATCAGCCTCTGGTGGAGAAACTCGTAGGTGTTCAACGCCAACTTGCTACCCAGTACCTTGCTGAGGCAAAGCAGAAGATTGCCGAAGGACGTGAGAAGAATGACAAGAAACTGGAGGAGGAAGGTTTCCTTGCCCTCTTCCGCTCCCATAAGTCACTGCCGAAGAACAAGCCATTGATCAAGTTCCTCTCTGAGGATGGTATCAAGTCGGGCATGCAGAACACGGAGAACACCTATATGGAGAACAACAACCGTCGTATGCCTGAGGCTGTCGAGCCACTATATTTCGTGGTCGATGAGAAACTGAACTCCTGCGACCTCACCGATAAGGGTACGGCATGGCTTGCCAAACAGGTCAATGACGCAGAACTCTTCGTGCTGCCTGATATCGCAGCGCAACTGTCTGCCTTGGAGAACGAGACAGGACTCTCCGACGAGGAGCGTCTGAACAAGAAAGACGAGATGCTCAATCACTACGCCGTACAGAGCGAGCGTGTGCATACCATCCAGCAGTTGCTGAAAGCATACACCATGTTCAATAAGGATGACGAGTATGTCGTTATCGACGGCGAGGTGAAGATTGTCGATGAGCAGACAGGTCGTATCATGGAAGGACGTCGCTGGTCTGACGGTCTGCACCAGGCTGTCGAAGCGAAGGAGCATGTAAAGGTGGAGGCTGCCACACAGACCTTTGCCACTATCACCCTCCAGAACTACTTCCGTATGTACCACAAACTGGCGGGTATGACGGGTACCGCCTCAACCGAGGCTGGTGAGTTCTGGGATATCTACAAACTCGACGTGGTGGAGATTCCCACCAACAAGCCCGTCATCCGTGACGACATGGACGACCGTGTCTATAAGACCGCCCGTGAGAAGTACCGTGCCGTCATCGAGGAAGTGGTTCGCCTACGCAAGGCTGGACGTCCTACTCTGATTGGTACGACCTCCGTGGAGATCTCCGAGTTGCTGAGCCGTATGCTCGATATGTATGTCAACCCTGAGACGGGCAAGCGAGAGGGTATTCCCCATCAGGTACTGAATGCCAAACTCCACCAGAAGGAGGCAGACATCGTGGCACTTGCAGGACAGTCAACCAACGGACTGGGTGCCGTGACCATTGCCACCAACATGGCTGGTCGTGGTACCGATATCAAGTTATCACCAGAGGTAAAAGAGGCTGGCGGTCTTGCCATCATTGGTACAGAGCGTCATGAGAGCCGTCGTGTCGACCGTCAGTTGCGTGGTCGTTCTGGTCGTCAGGGTGACCCGGGTAGTTCTTTGTTCTTCGTATCCCTTGAAGATAAACTGATGCGTCTGTTCGGTTCTGAGCGTATCGCCACTGTGATGGACCGTCTCGGTTTCAAGGAGGGTGAGATGATCGAGAGTCCTATGATCAGTCGCCAGATTGAGCGTGCCCAGAAGAAAGTCGAGGAGAACAACTTCGGTATCCGTAAGCGTCTGTTGGAATATGATGACGTGATGAACAAACAACGTACCGTTATCTATGAGAAACGTCGTCATGCCTTGATGGGTGAGCGTATTGGTATGGATATCTCCAATATGATGTGGGACCGCGTGGTGAACATCATTGAGAATAATGACTACGAGGGTTGTAAGGAGGAGTTCCTGCATATCTTCGCCATGGAGGTACCATTTACCAACGAGCAGTTCCTCAACGAACAGCGTGAGCAACTGGAGGAGAACGCCTTCCAGCAGGTGATGGATACTTTCACCCGTAAGACAGAGCGTATCCGTGAGGTGGCAAAACCTATCATCAAACAGGTCTATGAGCAACAGGGACAGATGTATGAGCGCATCATGGTACCCCTGACGGACGGACGTAAGATGTACAACATCCCTTGTAACTTGAAAGAGGCTTACGACACCGAGAGCAAGTCGATTGTCAAGGAGTTCGAAAAACAGATGCTGCTACATATCATCGACGAGTCGTGGAAAGAGAACCTGCGTGAACTGGATGAGTTGCGCCACTCCGTACAGAATGCCAGTTACGAGCAGAAAGACCCGCTCCTGATCTTCAAACTGGAGAGCGCCAAGGTGTGGGACACCATGATTAATGAGATGAACAACCGTATCGTCAGCATCCTTATGCGTGGCGCTATCCCTGAGATGCAGCAACAGGATGTCCGTGAGGCTGCCCCAGAGCAGCGCACCCAACGTCAGCAGTACACGGAGAGCAAGCAGAACCTGTCGGAAGAGCAGATGACGGATCCCAACCAAGCAGCCGCCGCAGCCCATGACACACGTGCCCAGCAGCCACGTACCCCGATTGTCAAGGACAAACTCCCTGGACGTAACGATCCCTGTCCTTGTGGTTCTGGTAAGAAATTCAAAGTTTGTCACGGTAGAGGCTTAGTATGATTACGATTCAACATTTAAAGAAACAGTTTGGCGACACTGTCGCATGTAACATCGAGCAATTCACTATCAACGATGGTGACATTCTTGGACTCGTCGGCAACAACGGGGCGGGTAAGACTACGCTATTCCGCATGCTTCTCGACTTGTTGAAAGCCGACGAGGGGACTGTTGCCATCAACGACATCAATCCTGCAGAGAGCGAGGCTTGGAAGCAACAGGTGGGAGCATATATTGATGAGGGATTCCTGATCGACTTCCTCACCCCTGAGGAGTATTTTGCCTTTCTGGGTAAAGTATCGGGAATGGCACAACAGCAGGTTGACGAGCGACTGAAGGACTTTGAGCAGTTTGCCGCCGGCGAGGTTTTCGGACAGAAGAAACTCATCCGCAACCTCTCTGCCGGTAACAAGCAAAAGGTGGGAATCATCTCCGCCCTTTTCCGCCGTCCCCAGATTGTGATCCTTGACGAGCCGTTCAATTTCCTTGACCCGTCAAGTCAACTCATCCTTAAGCATGTGCTAACTGGTTATGCCAAGGAGACAGGAGCCACCCTGCTGATTTCCAGTCATAACCTGCAGCACACGGTGGACATCTCCACACGTATAGCACTCTTAGAGCATGGTGTCATTATCCGTGACCTGCCCAACCAAGAAGGAAGTGCCAACAACGAACTGGAAGCGTATTTTGGAGGTTGTTAAATAAGGTAAGAATGATGTAAGTATCAGATTTTATTCGTATCTTTGTACACGATATGGAAAAGGTCATATTGGGCATCGACCCCGGAACAAACATCATGGGCTATGGCGTCTTGAAGGTAAAGGACGGCAAGGCTGAGATGGTGACAATGGGCGTCATCGACCTGAGAAAGTTTGGGGATGCCTACTTGAAACTTGGACATATCTTCGAGCGAGTGACGGGTATTATCGATGCCTACCTGCCTGATGAGATGGCTATTGAGGCGCCTTTCTTTGGCAAGAACGTACAGTCGATGCTAAAACTCGGAAGGGCACAGGGCACCGCTATCGCTGCCGCTATCCATCATGGTGTGCCAATCCACGAATACGCGCCACTGAAGATTAAGATGGCAATCACAGGTAACGGCGCCGCTTCAAAGGAGCAAGTCGCGGGTATGCTGCAACGACTCCTGAAGTTTGACGAGGATGCCATGGTTAAATTCATGGATGCCACGGATGCCTTGGGGGCGGCATACTGCCATTTCATGCAGATGAACCGTCCCGAGTCACAGGCACACTACAGAGGATGGAAAGACTTTGTGAATAAGAATCAAGAAAAGGTTAGCAAGGTATGCAAAAAATAACGGCAATTGTAGGACGTAACGGAAGCGGAAAGACGCAGTACATAGAGGCACTGCGTAAGCAAATGGCGAGTGACCGCCTACGCTATATCGCTTTCAGCGACTCTTACGGTCCTGCTGTCGATAAGTCATACTACTTACAACTGCGTTGGAACCAGCACGACATTGACCCAGAGACCCCTAATGTCAGGGAACTGCTAGAGCGAGCATACAACTTAGCCGGAGAGGACACGGAGGAACGTCGAAAACTGCAACAGCACTTGTATGACCTATTCCACATGGAGCCCCTACTTGACAAGTATGTCATCACTTTGTCAAGTGGTGAACTCCGTAAGTTTCAACTTACCAAGATGCTCTTTGCCAACCCCAAACTTCTCATCATGGAGAATCCGTTTATCGGACTTGACGCAGAGACACGCGACCAGTTAAAGGAGTTGTTGCAGTTGTTGGTTGACAAACACGAGATAGACATCATGCTGGTACTCTCTAAGACGGATGATATTCCAACATCCGTCTCGGAGGTGATAGAAATAAGAGACGGACATGTGATGCCACCATGTACCAGAGAGGAGTTCCTCTTCAGACAGAGAGATGTTCCTGAGCACGTATTAAGCAAGGAGAAAACAGAAGCGATCCTCAATCTGCCGTACAAGGACAATGACTATGACACCGACGAGGTCATCAAGATGAGAAATGTAAACATCCGATATGGTGACCGCACTATTTTAAAAGATGTCAACTGGACCGTGCTCAACGGAGAGCGATGGGCTTTGTCAGGACAGAACGGTAGTGGCAAGTCTACCCTACTCTCCCTCGTCTGTGCGGACAATCCTCAGAGTTACGCCTGTGACATCACACTCTTCGACCATCAACGTGGTACTGGGGAGAGTATCTGGGATATCAAAAAACACATTGGCTATGTGTCACCTGAGATGCACCGCTCCTACCAACGTGACTTGCCTGCCATCAGAATTGTGGCAAGTGGTCTGAAAGACTCTGTCGGACTCTATGTGAAGCCCAACGAAGAGGAATATGCCATCTGCAAGTGGTGGCTTGACATTTTCGGGATGGAAGGGAAATACAACAATTCATTCATGAAACTTTCAAGTGGTGAGCAACGACTGGTTCTTCTGGCTCGTGCTTTTGTCAAAGACCCACAACTCCTGATACTCGACGAACCTTTGCATGGGCTCGACCTATGGAACCGCCGACTGGTGAAAGATGTCATTGAGACTTTCTGTCAACGACGTAACAAGACTATGGTCATGGTGACTCATTATGAAGAGGAACTACCCAACGTCATCACTCATAAGAAATATCTAACAATACTAAAATAGAATGACAATGAAAAAGATTCTGTTAGTTCTCATGCTCTTCATCGGCATGAATGCTCAAGCACAAGAGGTATACAATGAGTTGCGTACGAAAAACAAGCAACTCGTTGAGAATCCACAGACACATGGACTGGTTCGTAGTATCAGTCAGTTTAAAGTTGACGCCCTCAACTATCTTGCTATCAAAATGCAGGAGGAAATGCCTGACTCTTCTGTCTATTTCCTCGATCGACAGGCTTTTGCCATGAACCAATATGTGACATTCTATATCCAAAAACTTGTACAATACAACGAGATGCCACAAGCATTGCAAGAGGAAATGACAAAGATCTTCATGGAAACAAGTAAAGACTGTCCCCTTTTCAAAGATAAAGACAAGGAGTTAGTGCTTAGTTACTACAACAATGGTGAGAGTATCACACGCTTCTCTTTGGACACTGACTGGGAGAAAGCCTATGAGATCATTCAAAAGAAAATGGAGAAAAACAGATAAACCTAATATATTATGGAAAGAACATGGAGATGGTTTGGCAAGAAGGACAAGATCACGCTTGCCATGCTGAGACAAATCGGAGTGGAGGGTATCGTCACCGCACTGCATGACGTTCCCCTGGGACAAGTATGGACACGGGAAAAAATCCGTGACCTTCGTGAGTATATCGAGAGTTATGGGATGCGCTGGAGCGTGGTGGAGAGCCTGCCCGTAGTGGAGACCATCAAGTACGGCGGTCCTGACCGTGACGAGCAGATCGAGGTCTACAAGGAGTCTTTGCGCAACCTGTCGGCGGAGGGCATCCACACGATCTGCTACAACTTCATGCCCGTCCTTGACTGGGCGCGCACCGACCTGTTCCACAACAACCCCAACGGTGCCACGAACCTGTATTTCAACTATGCGGAGTTCGCCTATTTCGACATCTATATCCTGAAGCGTGAGGGCGCCCGTGAGGAATGGGAACAGTTCCGCTTGCCGGAAGTTCGGGGGTATGAAGGTACGGGGGCACGGGGGTGCGAGAATGCCCCAGCAACCGAAAGAAATCTCGTACCTCCGCAACTCCGCACCCCCGCACCTACGAGAAACGTACTGGCGGAGTGCGACGAACTCGCCAAGGCGATGACTCCCGAGAAAGACCACAAACTGGTGGAGAACATCGTCATCAAGACGCAGGGCTTCGTCAGCGGCAACTTCTCCGAGAACGACGAGGCTCCCGTGCAGAAGTTCCGTGAGTTCCTCGACCTCTACAAGGGTATCGACAAGGCGCAACTCCGTGCCAACATGAAGTACTTCCTGGAGGCTATCATGCCTACCTGCGAGGAATATGACATGAACATGTGTGTGCATCCCGACGATCCCCCCATCGAGATTCTCGGACTGCCCCGTATCGTCCGCACACAGGAGGATATCCAGTGGTTCCTCGACGCCGTGCCCAACAAGCACAACGGACTGACGTTCTGCGCCGGGTCACTCTCCGCAGGTGCCTACAATAACGTGGTGGAACTCGCTAGGCAGTTTGCCGACCGCACCCATTTCGTACACCTCCGCTCCTGCCATATCTTCCCCAACGGCGACTTCACGGAGGCAAGCCACTTAGGCGGTCGTGCCGACATTATAGAACTTGCCCGTATCTTTGAGAAAGAAAACCCGCAACTGCCGATGCGTGTCGACCATGGCATGACCTTCACGGACGAGCCTGGCGGTATCCTCGACGAGTCCAGCCACGGACATAACGCTGGATACACGCTCCTCGGGCGCATGTTCGCCTTGGGACAGGTGCAGGGCATCCTCGCCACCGTCGACCGTGAGTTGGGTATTGAGTATAAGCAACCGGGATTCTTTGATTAAAGGTAAAAGGGTAAAAGGGTAAAAAAGTAAAAGAGTAAAGAAGATGAGACTGAATGATATCATGAGCGGCAATTTCAATGCCGCGGAATGGGAGGCGAAAGGCTACCAACTCCCAAAGTTTGACATCAAGACCATACGTGAGAAGACGGCAAAGGAGCCCACGTGGGTACATTTCGGAGGAGGCAACATCTTCCGTGCCTTCCCTGCCGCGATCCTTAACGACGCGCTGAACACAGGCAAATACGACCGGGGTGTCATCGTCGCCGAGACCTTTGACTTCGAGGTCGTCGACAAGGCATACTCCCCATATAATAACCTGTCGCTGCTCGTCTCACTGCAAAGTGACGGCAACATTGAGAAGAAGGTCATCGCCTCCGTCACTGAGGCGCTGAAGGCAGACTACCAGTTCTGCGACTGGGACCGCCTAGTGGAGATCTTCCGCAATCCCTCTTTGCAGATGATATCCTTCACTATCACGGAGAAGGGATACAGTTATAATGACGCTGACCTCGCACGAGGACTGAAGCCCGTCCTCGCCATGGGTAAGGTCGCTGCCCTGCTGTTGGAGCGCTATCAGGCAGGCAGGCTGCCCCTGACAGTACAGTCGATGGACAACTGCTCACACAATGGTGACAAGGTGAAGGCTGGTGTCTTCGCCTATGCGGAGCGCTGGGTGGGCGACGGACTGGCACCACAGGCTTTCCTCGACTACCTGAGGGACGAGACGAGGATTACCTTCCCCTGGTCGATGATTGACAAAATCACCCCTCGTCCCCATGAGAAGGTGAAGGAACTGCTGGCGCAGGACGGTTTTGAGGACAACAACTATATTGAGACGGAGAAGCATACCTTCACCGCTCCTTTCGTGAACGCAGAGGAGGTGCAGTATCTGGTCATCGAGGACCATTACACCAACGGTCGTCCTCCGCTTGATTTAGGCGGCGCGCTCTATACCACCCGTGAGACGGTGGACCAGGTGGAGACCATGAAGGTGACGACCTGCCTGAACCCGCTTCATACCGCCATGTCCATCTACGGCTGTATGCTGGGCTATACCCTTATCTCCGCGGAGATGGCTGACGAGGACCTGCGTCCGTTCATCCAGAAGATCGGCTATATGGAGGCGATGCCCGTGGTGACAGATCCCGGCGTGCTGAACCCATACGAGTTCATCGGCGCGGTTATCAACCGCCGTCTGCCTAACCCCTTCATGCCAGACGCCCCACAGCGTATCGCCATGGACACCTCACAGAAACTGCCTATCCGCTTTGGTGAGACTATCAAGAAGTACATCGCCCGTGGACTGGACATGCAGAACCTCGTTCTCATCCCGCTGACACTGGCTGGCTATGCCCGCTATCTGAAGGGCATCAAGGATGACGGCACACCATTCGAGCCGTCACCAGACCCAATGTTGGAGGAGTTGCAGGCAATCGTTGCTCCGCTGGAGATTGGCAAGACCGGTCAGGATTTCTCGTGCCTGAGGAGTCTTTACAGCAGGAAGGACGTGTTCGGTCTCGACCTCTATGAGGCTGGGCTGGGTGAGCAGATAGAAGGGATGGTCAAGGAACTGTACGCAGGTAATGGCGCAGTCCGCAAGACCCTACACAAATATGTAATGGCAAGATAAGCATGGCAAGAAAGAAGAAGCCACTACCTATCTTAGAACATATCACTATCACAGACTATGCGGCAGAGGGAAAGTCTCTGGCTCGTGTAGATGATATGGTTGTCTTTGTACCATGGGCTGTGCCTGGTGATGTCTGCGACTTGCAGGTACACCGAAAAAAACACTCGTTCATGGAGGCAGAGGTCATCCAATATCATAGCATGAGTCCCCGACGTTCCCAACCGTTCTGTCAACACTTCGGAACCTGTGGAGGATGCAAATGGCAGCAACTCCCCTATGAGGAGCAGTTGAAGATGAAACAGCAACAGGTGTTCGACCAATTGACGCGCATCGGAAAAGTGGAGTTGCCAACATTCCGCCCTATTCTTGGAAGTGTGAGGACGCAGGAGTATCGTAACAAACTGGATTTCGGATGTGCCAACAAGCGCTACCTGACCAGTGAGGAGATTGCATCCCTACCCCATGATGAGACACAAAGTCTAAAAGACCAGCCCGCCATCGGGTTCCATATCACAGGAGCCTTTGACAAGATTCTACCTATCGAGAAATGCTGGCTAATGGACGACCTGCATAACCAAATCCGTAATGAGGTACGTGACTATGCGATGGCACACAGACTGACCTTCTTCGACCTCCGTCAACAGATTGGACTCCTGCGTGATGTCATTATCCGTAACTCCAACACTGGCGAATGGATGCTCATCGTCCAATTCCATTACGATGAGGAGGGCGATGAGCAAAAGGCAAAGGGACTGCTTCAGCATCTTGCCGATAAGTTTCCACAGATTACGTCACTGATGTATCTCAATAACCAGAAGTGTAATGACACCATTGGCGATCAGGACATATTGACTTTCAAAGGCAATGACCATATCTACGAGACCATGGAGGATTTGCGCTTCAAGGTGGGTCCTAAGTCGTTCTACCAGACCAATACCGAGCAGGCGTACCATCTGTACTCAGTGGCGAGGGAGTTCGCAGGACTGACTGGTGAGGATTTGGTTTACGACCTCTATACAGGTACGGGTACTATTGCCAATTTCGTGGCGAAGAAGGCACGGAAAGTGATTGGCATCGAGTATGTGCCAGAGGCGATAGAGGACGCCAAAATCAACTCACTGGAGAACCATATTGACAACACGCTGTTTTATGCTGGTGACATGAAGGACATCCTGACTGACGACTTTATTGCCGAACACGGACGACCTGATGTGATTATCACAGACCCTCCTCGTGCCGGGATGCACCCCGATGTCGTGAAGACTATCCTCAGAGCGGCTCCACAGCGTATTGTCTATGTCTCATGCAATCCTGCCACGCAGGCTCGTGACTTGCAGGACTTGGATATTGCCTATCGAGTAGCAGAAGTACAGCCTGTAGATATGTTCCCACATACCCCACATGTAGAGAATGTAGTATTATTAACCAAAAGATAATTATTATGAAGAAACTAATGATCCTAACCCTCGCAATGATGGGTTTCGCATTGGCTTCCAATGCACAAGAAAGTGAAAAGAAGACCGTTATTGAACTGCCCCAATGGGTCAAGAACATTAAGATTAGCGGTTATGGAATGCTTCAATACCAAGGCGATGATAAATACTCCAACGAAACGATTACCAATGAGGAAGGAGAGAAGGAGGTCATTGCCTCCAAGAATCATGAGAATGCTTTTAACCTGCGACTCATGCGTCTGATCTTGGACGGTAAAATCGGCGATTTCGACTGGCGCGCCCAAGCGCAAGGTTCGTTAGGGTCTGGTCCTGGTGCATCTACGTTCTACCTTGTAGATCTCTATGCGGAATGGGTAAAATACAAGGAGTTCAGGGTAAAAGCAGGTCAGTTTAAGCGTGCCTTCTCGTTTGAGAATCCCACCCACCCCATCACACAAGGCTGGTACTCCTATGCGATGGTCATCAACAACCTCGTTGGTTTTGGCGACCGTACTGGAGAGAAATCTTCCGGAGGCCGTGACATCGGTATTCAGATTCAAGGTGACCTCTTCCCCAACACCAACGGTCGCCGCTTGTTACACTATCAGATCGGAGTCTATAATGGTGAAGGTATCAACTCCAAAGACAAGGACAATCGAAAGGACATCATTGGGGGACTATGGGTCATGCCTTTTGACGGAGTTCGTGTCGGAGCCTTTGGATGGACTGGTAGTAAGGCTGGCATTGGCGAGAAAAACCGTTATGCCCTATCTGCCGAGTATGACAAGAACGAGTATACTTTCCGTGCAGAGTACATCCACAGCCAAGGTTATGGAGCGGACAGATCGTTAGGCGACAAGGCTGATGGATTCTATGCATTCGGCATCGTTCCTGTCATCAAGTCTAAACTGCATGCAAAGGCACGTTACAACCTGTATCGCAAAGACAAGACATGGGGTAACTCAAAAACCATGTATGAGGTTGGTCTCAACTATTTCTTCAACAAGAGACTGCAGATTAACGCAGAATACGCATTAGTCAACGACCGTAGCATTGTCAATCCTGACAAGCACAATTATAACTTCGTAGACGTGCAGTTTGACTTCAGGTTCTGAACTTCCTAGTCAATGCCTCCCACAAGTGCGTCTTCTGACGCAAGATATGAATAGAATAAGCCGTACTGATGAATGTCAGTGCGGCTTCTGCTATCCAGTAATACCAACCGTCAGTCAGACAAGAAACCGCATAGACTGTGAATCCTATCAGCATCTGTACCATCGCATAACGGACGATTGTCCACGTACAACGATAGTAATATTTCCAATAGGAGTAGCATCCAACTATCAACAATTCCGCCATATGCGCAATAACGATAGCAACACCAGTTCCCCAGATACCCCAAGTACGATAGCCGACGACAATGGCTGCCACTAAGACGATGAAATAGGATGTCTCCAATAACAAATATGACAATGAGTAACTTCGTGCCAGTGTGATATATGCTATCGGCAAAGACAACACTTTAAAATACATCGCAAGTACTGCGACCTGAGCCATGGTAACCACAGGCAGGAACTCTCTACTGAACAACAAGGGTACCAGAATAGGCAATGCCGTCAGTAATGCAACTAACAAAGGCGACAGTAATAGCAGTGATACTTCCATCTGCTTATTCACCATCTCGTTGGTTTTCGCTATGTCTTTGCTGACGGCAGACAAACGTGGGAAATAATCTGTCTCCATCGATGAGAATACCATTCCCGCATAAGTAATAGTCAACATATAACCAACGTTATAGAGTCCAACGTCATCCAGACTGCCTTCCACATTCAGAAAAGCCCGTATCATCATTTCCGCCGCACTACCGATAGCAGCAGCCAACACGAATGCCAAGCCCAACTTGATCATACCCGCACCATCCTTGAGTTGACTACGATCGAAACGCAGGCGTAACGGATAACATCGGTATGAATAGACTATTGTCGTCAACATGCCCACACCTGCAATCAACACTATAGCAGGAACAACTCCAGAGTGTCCGAAGTAGTAATACAACGGTATCGAGAGAAACACAGAGATGATAGCCGTATACACCTGTATCCGTGCCAGAGCACCTAAGCGTCTTGTTGCCTTTAGAATTGCCGTCTCACCACCAGTAATGGCAAGCATAGCCACCGCCAATCCTAATATAGCATAGTGAAGCGTATGATTTCCCCACGTGAACGACAGGTCGTTCATCAACGGACTAATAACGACACAGAACACAAAGCCCAACAAGGAAGCAATCAGGCTCCACAAACGAATCACCTGTATATAGTATGCCAACAGATCCTGACGTTGTTTCTCATAATAGTCAGAAAGTTTAGGGACAGCACCAAAGGAGATTCCTAAATTGGTACATTGCGACGCAAAGTTCTGCACAGAGGTCAACAAAGAGTTAAAGCCCATACCGCCTGCCCCTAACAACAGTGCCATGAATTTACTGCGCACAAGACCTATCAGAATGACAAAGCCCTGCACACCGCCAAAGATACTGGTGTACTTCAGTATATGCTGATAACTGTTATTTTTATCCTCTAACACTATTATAATAAACGCAAAAGTACCCTATTTATTCTTATTCCCATGTATTTAATTGCAATTTAACTTAAATTGCTAAGTAATTTAGATTAAATTGTAAAGCAATTTAGATTAGATTGCAAAACAATTTAGATTAAATTGCAATCATAAAGATGATACCCAACATATAAAAAAGGCATTTTAGTTTGGTTTTCTAATCATTAAATTGTACCTTTGCAAACATGAACATCAGAGAATACAAGCCTTTGGTAAGTTTTATCATTACCTACTATAATCTACCCGTGCAGATGCTACAGGAATGTATCGATAGCATCCTTGCCCTCTCCCTGCGTCCCTTCGAACGTGAGATTATCGTGATTGATGACGGCTCCGACCAGAGTCCGATCAATGACCTCATGAAATATGGAGATGATATTATCTATGTCCGACAGAAGAACGGAGGTGTCAGTGTCGCTCGAAATAAAGGGATGCAAATCGCCAAAGGGCAATACATTCAGTTTATGGATGGTGATGATTATCTGATCCAAGCGCCATATGAAGAATGTCTGGACATCATTAGATATAATGAAGATGCAGATATAGTTATGTTTGATTTTGCGAAGGACTATTTCAAAACGAAACATGCCATTAGTCAACATATTAAGACTAGCGGTGTAAATCTGATGCGCAACAACAATTTGCATGGGTCTGTATGCTGTCTTCTGTTCCGTCAATCTACCAGAGGTGCTCTGAACTTTACTCCAAATATCTGTTATGGAGAAGACGAAGAATTTACTCCACAACTACTGTTAAGAGCAGAGACTGTATATCACACAACTGCTAGAGCCTATTTCTATCGACAACATAACACGTCCGCCATTCATCAACATGATGAAGAGAATAAGCAAAAACGACTTGAGGACAGTTTGAATGTCATTCTGCATCTTCACCAACTAAGTGACAAACTACCTGTCAACGAAAGGCTGGCATTACAACGTCGAATAGCCCAACTAACAATGGACTACATATACAACACTATCATGCTTCTCCATTCACAAAAAGCCTTAGACAATGCCCTAAGTGTTCTAAGAGACAAGGGGCTGTTCCCTTTGCCTGATAAAGGCTATACTAAGAAATACACTTGGTTCAGAAGGATGGCAAACAGCAATATCGGAAGAGCAATTCTATTACACTCATTACCATTATTAAAGAAAGAAAGATAATGGAGAACATGATTTCAGTCGTTGTAGTGACATACAATCAAGAGGACACCATCGGCAGGACCCTTGACTCCATCCTCATGCAACAATGTCACGTTCCCTATGAGATCATCATAGGAGAGGACTGCTCTACAGACTCCACCTTATCTATATGTAGGGGATATGCGGAGAAGCACCCAAATGTCATCCGCTTAATTGCCAATGAAGAGAACAAGGGGTTTATAAATAACTATTTCGATTGCATCCTTGCCGCCAGAGGTAAGTATATAGCCGACTGCGCTGGTGACGATTTCTGGATCGACCCACTTAAACTAAAGAAAGAGGTCTGTATCCTTGAAAACCATCCGGAGGTAACACTCGTTCACACTGATTGGAATAAGTATGACGAGAGCACTCAGATTGCCACAGCAAGTGCGAGGAAGCCTTTCACAGACAGCATGACAGACGGAAAACAGATGTTGGAGGCTATTATCACTCAAACCTCCATACCTGTTGTCCATCTCTGTACATCCTTATACCGTACAGACATCATCCATAAGGCTTTAGAGGAAGACGAGTATCTGTTCCGCAACAAGGATTTCGGATGTGAGGATGTCCAGATTGTTTTTATCATGGCACTACACGGAAAAATTGCCTACATACCTGATGCCACTTTAAATTATAGCCAAGGGAAGGATACTGTCTCTACCTCAAAAGACGACAAGAAACAATTCCGATTTGTGCGTCGTGTTTCTGATTTAAGTTATTACCTATCTCAGAAATATGACATAAACAGCACAAAGGTGGAAGACTATTTTCGCTATCGCATCTTTGCGCTCGGCATGCATGCCTTCCGATCACATGATGCCGACTTGTATCATGAAGTGTTAGAATGTGAGAAAGCATGGAAAGTACAACGCACACTAAAGAATAGTTGTCTGTTTCTGGTTATGCACCATGATTGGCTATGGGGCATTGGTTTGCTGGCACGAAAAGTATTCGTTACCTTGAAGCGAGTATGTCGTTAAAGACATTCTCCAGTTGTTTCCCTATAACTTGTGGAGATGCCATCTGCCTAACTTCAGCCGACAAAGATTCCCCATCTGGCATTGGATTGTTAATCATATTCTCCATTGCTAAAGCAAGCGCATTCGCATCATCTATGGGAACAATATGACAGCCGTCTTTTATTCGAAGATTCTGAGGAATACACTCTGTAGATATGACAGGAATGCCTGTCGACATAGCCTCCAACAACACCAACGGTTGTACCTCGCTCCTACTGGCGAGTACCAATGCGTCACACTGATATAACAGATTCCTAACTCCTGACTTATCCAACAATCCATGAGTGAACATTCCCTCTGAGAGTTGTTGACGGCATGCTGGGGAATCCGTACCCCTTCCCGCTATATGCAATTCTGCTTTCACGCCCATAGTACGTAATCTTCTAAAAGCGTCAAACAGAATATCATATCCTTTGAGTGACCAATAATTAGCAAGGCAACAGAAACGAAATGAGCGATTCTGAATTGATGGACGTTGTTGATAATGGAAAAAGTCCGTGTTTATTATATTGGAGATTGCCTGCCAACGATAGTCTGTTCCAAAATAACAAGAAAGACTTCCAACCAATTCTTTAGATACAGGAACAACCAAATTTGCTTTATTATATGCTTTCTTCAATAACGGAATCTGCCATGCCTTACTGGGTACCGGTCCGAACTCCCCTTCAAAAATAAGGAGAGAGAGATGCTCCGTAATGACGTATGGAATATGATAGTCCTCACTAATTTTCATCGCAGCATAGCCTGCCCATTTGGCACAATGGGCGTGAAGAATATCTGGAGTGCCGTATTTCGCCACATAGTCTTCATACATTGAACGTACTATTGACACCCAGCGATTGACATTGGGACGAATAACTCTGGGTATTCCACGTTGATATGACTGATACACTGTAATTCCATCCATCACATGTTCATAACGTCTCCATGGCAATGCCAGAAAATCTTTCCAACCTATCGTGACACCCAATTGCACATTACTTAATATGCGCACTTCATGTCCCAAAGCCGATAGTGCCTTTGCCTGATCCAAACAGAACAAGCCACCATAAGGATAGAAAAAAGAAGGTATCTCCAGTATATGCATAATTCTTTAGAATAAAATAGGGACGGATATCGTTATCCATCCCTATAATCAATAAGTCAAAGAAGATTTGCTTACTCTGCAGCAGGTGCCTCAGCAGCAGTCTCTTCTGCGGCAGGAGCCTCCTCTGCGGGAGCCTCAGCAGCAGCCTCCTCTGCAGCCTTTGCTGCCTCTTCCTCTGCTTTTGCAGCCTCAGCAGCGGCTTTCTTCTCTGCTACCTTCTTAGCCTGCTCTTCGTTCTGAGCCTTCTCTGCTTTCAACTGAGCAGCGGCAGCGTCCTTCTTAGCCTTTGCATCGTCAGCAGCGACCTTCTCAAGACCCTTCTGCTTATCTGCCTTCCATGCGTCGAACTTCTTCTGAGCAGCAGCCTCATCGAAAGCGCCCTTCTTCACACCACCACGGAGGTGCTTCATCAAGTAAACGCCCTCACGACTGAGGATGTTACGAACAGTGTCAGTAGGCTGTGCGCCTGTCTCTACCCAGTAAAGTGCACGCTCGAAATTCAAATCTACTGTGGCAGGATTGGTGTTAGGATTGTAAGTACCAATCTTCTCAGTAAATTTACCATCACGTGGTGCTCTTGCGTCAGCGATAACGATGCTGTAGAAAGCATAGTTCTTACGACCGCCGCGCTGCAATCTGATTTTTGTTGCCATTTTTGTTTGTTTAATTAATTATTTGAATTTGAATCTCATGCCATTATCTCGTAATAGCGGCTGCAAAGGTACGAAGAATTGAGCAAAAAAACAAATAAAAGGGCATATAATTTCGCTTTATTATTTTTTTTGAGTACTTTTGCACTCATATGGATGGCATGTCAGTTCTTATTCCCACCTATAACTATTGTTGTGTGGAACTTGTTCGTGAATTACATGAACAACTTATCCTTATTGGACTGGATTTCGAGATTATCGTTGCGGATGACGGTTCCACAGACAAAGACACTCTTCAAGAGAACAACGCCATCAACCTGATGACTCATTGCGTATTCATTCCAAGAGAGCAGAATATAGGAAGAGCCTCCATAAGAAATTTCCTTTCCCAACAGGCAAGATACGAAAGACTGTTATATCTTGACAGCGATGCAAAAATTTGTCGCAAGGACTTTGTGAGTACCTATCTAAAGTACGACTCACCTATTATTGACGGTGGAGTGACTATCGACTATAACGATTCCATGAAACACAACTTACGATACCATTATGAGTTTGCCAACAAAGGAAACCACACTGCGAACAGACGACAATCAAGACCCTATCAGCACTTCCGTACAACTAATTTCATGATTAAAAGAACAATCATGATAGAACATCCTTTTGATGAGAGATACAGATATTACGGCTATGAAGACGTTGCCTTTGGAAAAGTACTGCATGAAAACAACATACCCATTCTGCATATAGACAATCCGATATGGATGGAGGGACTGGAAGACAACTATCACTTCATCGAGAAAACAGAAGAGGGACTTCGCACGCTCTATGAGTTTCATGAAGAACTTCAAGACTACTCACGTCTATTGCTGACTATCAATTCACTCCCCTGCCCCGCCATCTGGCTAATACGCTTATGGCATCGTCTCTTTGGCACATGGGAGCGTCGGCAACTCACAGGTAATCATCCTTGGCTTAGCCTTTTCAATATCTATAAAATAGGCTATTACCTAAACTATTCCAAAGAAGAATAGCCCCTACTAGTAGTCGTCAATCACTGCGTTCATAAAATCCATCTGAGGTTTGGCTGCCTTAAACAATCTCTCCATCTCATCAAGCCATTGGTCACCCTCAAAGAAATCCTCACTGACGTGGTGCCAGGCACAATAGTCCTTCAGTCGCAGGTAGTTCAAATAAGGATAGTCACGAGGAAAGCCTGCAGGACAACTCTTCAGTTTCTCCAGTCCAAAACCTTGCGGGCTCTCCCAGTTAGCATCCTCAGGAGCCCCATAGTATTTCTTGAACGCTTTAGACTCCACACAACGCAGCCATTCCTCCTCATTCGCCATGATCTCATTACGGCAGGAAGTAAGGATGTTAGTAGGCAACCAATAGTTACCCACAGCGAGCAGACAATGGTCTGGCTCCAAATGGATGTAATAGCCCCCACGCAAGGCTTTCTTTCCATGCGCATTGATATACGCCCCGAAATGATTCTTGTAAGGTGACTTGTCTGGAGAGAAACGGGTGTCACGATAGAATCGATAGGTGGCATCCTTCACGGTGACATGGGCTATCGACTCGTCAAACGCAGTAATTCTCGTTATCGCTTTGGCAATACCCTCCTCAAACTCTTTCTTTGCCTCCAGATAATCCTCCTTATGCTCTTGAAACCAAGGACGATTATTGTTCATCATCACCTCCCGCAGGAAGTCTAATATCTTCTTACTATCCATATCTTTGTTCTTAAAATCAACCTTTTAGATTGCTCTCAATGATATTCAGCATCTTGAAGGTCGCTTTGATGGCGGCTTCTGTCTGGTCGGCATCCAGTCCACGAGTACGGAGCAACCCGTCATTATAATGCCATGTGATCACCGTCTGTACAAGGGCATCTGTACGACCTCCAGGAGGGATAGAGACTTGGTAGTTGGCAAGAATGGGGAAAGTACGATCAAGATACTTCTTATAGATATAGCGCAATGCCTTCACGAAAGCATCATACTGACCATCTCCCACAGCACTTCCCTCATATTGCTTACCATTAATCTCCACCTTGATATTGGCTCCTGGTTTCAATCCATAGGCTGTTGACACCACATAACTGACCAGTTTAACCTTATCCTCTGGAGCGTCATGTTTTAACACATCGCTGACAATATACGGCAAGTCCTCTTGCGTCACAATCTCCTTCTTATCACCCAGTTCGGTGATACGCTGTGTGACACGCTTGGTCTGCTCGGGTGTCAGTTCCAATCCCAGTTCCTCTAAGTTCTTGGCGATATTCGCCTTGCCACTATTCTTACCTAAGGCATATTCCCGTTTACGTCCGAAACGCTCTGGGATCAGTTCATTATAATAGAGTTTGTCCTTGGAGTCACCATCCGCATGGACACCAGCCACTTGGGTGAAGACATTCTCTCCAACGATAGGCTGATTAGGGGCTACGGCGATACCACTATATCCCTCGACTAACCTACTAATGCCATTCAACTTATCTTCCACCAGTCCAGTCTTGGCATGAAACTGGTCTTTCAGTATCGCCTGAACACTTGCCATCGGCGCATTACCACATCGCTCACCAAGTCCATTGACCGTGACATGCAGTCCCTTAGCACCACTCAGCACGGCAGCCAACGAGTTGCTGACGGCTAGGTCATAGTCATTATGGGCATGGAAATCGAAATGCACCTGCGGATAACGCTTGATCATCTTTCGGAAATACTCAATGACCTGCAAGGGATTCATCACACCCAACGTATCAGGGAGCATGAAACGTCTGACAGAACCCTCTACCAATGCGTCCATCACCTGATAGACGTACTCAGGAGAGTCCTTCATGCCATTCGACCAATCCTCTAAATAAAGGTTTACGGTAAATCCTTTCTTTGCCGCATATTCCACCGTTTCCTTGATATCAGCGATATGCTCTTCTGGTGTCTTATGCAACTGCATGGTACAATGCTTCAGCGAACCTTTAGCAAGTAGGTTGATGACCTTTCCACCACTATCATGAATCCAGTCAACAGACTGTTTTCCGTCAACGAAGCCAAGCACCTCCACCCTGTCCAGTTTATCTATTTGCGCAGCATAGCGGCAGATCATCCTGACCGCCTCTTTCTCGCCCTCACTGACACGAGCGGATGCCACCTCTATGCGATCCACGTTGACATCACGAAGCAGCATACGTGCTATCATCAACTTCTCATGAGGAAGAAACGACACACCGTTGGTTTGTTCACCATCACGGAGTGTCGAGTCCATAATCTCAACATAAGGAAGAGTGCGTTGCGAAGCGTTTATGCGTTCTGCTGTTCCCATTGCTCGATTTTATCCTTATTCTGAATCAGGAAATCGATATCATCTAATCCGTTAATCAGACAGTGTTTCTTATAACCGTTAATCTCAAACTTCTCCTGTTTCCCTGTTGCCTTGTTTGTAACCGTCTGGTTAGGAAGATCAACCTCAACCTCCATCTTCGGATTCTGCTTGATGCTCTCGAAAAGTTCTGCAAGGAATTGCTCACTAACCACTACTGGCAACACGAAGTTGTTTAACTCGTTATTCTTATGAATATCTGCGAAGAAACTGCTGATAACCACACGGAATCCATAACCAGCGATAGCCCATGCGGCATGCTCGCGACTGGAACCTGATCCGAAGTTCTTACCTGCCACAAGGATACAACCACCATAGGTAGGGTCATTCAACACAAAGTTCTTATTGACAGTCCCATCGGCATTATAACGCCAGTCACGGAAGAGGTTGTCACCAAAGAAACTCTCCTCACGGGTAGTAGCCTTCAAGAAACGGGCTGGAATAATCTGGTCGGTGTCCACATTCTCCAAAGGAAGGGGCACACAAGTGGATGTTATAACGTTGAATTTCTGTTTCATAATAGTTCTCTTGGATCAGTGATTACACCTGTGACGGCAGCAGCGGCGGCTACTAAAGGAGAGGCAAGGATGGTACGTGCGCCTGGTCCTTGACGACCCTCGAAGTTACGGTTACTTGTCGATACGGAATACTTTCCTGCGGGTATCTTGTCATCGTTCATAGCAAGACAAGCGGAACAGCCTGGTTGACGAATCTCAAAGCCTGCAGCCTCCAACACCTTGTCAAGACCTTCCTCACGAATCTGGCGATCGACAGCCCAGGAGCCTGGTACCAGCCAGGCGATGACGTTGTCAGCCTTTTTACGTCCTTTGGCAATAGCGGCAAAGGCACGGAAGTCCTCGATACGTCCATTGGTGCAAGCACCTAAGAATACATAGTCAATCTTCTTACCCAGCAATTTCTCGCCTGGCTGAAAGCCCATGTAATTGAGAGCCTTCTCAAAGCCCACGCCACCCTCAGTAGGAATAGCCTCCGTGATACCGATACCCATTCCAGGATTCGTACCATAGGTCACACGAGGCTCTATATCTTTAGCGTCAAAGGATAATTCTTTGTCGAATACGGCATCATCCCCGCTCTTCAAAGTCTTCCAATAGGCAACAGCCTTGTCCCAGTCAGCACCCTTAGGAGCGAACTCCTTACCTTTTATATAATTAAAGGTGGTCTCGTCGGGAGCGACAAAGCCACCACGGGCACCCATCTCGATAGACAGATTACAGAGGGTCAGGCGACCTTCCATCGACATGTCCTTCACCACGTCGCCACTGTATTCCACGAAATAACCTGTAGCACCAGAGGTTGTCAGTTGCGACATCAGGTAGAGTGCCACGTCTTTCGCCGTCACGCCTTTTCCCAATTTTCCGTTGATACTGATGCGCATCGACTTAGGCTTCTGCTGGAGGATACACTGCGACGCCATCACCATCTCCACCTCACTGGTACCGATTCCAAAGGCAACGGCACCCATCGCTCCATGCGTAGAGGTATGGGAGTCACCACAGACGATTGTCATACCCGGTAATGACAGTCCCTTCTCTGGTCCCACCACATGGATGATACCATTCGACTGGTCCATCATTCCATAGTGAGTCAGTCCGAAGTCCTTCGCGTTCTTAGCCAGTGTTGACACCTGTTTTGCCGATACAGGGTCCTCAATAGGTTTGTCCTGATCGTGTGTCGGGGTGTTATGGTCGGGCATACAGTAAATATGGTCGGGACGGAAACACTTCAGTCCACGAGCCCTCATGCCGTCAAATGCCTGCGGCGATGTCACCTCATGGCAATACAGACGGTCGATATACAACTGGGTGGGTCCGTCATCCACTTTCTGGACGACATGCTTGTCCCATATCTTGTCGAATAGTGTATTCATTTCTCCTTAACTTCTTAACTACTTAACTACTTCTTAAACTTATTGATACAGTCAATATATGCTTCCACTGATGCGGTAACGATATCGGTATTGGCACCAAAGCCATAGTAGATGCTGCCATCATACTCCACCTGCATGTGTACCTTACCCACATCGTCAGAGCCTTTGGAGATAGCCTGGATGGTGAACTCCTTCAGCGTCATCTGCTTCATGATAATCTTCTTCAATGCCTTGATAGCAGCATCGACAGGACCATTACCAGAGGCGGCAGCCTCGAACTTCTGACCGCTGATATCCAGTCCGATGGAGGCAACGCTCTTCACGCCTTTACCTGTAGTAACCTGCAGGAAGTCGAGTTTCACGGCATGAGCCTCAGCGGTGTCGGCACCAGCCAGCATCAGCACATCGGCATCGTTCACCTCTTTCTTCTGGTCGGCAAGTTGCAGGAACTTCTCGTAAATCTTATCGAGTTTCTCGTCACTGACATCCACGCCATTCACACTCAGGCGATGCTTCAGAGCGGCACGACCACTACGTGCTGTCAGTACGATGCTGTTATCGTCGATACCCACATCCTTCGGATCCATAATCTCGTAGGTCTGCACATTCTTCAGCACACCATCCTGATGGATACCAGAGGAGTGAGCAAAAGCGTTACGTCCCACAATAGCCTTATTAGGCTGCACAGGCATATTCATCAGACTCGACACCATACGACTGGTCGGATATATCTTCTGCGTGTTGATATTCGTGTCGATGCCCAATCCTTTGTGGCATTTCAAAATCATGGCAATCTCCTCCAATGAGGTGTTACCAGCACGCTCACCAATACCATTGATGGTCACCTCCACCTGACGAGCACCACCCATCACACCATTAAAAGTGTTAGCGGTAGCCATGCCAAGGTCGTTATGACAGTGCGTGGAGATAATCGCCTTGTCGATACCATCCACATGCTCTTTCAGATACTTGATCTTCTCGTAATACTCCTGAGGCAGACAGTAACCAGTAGTATCTGGAATATTGACAACGGTGGCACCAGCCTTGATGACAGCCTCCACCACACGGGCAAGATACTCATTCTCCGTACGTCCGGCATCCTCACAGTAGAACTCCACGTCCTCTACGAACTTCTTAGCATATTTGACGGCGGCGACACCACGCTCAATAATCTCCTCACGGTTGGAGTTGAACTTATATTTGATATGGGAGTCGCTCGTTCCGATACCTGTATGGATACGCTTGTGCTTGGCATACTGCAAAGCCTCGGCGGCCACGTCAATGTCTTTCTGCACCGCACGGGTCAGCGCACAGATAGTAGGCCACGTCACAGCCTTCGATATCTCTATCACGGAATTGAAGTCACCAGGACTACTGATGGGAAATCCTGCCTCAATGACATCAACGCCCAACTGCTCGAGAGCCTTTGCCACTTGAATCTTCTCCACGGTGTTCAACTGACATCCTGGCACTTGTTCGCCGTCGCGGAGTGTCGTGTCGAAGATAAATAATCTGTCACTCATAATCTATCTTTTTCTTTCTTATTATATTTCTTTTCCTAAAATTGGTTGCAAAATTACACTATTTTCACCCAACTACCAAATAAATTGTTACTTTATTTGGAGGAAATGAAATAATTTCATACTTTTGCATTCAAATTTGAAACAACATATCATAAATATACTATGAACAGAAAAGTACTTACCTTACTTTTGGGATTAACCATTTCCTGTGCAACGTTGAATGCCCAGGATACTAAGAAGAGTGAATTACAGCAAACAGCGGAAGCCGCACAGACGATTCCTGCAGCCCGCTATAACTATATCCGTGCTTACGAGGACTACGTTAACAAGGGACAGATGCAGCAAGGTATCGAGTGCGGTACGAAAGCAGCCTCGCTTTATTCCAAGGACGGACTCCACAAAGAGGCTTTCGAACTTCTGCGAAATATCGACCAGACCATTAACGCCAAAGGGGGAGCCAACAGTGCCGGACTGCACTATTTGGTCACCAAGGAACGCTTGCAGATGTATATGAAGTTCCGCAAGCCCGACAGTGCCAAGGAACAGTTGAAAATCATGGAGGCACAGGCTAATGCCTCTAACGATGAGAAAGTGAAAAACGACTTACTCTATAGCAAGGCTATCTATTACTATTCTTTCGGACTGAACGCACAGGGTGACGCTGTCTTTAAGGAGATGGCTAACAAACTGACTGCCTCCAAGGAGTATGACAAAGTGGATGAGGTCTACAAGCAACTGATTGCCAATGGCAGAAAGAGCAACAATGCCAGCATGGTGGCACAGTCGTATAGCAACTATCTCGCATGGAAAGACTCCACCAATGCCCTGAAACATGCCGACGAGATCGCTGCCCTGAAGAAGCAGATTGCTGACAACGAGGCTTCTATAGCCGACAAAGACAGTTCATTGACCACCCGTTGGGTAATCATCGTCGGACTCCTGATTCTTGCCGGTGCCCTTGCAGCCGCCTTGGTGGTCGGTGCTATTATCCTGCTCCGCTTCATTCTCCAGACTCGCAAGCAGAAGAAGATTATCAATCTGGAGAAAGACAACAATGCCCTGAAAGCAAAGTTCATCAGCAATATCTCCGCACAGTTGGATCCCACCTTGCAGAAACTCGACAGCAGTAAACCTGAGGTGAAAGCATTACTCGACTTCTCACAACATATTCAGACGTTATCTGAATTGGAGAACTCCACGGATGAGATTGAGTTGGAGGAGACACAGATTCCTCCATTCTGTGAGAGTCTGATGGACCAGATTCGTGACAAAGTGAAGCGTGATGTGACACTGAAGATCAATGCGCCGAAGATGACCATTGACATGAACAAGGAATACGTGTCCCATATCCTGCTCCATCTGTTGAATAACGCCGCAGAGTATACTCCAGAGGGTGGAACAATCTGGTTGGAGTACAAGAAACGTAGCGCCCATACGCACCAGTTCCTTGTATCTGATACAGGTTGTGGCATTCCTGAGGAGAAACGGGAGGATGTGTTCAAGCCCTTCCTTGAGATCAGAGACCTGACGAAAGGTGACGGACTGGGACTGCCTATCTGTAAACAGATGGCGCTGAAGATGAATGGCGACCTCGAGATTGATCCTGAGTTCACGAAGGGAACACGCTTTGTGCTCGACTTGCACTCATGATATTCTATTTTTCCGGAACAGGCAACACCAAATGGGCGGCAGAGCAACTGGCTCTGTCGACAGGTGATGTGTTGCGCTATATCCCAGAGGAGTTAGCAAAGGGAGAACTGGAGTATTCGCTACAGGAGGGTGAGCGACTGGGATTCTGCTTTCCCACACATGGATGGCAACCTCCCCGTATTGTACGTGAGTTTATCCGCAAAGCGACTTTTCACTCTGTTTCCTATCTCTATGCCCTGACTACCTGTGGCGACAATATGGGTCATGCCATGCGCATCCTCAACAAGGAGTTAGGAAAACAGGGGTTGCATACAGATGCCGCCTTCGCCGTGGTGATGCCAGAGTCGAATGTCTGTTTCTCTTTCCTACATTTGGACACCCCAGAGCGGGAGCGACAGAAAATCGCTGCGGCTCAGGAGCAGATACGTCATATCTGTGAGGTTGTCAACCAGAAACAGAGAGGTATAGAGGATTTGGTGAAGGGTGCCATCCCTTACACATACACCTATGTCATCGGAGGCTACTATAACAAGCACCTGATAACCGATAAGCATTTCTGGGTGGACGAGGATGCTTGTATTCTGTGTGGCTTATGCGCCAGACTCTGCCCTGTCAATGATATCGAGGGCGCCCCACCCCAATGGAGGCACAACGGTTCCTGCACCAACTGCCTCGCCTGCTACCATCATTGCCCGAAGCACGCCATCCATTGGGGAAAGATGAAGCGAGGGCAGTATGTCCTATCTATCTCGAATTCTCTTTCGAAAACCAAATGAAGCCTTCAAACGGGTCGTTTGTGGCTTACATTCGACCCGTTTGTAAGCCACAAACACCCTCAAGTCTCCCACCAGCAATTCCATAAAAACAAAGGATATTTTGGGAAATACTTGTTTTTCTCATGGGAATTGTGTATTTTTGTCCCCGAAATCAATAAATAAGATGATTATGGAAACAGGCAAATTGCAATTCAGCCACCCCGTTGGTACTTTCAGGGAGTCTGTCAGGGCTTACCGTGAATACAAAAAGGAGTGGAGAGCCAAGATGGAAAAGAAACTGGCAAAGATGGAGGAAGAAATACAACAGGCTAAAGCCGACCCGTTCTATAAAGTAGAAGCAGTATGAATCCGCTTGATACAGAACGCCTCTTCCTTAGTTGTCCCTATCCCGTTAAACAGGATGGCGATGAATATACTTTCAGAACCGACAATGACATTGTCTATTCCATAGACTTCAAAGAAGAGTCAACTTTCTCGCCAATACCTGCCTATTGGTTCGACCTTACAAACCTGAGCCATAAGGCATCTCCCAACGACCCAAAAGTCCGAGAGACCGTTATTCGTGTCATCGTGGAGTTCTTCCGTGTGAATCCAGACATCATGCTCTATATGTGCGATAGTGCCAACGACCAGCAGGCACAACGTAATCGTCTGTTCCTGCGTTGGTTTATGGGTGCTGAGCAGAGCAAACTTTTTTTCATCAAAACAGCATTGATTGTTGACGAAGGGATAGAGAATTTCATAGCCATCATTGTTCCACGCCAGCACCCTTATCTTGAGGAAATCATCAGCCGCTTCGATGCCGAGATCGCTTTGTTCCAAACGAACAAACCGCTATGATTTCTACGAATAATTATAGAATGGTGCCATCCCTTACACTTATACCAATGTCATCGGAAACCTTCAAACGGGTTGTTTGTGGCTTACATTCGACCCGTTTGTAAGCCACAAACACCTCGAATGTAAGTGTCTTATTTTAAATAAGACAACCCTTCAACCTACTGATTTTAGTTTACATCGAAAAACACCTAACCTCCTAACCCAACAAGCCTCAATCCCCGATAAATACAGGGCTCGTGCTGGGGTAGGTGTTGCTCCAACACCTACCCCACACCTACCATGACACATGAAGTGCTGAAGTGCAGCCCAAAAGTTTCCTTTCATTTTCTTTCTGTCACCAGAAAGAAAACCGAAACAAAAGAAAGAGTGCGAAAACGGTCCTGGGCTCGGGGTCGTCTGTCCGATTTTCGTAATCACTCGAAGAACGCGCTCCGCTTCAACGGCTTCTCGTATTTCGTTGCTCAGGCTGCTCCGCACCCTGAGACTCAATGAAGATTCCGAAAATAGGACAGACTGTAAACACCCCTCGTGCGGGAATGTTTTCGAGGGAGGCTACGCCGATCGAGGAAACTTCACGCACGAAGTGGGGTCATCGACGAAGTCGCTTATATGAGCGAAGCGAGTCTTAAGAATGTTTTCGAGGGAGGCTACGCCCTCCTCTCCCTATCGCCGACCAGCGTTTAGCGTAGGCGGCGTCAAAAAACATCGCGTCGTCCCGCGATACCAAAACATAGGAGGAGTCGCGGCTTCTGCGACTCCGAGTTTTTTCCTTCCCTGAGGGGAGGAACCGATGGAACAGCGAGTGCAGAGTCATGCTTGCATGAACTTTGCCGAGTCG
>JAFTGH010000008.1 GCA_017458005.1 Prevotella sp. | reverse complement strand
TCTCCATCGTGGGTGCAAAGGTACGAAAATAATCTGGGAAACGGCTCGTCATCGGGTCAAATCCTTTGGAATATCGGTGTAAAGGGTCGATGTCTCGCTGCCGAGCACCCACTTGAAGAGACGTGCGCCGAGGGGTGAGATGGGTTTCAGGATGGTGTTGACGAGTTGCTTCTGGAATGTGCGCTCGGGCAGTAGCCGCTTCATCCACTCGTACATCTTGGCATCGCCGCCAGAGATGATGTTGAGCCGTCCCCTCTTCGGCTTGCTGGCGGCTTTGAACACGGTGCGGGCAATGCTCTCTGGCGAGGTTACTCCGCTGACGGCTGTCTGTGCGCCGAGAAAGTTGGCGTAGTACGTCTTGTAGTGCTTTTGATAGTTGGGATTGTCGGCGTTTGCGCCGTGGTCAATCTTAGTGAAGATGCGCGTGGCATGAACGCCGGGGTAGATGGTCTTGACCTCGATTCCGTAAGGCTTCAGTTCGATTCCGAGACTCTCGCCGATGCCGCGCACGGCCCACTTGCTGGCACCGTAGGATGCGATGTAGGGATAGTTGAAGCGGGCACTGGCCGAGGCAAAGTTGATGAACAGTCCGCCGCCCTGTTCGCGGAAATGGGAGATGAAAGCCTTGGTGACGGCCATCAGTCCGAACACGTTAGTCTTGAACTGCCGCTCTATCTGCTCCATCGTCGTGAATTCCGTCGGTCCCATCAGGCAATAGCCCGCATTGTTCACCACCACGTCGATGCGTCCGAAGTCGCAGATGGCTGCCGCTGCTACCTCATCGACCTGTGCGTAGTCCGTCACATCCAGTGCGTAGAGCCTCACGGTAGGCAATTGGTCGAATAGCCCCTTGTGCTGCTCGAGGTTCCTGACCGTAGCCGCCACGTTCCATCCGTTGGCCGCAAAGAGTTCTACCATAGCCTTGCCGAATCCCGAGTTAGTTCCTGTGATAAATACCGTCTTGTTCATTGTCGTTCTGATTTTAATGTGAATATTTTTTGTTTACGGCTGCAAAGTTACGGCGAAACTCCAGATATTCACCTAAACAAATTACGGATTGACGTATACAAATTCAAAACTTGCCAACTCTCTTGGCAAGAATTGGCAAGTTTCGGCGGGATTTCGGACTTATGTCGTTTCTATGTTATGTCCTATCCACTCATTTGCGGTTTCGTTCTACATTATATATTACACTGCCACGCCAGTCCGCATCACTTCGCGGTAGATGGGCGAGTCCTCTCCGCTCTCCAGAAGGATGGGCTCGATGTAGAGGCTCACTTTATCAACGTCGTGGCAGAGATTTGAAGAGGTGTCCCACCAAGTGCCCTCCTCTATTTTGGGCACGATAACGGCAACGTCGATGTCGCTCCATTCGTTGGGGCAGTCCTTGGCGTAGGAACCGAACATCATCACCTTCATAGCAGGGTCGAAGCGCGGGGCAATAACCTCTTTGTATCGACGCACCAACTCCAAGGCAAACTCCTTAGGAAGTATGCCCTGTACGGTGAGCGGCGTGAAATTCACCGGGTCGATGACTTTTCCTTTAACTTCTCGAGTATCCATGCGTGCAATTGCTTTGTGGTTTCTAATATCTCTGCTGTATTTTCGCGGTTGAGCGAGCGGGCCACCTCGTCTTTGAATTCCTGATAGCGGGCTTCGATGTTCATCGGCTTAATGATTTCAAGGAATTTCAGTTGTTCCTCACTCATCTTCGTGTAGAGACCGCAGCCTTGGGCTATCTTCTTATGGTCGTGAAGATAGGGCGGGTCGTCGTCGCGGCACACGCACCAATAGGCTTTCAGGCTCTTCTCAACCACCTGATGGCACATGAAGCCGACGTAGAGCCAATGGCTGGTCTTGTAGAGATCCTCAGCCACGCTCAAATCCTCAGCCACAATGTCGAGCCACTTGTCTGCTCTGTCTTTGTTTGCCATAATCGCGTCGTTTAATTCATTTACGGTTGCAAAATTACAAATTCTTTTTGAATTATAGCGCGATTAAACGGGAAATGTGGCTGATACTGCGAAAATTATCAGTATTCGGACGTTTGGTGATGTTGGATAATCGGTGTAACTTTGCACCGCAATTTATAAAGACATGAACAAGATTACCCTCACCACCTTCACCGACCCGATGATGGGACTTTCCTACGAGTGCGAGCCCATCATGCGCAAGTTGGAGACCCACTTTCCGGGGCAGATAGACTTCCGCTATGTCATGGGGCTGTTAGTCAGAAATGTGCATGACTTCATGATGCCAGAGGACTATGCCGACACCGAGGCAGAGAGTATCAGCCGCTATAATGCCCGCCTTGCCAGAATCTATGAGAGCGAGGAAAGCATCAGCGGCATGCCTATCCACATGGACGGATTCTGCCTGTTCTCCGAGGAGCAGCATCCCCTCATTTCGCCCATCGAACTGCGCGAGGCTCTGGACTTCTGCACCACCGACGAAGTCCGTGCTTTCGTCCAGCCACTCATAGACAATGGAGAAATCGCAATACGTGAGGTGTCTCACGGCTATTTTATTATAAACATTCAAAAAGAGAAACAGATATGAAGACATTATTTGATAAGACAGCACTTGGAAAGCGCATGCTGAAGAACCGCGTGTGGCGATCTGCCACTTGGATGGCATTGGCCGATAGCGAGGGAAACATGACGGATGCGCTCGTCAGGGCTTACGAGGAACTGGCCAAAGGCGGGGCTGCAGTGATAGTGACGGGGCTGACCTCTGTCGTCGCTGGGGATACGGAGATTGGCAGGGGCGTGAAATTCTTTGAAGACCGATTCATCAGCGGACACCGACGGCTGACCGATGCCGTTCATAAGCACGGGGCACTGGTGATGATGCAGACGGCCATTGTTGACGGGCCGACAGACGAGTTGACGACGGAGCAGGTGGAGGAAATCGTGTGTCAGTTTGGCGACGCTGCCGCCAGAGCCGAGCAGGCTGGCTACGACGGCGTGCAGATTCATGCCGCCCACTTCTTCTACTTGAGCAAGTTCATCAGTCCGCTGTGCAATCATCGCACTGACCGCTACGGCGGCGACCAACGGGGGCGCAGTCGCATACTCTATGAGATTCTGAAGGATATGCGCAGCAAGACCAGCCCCGACTTCCTCATCACGATGAAAATCAACTCCACCGACGAGTACCCAGGCGGACTGACCACGCAGGACTTTATGCTGACCAGCCGACTGATGGCTGATGCGGGTATCGATGCCATCGAGGTAAGTGCCAATGGAACGTCACGCACTGGCATCCGTGCCGGAGAGAACGAGGGTTACTTCCGTGCTGCGGCAATGGCCCTGGCTGCCTACGTTAATACGCCCGTCGTGCTGGTGGGCGGTCTGCGCTCTATCGAAAAGATTAACCAATTCCTCAACGATACAAAGATAGAATACGTCAGTCTCTCTCGTCCCCTTATCCGTGAGCCGAACCTCATTTGTCGCTGGCAGGCGGGCGACACCGCCCCGTCTAAGTGCGTGTCGTGCAACTCCTGCTACCGCACACCCGGTCACCAGTGCATTTTCAACCTAAAAAACTTTCCTCACCCCCATGTGACAAAATGAAGCGTTCAAACGAATCGTTTTTGCCTACTCCCAACAAGCAATATCCTGCGCTATCTCTGGCAACTGGGTACGGTGGAAGGTTGGCTCTTTAATGCCCTGTCGTTTCTGCTGGCGATAGTCGTCGAGCAGGCGGAACACATATTTCCCTAACAGAGCAATGGCGATGAGGTTGCATGCTGTCAGCAATGCCATGCAGAGGTCTATCATGCTCCATACCACTTCCAATGTCGTCCATGCGCCAAACATCACCATCACACCACCAGAGGCTAACCTATAGGCGGTCATCGCCTTCCGACTGGAGGTCATAAAGCGCACGTTTGCCTCTCCGTAATAATAGTTGCCAATCATCGAGGAATAGGCAAAGAGGAAGATGGCGACGGCGACGAAGACTGGTCCCCACGAGCCCACTTCCGACTCCAGAGCCGCCTGCGTCAGCATGATACCATTCAGTTCTGGCGAGGTATACAGTCCACTAATCAGAATGATAAAGGCTGTACAGGAGCAGACCACCAACGTATCGGTAAACACGCCCAACGCCTGTATCAGTCCTTGTTTGACAGGATGCGACACAGAAGCCGTTGCCGCCGCATTAGGTGCGCTACCCTCGCCTGCCTCGTTGCTGAACAAGCCTCGCTTTACCCCATTCATGATGGCGGCTCCTAACGTGCCTCCCACAGCCTGCTCCACGCCAAAGGCACTCTTCACGATGACAGACATGACATGGGGCAGCAACTGGATATTCATCACGATAACCACAACGGCAAGGATGAAATAGCCGACTGCCATCACAGGCACTAAGATAGAACTGACATGGGCGATGCGCTGGATGCCGCCAAAGACGATGACAAGTGTCATGACCATCAGTACTACACCCGTCACAAGGGGATTCCAACCGAAAGCCCCCTCCATGGCGCCACAGATGGTATTCGTCTGTACAGAGTTATTCGCCAAGCCAAATGAGACGGTAATCAGTATGGCGAAGAGTATTGCCATCCATCGGCAGTGCAGTCCTCGCTGGATATAATAGGCGGGACCTCCGATAAACGAGTCTTTGTGATGCTGCTTGAACAACTGTCCTAAGGTCGACTCCACAAAAGCCGTCGCAGAGCCTACCAGTGCCATCACCCACATCCAGAACACAGCACCAGGTCCACCTACGGCAATCGCTGTCGCCACTCCCGCCAGGTTGCCCGTTCCCACTCGTGAGGCGAGTGACACGGCAAAAGCCTGAAACGAGGAGATATGCTTCTCACTGCCTTGCGGTTTTACGGAGGAGTCTGTCAACAGGCGCAGCATCTCCCCTATCATGCGAAACTGCACAAAGCGGGTACGCCACGTAAACCATAGTCCACACCCTATCAGCGCCCCTATGATCAGGTAGCCCCACAGCACATCATTGATCTGGTTCAATATCTCTACCATACCTCTTTAATAACTTCGGATTACAAAGATACTGCTAAAAATCGAAAACACCAAACAAAATGCCTTACAAAAAAAGATGTGCCTGCTCGTTTGCAGGCACATCTTCTATCATAGATAAATATCGAATTACATGTTAGGCAACTCCAGCCACTTCACGTAGCAGAAGTCCTGACGGTGAGGCAGGTTCTTGTTCTTCGGATACATACGGACGGCACTCTTGTATAGACCAGCCTGCTGAGGAGTCAGTGTAGCCTCGAAAGTATAGTTGTTACCGTCTTTCTTCACCATCTTCAGTGGCTCGATAGAGAAGATGCGCTCCTCGCCATTCTTGTTGGTGTAGAGATTGACCTTCTCCAGACCGATGGCGTCATCGAGACCCTGCTCGTTGATGACATACTTCAGCGTGTACTTTCCACCTGTCTCGCCACCACCAACGGGGAAGTCCCACTCAGCACTGACTACGCTGATAGCGTCCCAACGCTCGGCAACAGCCTCTTTCCACTGGGCGATATCCTTGGCAAGACGGTTGTCATCCTTAGAGATCTCCTTGAAGCGCTTTGCCTCCTTGTTATAGAACTTATCATAGTAGTCGTCGAGTTGACGCTTCATAGTGTAGTGCGGAGCAATCTGGGCGATAGAGTTCTTGATGACCTTGATCCAGCCCTTTGAGATACCCTTCTTGTCCTTGTCATAGTAGAGAGGAATAATCTCGTTCTCCAGCAGACCATAGATAGTAGCGGCATCGAGTTGATCCTGATAGCCCTGGTTCTGGTAGGTGCGCTTCTCGGTGAGTGCCCATCCGGCTCCCTCACGATAGCCTTCCAGCCACCAACCGTCCTTGACAGACAGGTTGACAACACCATTCATCTCAGCCTTCTCACCAGAGGTACCAGAAGCCTCGAGAGGACGGGTCGGCGTGTTCATCCAGATATCAACACCAGATACCAAGCGACGAGCCAACAGGAAGTCATAGTCCTCCAGGAAGATGATCTTACCCAGGAACTCAGGACGCTGGCTGATGTCGTAAATCTTCTTGATAAGACCCTGACCGGCACCATCGGCGGGGTGAGCCTTACCAGCGAAGAGGAAGATAACGGGATGCTCGGGATCGTTGACAATCTTATTCAGACGGTCAAGGTCGGTGAACAACAGGTGAGCACGCTTATAAGTAGCGAAGCGACGGCAGAAACCAATCACCAGCGCATTGGGGTTCATCTTCTCCAGCAGAGATACCACACGAGAGGGATCACCCTGGTTCTTCAGCCATGACTCACGGAACTGCTCCTTGATGTAATCGAAGAGTTTCTGCTTCAACGCCATACGGGTTGCCCATACCTCCTCGTCAGGACAGTTATAGATACCATGCCAGATCTCCTCGTTGGACTGGTCGCTCATGTGACTCTCATCGAAGTACTTGGCATAGACACGACGCCACTCAGTAGCAGCCCATGTGGGGAAGTGGACACCATTGGTAACATAGCCCACGTGGTTCTCCTCTGGATAATAGCCATTCCAGATAGGAGCGAACATCTGCTGGCTGACCCAACCGTGCAACTTAGAAACGCCATTCACCTCCTGGCAGGTGTTACAAGCGAAGGTTGACATACAGAACTTCTCCGTCTTGTCGTCGGGGTTGATACGTCCCATGCCGATGAACTCATCCCATGAGATACCCAACTTAGCGGGATAGCCACCCATATACTTACCAAACAGACCCTCGTCAAAGTAGTCGTGACCAGCAGGAACAGGAGTATGTACGGTATAGAGAGAAGAGGCACGGACAAGTTCCAGTGCCTGGTTGAAGGTGAGACCACCCTCGATATAGTCACACAGACGCTGCAGGTTGCAGAGTGCGGCGTGACCCTCGTTACAATGGTAGACATCCTTCTTGATGCCCAGTTTCTTCAACAGCAGCATACCACCGATACCCAGCAGGATCTCCTGCTTCAGACGATTCTCCCAGTCACCACCATAGAGTGAGTGGGTGATAGGCTTGTCGAACTCAGAGTTCATTTCGTTATCAGTATCCAGCAGATACAGTTTCACACGACCAACATTCACACGCCAAACATAGGCATGTACCTGATAGTTGGTGTAAGGTACGTCGATTACCAGCGGATTACCGTCCTTGTCGAGTTGACGCTCGATAGGCAGTGAACCGAAGTTCTGGCTCTCGTAGTTGGCAATCTGCTGACCGTCCATTGACAGGCTCTGTGTGAAATAGCCGAAACGATACAGGAAACCTACGGCACACATATCCACGTTAGAGTCAGAAGCCTCCTTCACATAGTCACCAGCAAGCATACCCAGACCACCAGAGTAGATCTTCAGGGCGGAGTGGATACCGTACTCCATACAGAAGTAGGCAACAGAAGGACGCTTGGCATCGGGCTTCACGTCCATGTACTTGCGGAACAGGTCATAGACCGTCTTGATGCGCTTCATCAGCGCCTTATCCTTTACAATCTCTTCCTTACGGGCGAAACTCAGACGCTCCAGCAACATCACTGGATTGTGTTTCACCTCATGATAAAGCTCAGGGTCGAGGTCACGGAACAGGTCACGTGCCTCGTAGTTCCATACCCACCACATGTTGTGGGCAATCTCGTCCAAACACTTCAGTTGCTCGGGAAGACTTGACTTCACGGTCAGTTCCTTCCACTGTGGAGCATTTGCATAATCGGCTTTAATTTTCATAATCTCTCAAATTGTATTTGAATACTATTTTATTTCTTTACCTTATTATTAATTGTGCGTTCCTCCGCTTTACGAAGGGCGATGTCGTAAGCCTTGTAATAATATTTGATAAACTCACTCCATAACGCTTTCTTCGAGAGGTCGTCGGCATGCTTGCGACACTCGTCGACCTGTTTCTTGGTCATACCAGAGAACTTGGCGACAGTATCCTTGATAGCGTCAGCAACCTCGGAATAGTTATAGTCAGTACGGTGGATGACCTTCACACCATCCTCTATCTCCCCATAGCGTCCGAACTCCTTGTTTGCCCAGAGACCAAAACCAGCGAGGTCGGTGGTGATGCAAGGCACTTTGAAGGCGACAGCCTCCAACGGAGTGTAACCCCATGGCTCATAATAGGAGGGATAGATACAGAGGTCGTTACCTAATACGACATCGTAGTAGGTCATATCCATGATACCGTCCTTGCTGTCAAGATAGCAAGGCAGGAAAATCACCTTCACATGGTCTTCCTTACGGTTGTGCATGTCGTAATATTTCATCATGCCCAGCACGTTGTCATGGCTCATGTTATGCAGCCAGTGCGTAATCTGAGGCACCTCCAAAGGCGTATCGTATGACTTTCCACTTTCCAGTCTCTCCTGCAAGTCCTTGCGGGGCTCTCCTACCCAACCGGGCACCTCGATGAAGGCAAGCACCTTCTTCTTCAGTTCCTTGTCACGCAACAGGCGGTTCATTGCCTCCACAAAGACATCGATACCCTTGTTGCGAAACTCATACCGTCCTGAGGTAGAGACTATCAACGTGTCGTCGTCAAGGTTCTCACCCAACAAGGCGTTGGCAACCTCCAACAGACGCTTACGTGCCGCCTTGCGCTTCTTGGTGAAAGTGGCAGCCTTTGGCACGAAACTATTGTCGAAGCCATTGGGCAGCACCACGTCGACAGGCTTGTCAAGCAACTCCTGACACTCGTTTGCGGTAATGTCACTAACTGTCGTGAAGCAGTCTACATGCAGCGCGGTCTGTTTCTCGATAGAGTGCTTGCTCTGCATGTTCAACTCCTCTGCCATCTGATCGCCATGATAAGCGAAGAGATAATCGTAGAGGGGCTTCTGGTTTCCTGCTATCGAGCGACCAATACTGGTGGCATGTGTCGTGAAGATAGTACCAATCTGGGGCAACACATTATTAATATATAAGGCGCCCAGACCACACATCCACTCATTGGCATGATAGACAACACGTTTCTTTGTTTTCAGTAGATAGTGATTGTAGAAACTCTCCACCACCAGACCTGCCGCATAGGAGAACATAGAAGCCTCATCGTAATCGCCATAGGCATGCAACGAGTCGACTTGATAATGCTCCCACAGCCAACCGTAGATCTCGTCCTTCTTCTCAAAGAACGGGTGGAAATCAACTAAGACAGCGATTGGTTCCCCAGGAACAGTCCAACGACCAACCCTTACGGTCAGACCGTGCTCCTTAGCCTCCCATTGCCACTCGGCAAAGAGCGCCTTGTCCTCACGGAAGTATGGACTCTCCTCCTTTTGCCAAAAATCTGGACCGATAAAGATAATCTGATCCTTCATCACATCCTGTAATGTCTTTGCGCGAGTAGAGAGAACGGTATAAATACCGCCTACCTTATTACAAACTTCCCAACTCGACTCAAAGATATAGTCAGGCTTTAAAATTTCTTTTCCCATCTTATACTAGTATAACGGGTGCAAAGTTACTTAAAAATTTTAAAAATGTAGAAGGAAAAACAATATATTTTTAGACTTTTCCACAATTAATTGATATAGATTTAGTATCTTTGCCCCATGATGAAAAGATTTGGTTTGTTGACACTTATAGCCCTGATGACGCTCGCCACCCATGCACAAAAGGACGGCAAGCCTTTTGAGGCGTACCTATACAACGACGAGTACGAGGTTTTCCTACGCATTAACTTCTACGACAAGAACATCAAGATAGCGGGACAGGAACTCTACGGAGAACTGCCTGGCTATCTGGGCAAGAAAAGCCACTCGTTCTGTTGGGTGATGGTGGAGGCTGAGATGGAGAGCGACAAGAAGGCGAGAATGACGATGATCAACGACTTCGGCAGCGAGGACCTTGAGGCGTCGCTCACCCGTAAGAACGACTCAATATATATTTTCAAGCAAGAAGAAGGGAGCACTGTCAAGATACCTAAGAACGGTAAATGGCAGAAACTCCCTAAAACGCTTGTGTTCAAAAGGAAATAGCCTACAGCACGATCGGTATCAGGACTTTGATACCTATATTGCGTCCCATATTACAGATACCAGGACTCTCCGCGTACTTCAGTCGACTGAGATGCGACTGATAGGCACGGTCAAAGAGGTTGGCGGCATTCAGGAAGACGGAAGCCACCTTTCTGCCATGCCATCTGACATCCGTACCCGCAGAGAGATTGACCAACATGTAGGATGGTGTCTCCGTCTCAGTGCCGTTTGCCGTACGCACATGGCTCTGACGCAGATAGCATTCCAAGCCCAGGCTCACATAGGTATTGCTCAGCACCCGTCCATCACGAATGATATCATAGCGTAAGTCACTGGTCCAACGGGGTGCCGGCGTGAAAGGCAGGTAGCGGCTGTCCTCTGACTGGTGCAACTGCACGGCATTCACATACGAGAAGGTGTTCTCAAAATGCAGAGGCTCTACAGGGTGAAGGTCGACAAAGAGTTCCCCACCCCACAAACGAGCGTCACCCGCCATATACTGATAATCGTCAGCATGCTCATCCAGTCGCTGCAAGAAGATGTAGTTGCTGATATGATTGGCAAAGAACGACATTTGCATGGAGAGGACGCTCGACGAATAATCGACTCCTAAGTCAAACTGCCAACTATGTTCTGGCGACAGCGTCTGATTGCCTATCTCATAACGGTAAGTCCCCTCATGCTCCCCATTTGACCCTAACTCGCTCAGGTTGGGGGCACGGAAACCGTGCGAGAGGTTCAGACGGGCATTCCACTGGGGAGTGATACGATAGATACCCCCCACACTACCTGTTAGCCCACGGTAATTACGACTAAAATCGGTGAAGCGCTCCTCACCATCATCTTCCAAGGCATAACTATGCAGATGACGTAAATCATAGCGCAAGCCACCACTCAGGGTCCATTTCTCAAAGTTGCGGGTGACAGAGGCAAAAGCACCAATGTCAAACAGGCGATAGGAAGGGATTAGAAACTCCTCGCCTAAGTTCTGGGAATGCTGCCACATGCCCGACAGCCCGGCAGCCCATTGCCAATGGTCGTTAGTCTGGGTATAATGCACATCGTAATTGACGGTATGCAGACGGAAATCCAGTCCTAACTCATCAGCCTCCTCGTATTCCTTACGACGGTTCTGCTGATAGCCCACCACAGCCTTCAAAGAGCCGTCACCGATGATGAAGGAATTGTCGAGCACAGCCTTATAATGGTAAATCTTCTGAAAAGCCTCGGAGGGCAAGAGACTGCCTGTCTCCTCCTCACGCTCACCTTCTATCAGTCCCGGCTTTATATGATAGGCGGAGAACTTCAGATGGGAATAGCCCCAACTGCGATTCAAGCCTAACATACCTGTCAGTGCCTGCTCACGGAATTGGGAGCCCCACACCTTGCCGTCCCGCTTGTTCTTGTATTCTCCCGCATCTTTCTGACTCCATCGCCAGTTCCATACGATACCACCGCGATTACCAGCGAAATCGATGGTATAGTCCCATAAATGGTTGTTGGTCTGGTACTCGCCTCCAACGGTCGCCGCCATCTGACCAAGTGGCAACACTGGCTGCTCATGCAGTACCAGCACACCAGCCATGGCATCGGAGCCGTACATCAGAGAGGCGGGTCCTTTTAATATCTCAACGGAATGAACAGCCTGCGCATCCACCTCCACACCATGCTCGTCACCCCATTGCTGACCTTCCTGACGGATGCCGTCATTGACGGTGACGATACGATTATAGCCCAAGCCACGTATGACGGGTTTGGAGATACCACTTCCCGTCGTGATCTGCGACACGCCTGGCTGACGGGCAATGGCATCAATGATATTGGTGGAGGAGGTTTCCTGTAATACTCGTGGTGCCACGACCGATATAGGGGCAGGTGAATGATTGGCACGCGTGGTACCCGTCAGTCCTGTCACTGTGACCTCTTGCAGATGTTGCATGTGATAACTGAAACTCTCGATACTATCCGTCTCAGTTTGTGCCGCCACAGGAGCACATAGGCATACCCATGACAGCAATAGAATATATGTTGTCTTCATTTTTGTGTTATCTAATTAGCGTTATATAATAATAATAATGTATAGCGAATCAGATAACAGGAGGGGCTCTTAGGGACTTTACACGACAGGCAGTCGACAGACACTGCGCTGATGGATTGATAATAACGACTGACTGCGCTCTTACTGTCATGGCCAGTGCGATAGCCACCGCTGCCACATACGACAGGGAGACAAACTGGCAAAGCACACAGTCGTGGAAACTTGCTGTTTGTAATGAGATATGCCCTCCGTGTGGTAAGTGATTGGCACACTCGTAACAATCACCTTCCACACCGAAGGCATTTTGATGAATATGCAGGGACGAGAATACCAGTATCGGCAGGAATACCGATAGCAACAGACGTGCCGCCCAGACTCTCTTCTGCATCTCCTTTTGCGCTTATTACATATTCATACCACCATCTACCTGGATGACCTGACCACTGACATAACTTGACATGTCAGAGGCGAGGAAGGTAGCGACGTTGGCGATATCCTCAACCTGACCACCACGACGCAGAGGAATCTTATTGATCCACTCCTTGCGGATGTCATCAGGCAGAGCCTGGGTCATAGCGGTATCAATGAAACCTGGGGCGATGGCATTAGCACGAATACCCTTGGGGCCCATCTCCTGACCAATACTCTTGGCAAGGGCTATCAGACCAGCCTTTGAGGCGGCATAGTTTGCCTGACCGGCATTACCGTGAACACCTACAACAGATGCCATATTGATGATGCTACCACCACGCTGACGCATCATAACAGGAACACAGGCATGGATGAAATTGAATGCCGACTTCAGATTAACGGCAATCACGGCATCCCACTGCTGCTCTGTCATACGAAGCATCAAACCGTCTTTCGTGATACCTGCATTGTTCACCAGAATGTCAATGCTGCCAAACTCCTCTTTAACAGCCTTAACGACTTCCTCCGTCTGAGCGAAGTCAGCGGCATTAGATGCGTAACTCTTTGCCTTTACGCCTTTTGCGGCGATTTCCTTCTCTGTTTCTTCATTCACTTCCAAGTCGGTGAATGCGATGTTTGCACCTTCTTCCGCAAACTTCAACGCGATAGCCTTTCCGATACCGCGTGCAGCACCTGTGATGAGTGCTGTCTTACCTTCCAATAATCCCATAGTTTTTATTATTTATCTGTGAATACTATTTCTTAATATTTCCTAATGCACCATACACGAATTTGGCAACCTGCGGCTTCGTTGCCTCCTCTGAGAGTCCGTGGGCGATACGTCCGTAGATATACGGCACCTCCAGTCCCTTGATACAATAATGGGTGATTCCCGCCACTAAATCGACATTATCAATATCGAACTCGCCATCCTCCTTTCCCTCACGGAAAACCTTGCTGAACAACTCGATCTCCGCATCGTCGAAGTTCTTGCGAACCTTCTCTACCATCCAGATGTTACGGAAAAACTCAGCACGCAAGTTTCCATTGCGAACCACCGTCTCACGAATCATGTTCAAATGGGTGTAGATGAGTTCAATCACTTTCTCCTGAGGACGAATCTTACGAGCCGCAACCTCGTCGAGTTTGTCGGACAAACGCTCCAACTCACCCTCTATCACGGCATAATAGATATCCTCCTTGGATTTAAAATAGGTATAAAGCGTACGACGACCCTTGCCTGAAGCCAAGGCGATGTCATTCATCGTCGTATTCTCCATTCCGTTCTTGGCAAACAACTGGCGTGCCACGTCAACCAACTTCTGTCTCGTCTTCGATATTGACATATCTTTTTATCCTCTCAATTTTTCACATTGCACAATGCAATTACGATGTGCAAAATTAGAAAATACTTTCGAAACAGCCAAATAAAATCGAGAAAAACGTGCAAACAACAGCCAAATTTCAAAAAAGTTTCAAATATATTTGGTCTTTTCGGAATTTAGTCGTACCTTTGCACCCGCTTAAGAGAAATGATCGCGGAGTGGAGCAGTTGGTAGCTCGCCAGGCTCATAACCTGGAGGTCGCATGTTCGAGTCCTGCCTCCGCAACAACAGCAGTTCGGAAGAACTGCTTTTTGTTGCCCCGTCCCGACTAAAAAGAAAAAGAGACGCAACCCGATATTGGACTGCGTCTCTCTTTTTTTTGTTTTAGAATGTTCTTACTTCATGTGTCGCATCACCTTCTCGTAATAGCGCTGTGTGGCACGTCTTGAGTAATTCTGTCCACCGTTCCATGAGCGGATGGCATGCTCAACGTCGTTAGCGCGATTATAAAACGACTGCAAGAGGAGAAACATCTCCTTCGACTTCTGCACGTCGAAACGGTCGTTCAAGGTGTAACGCTTCTTACTCTTTCTCTTTTCCAAAATAATGTTGCACTGCTTCACACAAATAGGAGTGATCTGCATAGCACCACATGATGGACCGCTAACAGCCTTAGGATTACCCCCACTCTCAACTTGAATAATCGCATTGATAACAGGGTTCCAGTCAAAAGAGTTCTCTTTTCCATTTGTCCCAGCCGAAGCCTCGACGGAACAAGCCATCAAAATGGCTACTGTTACTAATACTTTTCTAACAACCTTTATCATAAAATACCTATTTAAGTATGACCGTCTCACCACGAGACATTCAATCGCCACACTATTGTTATCGCGCACAAAGGTACGGCTTTTTATGGAAGCCACCAAATATTACCACAAAATATAACATTGATTATCAATTAATTAACATAAATCAAGTGAAGATATTCAAGATTTTCTTGGAAGTTTGACGTTTTCTTCGTATCTTTGCAACTGATTTCGAAGTCAACTATTCGGAATCAACTATTCTAAAATAGAATAAAATATGAGAACAAAAACCAAACTTGCATTGATTTGCATGACCTCGTGGACTCTAGGAGCCTGCGAGAAGGAACTCGTCAGTGACAACATCGTCGCCACTGATAGTTCAGTGAGTGTCATTACTCGTTCTGTAACCGCCGAGGAAACCATCAGTTTTCCTGTGGCGCTCTATGTGTTTAATGCTGAAGACCATTCTTTTGTCAAGGATGTGACCGTCCCCGACAAAGACACTCCCCTCACCTTCAGCATCCCTCTTGGCTCGTATGACATCTATGCTGTCGGAGGCGCAGATGAAGTACGCTATGACTATCCCTCTGGAGAGAATCTTGATGCAGAGTCTGAGATGACGCTGAAGGACGGGAAGGAGCATGCCGACCTGATGACCGCTCATGAGGTCATCACACTCGAGGAGAAAGATGACTATGAACTGACCCTCAACATGGAGAGGCAGGTCATCGAACTGACCAGTGCCGTCGTCAACAACATCCCTGACGACATCACAGAAGTCCACATCCTCTTGTCTCCTATTTATAAGAGTATCAAGATCAATGGAGATTACGGGACTATCTGGACACATAGTTACCCACTCACCGATAGCGGGGAAGGACGATGGACACTCCCCTCTCCCGTCATGATGCTCTTTGACGCTGACGCAGAAGACGCGAGCATCACCATCAGTCTGACGAAGGATGACGGGACCCACAAGAACTATTCCTACTCCTTGACAGAGGATATTCGCAAAAACCACCAGATCAGCATCAACGCCACCTACCAATATGATAATAGCATCAACATCACAGGTAGCATCAACGGCACGACATGGTCGGGTAGCGAGGAGATCGTCTTTAACTTCGGAGACGAGAGCACAACCGATGATCCTAATGGAAACGATGACGACACACTCATCAACGAGCCAATACCTTCCGTGGGAAACATCTACAAAGAATGCTATGTACTGAAAACGACTCCTAACACCGAAGAAGGGTACAATGAGGTTCTTCTCCTTTATAAAAACGACTTCGAAATCAATCCAACAAACAAAACAGAAGAACAAGTACTCCAAGAGATCAACGATCAACTAAGCACCCTCACTATCAACGGAATCTCTGGTTGGCGACTGCCGAATGAGGAGGAACTTAATTTAATCTATAAGCAGCAAGGTGTTATAAAACAAAAGATTGAAATAACTGTTGATAATATTGCACACTATTACTGCTATTCTGATAATAGGCTAAAACTATGTAAAGAACATGAAACTCGTAATTTCCAAAATGATATAGGAGGGAAGTACATCCCCGTCACCACTTTAAAATTCAAACAACAATAACAAATTATTAACAACCAAAGAGGGTGTGTCAAAATAGGCACATCCTCACTACTCCCTTTTTCATAGTTCATCCGAAAACGGGAGAAGGACGGGAGTAGTAGATTCTTCTACTCCCGTCCTGAAACGCCCTGTACATCGGCATTTTAGAAGGAAAAGGGAGTATGGGAGTAGATTTTTCAAAATCCTTTTTTATGCGTCAATTTACGATGGTACGGCCTCCTTGCCACGAAGCCCGTACCTTCGGGGGCAGGAAGTGCCACCTTCGAGGGTCGAAGGTACGGGCTCCGAAGGGAGGATGTAGGGGCTTCTTCCGTGAGCAGCCTCCTCACAAAAATTAGTAGGCTCCTCACGAAAATTTGCAGATAGCCCCTTTCATTCAATAGGCATTCAACATCTTTACAATCGACTCTGTCGAAAAGTTAGCAAGTCTGACGGGCGAAAAGTCCCATGTGTCGGCAAAGTCGTACTCGTCCTGACCAGGAGTGCGTTTCAACAGTGTATAGTAGGTCCACATGTGTCCCGTCTCGCGAGTCCATTCCTCCTTCCAAATGTAGCAGTCCTCCAAACCACGAAACAGTTCCTCACTACTGATGTCCTCACCCTTCGCCTCAACTCTCGACTTCATCAGTCGGATGTCATCCTCGTTCAAGTATCTCATATCGCTTAGTCGTTTTTGTTGATTAACAATCCCATGCACTGCCACCGTCGGCACCGCACTTGGCGCAATAGTAGTGACCTGTTCCGTCGGACTCCCACACATGCTGGCAACTTTGGTTCATCTGCTTTCTGAAATACGCCAAATCAGCCAGCCGCTGACCAGCCTGCTGGTCACCCTCTTTGAAGAACTTCTCTTCGTTCTCCCTCTCCATTTCGTCCATCATCTTTGACAGACTTTCCTGTTTCTCTTTGTTGTCCATTCGATTTACTATCTTTAACTCATTTCCACTTTTCCATGATTCACTAATATAAACCGATACAAAGATAATCAATTTTCGAAAATAAATTAACTATAATAAGTTATTTCTTGTTTCCTTTTATGAATAACAGAAGTAAAGGGACTGATAACAAATAGAGAACAAAAAGAAAAACAAAAAGATTCCTATCAATAACACCCCAAAGATATTCTACTAACACAAATAGGAAAGGGGATATTAGTAATACAAAAAATCCGCATTTTCTCTTTTTACTCATATTAATGTTGAATGCTTTTTATATTTTGTAATTCAGACCAATGTTTTTCTGCCTCCTCTTCTCCTATCTTCTTCATCGTTTCACAGTTTTGCCGTCCGAAACTAGAAGCCTTGAACCCAGGAAGTCTGGGATGAATATGAATATCTGCGGCTTTTACGTTGAGCCTATATTTTTTCTTCTCAGGGTGAGTCGACGACCAATCAGCAAGAGTATCGAAGATTCCGCCAAATCCTAAACTTGGGATTTCCAGTCCGTCGTCTTCATTTTGCTGTAGATCAATAGCGATAACAATATCAGCCCCCATATCCTTTACGACATCAACAGGCAAGTTGTTCAGAAGACCACCATCATAGAGCGCCAAATTTTTCCAAGAAACAAATGGATATATGACAGGCACAGACATAGAAGCAAGAATTGCCATCCAAAGTTTTCCCTCTGACAGCACATACTCTTTCATATTATCACCATCAACCGCAACGCATCGGAAAGGAATATGTGTATCCTGTATATTTTCACATCTACGATTCCTTAACTGTCTTCGTAATTCGCTCTCAATATAATTGATGTCAAGGACATCTAATTTGCCTTGTGTAAAGAGAAACCTTTCTATTTCATCAAGTGTGAATCCTGAAGCATAAAGCCCACCTATGACTGCACCTATACTAGTTCCTGCTATATAGTCGATTTTAATACCTGATTTTTCTATGACCCTCAATGCGCCTATAGTTGCAGCACCTTTGGCTCCACCACCACTTAGCGCTAATCCGACTTTAGTATGCGCATTCGTAGGACAAATACAACATAAGGTCAACATTACAAATAACAAAAGAAATACTTTCCTTTTCATTCTTCATCTATTTTGAGAGATATAACATTTCCCAGGTATTTATAATACAGGAGGCAGGTTACTTGGAAAGTCATACCTGTCTCCTGTTGAATTAGGACTTATTCTTTATACTCGTATTCTCTCGTAGCACCATTCTCCCAATGACCTGAATTAAAGAAGTCTGGCTCATACCACTTGTCAAATTTGATCTGATACTTTTTTCCTCCAAGTTCTTTAATGGAAGCCTTCCACTTAACACCTGAATGTGTATTACGGAATTGCCCTCTATATGAGTGAGTTCCTTCCAAATCGAGTGCTCCTGTTAGCGGATTAATTAAATCCTCGGGATCCGATGGGATGTAAACGGACAGGCTTCCTGCAACATAAGAACGACCACTGAAGTCTGTGTTATAATACTCAATGCAATATGCATCCAACACTTTCTCTAGAGCCCTTACAAGCCCCCTTACAGTCTGAGCACTTGCCGCACTACTCATTGCGAGCATCAGACCAATCATTAAAAATTTTACTTGTTTCATAATTTGTTGTTTTTAAAAATATGTATATTTAATAAGATATTATAGCCATAGTACATAATCTTGCCAGTCGGTAATCATATGGAATACTAAACCAATACCTACGGCACGTAGCCACCATGGTAGATGTAGTTTCTCGTATGGAAGGAAACACATAATGATATAAATGGTAATAGCGATGTAAGAGTGGAGAGGATGAAAACCGATACTCATTCTGTTAGGATCAAAAATCGGATCAGCCAATAGATGGTCGGCATCAACCACCATTGTTGCTAACATGATCAAATATGCTTTAAGACGACGTTCTTTTCTGAAGAAAATGAACGCTAAAAGGATTGGGGCTATAAAGTGAAGCCCATAATGTGTAATTGTTCTCCAAGGAAGAGATTCAAACATTTCTTATAAAAATTACAAGAAAGGCGTGTAACCATTCTGTACTTGCTACCCAAAAGGTTACCGCCAAGCGACCTGTCAACAAAGCAAGCGATGAATGATTCACGCCGTAGCGTGAACCTCAGCCTACTTGATCTCATGTTGACAGCCGCTGGACTTGTGTCCTTTGGGTGATTGTCTCTTAGAATATTGGCGGTATTCTTTGGGTGAGAGCAAGAGCAAAAGCTCATTTATCCATAAAGTACGAACGGGAACGCTGCGCCAGTCTTTTGGTTATTAACTACGTTTATGTTCCCTTGGGGAGTGTTCGGCTGAGCCTTACTTTCTCCCTTTTAAATCGCTATTAGTGTCTGTTTCTTAATAATTATATTTTAGTTTGTTTCTATCTTACTATAGTTTTCCAATAATGCTTACAAAGATAGAAATTATTTCTGAAACAAAGAAAGAAAAAGGGAAAAATATTTGGAGGTGTTATATACTTCGTACTTTGAGAAATGAAGGAAAGCCCCTTCTGCCCTCCCTGATGAGGGGGAGGAATAGGATTTATCTTAAATGATGTAAAAGTCTTTGCCATAAGGAAATTTTGTTGTACCTTCGCAGACGAGAATAGGAACATCAACTATTCGACTATCATTTATGGCACAGGAAGAAAAACAAACTGGTGAAATCGTATTGTACCAACCTGATGAGACCATCAGGTTGGAAGTGAGGATTGAAAATGAGACCATTTGGCTTAATAGGCAGCAAATGGCTTTGCTTTATGGCAGAGACACAAAGACGATTGGTAAACATGTTACTAATGCGCTAAAAGAAGAGTTAAAAGACGAACCAGTTGGCGCAAAATTTGCGACAACTGCAACGGATGGTAAAACATATCAAGTGGAATTTTATAATCTTGATATGATCATTTCTGTTGGTTATAGGGTGAAATCTGATAGGGGCATAAAATTCAGAAAATGGGCAAATAAAGTGCTAAAAGAATATCTGCTACGTGGTTACGCAGTCAATAATCGTATTGAGCGTTTAGAAAAACGAGTTACGAGAACGGAGGAGAAGATTGATTTCTTTGTCCGTACTTCGCTTCCACCTGTAGAGGGAATTTTCTATGACGGACAGGTATTTGACGCATACCGTTTCGCTTCAGACTTAATCAGAAAGGCTGATAGGCGTATTGTCCTGATAGACAATTATGTGGATGACACGGTGTTGTCGTTGTTGGACAAACGGAAAGAGGGAGTATCAGCAACGATATACACCAAATCTATTACCGACCAGTTCCAATTGGATATCAAACGGCATAACGAGCAATATGCTCCAATAGAGGTGAGATGTTTCAACAAGGCACACGACCGCTTCCTGCTGATTGATGAAGAAGTGTATCATATTGGTGCCTCCATCAAGGACTTGGGAAAGAAGTGGTTTGCCTTTGCCCTGATGCATGATATCATAGCGGATGATTTCATAAGGATGATTAAGTAGGGGGAAAAAGCCAAGGAAATTGTATGAAATCCCCGTCTCATTATACGAAATGAATCAGAACGGATAGCCGATGGCGAAATGGAGGGATTGGTTCCGCTTGAAGCCATCGGTATTGAAATAGCCGCTCTTGCCTGTCTCGTAAGGCATATGGAGCCCGACACCCCAGTCGAGGCGGAGCACGAGG
>JAFTGH010000001.1 GCA_017458005.1 Prevotella sp. | reverse complement strand
TGTTTCGACCACCGGTAGAACGCTTACCGTAAACGAGAGACTTCTCTGGCACGGATGCAGTAATATCCTCGAACGTGCCAATAATCTTGTGTCTTTGACCCGGAGTTACGGGTTTTAATTTACGTACTGCCATTTCTTATTAAATATTGCTGTAAAAATCAATTGTGTCGCCCTCCTTAAGAGTAACGATTGCCTTCTTGAACGCGTTCTTCTGACCTCTCACGAGACCAGCCTTGGTGTAGCGCGATGAGCGCTTGCCAGAGTAACGAAGCGTGTTCACACTCTCTACTGTCACATTATACTGAGCCTCGACCTCTGCCTTGATCTCCAGTTTGTTGGCCTCGGGCTTAACGATGAAACCGTACTGGGCATGAGCCTTCTTGGTCACCTGCTCACCCTTATGGGCACCGGTCTTTGCCTTGAAAGTCCTGTCGACAGATGTCTTCTCAGTAATATTGTTCATTTTCTCTGAAATCAGAGGCTTGATAATAAATGCCATATCTTATGTCTCCTCTTCTTTATTTGTTTAATACACTGTCGATGGTCTTCAGCGAGTTCTCAGTAATCACCATGACATCAGCGTTCAACACCTTGTAAGTGCTGAGTGATGCGGCAAGGGCAACTTCTGAGCGCTGCAAGTTACGAGCCGACAAATATACATTCTTGTTAGACTCAGGCAAAACCATGAGAACCTTCTTGCCGTCCACCTTGAGGTTCTTGACGACATTGATGAACTCCTTCGTCTTAGGAGCCTCAAAGTTGAAGTCCTCAACAACGATGATAGCATTCTCCTGTGCCTTGTAAGAGAGGGCTGACTTGCGGGCGAGAACAATCGTCTTCTTGTTCAACTTGAAACGATAGTCACGGGGACGTGGACCGAACACGCGGCCACCACCACGCAGCAGGGGTGAGTTGATATCACCATGACGAGCACCGCCGCCACCTTTCTGACGACCGAGTTTGCGGGTTGATCCTGCATGCTCGCTTCTCTCTTTTGCCTTAGCAGTACCCTGACGCTGGTCAGCGAGGTAACGCTTTACGTCAAGATAAATAACATGGTCATTGGGCTCAATTCCGAAGATAGACTCGTTCAACGTAACCTTTCTTCCAGTCTCCTGACCTTTGATATCCAATACGTTAATTTCCATACCTTACTTCTGAATTAAAACTGTTGAACCATTACAACCAGCGCAACTGCCTTTCACAAGGATGAGGTTATGCTCTGGTATTACCTTTAACACACGCAAGTTCTGTGTTGTCACACGGTCGCCACCCATCTGGCCACCCATGCGCATTCCCTTGAACACTTTGGCGGGATAAGAACAAGCACCGATAGATCCCGGTTTGCGGGCGCGGTCGTCCTGACCGTGTGTAGCCTGACCTACACCGCCAAAACCGTGACGCTTCATAACACCCTGGAAACCCTTACCCTTGGAGGTGCCGACAACATCGACAAACTCCGTGTCGTTGAAGAGTTCCACCGTGATGGTGTCACCGAGGTTATGCTCCTCGTCAAACTTGAACTCGGCCAAGTGGGCCTTTGGTGTTGTACCTGCTTTCTTGAAAATTCCCTGCATAGCCTTGGTGGTGTTCTTTTCTTTCTTCTCACCATAAGCCAACTGAAGGGCAGCATAACCGTCTTTCTCGACGGTCTTCACCTGCGTAACAACACAAGGACCGGCTTCGATAACAGTGCACGGTACATTCTTACCGTCGGCACTGAAAACGGATGTCATTCCGATTTTTCTTCCAATTAATCCTGGCATTTCAGTTTAAAATTTAAATAATAATGTGAATATATTCTTTTCTTTTTAAGTGTCACCTCGCTTTCCCGCGCTCACAAACCCACTTAAAAAGAAACGCTCACTTCTTCTAAACTGAAGGTAAATCGCTCTTTTACAGGGTATTGTTAGCCATCGAGCCAGCGCAATACGCACTTTAGCGGCTGCAAAGGTACACATAATAAATGAGACGCGCAATACCAGTTGCGCGCCTCATAACATTATTTAAGATTTTTTATACTTTGATCTTTCCTTTACAGAGAACTACACCTTGATCTCTACCTCAACACCGCTGGGGAGTTCGAGTTTCATCAGCGCGTCAACAGTCTTAGCCGTTGAACTGTAGATGTCGATCAGACGCTTGTAGTCTGAGAGTTGGAACTGCTCACGAGCCTTCTTGTTGACGAAGGTAGAGCGGTTGACGGTGTAGATACGCTTGTGTGTGGGAAGGGGGATAGGACCGCTGATGATAGCACCGGTAGCCTTCACTGCCTTCACGATTTTCTCTGCTGACTTATCGACGAGTTTGTGGTCGTAAGACTTCAGTTTGATACGGATTTTCTGACTCATTGTCTTTTTTAATTATTAATTACTAATTATTAATTATTTAAAAGCGGGAGCCACTAAAGAGTCATTTGCTCAGCGACTCCCCTTTTTACTTTTTTACCTTTTTACCTTTTTACCTTTATACGAGGTCGGCACGTCCCTTCACCTCCTCGAGCACAGCCTTGGCGAGCGCGCTTGACAGAGGAGCGTGGTGATCGTACTCCATAGAACTGGTGGCACGACCAGAAGTGATGGTACGCAGAGCGGTCACATAGCCGAACATCTCTGACAGGGGAACCATTGCCTTAACGACACGGGCACCGCTGCGAGCCTCGTCCATACCCTCTACCTGACCACGACGCTTGTTCAGGTCACCGATCACGTCACCCATGTTCTCCTCAGGAGTAACAACCTCGAGTTTCATGATAGGCTCCATCAGCACGGGCTTAGCCTGGGCACATACTGCCTTGTATGCCATCTGTGCTGCGATCTCGAACGACAACTGGTCAGAGTCAACTGGGTGGAATGAGCCGTCCACTACGACAACCTTCAGCGAGTCAACGGGATAGCCACCGAGGATACCGTTCTTCATGGCAGCCTCGAAGCCCTTCTGGATAGAGGGGATGAACTCCTTAGGAATGTTACCGCCCTTCACCTCGTTGACGAACTGCAGACCACCGTTCTCCTTGATGTTCCAGTCGTCATCAACAGGACCGACGTTCACGATGATGTCAGCGAACTTACCGCGACCACCAGACTGCTTCTTGTATACCTCACGATAGCCGTTGACGGTCTTGGTGATAGCCTCCTTATAGTTAACCTGGGGCTTACCCTGGTTACACTCCACCTTGAACTCGCGCTTCAGACGGTCGATGATGATGTCGAGGTGCAACTCACCCATACCTGAGATAATGGTCTGACCACTCTGCTCGTCGGTACGTACGGTGAAGGTTGGGTCCTCCTCGGCGAGTTTGGCAAGACCGTTGTCCAGTTTTGCCACGTCAGCCTGAGACTTAGGCTCAACAGCGATAGAGATCACGGTATCGGGGAAGGTCATAGACTCCAGTACGATGGGCTTCTCCTCGTCGCAGAGGGTGTCACCGGTACGGATATCCTTGAAACCTACACCTGCGCCGATGTCACCAGCGTCGATTGACTCCATAGGAATCTCCTTGTTGGAGTTCATCTGGAACAGACGGCTGATACGCTCCTTCTTGCCAGAGCGTGGGTTGTAGACGTAAGAGCCTGCCTTCACGCTACCAGAGTAGACACGGAAGAACACCAGACGTCCCATGTAGGGGTCTGTGGCGATCTTGAAGGCGAGGGCGGCTGTTGGCTCTGCCTCGCTGGGCTTACGACCCTCCTCTTCCTCGGTGTTGGGGTTGGTACCCATCACCATCTCCACGTCAACGGGAGCGGGCAGGAAGGCGCATACATAGTCGAGCAGAGGCTGAACGCCCTTGTTCTTATAGGAAGAACCGCAAATCATTGGGGTGCAAGCCATAGAGATGGTTCCCTTGCGGATAGCGGCGATGATCTCGTCCTCTGTGATAGAGTTAGGATCGTCGAAGTATTTCTCCATCAGCGCCTCGTCATACTCAGCGGCAGCCTCGAGCAGTTTGTTACGCCACTCGTCGCACTCGTCCTTCAGGTCGGCGGGGATATCCTCCACGTCATACTCAGCGCCCATGGTCTCGTCATGCCACAGGATAGCCTTCATCTTGATGAGGTCAACGACACCCTTGAAGTTCTCCTCGGCACCGATAGGCACCTGGATGACAACAGGGTTAGCGCCCAGGATGTCACGCATCTGCTGTACTGTCTCGAAGAAGTCAGCACCTGAGCGGTCCATCTTGTTCACGTAACCGATACGGGGAACATTATACTTGTCGGCCTGGCGCCAGACAGTCTCAGACTGAGGCTGTACGCCGTCAGCGGCAGAGTAAGTGGCGACGGCTCCGTCGAGCACACGAAGTGAACGCTCCACCTCAGCGGTGAAGTCAACGTGTCCCGGAGTGTCAATCAAGTTGATCTTGAACTCCTTACCATTCCACTTCCAGTTACAAGTGGTGGCAGCACTGGTGATGGTGATACCGCGCTCCTGCTCCTGAGCCATCCAGTCCATGGTAGCAGCACCGTCGTGCACCTCACCGATCTTATGCGTCTTACCCGTATAGAAAAGGATACGCTCTGACGTGGTGGTCTTACCAGCGTCGATGTGCGCCATAATACCGATGTTACGGGTCAAATGTAAATCGCGATTTGCCATTTCTTTTTTACCTTTTTACTTTTTTACCTTTTTACTTTTAGAAACGGAAGTGAGCGAATGCACGGTTAGCCTCAGCCATACGGTGCATATCCTCCTTACGCTTGAAGGCACCACCCTGGTTGTTGAACGCATCCATGATCTCGGCAGCCAGTTTGTCTGCCATAGACTTACCACTGCGCTTGCGGGCAAACGCGATCATGTTCTTCATGGAGATACTCTCCTTACGGTCGGGACGGATCTCGGTAGGCACCTGGAAGGTAGCACCACCGATACGGCGGCTCTTCACCTCCACCTGTGGGGTGATGTTGTCCAGAGCCTGCTTCCAGATCTCAAGGGCTGACTTCTCCTCGTTCTGCATCTTTGCCTTGACAGACTCAAGAGCGTTGTAGAAGATTTCATAAGAAATAGACTTCTTACCATCGTACATCAGATGGTTCACAAACTTTGACACCTTGGTGTCGTTGAAGACTGGATCCGGCAGGATCACACGCTTCTTTGGCTTTGCTTTTCTCATTGCTTAAACTTTGTTTTGTTGTCTGCTTGGGGCTGTTCTTTCTTGTTCTTCAACGCTCTCACATGAGCATTTACTCAACCTTCTATTTAAACTTCTCCAGCAAAACAGTTTTTACTTTCTTACTTTTTTACCTTTTTACTCTTTTACTTTTCAAAAGGTATTGTCCTCTCGGCTTACTAACCCTCTCCGGTTATTATTTCTTAGCCTTTGGACGCTTAGCACCGTACTTCGAGCGACGCTGAGTGCGGCTTGCTACACCGGCGGTATCAAGAGTACCACGAACGATGTGATAACGTACACCAGGAAGGTCCTTCACACGACCACCACGCACCAGCACGATAGAGTGCTCCTGCAGGTTGTGACCCTCTCCGGGAATGTAACTGTTGACCTCCTTTTGGTTGGTCAGACGAACACGGGCTACCTTACGCATAGCCGAATTAGGCTTCTTCGGGGTCGTTGTGTAGACACGAACACAGACACCACGACGCTGGGGACATGAGTCCAGCGCAGGTGACTTGCTCTTGTCAACGAGCACCTTTCTGCCTTTTCTTACCAATTGTGAAATTGTAGGCATAATTGTTTGTTTTTTAATTTATTATATTATATGTATATATTCTATTTGACATAGCGCACCCAACACGCTGGGCGCTTTTGGGCTGCAAAGGTACAAACTTTTCGGGAATCCACCTAATCAATAAGACATGAAAAAACACTTATCTTATGATTTTTAACATAAAATAAGCGTTTTAAAGATTATTAACCCTTCTTACGCCTCTCCTTTGTTCACTTGGAAGGGTGAAATGGTGCGCGGCTCCTGATTGGGAATCTTGATAGGACCGAACTCCCGCTCATAGCGCATGATATTCTCCTGCAAGGCGCCCAACAGTCGTTTGGCATGCTCTGGAGCCAGTATCACACGGCTCCTGACGGGTGCCTTAGGCACACCAGGCAGCACTCTGGCGAAGTCGATCACGAAATCGCTGCTGGAGTGTGATATGATGGCGAAGTTAGCGTACTCACCCTGTGCCACGTCCTGTGGCAGTTCCAATTGCAGTTGTCCTTGCTGCTGGTTCTTCTCGTTATTGTCCATACCTTATTATATTATATATACGTATTGAGTGCAAAGATAATCATAAGTGGGCAGACAACCAAATATAATTTGAATTTTCTCAAAATCATTCCCATGCTGGGTTAGGAGGTTAGGTGTTTTTCGAAGAAACTTTTTTTACGCCATTTTACGAAGGTACGGCCTCCTTGCCACGAAGCCCGTACCTTCGAGGGCAGGAGGTGCCGCCTTCGAGGGTCGAAGGTACGGCCTTCGAAGGGAGGATGTAGGGGCTTCGTAACTATTCAGAATTGTATAAGACGAAAAACAAAACTTTTCGTCCCTTTTCCTTGTAAATTGAAAGATTTTGTGTATTTTTGCAATACTGTATGATTACGCTATCAAGCAACAGGAAATATATAGTAAACCTAAAACAAATAAGTATATGAAAAATATTAATGCAAAACAATTACTGAGAATCGCTGCTGCCATTTTTGTTGCAGGGTTTATAATGACACCCCAACTATGTGTGGGGAAAACGAAAATAGGTAATTTGGTGTACGAATTGAACAAACAGAGCAAAGAGGCGATTGTTATTGGTTATGACAAGAAGATACCACCAACTGGCAAACTAATCATTCCTTCGACCATTAGTGACAAAAGCGGACAATATGCCGTGACGGGCATAGGCGCCCGAGTTTTTCGTGAGTGCCGTGGTATCACTTCATTGGAACTGCCTGCAACGTTGAAGAGCATTGATATATACGCTTTCGCCTACTGTACAGGGCTGGCAGAACTTTTGCTTCCGAACAGTGGGTATACTATCGGCGAGTACGCATTCTTGGGTTGCACGGGGTTACGATCGCTTTCTGTTCCTAACGGCATCAAGTCTATCTCGTGGAATGCCTTTGAGGGTTGCACAGGAGTCACTTCTGTGGATTGCGACCGCAACATCACGGGCGACTGGTTAGCACTGCTGCCAAATCTCCAAAAACTGTCAATTGGCAAAAATGTGAAAGAAGTTTCAAACGGTGTTATACAAAAATGCAAAAAACTTACCGACCTTTCCATTAACTGTGAAGTGGTCTCTATAGAGAACGATCGTGTCAATCAGTTCAATCCTTCTTGGTTTTATAATACGGGTATAAAACACGTTACTCTTGGAGAAAATGTAAAGATTTTGAACGAAGGTGCTTTCATGAAGTGTTACAATTTAGAAACAATAGACATGTCTGGTTCTTCTGTTGAAGTTATCAAGCGCAAGGCTTTCGAAGATTGTACATCTTTAAGGGAGGTAAAATTATCACCTGCACTGACAACCATCGGTCCAAACGCCTTCTACTTTTGCGAAAAACTTCAAAGCATATTTATTCCCGATAAAGTAGAGTATCTTCCTCAAGGTGTCTTTGAAATTTGCAAAGGACTGGAAATGGTTTCATATCCTTCAACATTAGAGATAGATCATGAAAAGGTTTTTGGTACAGGTTGGCATGTAAACCCCAAACTCGTCAAGAGAATGGTAACAGGTTCTGATGACTATCTTTTAAGTTGCAGTAAGGCAGTAACGTTATATGACGAATTACAGAAAAGGGCAATTGCCGTCAAGGTGGATACAACGGGGCTGTATAATGGTAAGTTATTGCTCGAAAAACTAACTGACAAGAACCTAAACCTTAAGCAACGCATAGATAACAATGATATGATACAGGAGAAAGTTAAGGAAATAGGTCGGTATTTTGCTGCTTGTGAAGTACTCAAGACTTTCAATATACGAAGTACTTACATCAGGAGTGTGCCAGGATTGGGATATTGCATTGTTGAGCAATGGGCTGAGAGAGACAAGAATATGGTAGCACGCCCCCTAATTCTGATGGCTAGTGCATCGCCTCAATCTCCGTTCCGTGGATTTTACGAATATGCAACGAAAAATATAAATAACCTGTCAGTAGAACTAAATCGCAAAATTGAAGCAGATAGGAAATCGTTTGAACAACAAGTTGCTGCAGATAAGGCAGCCAGTAGTAACACAATTCCAAATTTCAAGAAGGAAGTGGGTAGTCATGGTAGGTTAATTGATTCCAACGACAATTACACGGATAATGACTACTATATTTTTGATGATGGAACAACAATATGTGTTTATCACAAGTATTTGCGTGGAGTATATGACTATTACTACCCGTCAAAGAACAAAGAATTTATACATTACAATACTGCCACAGATGCCGCACGAGCTGGATGGGTATATGAGAAAAAAGGACAATTAAGAACCGTTGGGAAACAATAAGTTACTCCAAGTTGCTTTGAGCACACAGGAACTATCAATCCATCTCAATGCATTAACCAAAGCCGTAGGCACTATACCTACGGCTTTATTTCATTAAAAAATAGTAATTAATCACAAAGTCCCCCGATTGATGATGTTCAATCGGGCATATAGGAGGGAGGAGTTAGAGAGGTAAAAAAGCCAAGACTCCTTGCTTGGAATCTCGGCTGAAAAATCCTAATAGAAATAACTAGGCTTCTGTTGCTCTTGTGGTTAGTGACGTATAATTACCACGTCCCACCTCAAGAATAATTTGATCTAGAAATTCATCAGAAACATTGCCCATGTCGCTTTTATCATAGATATAAACAAAAGTGAGACTTGTAGCATCTGCCGTAAGACGAATAATAACACGTCCCCCACCTCGCTTCCCACGACCTTTCGATTCTATGGATAGTCTCACCTTGCGCATTCCGTTATACAGTTCAGTTCCCTGTTCTGGCTCTGACACCAACGAGACCAGCAATTTTTTCAAGTCGGCAGGTAATGAACGGTAACGCTTTCTCAACCGCTTAAAAGCACGATTGAACTCATCGGAAAAACGAACTTCACGTATCATAGTTGATCTATGAAATCCATGGCTTCGTTTACAGTCATTGCAGGTGCAGACTCTGCCTGTTTCATGCTACGTTTGATCGTCTTCGCCAACTTATAGGCTTTTTCCAACTCCATCAGTCGATCCCACCGACGTATACTCATACTGACAGTGACCTTCCTTGGCGTTCTTTCTATGATTGCAGTCATATTCTTATAGTTTTCTTGTTTACTATGCAAAGATAGTAACTTTTTCCCAATGCAACAAGCAAATCTAATGGATTTTTTCCTTTGTGTAAATGATTGATGATGTTCCATCGGGGGACTGAAGTGAGGGGATATCCAATATTACTCGATAGGAATAAGTCGGAAGGTGAAGGTGCGGTCCTGATAGGGGACACGGTAGGGAGGTAACGCCTGCCCCCACTCACTCCAACTATCAATGCCACCCACACCGGCATGTATCATATCGATGCTCAGATTGGTGTAGCGGGACTTAGGCACCTGCGGGGAGTGACGCTGCGCCTTCCACTCGCCAGGCTCGTCCAAGTCCTCCACAGCATAATGCAAGGCAGAGGCGGAGAAGAGCGACACCCTCATAAAAACACAAGTCCCAACTGCAAGCAGATGGGGCTCGATTTTATCTTTCTATTTCTGGATATTGTTCAATAGACGGGCTTCACGACTTCTACTCTCATACCAAGAGCAGCAATGAGACGATAAAACATACCAACATTAGGAACGATAACCCCATTTTCCAACTTCGAGATATAAGATTTAGTAGTCTGTGTACGTTCTGCCAATTCCGCTTGCGTCATTTTTGCTTCCTTTCTGGCATCTTGTAAAATTTGCCCAGAGTAGAAAGAGTAGGCTACTTCTTCAGCATGTGCCCGCTCAGGTGTGCCTTCCTTGCCAAACTTGGCATCAAGAACAGCATCATAGTCAAAGAGAATCTTTCGTTTCATGGTTGCAAAGTTACGAAAAGTTGTCGAATCCTGTAACTTTTGTGGTATAAAAATTCTATACCTTATTATATATAGGGAGAGGAGGAGTTAAAGGAGGTAGGGAGGTAGGAAATCACAAAGTCCCCCGATTGATGATGTTCCATCGGGGGACTAAAGTGAGGGGATTCCTTATGTGACTACCAATCGTATTGGTGTTTACGGTCGTACCACATGATTCCTATGAATGCTATCAAAGCAACTACCCCTGTCGCAATTAAGAAGTAAATGAAATCCATAGTCTATCTTGATTTTGAATAAAAAACAAATCCAATAACAGCAAAAAAGGCAACCAAAGTACCGCCTACCCCAAAGAGATATATAGCCTCAACTCCAAGGTTCATAATGCCAGCAAGAATCACACCGCCAAATATTAGTTTAGACATGTCCAGACTATACTTGCCTAGTTCTTGCATCATCAATTCACGTTTCTTCTGCTTCATACACATATGTATTTCTAATTGCAAAGTTACGATATTTCTTCTTTTCCACCAAATTTTACTTAGAAAATATGGATATCTGGGCGTTAGGATTCCCCACAGAAGGGGTGTTTTCTTGTATCGGGAGGGAATGAAAAGAGGCGACCTTACGGGACCGCCTCTTTTCATTATTACTCGATAGGAATAAGTCGGAAGGTGAAGGTACGGTCCTGATAGGGTACACGATAGGGAGGCAACGCCTGTCCCCACTCGCTCCAACTATCAATGCCACCCACACCAGCATGTATCATGTCGATGCTCAGATTGGTGTAGCGGGACTTAGGCACCTGCGGGGAGTGACGCTGCGCCTTCCACTCTCCAGGCTCGTCCAAGTCCTCCACAGCATAATGCAAGGCGGAGGCGGAGAAGAGAGCGTCTGCCTCTACGCACAGCCCGTAACCTTGCGATGCGGTCTGTTTCCACCAACGGATATCACCCTTCGTACCTGTCTCCTGCGGGCGGACATAGGGGAAGAACTGCTCATCGGCTGTCTGCTGATAGACTCCCACCCGTTGCGACAGGTGGCGGTCGTTATAGTTCTCGACAGGTCCACGTCCGTAATACTGGCTATGGTCCATATCGTATGGCATCTGGAGCACCATGCCGAAGCGCAACATATCGGGCTGTTTCTCGCCTGCTGTCGTCTGCATCTGCTCGGTGACGGTGATGGTGCCATTAGGAGCGATGAAATAATGGAGTGTCAATGTCGCCTTCACCTCTGGCATGTCATAGACGGCTGTCATGGTATAGGCACCCGTCCTCTTGTCTTTCTTTCCTTTCTTCAGACTCTTGAGATGCAGCACGGGCTGACGCCACACCTTGTTGTTCTTATGCAGGTTGGCACCCATATCATTGTCCGTAACGGCACGCCAGAACTGGGGACGAAGGGTACCACCCTCTCCCAGCATCGACTTGCCATCGACGACGTACTGGTTGATAAAGCCTGTCGTCTTGTCGAAGGTGACTGTTGACCGATGGCTATTTGCCATTGCCCCTTGGCTATTGGCTGTTGGCACACAGACTGCCAGTTGCTCGTAGGCAATAGTCTGCCCTGCCTCCATCAAGGGGGCAGCCTGTCGCAACTTAAAGTCGATATTCAGCAGGTACTCGCCCATGGCGGAGAGGTCGCCCAACGGCAACGTCACCTCCGTCGTGCCTTGCGGCTGACAGTCGAGGCGGTCCACCGCTCCACGCTTCACGGCAATACCATCGCACAGCAAGATCCACTCCATATACACATCATCGAGCGTACGGAAGAAGTTCTCGTTACGGACACGGATACGACCGTTGAGGATATCGACAGGAGTCACCCAGATGTTCTGATACTGATAGCCCACCTCATAGAGTTCGGGATTGGGCTGGCGGTCGGGGCTTACCAGACCGTTGCAGTTGAAGTTATTGTCTGAGGGGTCGTAGGTGTTATAGTCACCACCATAGGTATAGATAGCACGACCCTCAGCGTCCTTGCCATGCAGTGCCTGGTCGACGAAATCCCAGATGAAGCCGCCCTGGAACTTCGGATACTGGCGCACGAGGTCCCAATACTCCTTGAAACCACCGCAACTGTTACCCATCGCATGGCTGTACTCACACTGGATGAGCGGTTTCTGCTTGCTGGCATCCTTCGAATACTCCTCGCAATGCCACTGCGACATATACATCGGACAGAAGATGTCGGTATCGTCGCCACCATGGGCTGCCTCGTACTGAATAGGTCGACTCTTGTCCTGCTGCTTGATCCACTGATAGGCGGCGGTAAAGTTCTGACTGTCGGATGTCTCATTACCCAGACTCCAGACGATGATACTCGGATGGTTGAAATTCATACTGACGTTATGCTGGTTACGCTCCAGAATCTGTTTTCCGAAGATGGGGAGTGTGGCACGCTGTTCCTTCTCATACAGGAAGCCATGGCTCTCCTGATTAGCCTCTGCCACCAGATAGATGCCATACTCATCGCAAAGGTCGTACCACAGGGGATCATCGGGATAGTGACAGGTACGCACGGCATTGATATTGAAGCGTTTCATCAACTGGATGTCCTGCAACATCCGCTCACGGCTGACGACATAGCCCCCGTCGGGGTCCATCTCGTGGCGGTTGGCACCCTTGATATAGATAGCCTTGCCATTCACCAGCAACTGCGCGTCCTTGATCTCCACCTTACGGAAACCGACACGCTGGCTAATCGTCTCGTCGCCATAGCGCACCACCAAAGTATAAAGACAAGGTGTCTCTGCCGTCCACTTACGGGGATTCTTCACCTGAAGCACCACCCCACCCTTCTTGGGCAGCGACTCCTCCCAAGCGTCAACAACGCCACTCGCCACTTCCTTTCCACTGGCATCGAGCAACGACAACTGCGCGTTGGCATTACCCACCGCAGAGAGGCTCACGGCAAGGGTGCCGTCCTCGTAATTGTTCACGAGGTCGGGAGTGATGCGGATATCCTGAAGATGGGTAGACTTGTCCCGTGCAAAGAGATAGCACGAGCGTCCCACACCACTCATGCGCCAGAAGTCCTGGTCCTCATGATAGGAACCGTCACACCAGCGGAAGGTCTGGAAGGCGATGAGGTTATCGCCACTGTGCACATAGGCTGTGATATCAAACTCGGCAGCCACCTTGGAGTCCTCGGTGTAGCCCACATACCTGCCATTGACCCACAGGTACATATTAGAGGTGACAGAGCCGAAATGGGCTATCACCTGCTTACCGCTCCAATCGGCAGGGATGCTGACGGTGCGGCGGTAAGTTCCCACATGGTTGTCCTTGACAGGCACCTCGGGCGGGTTGTTCTCGAAATGTCCACGCCAGGCGAAACCGATGTTCACATACTCCGGGTCGCCATAGCCATTGAGTTCCCATAGCCCTGGTACAGGCATGGTAGCCCATCGGCGGTCGTCATAGTCGACGCCGAAGCAGTCGACAGGACGCTGGTCGGCATGCTCCACCCACAGGAAGTGCCATGTGCCGTCAAGCGACAGGTAGTTGGCTGACTTTGTCTTGTCACCTGCAAGGGCAAGCGACTCAGACTCATAACTAAAGAAATCGGTGTGGAGGGCATAGCGGTTGACCTCGTTCACCTGCAGGTTGTGCCACTCCGTCATGGTTGGCTGTTGCTGGGCAAGGGCGGCTACAGCCAAAGCGCCCATACATAATGTTGATAACAGTCTGTTCATAGGTTTGTTTATCGGTTATTAGTAAAAAGCGCCGCCACAAGAGTTTTGCAGCGGCGCCTCTATCAGGGTTTGTTGATTTATTTCTCGTCAAGAACGGGCTCCTCAGCGAAATCGAGGACGTTCTTCTTGTTAGCCTGCATGCGCTCGTACTCCTCCTTGGAGCCTACGATGATCTTCTCGAACTCACGGAGACCAGTACCAGCAGGAATCAGGTGACCAGAGATGACATTCTCCTTCATGCCCTCAAGGGTGTCGACCTTACCACGGATGGCAGCCTCGTTGAGCACCTTCGTCGTCTCCTGGAAGGAGGCGGCAGACATGAACGACTTGGTCTGGAGAGCCGCACGGGTGATACCCTGCAGAATCTGGGTAGAGGTGGCAGGCACGGCATCACGCACCTGAACGACTCTCAGGTCACGACGCTTCAGCATGGAGTTCTCGTCACGCAACTTACGAGCGGTAACGATCTGACCCTTCTGCAGGTTCTCGGAGTCACCAGCGTCGATGACAACCTTCTTACCCCAGATACGGTCGTTCTCCTCTGCGAAGTCGAGTTTGTCGACAATCTCCTGCTCGAGGAAGGAGGTGTCACCAGGCTCGTTGATCTGTACCTTACGCATCATCTGGCGAACGATAATCTCAAAGTGCTTGTCGTTGATCTTCACACCCTGCAGACGGTATACGTCCTGCACCTCGTTGACGATGTACTCCTGTACAGCCGTGGGACCCTTGATGGCAAGGATGTCGGCAGGAGTGATGACACCGTCAGAGAGTGGCGTACCAGCGCGAACGGCATCGTGCTCCTGTACGAGGATCTGCTTCGACAGGGATACGAGGTACTTACGCTGCTCGCCCGTCTTAGAGGTGACGATGATCTCACGGTTACCACGCTTCACCTTACCCATGGTGACCTCACCGTCGATCTCGGAGACGACAGCAGGGTTGGATGGGTTACGAGCCTCGAAGAGTTCGGTGACACGTGGCAGACCACCAGTGATATCACCACCCTTGGCTGCGGCACGTGGAATCTTGACGAGGGTCTCACCCGTCTTCACGGTCTGACCATCCTCAACGACAACGTGACCACCCACAGGGAAGTTATAGGTTCCGATAATCTCACCATCAGCACCAATGACATCACAGGTAGGCACCTTCGACTTGTCCTTCGACTCGGTGACGATCTTCTCGGTCAAACCAGTGGTATCGTCGGTCTCAGCACGGAAGGTAACACCCTCGATGACATCGTGGAACTTCAAGGTACCGGCATACTCAGTGACGATAACGGCATTGAACGGATCCCACTGGGCAATCTTGTCGCCCTTCTTCACAGAATCACCTGACTTGAAATAGAGGGAAGAACCGTAAGGAACGTTGACGGTAGAAAGCACGATCTTGGTGTTAGGATCGACGAAACGAGCCTCACCCAGACGGCTGACAACCATCTCGCACTCACGACCGTCCTCATCGAACGGTACGGTACGAACCTCCTCCAACTCCAAGACGGAGTCGTTCTTAGCCACGATGCTGGCATTGGCGGCTGCGTTGGCAGCGACACCACCTGCGTGGAACGTACGGAGCGTCAACTGTGTACCCGGCTCACCGATAGCCTGTGCGGCGATGACACCGACAGCCTCACCCTTCTGTACCATACGGCGGGTGGCAAGGTTACGACCGTAACACTTCATGCAGACGCCATGCTTGGACTCACAGGTGAGTACGGAACGAATCTCGACACTCTCAATCGGAGAGTCCTCGATAGCCTGTGCGATAGGCTCGGTGATCTCCTCACCAGCGGCAACGATCAACTCGCCAGTGGAAGGATGGATAATATCATGTACGGAGACACGACCAAGGATGCGCTCATAGAGGGTGGAGATGGTCTCATCGCCATTCTTCAGGGCGGTGCATACCAGACCACGGAGCGTACCACAGTCCTCCTCATTGATAATCACGTCATGTGACACGTCAACCAGACGACGAGTCAGATAACCTGCGTCGGCAGTCTTCATGGCGGTGTCGGCAAGACCCTTACGGGCACCGTGGGTAGAGATGAAGTACTCCAGCACGGACATACCCTCCTTGAAGTTCGACAGAATCGGGTTCTCAATAATCTGCGCACCCTCGGCACCTGCCTTCTGTGGCTTCGCCATCAGACCACGCATACCAGAGAGTTGTCGGATCTGGTCCTTACTACCACGGGCACCAGAGTCAAGCATCATGAATACGGCATTGAATCCCTGGTCGGCCTCAGTCATCTCCTTCATCAGGACATTGCCAAGGTCATTATTAATATGTGTCCAGGTATCGATGACCTGATTGTAACGCTCGTTGTCGGTGATGAATCCCATGTTGTAGTTCTCGGTAATCTGCTGCACCTCGGCATTACCCTTCTCGACCAGTGCCTTCTTGGACTCTGGGATGATGATATCGTCAAGGTTGAACGACAGACCTGCCTCGTATGCCATACGGTAACCGAGGTTCTTGATACCATCCAAGAACTCGCATGCCTCGGCGAAACCGACATTCTTGATCACATCGGCAATGATATCACGCAGAGACTTCTTAGAGATGATACGGTTGACATAACCTACCTCCTTCGGGATGATGCCGTTGACGATGACACGACCTACAGAGGTCTCCACCATGTGCTTCTCGGGTTTGCCGTCAACGATATCGTCAACGAGCACCTTCACCTGAGCATGCAGGTCACACTTACCCTCGTTATGGGCAATGATAGCCTCCTCAGGACCGTAGAAGGTCAGTCCCTCGCCCTTGGCACCCGGGCGGATCTTAGAGATATAATAGAGTCCGAGCACCATATCCTGTGAAGGAACGGTGATAGGAGCACCATTGGCAGGATTCAGAATGTTATGGCTCTGGAGCATCAGGATCTGTGCCTCCAGAATAGCCTCGTTGCTCAATGGGAGGTGGACAGCCATCTGGTCACCATCGAAGTCGGCGTTGAATGCCGTACAAGCCAATGGGTGCAACTGGATAGCCTTACCCTCAATCAGTTTAGGCTGGAATGCCTGAATACCCAGACGGTGCAGTGTTGGAGCACGGTTGAGGAGTACGGGGTGTCCCTTCATCACGTTCTCCAGAATATCCCAGATTACCGGCTCACGACGGTCGACAATCTTCTTTGCCGACTTCACCGTCTTCACAATACCGCGCTCGATAAGTTTACGGATGATGAATGGCTTATAGAGTTCGGCAGCCATCAGTTTTGGCAGACCGCACTCACCCATCTTCAACTCAGGACCTACGACGATAACCGAACGTGCCGAGTAGTCAACACGCTTACCAAGCAAGTTCTGACGGAAGCGTCCCTGCTTACCTTTCAGTGAGTCGGAGAGTGACTTCAACGGACGGTTGCTCTCGCTCTTGACAGCACTGGACTTACGGCTGTTGTCGAACAGAGAGTCGACAGCCTCCTGCAGCATACGCTTCTCGTTACGAAGGATGACCTCTGGAGCCTTGATCTCCATCAGTCTCTTCAGACGGTTGTTACGGATGATGACACGACGATAGAGGTCGTTCAGGTCGGAAGTGGCGAAGCGTCCACCATCCAGTGGTACCAACGGGCGCAACTCAGGGGGAGTGACAGGGATGATCTTCATAATCATCCACTCAGGACGGTTGATGCCCTTCTCCACGCTGGAGCGGAATGCCTCCACCACCTGCAGGCGCTTCAAAGCCTCGTTCTTACGCTGCATCGACGAGTCGCTATTAGCACGGTCGCGCAGTTCGTAAGACAGAGAGTCCAAGTCAAGACGGACCAGGAGGTCGTAGATAGCCTCGGCACCCATCTTGGCAATGAACTTATTAGGATCGCTGTCGTCGAGATAGTCATTCTCTGCGGAGATCTTATTATCAATAATGTCGTTATACTCCTCCTCCGACAACAGGTCGTACATATTGGAACCTATTGCATCATTGCCCTCAGCGTCCTTCTTTCCTGCCATAGCACCTGGCTGGATAACCACGTAACGCTCGTAGTAGATGATGGCATCGAGTTTCTTGGTGGGAAGACCGAGGAGATAGCCAATCTTATTAGGAAGACTGCGGAAATACCAGATATGTGCCACGGGGACAACGAGTTCGATGTGACCTGTACGCTCACGACGAACCTTCTTCTCTGTCACCTCGACACCACAACGGTCGCAGACAATACCCTTATAACGGATACGCTTGTACTTACCGCAGGCACACTCATAGTCCTTGGTGGGACCGAAGATGCGCTCACAGAACAAGCCATCGCGCTCTGGCTTGTAAGTACGATAGTTGATGGTCTCAGGCTTGGTCACCTCACCGCATGAGTTCTCGAGAATCTCCTCTGGTGAGGCAAGACCGATGGTAATCTTGGTAAAATTACTCTTTATCTTTGAATCTTTCTTGAAAGCCATATTATAATCTTTCTTATCTTTTATCTATTATCTTATATCTCTCTCAGATTAGTCCATCTTGATACTGAGACCAAGACCCTTCAACTCATGCAGCAGCACGTTGAGTGACTCTGGAATACCAGGAGTAGGCATAGGCTCACCCTTGACAATGGCCTCGTAAGCCTTAGAGCGACCTACGACATCATCGGACTTGATAGTCAGGATCTCCTGTAGCACATGGCTGGCACCGAATGCCTCCAATGCCCAAACCTCCATCTCTCCGAAACGCTGACCACCGAACTGTGCCTTACCACCAAGTGGCTGCTGGGTAATCAGACTGTACGGACCAATGGAACGGGCGTGCATCTTGTCCTCCACCATGTGACCGAGTTTCAGGAAGTAGGTGATACCTACCGTTGCCGGCTGGTCGAACTGCTCACCAGTCTCACCATCATACAGATGGGTAGAGCAGAGGCGTGGCAGACCAGCCTTGTCAGTCCACTCAGCGAGGTCCTCGAGTTTCGCACCGTCGAAGATAGGTGTAGAGAACTTCACACCAAGACGCTTACCTGCGGCACCGAGGATAGCCTCAAAGATCTGACCGAGGTTCATACGAGAAGGCACACCCAGCGGGTTGAGCACCAAGTCGACAGGACGACCGTCCTCCAAGAACGGCATGTCCTCCTGACGAACAACCTTAGAGACGATACCCTTGTTACCATGGCGACCAGCGAGTTTATCACCCACACCAATCTTACGCTTCTTTGCAACATATACTTTCGCCATCTGCAGAATACCAGAAGGCAACTCGTCACCAATCGTGATGGCGAACTTCTTACGCTTCATCTCTGCATCCAGCAGTTTGAACTTCTTCATATAGTTGATGATCAACTGACCAATCAACTGGTTCTTATGCTCATCATTCGTCCAGTTGCTGATCTGGATATCACCATACTCCAGATTCTTCAAGGCAGTGACAGTGAACTTACTGCCCTTAGAGATGATCTCAGCACCAGTATAGTCCTTCACGCCCTGTGAGGTCTTACCCTTTGTCAAGGTGACCAGTTTCTCAACCAGAATATCTTTCAGATCACTAATCTTAGCCTCATGCTCCTCGTCAATCTTAGCGAGCAGTATCTTATCCTGCTGCTTGGTAGCGCGCGTCTTGGTAGCACGGGTGAAGAGTTTCTTGTCGATGATAACACCCGAGAGGGACGGATTAGCCTTCAGTGAGGAGTCTTTCACATCGCCAGCCTTATCACCAAAGATGGCACGCAGCAGTTTCTCCTCTGGTGAGGGATCGCTCTCTCCCTTTGGAGAGATCTTACCAATCAGGATATCACCTGGCTCCACACGAGCACCCACACGAATCACACCATTCTCGTCGAGGTCCTTAGTAGCCTCCTCGCTGACATTAGGAATATCAGCAGTGAACTCCTCGGCGCCACGCTTCGTCTCACGAACATCGAGAGAATACTCATCCACATGGACAGAGGTCAGGATATCCTCACGGACGATGCGCTCATTGAGCACAATAGCATCCTCATAGTTATATCCCTTCCAAGGCATATAGGCAACCAACAGGTTGCGACCCAGGGCAAGTTCACCATTCTCGGTAGCATAACCCTCGGTAAGGATGTCGCCCTTCTTCACACGCTGACCCTTCTCACAGATAGGACGAAGGTCGATAGTCATGTTCTGGTTGGTACGACGGAACTTCGGGATACGATACTCCTTGAGAGCAGGCTCGAAACTAACAAACTCCTCATCGTCTGTACGGTCGTACAGGATACGGATTGTCGTGGCATCAACATAGTCGATGACACCATCACCCTCGGCGGTAATCATCGTACGAGAATCCTCGCAGACCTGCTTCTCAATACCTGTTCCTACAATAGGAGCCTCGTTATGAAGCAGGGGCACTGCCTGACGCATCATGTTAGATCCCATCAGCGCACGGTGAGCATCATCATGCTCCAAGAAGGGAATCAGGGAGGCGGCAATAGAGGCAATCTGCTGTGGAGAAACGTCTATCAAGTCAACATCAGTAGGTGGAACGACAGGGAAGTCAGCATCCTGGCGGCACTTAACTACTGGGCGGATGAAGGTACCATCGTCACGCAAGGGAGCATTACCCTGACCAATGATATGGTCTTCCTCCTCCTCCGCGGTCAGATATACTACATCATCATTATTAAGATTGGCAACACCCTTCTCCACCTTACGGTAAGGAGTCTCGATGAAACCAAGTTCATTTATCTTCGCATATACACAAAGAGACGAGATCAGACCGATATTCGGACCTTCAGGGCTCTCAATAGGACAGAGACGTCCGTAGTGTGTATAGTGTACGTCACGTACCTCGAAACCGGCACGCTCACGAGACAGACCGCCAGGACCTAAGGCTGAGAGACGACGCTTGTGGGTCACCTCGGCAAGTGGGTTGGTCTGGTCCATGAACTGTGACAACGGGTTGGTGCCGAAGAACGAGTTGATAACGCTGGAAATAGTCTTGGCGTTAATCAAGTCAGTAGGAGTAAACACCTCATTGTCGCGAACATTCATACGCTCACGAATGGTACGGCTCATACGGGCAAGACCGATAGAGAACTGGTTGCTCAACTGCTCGCCAACGGTACGTACACGACGGTTAGACAGGTGGTCGATATCATCAACGGTAGCCTTGGAGTTCACCAACTGGATGAGATATTTGATAATCTCGATAATATCCTCCTTCGTCAGGACACGGACATCAATCTCAGTATTCAAGCCCAACTTCTTGTTGATACGATAACGACCAACATCACCTAAGTCATAACGTTTGTCTGAGAAGAACAAGTTCTGGATGACCTCACGGGCACTTGCATCATCGGCGGGGTCAGCATTACGCAACTGACGATAGATGTACAATACGGCTTCCTTCTCTGAGTTACTGGGGTCTTTCTGCAAGGTATTGAAGATAATGGAATAATCCTGAGCCACAGACTCGTCCTTGTGCACAAGGATTGTCTGGGCACCGCTTTCCAGGATATCATTCATATTCTCCTCGGTAATCTCTGTCTCGCGCTCCATGATAACCTCATTACGCTCGATAGATACCACCTCACCTGTATCCTCATCTACGAAATCCTCATTCCAACTCTTCAGAACACGGGCTGCCAACTTGCGACCTAACGCCTTCTTCAGGGCTGTCTTGTTGACTTTCACCTCCTCAGCGAGTTCGAAGATCTCAAGGATGTCCTTATCGTTCTCGTAACCAATGGCACGAAGCAACGTTGTCACGGGCAATTTCTTCTTACGATCGATATAGGCATACATGACATTGTTGATGTCCGTAGCAAACTCAATCCAAGAACCCTTGAAAGGAATGATACGGGCACTATACAACAGCGTTCCGTTAGCATGGACATTCTGACCGAAGAACACGCCAGGAGAACGGTGCAACTGAGATACAACGACACGCTCAGCACCATTGATAACAAAAGTACCATTCGACGTCATATAGGGAATCGGACCCAGGAACACATCCTGAATCACTGTACCGAAATCCTCATGATCGGGGTCAGTGCAATAAAGTTTCAACTTAGCCTTCAAGGGTACACTATAGGTCAGACCGCGCTCCAGACACTCGTCGATGGTATAGCGTGGCGGATCAATATAGTAATCCAAGAACTCAAGAACGAAATTATTACGTGTATCGGTGATAGGGAAGTTCTCTGCGAACACCTTATACAAACCGTCATTCTTGCGTTCCTCAGGCGGAGTATCCAACTGCAGGAAGTCTTTGAATGACTTTAATTGCACATCAAGGAAATCCGGAAACGGCATCGGATTCTTGACACTGCCAAAGTTTACTCTGTTATCAATTACTTTTGAAGCCATATATAAATATTAATAATGTTCTAGATATTCTAGATTATTCTAGATCGTCTAGTGAACCTAGAGATACTAGAAATCATGAGACAAGAAAAGGTTAAGAACCTCCGACTGGGAAGTCCTTAACCAATTTTTATGATGGTTGTGCGTGAATTACTTCAGCTCAACTACAGCGCCAGCCTCTTCGATAGCCTTCTTCAGGTTCTCTGCCTCTGCCTTTGCCATACCCTCCTTGATAGTTGCGGGAGCACCATCAACGAGATCCTTAGCCTCCTTCAGACCGAGACCGCAAGCCTCCTTAACGGCCTTAACAACCTGGAGTTTGTTAGCACCAACTTCCTTCAGAACAACGTCGAAAGAAGTCTTCTCCTCAGCAGCCTCAGCGGCACCTGCAGCAGCAGGACCAGCGGCAACTGCAACGGCTGCAGCAGCGGGCTCAATTCCATACTCGTCCTTCAGGACTGTTGCTAACTCTTGTACTTCTTTAACTGAAAGGTTTACCAACTCTTCAGCAATAGCTTTAATATCTGCCATTTTATTTAAAATTTTAATGTTTTTAATGTTAATTGTTATACTTCTCGCTTATTTGTTACGCTCAGCGATAGCGTCAAGCAGTCCATGGATCTTGCCACCAGCGTTCAGACCTGATACGACAGTCTTGATAGGAGACTGCAGCAAAGCCACCACGTCGGCGATAAGTTCGTTCTTGCTCTTGATTGCAACCAACTCGTCAAGTTTGTCAGCACCAACGAAGAAGCCCTCCTCTGCATAAGCAGCCTTCAGGGCGGGGATGCCTTCTTTCTTGTATTCCTTCAGCAACTTGGCAGGAACATTAGCCTGATGAGTGAACATCAGGGCGGTGTTTCCTTTCAAGCAACCGTACAGTGGCTCGTAATCAATCTCTGAAGCCTCGAAGGCCTTGTGCAGAAGTTTGTTCTTCACAACGACCATCTTGATCTCACTCTTGAAGCACTTGCGACGAAGATTACTCGTCTGCTCGGCGTTCAGTCCAGTAACGTCTACCAGATAGAAATGAGGATACTCCTTCAGTTTCTCTCCGAGTTCTACAATAATAGTATCTTTTACTTCCTTTTTCATTTTACTAAACTTTTACGGAGTTATTCAACTGATTTAGGATCTACCTTGATTCCTGCACTCATCGTGCTGGAGATAAAGATACTCTTAATGTATGTACCCTTGGCAGCAGCAGGCTTCAGTTTAATGATAGTCTGAATGAACTCCTTAGCGTTCTCATAAATCTGATCAGCAGTGAAGGTCACCTTACCAATTGACGTGTGCACGATACCTGCCTTGTCAACCTTAAAGTCAATCTTACCCTGCTTTACCTCTTTAACTGCCTTAGCAACGTCCATAGTAACAGTACCGCTCTTGGGGTTTGGCATCAGTCCACGAGGACCAAGCACACGGCCTAAAGGACCGAGTTTACCCATGCAAGAGGGCATCGTAATGATAACATCAACATCAGTCCAACCACCTTTGATCTTGTCGATATACTCGTCGAGACCAACGTAGTCGGCACCTGCTTCCTTAGCAGCAGCCTCCTGGTCGGGAGTACAGAGAGCGAGCACACGTGTAACCTTACCAGTTCCGTTCGGCAGCGAGACAACGCCACGAACCATCTGGTTGGCCTTACGTGGGTCAACGCCCAAGCGTACGTCGATATCAAGTGAAGCCTCAAACTTTGTGGTGGTGATTTCCTTCACCAACTCTGCGGCTTCCTTCAAAGAGTATGCTTTCCCTGCTTCAACCTTATCAGCTACCAACTTTTGATTTTTTGTCAGTTTACTCATTTTTCTAATTGAAGTTATTTGTTATTTACCAGGGAAGTCCCCTTTTACAGTGATACCCATACTTCTTGCTGTACCGGCAACCAATTTCATAGCCGACTCCACAGTGAAGCAGTTTAAGTCGCTCATCTTATCCTCAGCGATTGCACGTACCTGATCCCAAGTAACAGAGGCAACCTTCTTACGGTTAGGCTGAGCAGAGCCGCTCTTTACCTTAGCAGCCTCCAGCAACTGGATAGCAGCGGGAGGAGTCTTAATGACGAAGCTGAAAGACTTGTCTGCATAGTAAGTGATAACGACTGGCAATACTTTACCTGCCTTATCCTGGGTTCTGGCGTTGAACTCTTTGCAGAATCCCATAATGTTTATACCCTTAGAACCAAGAGCAGGTCCTACTGGGGGAGAGGGATTCGCAGCGCCACCTTTAATCTGTAATTTGATTAATCCAGCAACTTCTTTAGCCATTTCTGTAAATAATTAATTTGATTCTTTATATAAGTCTTAGGAGTGGAAGCCTCCTGCAACCGTATATATAGAACAGGCATACCGTAACTTACACCTTATTCTTTCTCTACCTGCGTGAACGCCAACTCCAAAGGAGTCTTTCGTCCAAAAATCTTAACCATGACCTTCAACTTGCGTTTTTCAGTATTCACCTCCTCGATGACACCACTGAATCCGCTGAATGGACCATCAACAACCTTCACTGTCTCATCGACAGTAAATGGGATATTGATTTCCGCACTCTCAATAGTTGTTTCCTCCGCAGTTCCCAGAATACGGTTAATCTCCGACTGGCGAACTTCCTGAGGATTATCCATACCACCTAAGAAGCCAAGTACATTGGGAATGAAGCGAAGCATATGAGCCACCTCACCTTGCAGGTTAGCCTGAACAAGCACATAACCCGGCAGGAACAGTTTCTCTTTCACCACGCGCTTACCGTTACGAAGCATGGCATATTTCTCCGTGGGGAGCAACACTTCACCCACATGAGTATCAAGAACATCATTGTGCTTCTTCGCAGCATCAATGAACTCTTTGACTTTGCCTTCTTTTCCACTAACAGCACGCAGGACGTACCACTTCATACCTGTTTCAGACATCTTTTTAACTCGTTCGTTTAATTCGGGTAAATTGAACTCATGACTGCTTTGAATACAACATCCATCAGCCATACTACTACTGCAATGATAAGAGAAGCCGTAAGAACCAACACCGCACTTTGTGTCAATTCCTTACGGGTCGGCCATGTCGTCTTGTGAGCAAGTTCATCATAACATGCCTTGCAATAATTAATAAATGTCTTAATGATATTCATATCTTTACTTTTTTAGCACGGGAAGGAGGACTCGAACCCACGACCCTCGGTTTTGGAGACCGATGCTCTACCAACTGAGCTATTCCCGTAAGTAAGCCCCCACCCGAAAGCGGGGGCTTGTTTTTATCTAGTCTTTCTAGATAATCTAGTTTCTTGAGATTTCAGAAGATTAATCCTCGTAAACCTCTGTGATCTGACCAGAACCTACGGTACGACCACCCTCACGGATAGCGAAGCGCAGACCTGGGTTCAGGGCTACTGCGTAGATCAACTCAACGGTAATCTCTACGTTATCACCAGGCATAACCATCTCAACGCCAGCAGGCAGAGTGATCTCACCGGTGCAGTCCATTGTGCGGAGGTAGAACTGAGGACGATACTTGTTTCCGAATGGAGTATGACGTCCACCCTCTTCCTTCTTCAGGACATAGATAGAAGCCTTGAACTTCTTGAAAGGCTTGATCTGACCTGGATGGCAGAGTACCATACCACGCTTGATCTCGTTCTTGTCGATACCACGGAGCAGCAGACCAACGTTATCACCTGCCTGACCCTCGTCAAGGATCTTACGGAACATCTCAACGCCTGTAACAACTGACTTCTTGTCCTCACCGAGACCGAGCAACTCAACCTCGTCACCTACATGGATAACACCAGTCTCGATACGACCAGTAGCAACAGTACCACGACCAGTGATTGAGAATACGTCCTCAACAGGCATCAAGAAAGGTTTGTCAGTAGCACGAGGAGGCTCCTGAATCCACTCATCACAAGTGTTCATCAGTTCCATAACCTTCTCTTCCCACTTCTCAACACCATTCAGGGCACCGAGGGCAGAACCGCGGATGATAGGAGTATCATCCTCGAACTCATACTGAGCGAGAATCTCCTGAACCTCCATCTCAACGAGTTCCAGCATCTCCTCATCCTCAACCATATCACACTTGTTCAGGAATACGACCAGACGGGGAACGTTTACCTGACGAGCGAGCAGGACGTGCTCACGAGTCTGAGGCATAGGACCGTCAGTAGCAGCAACAACAAGGATAGCACCATCCATCTGAGCAGCACCAGTTACCATGTTCTTCACATAGTCGGCGTGTCCCGGACAGTCAACGTGAGCGTAGTGACGCTTAGCGGTCTCATACTCAACGTGAGCGGTGTTAATAGTAATACCACGCTCCTTCTCCTCAGGAGCATTGTCAATCTGGTCGAAAGACTTAACTTCAGAAAGACCCTGCTTAGCCAGTACGGTGGTGATAGCAGCAGTCAGAGTTGTCTTACCATGGTCAACGTGACCGATAGTACCAATGTTTACGTGCGGTTTGGTGCGCACAAAATTCTCTTTAGCCATAGCTTTTCTTTGTTATAATTATAAATGAATGTTCGATTTAAATCCTCTACTTCATCAAAGAGCTGTTACCGAGACTTGAACTCGGGACCTCTTCCTTACCAAGGAAGTGCTCTACCACTGAGCTATAACAGCGAGCCTAGAGCGGAAAACGGGGCTCAAACCCGCGACCCCCAGCTTGGAAGGCTAGTGCTCTATCAACTGAGCTATTTCCGCAACAGTCAACTCCCTTATCAGGAAGTGGGTGGTGATGGATTCGAACCACCGAAGTCGAAAGACAACAGATTTACAGTCTGCCCCATTTGGCCACTCTGGAAACCACCCAAAAAATTCTTTGCCCTTGCCAGAGCCTCTCCCTATGATTGGCTCCGCCTATCCTTTGGCTCTTTCGAGCCTCTTGTCGGATTCGAACCAACGACCCCGAGATTACAAATCACGTGCTCTGGCCAACTGAGCTAAAGAGGCTTCACTAAGCATCCGCCCCCGAATGAATTGTCGGAAAGCGGATGCAAAGGTAGGCATTATTTTCGAATTACCAAAACTTTTCTCCGTTTTTTTTATCTATTGCGCAATTTTTCCTTGTATTTCTGCAGTTGCACCTTCATGGAATCCACGCAAAGATCAGTGCTCTCCTCAAAAGTATCACTGGTTTTCTCCACAAACAGAGTTGACCCTGGTACGGTGACGGTCAGGCTTACCTCCTTATTCTGTGCCGTTGCGGGTTTTACAACCTTGCACTGCACCTCTACCTTTTGAATGTCCTCAAAAGTTTTTTCCAACTTGGCGACCTTCTTGTCAATGAACGCCTGTAGTTTCTCAGTAGCGTCAAAATGAATTGACTGAATCTTAATTTCCATAGTTACCTCCTATTTTTATAAGGTTATACTAAGCCCTTGGATGGGCATCTTTATATACTTTTTTCAACTGCTCAAAAGTGGTATGGGTATAAATCTCCGTCGTCGCCACGCTCTCATGTCCTAACAGTTTACGGACACTCTCCAGGCCAGCGCCATTATTCAGCATCGCAGTAGCAAAGGAGTGGCGTAGCACATGAGGCGACCGCTTCTTCAAAGTGGTCACCAATGAGAGGTGTTCCTTGACCAGTTTTGTCACGACAGAGCGACTCACTCGCGCCCCTTTCTCTGTGGCAAAGAGCGCTTCCGTAGGACCACCAAGAACCTGATTACGCAGCAGGATATAGTTGCGGAGTTCTTGCTCCACCTCATCACCAAAAGGAATAATTCTTTGTTTGTTACGCTTACCTGTCACCTTTAACTGCCTAGAAGCGAAGTCCACATCACCACTATTGAGTCCTATCAGTTCGGCAAGACGCATTCCCGTACTATAGAATAATAATATTATGGTACGCGCGCGTACATCTTTATAATCTCCACCCCACATCTCCTCGTGGTCTAACAATCGGTCCATCTCGCCTTCACGCACGAACTGGGGCAATGGCTTTTGCTTCTTAGGACCTTTCACCACATGAGCAGGATCATGTTTCACCAGTCCACGTGCCAAGGCGAAACGGAAAAAAGAACGCACGGCACTCAAACTGCGGTTTACAGTTGATGCCATGTCGCCTTTATCCATCATGCTCTCCATCCAGTCACGGATGATATCCGAGTCTATCGACTCCCACGAAAGCAGACTATCTCGACTTTTGAAATACGTTTGGAAATCCCTCAGACTCTGCTCATAGGTTTTCACCGTGAGTTCAGAGCGATTTCGCTCGTACCGCAGGTAGTCTAGGAATTTCTCTATCATAGTTCGTCGCTTTACTTATTCGGCAACGAATTTACGAAGAAATTTTCAAACTACCAAGAAATTCGACTACTTTTTTACTCTTCGGTAGCGCGCAACTTCTGTACGTAAATAGCGTGTTCCATCTTCAGGCGCTTCAGTACAGAAGGTTTGTCAAACTGCTGACGACGACGGAGTTCCTTCACTACGCCTGTCTTCTCAAACTTTCTCTTGAACTTCTTGAGGGCCTTTTCGATGTTCTCGCCTTCCTTTACTGGTACAATAATCATGTCGTTTTTTGCTTTTATTTTTTAAGTTAAACTTCTTGTTTTGCTATTAAGCGGGTGCAAAATTACAACTAATTTACGAAATGAGCAAGTTTTTTTGTCTTTTTTTGATTTTATATTGGCAATGTTGCCTCTCGAAGCCATTCTTGCTCTTTCTCATCCAAAGAAGATGACAAAAGGGCATAGCAATTCTCATGATACTGGTTGAGCCATGCTTTCTCCTCTTCTGTCAGCATCTCCAGAACGATGGGACGCTTGTCGACAGGGCATATTGTCAATGGCTCAAACCTCAAGAACCGTCCACATTCTGTCTCTTTATCTGGAGTTATCAGTAACGTGTTCTCTATACGAACGCCGAAGCGTCCCTCTAGATAAACTCCTGGCTCATCAGTGACCGTCATTCCGGCATGTAGTGGTGCTGGTCGCCACTCCATACGAATCTGATGCGGTCCCTCATGGACATTCAGGTAAGAACCTACTCCATGACCCGTCCCATGCAGGTAGTTGTAATCCGCCTGCCAAAGATCCTTTCTCGCAATAGCGTCCAACTGTGTACCACTGGCACCATCAGGGAAATGGAGGTTTTGCAGTTGGAGATGTCCTTTCAACACCAATGTATAGACTTTTCGCTGTTCTTCAGTGAGGGGTCCCAGGGCTATGGTACGCGTGATGTCCGTCGTACCGTCCTGATACTGTGCGCCACTATCCAGCAACAAAAAGCCTTTCGGTTGCAAGACAGCATCCGTTGCTGGTGTCGCCTCATAATGCACGATAGCGCCATGCGCCTCATAACCTGCTATGGTGTCAAAGGAGAGTCCCTTGTATAAAGGTTGTTCCGCACGTAACGACTCCAACTTGTCCGAGACTGACATCTCTGTCAGTTGGTCTGTCTGTATATGTTCGTCCAACCACTTCAGAAATCTCACCATAGCGATGCCGTCACGCAGCATCGCCGACCTAAAACCCGACTGTTCCCTTTCGTTTTTAACGGCTTTCATGGCAGGTATGGGAGAGTCGGCTCTTACAACCTGTCGAGTCACCTGCTGACTGAGTGTATAGCACACCTCCTCTGGGTCAAGCAGGATATTATACTCGAAATAGTCCCTCAACCCTTTGGCGACATCCATGTAGTCAGCAATCTCCACCCCCTGACCTTGCAGGTAAGAGCGTATGGAGTCCGTCACCTTCACCTTATTAATATATAAGGTAACCTTATCACTTGCTATCAACAGATAGGACACAAAGACAGGATTACAATGCACATCCGACCCTCGCAGGTTCAGCGTCCATGCGATATCGTCGAGTGCTGTCACCAGCATACCGTCTGCATGCTGGTGGCGAAGAGCCTGACGGATGCGAGCCAGTTTTGACTTCGTCTCCTCGCCGGAAAACTCCAGGGGCTGCACCTCTACAGGGTTCTGTGGGATGGCTGGGCGGTCCTTCCATATCCGCTGTAAAGGATCGAAGTTGGTACGTACGGTGATTCCCCCACGACGCCTCAACTCTTCCTTCAATTGCTCCACGTCAGCCACAGTATTTACCATGCCGTCGACGCCCACTTCCTTGTCGCTCATCTCCGCTAGTTCACTTGCCAACCATTCTGGAATCGCAGGTGTACCTGTCATTTTCTGTCTCATCAACAGATACTCCGTACCCCTCAGTTGCTCCTCCGCTTGGATGAAGTAGCGTGAGTCCGTCCATAACGCCGCGCTCTTCTGGGTCACCACGGCAATACCCGCTGAACCGGTAAAACCACTGATCCACTCACGTCCTTTCCAATGATCAGCCGTATACTCGCTATTATGCGGGTCGGTCGTTGGGAAGACAAAGGCGCTCAGATACTCTCTGCGCAGTTCTTCCCGTAACTGCTCTAATCGCTCTTGAATGATATTCATGGGAACAAAGATACACAAAAAACGGGAAACTACCAATCTTTCACAAAAAAGTCTCGCCCTGTTTGGAGCGAGACCTCTATCATTGTTATCAAAAAGATTACAGATTGGGGTTGATCTTGCTCCACTCTGCGATGGGAGGAACGATGTTCAACGTTACCAACTCATCACGCATCTTGCAGAGGTGCTCATAACTCTGGTCGAGTTTGGCATTCTCCTCAGCAGTGCCCTCAGGAACCTCGAACTTAGCGCCCTCAGCAGTCATGGTGGTCTTCATTGCCATCATGATATGGTCATACTTATCAGTCTTCACATAAGTACCTACGGGGAAACGGAAAGGCTCACCGCCCATAGCAGCACGAATCATCTCCACAGAGAGATAGGCAGGGCTCTGGAAGGAACTGCGTCCACGAAGTTCGATAATCTTAGCACCACCCTTGGTGACATCGATCTTCATCTGCTCCCACTCCTCAGCAGGGAACTCTGCAGTGCCGATGATATCTGTCAGTTTGCGGCCCTTGATTGTCACGTGACTGCCGAACACAGCCATCTGCTCACCATGTCCACCATATGTGGCACATCCTGCGATCTCGTTCTGCATCACACCAAATCTCTTAGCGAGAGCGGACTGCAAGCGAGTAGTATCCAAGCCAGCCAGTGTGGTCACCTGACCTGGTTTCAGTCCAGAGTACAGAAGAGTTACCAGACCTGTGAGGTCGGCTGGGTTGAAGATAATCACCACATGCTTCACGTCAGGGCAGAACTTCTTGATGTTCTGTCCAAGTTCCTCAGCAATCTTACAGTTGCCAGCAAGCAGATCCTCACGGGTCATACCTGCCTTACGGGGAGCACCACCAGAAGAGATAATGTACTTAGCGTTTCTGAAAGCCTCCTCTGCGTCTGTTGTGGCAACGATATTCACATCGTCGAAACCACTCTGGCGCATTTCTTCTGCGACGCCCTCTGGAGAGAATACGTCGTAGAGACAGATTTCACTTGTCAGACCCATCATCAGTGCTGTCTGAGCCATGTTTGAACCAATCATACCGGCTGCGCCGACGATGGTCAATTTGTCGTTTGTTAAAAATGCCATAGTTTTGTTGCTATTAACGTTTGTATCTTTTTCGTGGTTGCAAAGTTAGTAAAAAAATGCGGAAATGATTCATCTTCTCCCTCTTTTAAATGTTATTAATTCTGAAAAGTATAGACTTTGCAAAGTGAATATTGCAAAGATTAAGCAAATTTGTCTGACACGGATTGGGATATTCCTCATCTATGAGTCTTTCACTGAATAAATCGGGGCGTTCGCTGAAAGTTTTTGCGAGTATCTTTTTTATGCCATACCTTTGCATCAGATTTCATACTTTAGTTTGAGACATTGGTTAGTAAAATAGATGATTAATAGTTTTTTATGGTAGTTGGATTGAGCACCGCCTTGCATGTGAATGTATAAGGCGGTGTATTTTTTGATAATCAAAAGAAATGTTGTATCTTTGCAGCCAAAACCAATAAATGATGAGAACTATGTGGATGATGATATTCATGGCATTGCCCATCCTTGCCCTCAGTTATATCTCCTGGCATGTATGGTGTCTGTTACCCTTGCCAACAGTATGGAAGATAATCGTGGTTGTGGCGATAGTCGCCTCGTTCCTTTTACTTTTCCTTAACCTCTCCCGTTCCATTGACGGCATGCCGATGCCTTTGGCAACGGCAATGTACGAGACAGGAACCTCCAGCATCATTATCCTGCTCTATCTCGTCATGCTCTTCCTCGTACTCGACCTAGGCAGACTGGTCAGGCTATTCCCGCGTACCTTATTATATAATAACTGGGCAACGGCAGGTGGCATCGTGGTATTGATGGCTGTCATCTTCACCTACGGCTATCTGCATTATAAACACAAATATCGTGAAGACATCAAACTCACGACAGAGAAGGCAATGGCGAAGCCCCTAAGACTCGTAATGATGAGTGATCTGCATTTAGGGTATCACAACCGCAGGGAGGAATTGCGCCGTTGGGTGGACATGATCAACGAGGAGCATGCCGATGCCATCCTGATAGCAGGCGACATCATTGACATGAGTATGCGCCCTTTGAAAGAAGAGAAGATGTACGAGGAGTTCCTTCGCCTCAACGCTCCTGTCTATGCTTGCTTAGGCAACCATGAGTATTATAGTGGTGAGCCTGACGCACAGCAGTTCTACCAACAGGCTGGCATCCATCTGTTGCAAGACCGTTGTGCGACAGTAGGCGATCTCTGTATCGTTGGACGTGATGACCGTACGAACCTGCATCGCATGACCTTGGCGGATATTATGAAACAAGCCGACCACACGAAATTCACTATTCTGCTCGACCACCAGCCCTACCATTTGGAGCAGGCGGAGCGGCAGAAAATAGACTTCCAGTTTAGCGGTCACACCCATCACGGACAGGTATGGCCCATCTCATGGATTACAGAGGCAATCTACGAATGTGCCTTTGGCGCTCACCAAAGGGGCAACACGCAGTATTATGTCAGTTCTGGAATCGGCATCTGGGGAGGCAAGTTCCGCATTGGAACCCGCTCAGAATATGTCGTGGTAACTATCTCTCAGAAGTAAAACGGCAGTCGGGATTCTCCTCCAAGTAATACTTGCTATAAGCCACATAGTGCTCCGCATTGTCTGTCTGACCAGGGCGGACGGGTTTGATATACTTGGCAGGTACTCCACCCCATATCTCACCCGCCGGTATCTTGGTGTTCTGAAGAACCAAGGCTCCTGCGGCAACAATAGCGCCCTCGCCTATCTCACAGTTATCCAACAACGTGGAACCCATGCCTATCAAAGCATGGTCATGGATCGTACAGGCGTGAACGGTCACATTATGTCCTATCGTCACATAACTGCCGATATGCGTGGGACCCGTCTCATGAGTGACATGGATACAGGAGCCGTCCTGCACATTGGTGCAATTGCCTATCGTGATAGGAGCCACATCACCACGCACCACGGCATTAAACCAGATGGAGCACTCGTCGCCCATCGTCACCTCACCGACTATCGTCGCATTCTCGCTGAAATAGCAGTCCTTACCCCATTTGGGAGTCAACCCTCTATAACTTTTAATCAATGCCATACTCTTACCATTTAACATCGGCAAGTATCTTTGCCGTCGCACCAGTCATCTGCTCCACGTAAGCACCAGCCTTCTTGCCTGCCTCAACAAGAGTGTCAGGCTCATGGGTGAAACGCTGCATGACTGTCAGGAAATCAGTATCACTCGCTATCTCCAATCCGCCACCACACTGTTTCAGTCCCTGCGCCTCCTGGAAACGCTGGTTGTTAGGGCCAAAGATGACAGGGATATCCCAGACAGCAGCCTCCAGAAGATTATGGATGCCGACACCAAAGCCCCCACCTACATAGGCTAGTTGCCCGTAATGATAGATGCTGCTCAACAATCCAAAGCAGTCGATAATCAAGACATCCGCCTGATGGCTACTACCCTCCGGCTGTTGGTTGTTGGCTAATTGTGTGTAGCGAACGACCTTACGCCCTTGCAGTTTGCCTATGATCTGTTGCAGATGATCCTCACCAATCACATGAGGGGCGATAATCATCTTCCATTCTGGATGGGCGTTGAAATAAGGAATAAAGATATCCTCATCAGGCTGCCATGAGGAGCCTGCCACAAAGACTTTCTGCTGCTGGCAGAACGCCTCCACGATAGGGAGTTGCTTTGCCTGCTCCTTGATCTGCAACACACGGTCAAAGCGGGTATCTCCCACTATCGACACCTCGTTGATTCCTATCTTTGCGAGCAAGTCTTTACTTACCTCATTCTGCACATAGAAATGGGTGAAGCACTTCAGTACATGGGCATACTGCCTACCGTACCATTTGAAGAATATCTGGTCAGGACGGAAGATACTGCTGACACTATATACAGGCACCTGACGGTGTTTCAGGATATGCAGATAGTTATACCAGAACTCATACTTGATGAAGAATGCCATCACAGGACGGATAGCACGCAGAAAACGACGGGCGTTCGTGACGGTATCCAGAGGCAGGTAACAGATGATGTCTGCTCCTGCATAATTCTTACGCACCTCATAGCCAGAGGGGGAGAAGAACGTCAACAGGATCTTATACTCGGGATGCTCCTTACGCAACTGCTCCATCAACGGGCGACCTTGCTCGAACTCTCCCAGCGAGGCGGCATGGAACCACACATACTGGGCATTAGGGTCGACCTTCTCTTTCAATACTCGGATAGCATCACGCTCTCCTCTCCACATCTTACGGACCTTCTCGCTGAAAAGGCTGACAACGGCGACACCGATAAGGTAGAGATATATTCCGAGGTTATACATACGCTTATCCTAATATTTCGATGGCTCGTCTCATTCGCTGGATAGTCTCCTCCTTGCCCAAAAATGCCGAGATATCGAACATCCCTGGTCCCTTGCCCTCACCTACCAAAGTGAGTCGCCAGGCATTCATGATATTACCCAACTTATACTCTTTCTGCTCTATCCACTGCTGTACGACCTCCTCCTGATGCTCCAGGGAGAAGTCGTCCAGACCCTCCAGTACCGCTATCAGTTCTGTGAGTTGCTGGGCACTATCCTCCTTCCAACGCTTCTTCGCCGTCTTCTCGTCATATTCCGTGGGAGCCTCGAAGAAGAAAGAGCAAAGAGGCCAGAGTTCCTTCACAAAGGACACGCGGTCTTTCATCATGGTGACAACCTGAAGGATGCGCTCAGAGGAGTCTTTCACACCATGCTCTCTACAGATAGGCTCAAACAAAGAGGCTATCTCCTCGTTACTCTTCTTCAGGATATACTCATGGTTGAACCAGATGCCTTTCTCATAGGCGAAGCGGGCACCTGCCTTTGAGCATTTCGTGATGTCAAACAACTGCACCAACTCATCCAAGGTGAACATCTCCTGCTCCGTTCCTGGGTTCCATCCCAACAGGGCGAGGAAGTTGATGACTGCCTCTGGGAAATAGCCACTCTCACGATAACCCGAAGATATCTCACCCGTCTTGGGGTCATGCCATTCCAAGGGGAACACAGGGAAACCCAGACGATCACCGTCACGCTTCGATAACTTTCCCTTTCCGTCGGGCTTTAACAAGAGGGGGAGATGGGCAAACTGCGGCATGCTGTCCTCCCAGCCAAAGGCGCGGTAGAGCATCACATGCAAGGGGGCTGACGGCAACCACTCCTCACCACGGATGACATGCGATATCTCCATCAGGTGGTCGTCCACGATATTGGCGAGATGATAGGTAGGCAACTCGTCGGCACTCTTGTACAGCACCTTATCATCTACGATATCGCTCTTCACACGCACCTCACCACGGATCAGGTCGTTAACCAATATCTCCTCACCAGCCTCCACCTTGAAGCGGACCACATACTGCTTGCCATCGGCTATCAACTGGTCGACCTCCTCTTGGGGCAGGGTCAGCGAGTTACGCATCTGCTGGCGGGTATGGCAGTCATACTGGAAGTTCTGCACCTCCGCACGCTTTGCCTCCAACTCCTGTGGTGTGTCAAAAGCAATATATGCCTTTCCTGCATCCAGCAGTTGCCTCACGTATTTCTTATAGATGTCACGACGCTCACTCTGACGATAAGGTCCTTTGTCACCTCCAAAGGAGACTCCCTCGTCAAACTGAATGCCCAACCACTTAAACGACTCAATGATATACTCCTCTGCGCCAGGAACAAAACGAGTGGAGTCGGTATCCTCAATACGGAATACTAAATCGCCACCATGCTGGCGCGCGAACAGATAATTATACAAGGCGGTGCGAACGCCTCCGATATGCAATGCCCCTGTAGGACTGGGAGCAAAGCGCACCCTAACTCTTCTCTCTGCCATATCAATTTAATGGTATCAATAATAAATTGGTGCAAAATTACTATTTTTTTTTGATTTCTAAGGCTTTTTGCCCGTTTATTTGTATCTTTGCACTTAAATGAATACGAACTTCAATATCAAAGAGGAGCAGACTTGGCGTAATCTGGTGATGCGCGCAGTCTTGATTGTCATGTCTATCGGACTGATTGTATGGGCAATGCCCCACGACAATCGCAGTTATTTCCATATAGAGAAAGGTAAGCCTTGGAAGTATGCCGACTTCACCGCTCCTTTTGACTTCCCCGTCTATAAGTCCGACGAGGCTATCAAGGCTGAGAAAGACAGTCTGATGAAATCCTATGAGCCCTATTACCAGTTCCATGAGGAAAAGGAGGCTCAGATGGTGAAGAAGTTCCAGCAGGACTACTCTGAGGGCATTCCAGGACTGGGTGACGAGTATGTGCAGATTATCTCCAACCGCTTGCATAGTTTGTATCAGCAGGGTATTATGTCGCCAACAGAATACTCCGAACTGCGCGCAGACACGGCGAGAATGATTCGCATCGTGAGCGGCAAGCAGGCAAACAGCGTCTCCATTCTGGAGGTTTACTCTGCCAAGACCGCCTACGAGCAACTGTTCCAAGACGAGATGCTGGCGCTACAGCGTCCTGTTCTCCAGAAATGTAACCTCAACGACTATATCACACCTAACCTGATCTACGACAAGGAGCGTAGCGAGACCAGCATCAACGACCTCCTATCGAGCATCGCCCTTGCCACTGGAGTGGTACAGAAGGGACAGAAGATCGTAGGAAGAGGTGAGATCGTCACTGACAGGATATACCGTACCATGGAGTCGTTTATGAAAGAGAACGAGCGACTGCACCAGGACGACACACAGAACCAGTTCGCGCTGTTAGGACAGATACTCTATGTGGCTATCATCATTTTCGGCTTCACCATCTATCTTAGTTTGTATCGCAGAGACTACCTCGTCAAGTCGCGCAAGATCATGATGGCCTACACCCTCATCACGCTCTTCGCCATCCTGACGGCACTGTTCATGCGCAACACCTTCATCCATGTGTATATCCTGCCCTATGCCATGGTACCTATCTTCATCCGTGTGTTCATGGACTCCCGCACGGCTTTCATGGCACATATCACGATGGTACTCATCTGCGCCGTCATGCTGGTACATCCGTTTGAGTTTATCGCCGTTGAGACAGTAGGCGGTCTGGTGGCAATCACTTCGCTACGAGAACTGTCGCAACGCTCACAGTTGTTCAAGTCGGCAATCTTCATCGCCCTTGCCATGATGGCTGTCAATCTTGCCTTCGACTGGATGCGCACAGACTCCCTGTCAAAGGTCGACTATAGCATCTATAACTACCTCGTCGTCAATGGTATCGGTCTGTTGTTCGCCTATCCCCTCCTCTATTTGATAGAGAAGGCGTTTGGCTTCACCAGCGACATCACGCTGATAGAACTCTCGAACACCAACAACCAGTTGCTGCGCCAGATGAGCGAGATAGCGCCAGGCACCTTCAACCACTCTATCCAGGTCGCCAACCTGGCTGGCGAGATTGCCAATAAGATCGGGGCGGAGGCACAACTCGTCCGCACGGGTGCCCTCTATCATGACATCGGCAAGTTGACGAATCCTATCTATTTCACAGAGAACCAGTCGGGCATCAACCCGCATGAGATGTTGTCGGAGATCGAGAGCGCACAGATGATCATCAGCCATGTGACAGAAGGACAGAAGATGGCAGACAAATACAACTTGCCTAAAGAGATACGTGACTTCATCTCCACCCACCACGGACAGGGCAAGGCGAAGTTCTTCTATATCAAATACCACAAGGAGCATCCCGATGAGCCAGTCGACGACCTGCTGTTCACCTATCCAGGTCCTAATCCGTTCACTCGCGAGCAGGCGATCCTGATGATGGCTGACACGGTGGAGGCAGCCTCCCGCTCTCTCCCAGAGTATACGGAGCAGGCTATCCGCGACCTTGTCAACCGACTGATCGACACGCAGGTCAGCGAAGGCTATTTCCGTGAGTGCCCCATCACCTTCCGTGATATCCAATATGCCAAGACAGTACTCATCGAGAAACTGAAGACTATCTATCACACTCGTATCAGTTATCCGTCTGAGAAATGACCTGATTCCCTTTGCGCACTTTTTGTCGTTTTGTGCATCGCTTTTATGCACAAAATGCACACTTTGTGCAAGAAATGTGCAATATTTAGTTAATAAACCTTAATCTGTGTGCGCTTACAGAACAATCAATAAACATTTATTATACCTTTGCAGCCGATTTAAGAAAATTTAATTTAAAACGTAACATAGAAAGAAGATGAGAAAAGGTTTAATAGCATTGGCTGTTTTCACGATGACTACGGTGAGCGCCTGGGCTGGCGGTATCCTCACCAACACTAACCAGAGTGTACTATTCTTAAAGAATCCCGCACGCGATGCGGCAATCGGGCTCGATGGTGTCTATAGCAACCCCGCTGGTGTCGTCTTCATGCCAGAGGGCTTCCATCTTGCCGTCAACTGGCAGATGGCACACCAGACTCGTACCATCGTTTCCACCAACCCCTTGTTTGCATGGGGCAAGAAGAACGACGGCAAGATGACCAAGACTTTCGAGGGCGTGGCAAACGCCTATGCGATTCCCTCCGTACAGGCTGCCTATAACAAGGGCAACTGGAGCATTCAGTTCAATTTCTCCATGCCTGGTGGCGGTGGTGTCTGCGAATACGGTAGCGGACTCGGCTCGTTCGAGAGCGCCGTGGGCGGCATTGCCTACCAGTTGAAACAGGCTGGTCTGGGAGTAGAGGGATATGACGTTGACGCATATATGCGTGGTCGCCAGTATTACTTCGGATTCCAGTTAGGTGCCGCCTATAAGATCAATGAGCACTGGTCTGTCTATGGAGGTCTGCGCATGCTGTATGGCGATGCGTCCTACAAGGCACGTCTTAATAATATACAGGTAGGTATGAAGGATGCCCAGGGCGAGATGTACTGGGTCAACTTCGACCGTTTCATCAACGATAATATTGCAGGCATCAACAAACAGTTGGGTCAGGCTGAGGCAGCAACAGCCGCAGGCTTGTACTCACCTGAGCAGTTACAGGCAGCCTATGCCATGGCTGAGCCTGGAATAGAGCGCTTGGAGGCTTTACAGAAGTACTCGCAGGGTGTCAACCTGATGAGCATCCAGACAGGCTTTGGCTTTGCGCCCATCATTGGTGTCGACTATAAGATCGGCAACTTCAACTTCGCTGCCAAGTATGAGTTCAACACGGAGATGAAGATGAAGAACCACTCCACCCTCGACAAGGCGATGGAGATTGATGCCATCAACAAATACCAGGACGGCACTGACGTGGACGAGGACGCTCCCGCCCTGCTCACCGTTGGTGCCCAGTGGAGCGTTCGCCCTGATGTGCGCCTCAACTTAGGCTACCACCACTACTTCGATAAGAACGCCCATTGGTATAACAACGCCCAAGACAAGTTGTCACACGACACCAATGAGTATCTGGCTGGTGTCGAGTGGGACATCAACGACAAGGTAAACATCTCTGCAGGTGGACAGATTACCCGCTACGGACTCTCCGACGAGTATATGAACGACATGTCGTTCGTCGTCAACAGTTATAGCGTTGGCGCTGGTATCAGTTACAAGGTGAAGAAGAACATCACCCTCACTGCCGCCTACTTCCAGACCAACTACTCTGACTACGATCGCACCAACTATCCCTCTGAGGGTGTCAGCGATACCTTTACCCGTACCAATCGTGTACTGGGCTTAGGTTGCCAGTTAGACTTCTAAGGTGTTCAGCCGTAGGTGCACACATGTGCACCTATAGGTGAAAGTATTTGCAGCCACAGGTGAAAATATGTGCACCTGTGGCTGCAAACTCGTTAGTAGGCACCTCAACCCTCGAAAGAAGGCACCTTCGCCCCCGTTAGGCGGCACCTCTTTCCCCGATAGGTTGCTCCTAATTGATGCCTTATCGCTTATTTGACTGTGACAACAGTGTGAGCAGACGTCGATTGTCCCATCATGTCTGTGGTGACATCAGAGGTGATAGACTTCACCCAACCGTCACCCTGCAGTTCGTAGGAGGCGGTCTCCTTCATGTCGAACTTCATGCTTCCCATGACCATATCGATGTTCTGTTTGACCATCTCCGCCTGCTCGGGTGCCGTCTTCTCGACTTCCGCAATGATGAATGCCTTCAACTCCTCCTTGGTCATATTGAGGGTTGAGTTGGTCACGACATTCTTGCCTGTGAGGAAATACATACGTTTCATCTTCAAGCCGTCTTTCGAGACGAAGTCCTCCTGAGCGCCAGTCATGATGGTCTTGCCATTCAGAGCCAGCGGACTGGTATTCTCTTTAATACCTTCCAGAATCCGTTCCTCTGTCATGCTTGACATCAACTGTTTCTTCATATCTTCTTTCGACATCGCCTGTGACAATTGGGGGAGCAACTGGAACATCTTATCTACCATTTTGTCGCTGTTGGCATTCAGTTGCGACGACACTTCCACAAAATTCAATATCTTCTCAACCTTACCGCTCTGATTGGTGGCAACACGGATATTGACACCCGTCACCAATTCCATGCTACTGCTCAGAATCTGTCCCGTCATATCATCCGCAGCGGCATCAGAACTGAACTGGGTGGTCACCACGTCTATCACATAGCCATCGGCTGTTGCCTCCGTCACGGTATACTTCGTCTCTGTGGTTGACTTCAATGACTTCTGACCATTCATCGTCATGGTCGCTTCTGAGGTATACACCTTCTCCATCCCCTTCTGCAACTCAGGGGCAACTTTCATTTGCGCGCTTGCAGCCATTGCTGCTGTCAGCATCATGCTGAGGAATAATACTTTCTTCATCGTTCTATTATGTTTTAAGTTTTACGAATCTGGCTGCAAAGATACGATGAAACGAGCACATTTGCAAGAAAAACAGTTCGCATTTGTGCGCATTTGTGCGCATTTATTGTGTATTCTTTGGATAAGGAATTGAAAATCTTGGGAATTTTATATTGAAAATCTTGGGAATTTCGTATCTTTGCACCCAAAATTGATATAATTATGTATTATCAAAGACTTATAGAAGACCAAATTGCACTCAAATTGAAAACATCTGGAGCAGTTCTTGTGGCAGGGCCAAAGTTCTGCGGAAAGACAACAACGTGTATGCTTTATCAAAAGAGTTTCGTGAAACTGAACACGAAACAGGCCATTGCTATGGCTCGTATGAATCCGAAGGGCGTTCTTAATGGCGAGAAGACGAGGCTTATTGACGAGTGGCAGAAAGCACCCGACATCTGGAACCATGTGAAAGATGATTTGGATTTTGATTACCAGTTTGGGAAATATATACTAACAGGCAGTAGTACGCCTGCAGATAAGACGGATGTGCATCATAGCGGTGTAGGCAGAATAACACCATTGAATATGCGTCCAATGACATTATGGGAATCAAAGGAATCTAAAGGTACGGTATCATTGGAGGACTTGTTTAGCGGTGGTGAGCATTTTCCGTGGGACATGAACGCAGAGTTTACATTAGATGACGTGGCATTTTTGCTTTGCAGAGGTGGGTGGCCTATCTCTGTTCTGGCACCAAGAGATATTGCACTTGAAATAACAAAGAACTATTATAATGGATTGTTTGTGTTTGAGGACAGTGAGAATGAGCGCTTCCGTAACAAGAAACCTGAGGTGTTGAGGATGATTCTTAGGAGTTATGCTCGGAACATATCATCAGAAGCGGCGGTGTCGACTATCATATCTGATATCCGCCAGAGCAATGAGCGCACAATGGATGTGAAGACCTACGATGATTATATGGATGCGCTAAAGGACTTGTTCATCATTGAAGACATGGAGGCATGGAATCCGAATATCAGGTCAAAGACTTCAATAAGAAGTACACCGACACGCCATTTCGTGGATACCTCAATAGCATGCCGCTGTCTTGGTGTGAGTCCAGGTGACTTGATGAAGGATCTAAATAGTTTCGGATTGTTTTATGAGGATTTTGCGGTAAGAGATCTAAGAGTCTATGCTGACTCATTGGGTGGTACAGTGAAGCATTACCGGGACAATGCTGGACTGGAGTGTGATGCCGTGGTACATCTGGAGGATGGCAGATGGGGAGGTATAGAGATTAAACTTGGTGGCGATGACTTAATCAATGATGGAGCAGATTCGTTGCTGAGGCTTCGTGACAAAATTGTGGAAAAAAGTGACGAGAAAACTCCTTCGTTCCTGCTGGTGCTAACTGCTGTAGGGGGGGCATACAAACGTGAGGATGGTGTTTATGTGGCCCCTATTAATTTATTAAAACCTTGACAAAGAGCATACGGACTTAATATGCAAACCAATACAACGCATAAGTCACAGCCAAATAAACGATAAGGCACGAATTAGAAGCAACCTAACACTTTTTGATAATTATTGTTAAATTTTTATGATGGAAGGCATTGGTATGCGGTTTTGAGGAAGATAGATTGGATACCCACTTGCATAGAAAAATCTTTTGTGTACCTTTGCATCGTGTTCAGAACATCAGTGGTCTATGTTTTTGACACCTTCCATCACGTGTTCGTAAGCCTCCACCACAAGACTATCATGTCTCCGATTGAGGAATGGGCAGTCTCCGATGACTGATGGGAGGCTCTCGTGTCAATGATGGAAAACTCTTGTCTTCACTATCGGAGGCTTTAGTGACAGAAAACGTCCTGAGACACATGAAAACAATAATCGTCGAACTCAGGTTAAATAAGACAACTATCCCAAGTCCATAGAACGGAAATCCGCCATAACAGTAAGCATCTTAAATAAAAAATGCCACCGCTCTTCACAGAGCAGTGGCACAGAGTTTATTCACTAAAAAGTCCTCTTGATAAGAGGCATACTAATTGACGAATGATTTCACCTTGCCATTCTCAATAAACACACGGACAAAACTACTAAACATATACTGGGTAGTAGTACCATCACTCTGTATACTTGCTGGCTTTCCATATATTAGAAGAACTTCATCCTCCGTCATACCACGCTGAAGGCTTCCACTACGGACATTGTCCCAATTAGGCACTTGCAACCGATGCTCCCTAATAAAACTGAAGAGGTTATACAACTTTTGGTCATTCAACCTTTCGAACTCACGAATAACATCTGCGTGCTTGGTCTTCTTCTCGGGATTAAGTTTGTCGAAATTCGAAAACATTCCCATAAGCCCTCCATGCATTTTCACATCTTTAATAGTAAAGACCAATTGCCCCTCAGTTACCTGCACCTGTAAGCGACAAACATATGCAGGATTGTCCTCACCATCTCTTTTCAAATTATACACCATTGACAGACGCTCTTTACCATAATCAACGTCTACAATTTCTTCTTTCCCTTGAGGCCCTTCGTTAATAGCCCAAAGCAAAGCATTACCAAAAATAGTCTGACTTGATAATGAGAACTCTTCGATACCAGTAACAATACGCTTCTTATCAACAATTGTTGTAGCATATTGTTTTTGTGCCATCATTGGCAGTAGCAAACATGCTAATAAAAATGATAGTATTATCCTTTTCATTTTTTATATAAAAACGATCTCCCCCAAGTAATCGCACAAGGGGGAGAGTTGAAAATTCTTATAAATCACTTAGAATGCGTATCCTAATTTCAGATTAATAAAGCCAGTATTAAAACTATTCTTGCTATATGCATCATAAGCAATACCAACATTAAACTGAGGAGTGAGTTTTAGACCTGCTCCAACTTCCCATGTAAAGGCACCTTTTTCTGAATCAAATCCATAGATATAACCACCTGCGAAGTTTCCATATATCTTTGAATTACCAAACACAACAGGAGACTCAACGCGAATACCAGTTAATGCCTTGATACTGATAGACTCTTTAAAATGCTTAGTATCTGCCTGACCAGCAACCTTGATGATATCCCATCCAACATACTCGTGGAACATCTTATTCCAACGGAAACCAAGGTCTAAACCAAGTCCACCATCCTTATAGTCTCCAGTATAAGCACCAAGACCAAGGTCTACCCAGAAATTATGGGCATTGCCCTCAACATAACGATGTGAAGAAATCAACTGCGCATTTGCAGTAACCGTAAATAATGCCATGAAGGCTACAAACAATACTTTTTTCATAATCTTTCGTTTTAATTATTTTTTACTACTATATGATCCTGCTCCTAACATTAACAATGCCTTAGCCGCATCATCACCTTTCTCTGCACGAGCCTTCTGAGCGTCTATAAGGCTGTTAATCCATTTCTCATCATCATATTTTGAATCCGACAACTGATGCCAATTAACATATTTTGCTGGATAGCCACGTACTATGACATCTACACCATAGTCTGTCGGTTTACCCTTATTATCAACATGATTACGTACATAATACGTAGCACCAATTATTACATCCGCACCATCTGCAATCGCTGCATGAAAAGTAGCATTAGCCTTTGCAACTATAAAATCCTCCACTGTCATTTCACTAATTTTCTTATCTTTTATCTGATGAGAAGGCATATAGACTTTTAGTTCTGTTGACAACATTTTCAGTTCTGCCACCATTGGACGAATAAGGGCATCCATCATCGGCTCAATAATATGCGTTTGAGACTCTTCGAACTCCACTTTCTGAGCATAGCCCAATGAACTAATTGCCAAAGCAATACCAATAAAAAATATTTTCTTCATATCCATATTATATTGAATTACATGTTCCGTTTGCAAAGTTAAACGTTTTAAAACAAATGTTTAACTTTCTTGCGTACCACAATTGATACACTTCTGTATCATTATTCGTTCACGGAAAAGTCTATATCTTCTGATAGTTCCTCAAAGAAGTTATGGTGAAGGACTTGGGATATACTGGCAAGTTGGGCTGTGTCAATACTATTCTTATCAAAGATACGATAAACGGCAGCACGAGTACAGTTCAGTTTGCGAGCCAACCAACTGACGGTTCGCTCTTGTCTTTGCAATTCCTCTTTGATACGTTGTCCGATGTTTACCATGCTACACGCTTTCTATATATAAATAAGGTGTAACGAAAAAAGGCGGGTCCATTCTATGCTTATCCTCTCCTCTGGTTAACCGCCAAGCAAACCATATACACAAACAAGCACGAACAGTCCACGCCCCAAGGGGCATGAACCTAATCGTCACATGTTCTCGTGTTGAATAATTTGGCGGTTATTCGAAGAGAAAGAACATGGACTTTAAGTCCAATATCTCTAATAAGTCATGAAACGGGAATCGCTATTCCGTCACATGCTGCAAAGATATACATTCTTTTTGAGAAAACCAAATAAAAAAACAGAAAGTACTACAACGGATCGACATCGTAGTAGATTTGGAGGGAGGACATGGGCTATGTCTGTTCGGGTATAATATTAGAAAAATCGCCAAACTTTATACCCGTTTTGGTATAATATTAAAAAAAAGTAGTATCTTTGCACCCGTTAAGGTATAATGCTTATGACTTTATCGGAACATATCAAACAAAAACGGAAGAAAAACAATCTTTCACAAGTAGAATTGGCTACAAGAGCAGGAGTAGGTCTTCGATTCGTAAGAGATCTCGAACAAGGGAAACAGACTCTGAGGATGGATAAGGTCAATGATGTCCTGTCCCTGTTTGGAGAATGTCTTGGTCCCATAAAAACTGATATCTTATGAAGCAAGCAGGTATCTACGTAAATGATGTCTTCTGTGGTGTACTCACTGAAGATGAGGAAGGATTTCATTTCGCCTACGATGAGACCTATCTTACTCGTCCAGACGCAGTCTCTATAAGTCCTACCATGCCTCTGACGACACTGCAGTACGACAAGGAAATGATGTTCCCTGTCTTCGACGGACTTATTCCCGAAGGATGGCTGCTAAATATCGCATCCTCGTCATGGAAGATTGACCCACGCGACAGGATGTCGCTCTTAATGGCTTGCTGCAAAGACTGTATTGGAAATATCAGCGTAAAGAAACTTGAACCATGAGTAAGTGTCTATATTGTTATCAAGAATTGAAAGAGGGACAGGTGGATTATCATCCTGTTTGTGCCCGCAAGTTTTTTGGAAGTGAGACTGCCCCACTTCTTCCCTATACACGGGACAACATGTCTGAATTGGCTCACCAAGTGATTCGCACCAGTACCTCTGTAACAGGCGTACAGGCTAAGATGTCACTGGATGTCAATCGTGAGGGCAAGAATGAGCCAGCCAAATTCACCATTGTAGGACTCTGGGGAAAATATATCTTTAAGCCACAAAGCGGAAAATATCCCTTCCTGCCTGAACTAGAAGATGTCACGATGAAGATGGCTGAAGTTGCCCATATCCGCACTGCCCGTCATACACTTATCCGACTAGCCGATGGTGAATTAGGATATCTTACTCTTAGAATGGACCGTGGACGGAAAGGCGAGAAGATCTCCATGTTGGATATGTGTCAACTTACCAACCGTCTTACAGAACACAAATATTACGGTACCTATCAACAATTGGCAGAGACCGTCAAGAAGTACTCTGCAGCCCCCATGCTTGATGTCCAGCGTTTTTGGGAAGTCGTGTTGTTCTCCTGGATAACAGGTAACTCTGACATGCACTGCAAGAACTTCTCATTGGTAGATACAGGGAACGGAGAGTACACGCTGGCTCCTGCCTATGATTTGCTGGCTGTGCTGCTAGCCGACCCTGAGGACACTGAAGAGATGGCGATGAGTTTCGTGGTAGGAGGTAACAAAAGCGGTTTCAATCGTCAAACCTTCTTGACGGCTTTTACCCAGAGTGGTATTCCTACTACTGTTGCTGAAAAAATGATAGAACGTATGAAGGGGTTCCTCCCTAAATGGGAAAAACTCATCAGCCAGTCCTTCCTTCCAGAAAAGATGAAGGAAGACTATACCATTTTGCTGTGTAAGCGAATAGATTTATTATAAGAAACTGGTCCTTCCAAAAATCCTACAACGGATCGACATCGTAGTAGATTTGGAGGGAGGAGTAACGCTTATCGGCAAGCATTTGTTGTTGTGCCATGAGGAGGTACTCACGGACTTTCCGCATGTCGATGCCGTTCTCCAGTTTGAGGACGAGTTTGCGGATATTCTGCGACTTCACCTTGGCAACGGCGGGTTTGTCAGGACCAAGGACACGACCAGAGAACCATTGGCGCAGACGGGAGCCCAACTCAATGCTTGCAGTATTGACCACATCGTCATAACGATGTTTTAGATAGACATAGACGAGATGGTAATAGGGCGGATAATGAAACGCCTGTCGCTCTGCTATCAAGTCTTTGTATAAGGCGAGATAGTCGTTGCACACCACCTGCTGAATGACAGGCACTTCCTTGCTCTTGGTCTGTAGGATGACGAGTCCACGTTTGCCCTTACGACCTGCCCTGCCAGCGACCTGTGCCATCATCATAAAGGCATGCTCGTAGGCACGGAAGTCGGGATAGTTCAGCATCGAGTCGGCATTGAGGATACCCACCACACTGACCTTATCGAAGTCAAGTCCCTTGGAGATCATCTGTGTACCAATCAAAATATTCGTGCGACCAGCCCCAAAGTCCATGATGATACGCTCATAGGCATTACGGGTACGAGTGGTGTCCAAGTCCATACGAGCCACACGAGCCTCAGGGAACACCTCACGCACTTGCTCCTCGATCTTCTCCGTGCCGAAGCCACGCGTCCTCAACTCCGTAGAGCCACAACAGGGGCACTCGGTAGGTACCCGATAGGTATAGCCACAATAGTGGCACGTCAGTTGGTTCAACTGCCGATGGTAGGTCAGAGACACGTCACAATGCTGGCAATGAGGCACCCATCCGCATTGCTTACACTCTATCATGGGGGCAAAGCCACGACGGTTCTGGAAGAGAATCGCCTGCTCGCCACGCTCCAGCGCCTCGCGTACCTTATTTAATAATAAGGGGGAGAAAGGTCCCGCCATCATCTTCCGGTGTTGTAGGTCAGCGATGTCCACCACCTGTATCTCTGGCAACTCTATCCCTTGATAGCGTTCTTTCAGTTCCACCAACCCATACTTTCCCGTCTTGGCGTTATGGTAACTCTCCAAAGAAGGCGTTGCCGTACCCAATAATACGCGAGGGACGAGGGACGAGGAACGAGGGACGAGAGTGGCAAGCATGATAGCCGCAGAGCGGGCATGATAGCGAGGGGCAGGGTCTTGCTGCTTATAGGAGGTCTCATGCTCCTCGTCCACGATGACGAGTCCAAGCCGTTGGAAAGGCAGGAAGACGGTAGAGCGTGCGCCCAGGATAACATCATATGGATTCTGAGAGAGTTGTTTCTGCCAGATCTCCACCCGTTCCGCATCTGAGTATTTCGAGTGATAGATGCCTAAGCGATTGCCAAAGACCCGTTGCAGTCGCTGCATCATCTGTACCGTCAGGGCTATCTCTGGCAGGAGGTACAGCACCTGCTCTTTCCGCTCCAAGGCACGTTGTATCAAGTGGATGTATATCTCTGTCTTACCACTGCTGGTTACTCCATGCAACAAGGTGACAGGTTTCTTCATCATCGACATCAGGATCTGGTTGTATGCCGTCTGCTGTGCCTCGTTCAACGGTTTGATGAGTTCTGGATGGTATGCGCCACCATGGTTCAGTCGCCCCACCTCCACCTCGTATGCCTCCAGTATCCCTCGTTTCTCCAACTGCTGCAGGGTAGCAGCAGAGGCATGGCTGGCATTCAGCAATTCCTCACGAGTAATCTCCGCAACCTCTACCTGCTTGCCCGCTTCCATCTGGTCCCACCCCGATAACTCAAGATAGGAAGTAAAAGCCTCCAACTGCTTGGGGGCACGTCCTAAGATGCTCAAGGCGACATGCAATGAGGGCTCTGTCTGATAGGTGGGGGTAAGACGGATATACGTCTCCGTCTTGGGATGGTAGCCGTCCTCTGCCTTCAATCCAGCAGGAAGTGCCGCCTTATAGACATCGCCAATAGGTGCCAGATAATAGTCGGAAATCCATTGCCAGAGTCTCAACTGCTGGGGAGTAACTATCGGCTCCGCATCCATCAACTGCGCTACGCTCTTGACCTCATAGCCCTGGGGTTGCTCGTCATGCAGCCTTGCCACAATGCCCAGATAGGTTTTGTTACGACCAAAAGGCACCAGTACACGCATACCCACCTTCACTGCTGACTGCATCGAGGCAGGCAGGGCATAGGTAAAGGTACCTTGCAAAGGCAATGGTAATATGAGGTCTGCGTAATTCATCAGGTGCAAAGTTACAAAATAGTATTGAATTAAACAAGAAAAAAGCACCCTTGCCTCAGCAAGAGTGCCTTTGTATCTCAATATGTAGTTTTGCCTGCTTAGAAATAATAGCCAAGACCCAACTGCCAAGTGTTGAACTTTATCTTGCCAGTTGTACCATCCTCTAACTCAACCTCACCAGACTTGCTCAGTTGGAAATTATAGTTGGCTGTAATCTGTAACTTACTGAATACGGTAGCACCGATACCAACATTACCACTGATATTGCTACTCTTCAGTGACCAGCCCTTCACATCATTCAAAATAGTATTAAAAGTACTACTCTTGTCACCTATATTGAAACCGAACTGAGGACCTGCAAAGGCAAAGACGTTCACTACACTACTCAGCCCAACACCATAGCGCACGTTGATAGGAATCTGGAACGACTGCAACTTAACAGTCTCATCAGTACCCTTGATCTTTGCATTACGCTGATCGTACAAAGCAGAAGCATCGAAACTCAGACCTACTACAGGAACAGTAAACTTCACTGTAGGACCTACATAGAAACCTGCTTTATTAGAAAGATTCTTGTCAACACCATCTGTCGACAATGCTGTCAAATTCAAACCTCCCTTCAAGCCAAACTTCACCTGAGCCTGACTGGGCATCGCAAAGCCTATGCATGCGATTGCAATGATAGCCAATATCTTTTTCATATCTTCTTAAATTTTAGTTCCTGCTGCAAAGATACAAAATATCTTTTAATCCGCCAAGTTTTTTAACACATTTCCTTCTTAATGTCTCTGACGACGCACAGAGATACGTGCCTGGGAAGAGGAGCCACCTTCTGATGTCGTCTTACTCTTCTTCGGCTTCACAGTACGTGAACGCCCTCTGCTACGTGAGGCTTTTTTCTTTGTTGCCTTCTCGTTGTCAGGCTGCGCTTTCGCTATCGAGTCCGTAGAGTCGTTCTTCTCTTTCTGACCGAACATTCCACGCTCAAAAGCCTCCAACTCTCTCTCAATCTTTGCCTGTTCCTTCTTCGCTGCCTCATCAGCATTGGTGGCGTTGAAATCGCCAAACTGGGGGCGTGAGGCTGTCTGGCTCATACGATTGCCTGCCTTATAGATCTTACCCTTATAACTATTCATCGTGAAATAGTCCTCTAGAGTCATCATCGAAGCGTTATTCAGACTCGACGCAGCCACACTCTGCCGACTCAGATAAGGCTCCAGATCGGTATACTTAATCCAAAAGAGGGGATATTTAGCCGCCTCACCACCAAAGTCGTCCTCACGCATCATCACAGGACAGAGTGCCATGACCTTACGACGGAACTGGGCATTCGACTGGTCATAGTAGGCAGACTCCTTCAGGTAATACATCTTCACCTCTGCGGAAGGGATATCGCTATTCTCCACCCGCAACTTGTTATCACGCGTCTCGTAGAAAATATGGTAGTTGTCAAGCAACGTCTTCATAGCAACCTTCGACGAGTCGCTGAACGACTCATTACCATCAAGACGATACTCATAGATGGGAATATAGCCATTGAGGGCGAGTTTGAAGATATACGTAAAGAGATTCATCTGCTTGTCGATAGGCTCCACAGGATAATAGAGACCTGAGTTCGCCTCATCCTCCAGACTGATCTCACGGTAGAGATCACGACGCCATACCACATCCTCTGGCATATCCAAGGAGGTGGGATACATCAGACGAGCCCGCTGGCTAATCCCTTGGTTTTGCTGGGTAGCCTGCTGTTGAGCCTGTTTCTGCGCTTGTTGCTGACGACGTGCCTTAGGCTGTGCCACCGCGACACCCGTCACTAGCGTTATCATCAATAGGAAAAATAATCTCTTCATATCTGTATGATTTTTATTTCACAATTACTTCCATAGAAGCGTTCAACTTACGCGCCGTGCCATCAGGTCCTGTAGCAGTGACTCTTGAGATATAGAAACGGCGATTGCGCTGCAACTTTCGGAATGTCTCTTTCTGACGTGCAGAGAAATGAGCACCATCGCTAACCATTGGCACAGCATTACCCATATTGTCGAAGAACACGGTCTCGAAACTCTGCACATGGAAAGGCACATCCAGAATACCGTCATCAATGGCTGCTCCGATACCATCAGCAGCAGTCAACTGAGCCTTCGACAGACCTCCTCCCTTGAAGCGGTCGGCACCACCATCTGCCTGAACTACTATATAAGGTGTAGGATCTGGCAGACGACGAACACGGAAAGTGAAGGTTCCCATCTGCTGGGCACGACCTGTATTAGTGGAGGTGACGGTGATGGTCACATTCTGCCCAGGAGTTGAGGGTCTAGCGATATACTTACCAGGACCTACCGGTTGAAGGGTTCCTCCACTCATCGATGCCTGGATCTTGGTGACAGGCACACCTGGCACACTAATGCTCAGCGGGTTACTATAGCCAGCATACAGCACATTCATCAAGTCGGCACTCACGGTGGCAGAAGGGTCTACCACACTATATTTCTGAGAGAAGTCACGCTTGATCAAATCACCATTACCATTCTGCACCTGTATATAGCCCTCCAAGGTGAAGTCCCCTGTACGACCAGCGATAGTCTCGTAAAGTCCGTCAGGCAGGTTCATCTCCCTACCTCCTATGAATATCTGAGGAGCCTGGGTGGTATCCACAGCAGCCATCACGATACGAGCAGAGAACTTATCGCCACGCACCACGGTCTGGGCATTAGGAATCACAAAGGCATTCAATGCGTTGACACGAATATCCTTCACATCGATATTGGACACCAGATTATGAAGGACTTCACCCTCAGCATAACGTACATCATTCTGCAACTTGCTAAGCATTGTCACCGCTGCAGCCACAGGCATATCCTCAAACATATATTCCTGCCAGTTCTTACCCAGTGCTTTGGCGGCAGCCGACGGCTCGGTTGAGAGGCTGGTGGCGATGGACTTCCGATGCGTCTCATCTGTCACCATTGTAAGGATACGCTCTCTAAACCGATTGACAGCCTGATAGAGTTCACCTCCCCTACCACGACCTGGGGCAAGCATCACTTGTGAGGCAGCCTCCAAGTCTTCTTTATTACGGATATTACTGATGTCGCCATCCTTTCCGTCAGCCTCCTGCACAATGGCAAGTTTCAAATCTGCTGCCAACTGATAGAGCGAGTCGCTCATCTGGCGTACCTGCTGGGCACGGTCAAACCATTGCTTGACCTTCTGGGGATTCTTCTTCAACTGCTCAGCAAAGTCATCATATATAGCCTGATTCTCCTGTGCGGCATTGAGTGTGGTGCGGTTGAGGCTTTCCTCCACGACAGAGAAGCCATTGAGCACCTCTGTCGAGACATTCAACGCAAGCATTGCCATCAAGACGACGTACATCAAGTTAATCATCTTCTGGCGAGGGGAGACCGGGCGTTTCTTGATTGCCATGCTTATTGCCTGTTAATATTCTGTACTGACATCGCCTCAATCATGCGGGCATAGATAGCGTTCAACTCGGCTATCTGACGTGCCATGTGGCGTGTCTGTTCATTAATCTCATCGATGGTACCCATCTGGGAACTTGCACTCTTGAGTTGCATCTCGTAGACGCGACTGATACCCGTCAAGGTACGGTTCAGGTTCTCCATCTCCTCAGAGTCGGCTGTGAGTCGCTTGCTCTGCTCACTGACCTTCTTGAGCACCTCTGTCAACTCATTCAACTCATCGATATAATTACCTGTTGCCTCTGCGACACCAGCAGGAGCACCACCTACGGCACCACCGCCTATCGTGCCACCACCATTAATAATGACGGTGCCACCACCGCCAGCACCACCACTGACTGTACCATGGGCAATAGGCTCACCACTTTCGATAGCCGGGTAGGAGGATTCTCCGCTTACGACTGTGGCAGACTCAACTCCCATACCAGGATGGATATCCAGATCCATACCATCTGCCGTCTTATCGAACGGACGGTCGAAAGCAGAGAGGAAGAACACGATGACCTCTGTACCCATACCCAGAAACAGGAAGAAATTCGCACCTGGCAGGTGAGTAAGTTTAAACAAGGTACCTAAAATCACTATCGAGGCGCCCCAACTATAGGCATAGTTCAGGAATGTCTGACCAGGCACGCTGTCCATCCATTTCTGTAACTTATAAATGATATTCAGTTTACTATATTCTGTCATTTCTTGCTACGTTTTGAATTCTTACCTTTCACCTTATCACTCGTCGTATTCGCCATACTACGTACACAGCGGAATCCGATATAACTACGTGGCTGGTTTTGATACTCAAAGGTACGCCAAGCGGAACGGATATACGACTCCGGGTCTTTCCACGAACCACCACGCACACTCTTTTTCTTCAGACGATAGGGATCCTCCAATGCCGCATTGTACTTCAACTGGGGATTGATGTCGTTCATCGACTCCACACCAGCCTCTGTATAGATGGTACTTGTCCATTCCGCGACATTACCCGCCATATCATACAAACCATTCGAGTTAGAGGAATAGATGCCAACCCTACTGGTTATCAAATTACCATCTTTGGTATAGTTGCCCTTATCGGGTTTGAAATTGGCATAGAAGCACCCATTGCCTGAGGCAACATCCTCATTCTCCCACGGGAACTCATTCTGGTCCTTGCCACGAGCGGCGTACTCCCACTCTGCCTCTGTCGGCAGGCGATAACGCTGTACATAGCGCGCCGCACCGCCCAAACCTTTCAACAGATATTCAGTACGCCATGCACAGAAGGCATTAGCCTGCTCCCAAGTCACACCCACTACTGGATATTCATTGTAGGCGGCACTAGAGAAATAGTATCTCATATAGCCCTCGTTCTCCGCATTGGGGAAATCGTTGACCCAACATGTGGTGTCAGGATAGACATTCACAATATAGGTATTCAGGAAGTCCCAAGGACCCGTATACTCACGGTTGATAGTCTGGCGGACTATCTTTCCCTCATCATCGATATAGGCAGTATCTTTCGAAATCCACACTTGCTCATTGGCATTCACACGAACATCCGTATTAAGGACACGCTCCTGGGGATTCACACGATATTTACGTTTAGCCGCCTCAGTATAGTCATAGACCTCATAGCGATAGTTCAACTGACGCCAGTCAATCATCTTCTCACCTGTCACAGGGTTGTAGGTGTACAGGCTCTCGAAAGCGCGCTGCTCGTCCTCATTGGGCTTACGAGGCAGTGGCTTCTTCCAGTTCAGATGTGGAGTGACGGGCTCGCCATACTTGTCCTCCTCTATCTTATAACTCTCATCACCACCATAGTTGGGGTCGGCAAGACGCTCACGAAGGATAGAGTCGCGGACATAGTTCACAAACTGCCGATACATCGAGTTTGTCACTTCGTGCTCGTCCATCCAGAAACTCTCCACGGAGATATCCCGTACGGGCATGGGCCTTCCCCACAAACTGTCCTGTTGTTCTATTCCCATCTTGACATGACCACGTTTGATCATCGTCATACCATAAGGAGTCGGCTCACTGAAGGCGCGACCACTGGCACCTGTCACCTCGCCACCCTTCATAGAGGCAAGTTTCGAGCCGAAACAACTCGAAAGCATGAGCATCACACAGATGCAGCCTATTATACTAATGATCTTCTTCATATTTCTATATTATAGTATTCTTACACTTTGATGACGGTTACGACCTTTCTTATAAAGATTCAACTCCGTCTGATATCCCACAAACAACTCGTGGCAACCATTTCCCAAGCCCGTTCCTGAGGTGAACATCTCGTAACTGTAACCTAAACAGATACCATGAAAGTTTCCACCAATCATTGCCGTTACGGAATTATTCGGGCTATAGCCCACGCCTCCATAGAGCATCTTACGGTCATGTGTATATTTCACTCTCACTGTCACGTCAGCACGATAGGCATTGCCGTCAGTACGTGCCAACACGGTGGGGTGTATTGTTAGAAACGGATTTCTTAAGTGAATATTGTATCCACCTGTCAAATAAAACATCCTGCTCACCTCAAAAATAGAACGGTCGCCTATCTCAATCTCGGGGGCTGTGGCATGCAAGACAGAGATGCCCGCGTACCAGTTCCCGTGCTGATAATAGAGTCCTGCACTCAGGTCAAGAGCCACGCCATTCACATCAGATGTCACGAAAGCGGGGTCACTGGGATTCTCCAAATCCAACTCCGAGCCTTTAAAACCCTCACTCAGCATACCTCCCTGCAGTCCAATACTCAGTGTTCCGCCAAAAAGATGTTGCTTCAAAGCATATTGCAGCAGGATCCGCTTATGGGTAAAAAGTCCTATCTCATCATTCAGCAACTGAATACCAACACCATGAAGAGTCCCTAGAAAGCGCAAGGGCATGTCTGCCGCAAGATACATCGTACGGGGATTATGCTCATAGCCTGCCAAAGACATATTATAGGCACCTACTGCATTAATCTTAGACTCTTTGCCTACGGCTCCGGGATTAAACGAAGGCTCCATTGCCCAATAATGAGCAAAGGAAGCCTCCTGCTGAGCCCTCATCATGACGGCATGCAGGAACATCAAGCCTACCAACAGTAGTTTTTTCACGATTATATAACGCAAGAAAACGCACTTTTATTTTATGACACCCGCAAAGACGAACATCTCACGATAGAAAACCACCTTCTTGTCAAACGACAGAGGATAGGCTCTTGATGATGATGGGAGACGATATAGGTTTACTTGATTTCCCTCATGGTCATAGCAATTGGGAATAGGAACGAAAGTTCCGAGTTTGGGACTTTCCTTGATGTCGAAATATTGACAAAGGGTATCGGTTGCCTTTTGTCCTGTAGTGACAATAGCACGGCAATGGGGTAACTGGCGCAATAACGCACGGATATCCGTAGGCTCTACCACCTCCAAATACAGGTCGGACGCATTGTCTTTGAGTCGGCGGACAGCACTTGCCGTATCAAAAAACGCGATTCCTTTCTCCTGACAAAATGCAATGATGGCATCAAGATTGAAAGTCTTTTCCTCTGGAACAACAAAATGCTGTCGGTCGCCAAAGAATATCTCCCCCTCAATCCGCCAATGATCGTTGATGAAATTCGGGTAATAAAAATTCATACACCAACGTTTCATCTGCGGTGGGAAACTGCCTAAGAACAATACTTTGGCATGAGGGGGAAGAAACGGAATGAGTGGATGATACTCTATTCCATTCCTGTTTTTTGCAATATTGCCCGCATTGAGATAGTCCACTGGGCGAATGGACTTAATACTCATCCTCGTTGAAAACACCATTCCTCTATATAACATTTTGATATTCAACAACTTTTCATTTGTTGATACGAAATAGACAAAGTTATTATGCGCCATTTTACGTTAAAAAAAGGGTTAAACCATGTTATTGCGGTGCAAAGATACGAAGATTTCACCGATTTTTTGTACCTTTGCACAAAAATGTGGATATGAACAAAGCAAATTTTGAATATAGCATTTGGACCAGGTACAAATCCTTAGTTGAGGCTAACAAAGAAAAGCGTAAACTCAAAGGTGATTGGAGCGAAAATGAGCCTCAAGAACTCATTTACGATACTCAGTGCGACAATGATACGGATGCAAATGGCAATCCCATAACGTTCTCATGGCAATATACAAATTTGCTCAGTGCAAAATGGGTGCAAGATTTGTTTGGTGTAGATTGGGGGGCAGTACAGAAATTAATGTCTGTCAATAGCAGCGATTTAGTGTTTGTGAGTGGAACTCTATATTACAGAGAGCAACATATCATTTATGTATTAGATATTCTCCAAATACTTGCAAAATCGCAATTCGTTAATACTCTCCGTCCTATTCCGCAAGTTGTGAAAGACGTTGCCGAGCCTGTTTACACAAGCAAAGACTTAATGAGCATCTTGAATGTGAAAGAAAGCACATTAAGCAAGTACAGGGCGAACTACGAATTAGGCTACACAAAAGTTGGAGATAAGATTTGGTACACCCAAACTGACCTCATGAATTTTCTCAAGAATCCCCTACACCGTGTTGAGCCTATTACGGATTGACCGCAAGCAAGGTTTGTAACCCGTGTCTCAGATTTAGCCCTGCTACAATGACCTATTGTGAACTATGGGATTGGCGTGGAAGAAAAATTTTGTATACAAAATCTCCAAATCTCCAAAAGGCTGATATTTATTGGTAGTTCATAATAGTTCATAACCAATGGCAAGAAGATTTAGCAGACGATTATCGACGGCGACAAAGTTCAAGATGAGCCTCGCCAAGCAGGGAAAGAAAAACCCGATGTACGGAAAGAAACAAACTGACGAAACAAAGAAGAAGATACAGGACTCAATGCTCAAATATTGGCGTGGTGTGTTGCCGTAGTCATATGACGCTTTCAGCACGGTTTTTGACAAACAGGATTGTTGCAAGTTGCTGATTTTGTGATATTTTGAAATTAAACATTGTGGTGCAACACTTGTTTCAACATATGACTATAGAACGGTTTTGCATCCATCCCGAAGTGTTAAAGAGTCTAAAGAACGACGATTTTATTTTGCAATATCCTCATAAAATAGTATATTTGCCATAATCGATGCAAGTTTTTAGTTGTGTTTGGGGCGACGGTCTTTTCTCTTTTGTTCAACCGTCCCCAACAACAATTTCAAAAGAACAGAAAGAGATAGACTTATTGAGGATAACACAATATAAAAGATTTTTTGAACGAGAGAGAATGAGTAAATTAGTTTATTCAGCAGAGCAAAAGGAATTAGTTTCTCTGTTAACGACAATTAAAGGACTTCCACAGTTGAACGAAACGGCACAGTTGGTATTGGCTAATATCATTTATTGGTATGGTACGAAAAAAGCGCAGAGAACAGGCTATGTGTATCGGTCTAATACTGACATGGTAAACGACACGGGAATTTCACTATCAAGCCTCCACCGTGGAGTTAGAATGTTGGTCGTAAGTGGAATTGTTAAGACCGAAAGAGGTAATCAGACGGTAGGTGATAAGCAAGCGTCAAAATATTGGCTCAAAGAAGATATTCTAAGGCAGATACATTTCTGTGAGCAGACAGATACCCCTATTGACACCCTTGTAGATACCCCTATTGATACCGAACTATTGGGTAGGGCATTCCACGAAGTAAGAGAACTAAGGCAAGAGGTGAAAGAACTAAGGCAAGAGGTGAAAGAACTAAGGACATTCTTGGTGTCTAATCCTAACACCCTGACTAAAGCAACCACCATTGACACCCCTATTGACACCCAAGATATAGATATAGAAAAAGAAAAAGAGCGTATCATTGATAGAAGGGAAATGACACAGCAGACCACAGACACCAATACACTGATAGCAATTGATAGCGACGATAAATCTGATATTCAATTTGAAGATACACATACAGGGGGCAGCGTACAGAAAGTCGACACGGCAACAAATGATAAGTTCAGCATTAAAAAAGAACGCATTGAAGGGCTACTTGACAGGTGCTACAAGTGTGAGAAAGAGCAAGGCGTAACCTCAAAAATTGAAGCAATCCGCAGGGATATTGAGTATCTGTATAAATTGCCTCTCAGCGACAAGCAACGTAAGTGGGTCGAGGATTGGGCAAAGCGTGTGGACGGCTTAGAAAAGGCAAAGAGAGAGTATTTCAAGCGAGGCGAGAGAATGGAACAGGAACGTCAAACGAAGTTAGATACCGAAAAAGCAGTCAAGGCAGGGCGTAACGTCAATATCAGACAGCAGCCTAATACAGCAGCACCCGTGAACGACAGGGACAAAATGGACGCTGATAACGAGTTTACAGACAAACTCCTGTTTCCCGAACAGGAACAGGGACAAGACGAAATATCATTCGAGGAACTTGTAAGGATAAACAAAGCGAAGGGTGACATTATGTATTAACAACCCTATCCCCCAAAGTTGCGCCCGTCCCCCTTTCCCTAACGGTACGTATTTAGACGGGTGATTACGTTATATAATAATGTACGCGCGAGGCTAAAATGGCGATTAAAAATAGATTAGGATTTAATCGGAGAAATATTCGGGCGCATAACATTCTTTAACTCGAAAAATTCGTTTATTTCAAATATATTTTCTACCTTTGTACTACAGTTGGTGGCAGTGAGACACCACAGGGCGCAATAAACCCCTGCGAGACCCGACAAAAAATATAGTCGGGGGCAGCAAACGAGCCGAAAACGTTGCTTCATATCACGGCTTGCAAATTGGACGCAAGCAAAACGGCATTCCCATAACAATTCTTCATCAGTTCGCAGGAGTGGCATCCCTGTATGGCTGATTGTGTCTAATCCCCGTTGGCGGTAAAACAGGGCGTAGGAACCCCTGCCTGCTGATGCTATGCCATTAGAAAGAGTATTAATTAAAAAAATAAAATCATAAAATGAAAAAATTATTAGTAGAAGATTGTCTGAATACAGACTACATTGAACTTGAGTTGGAGTCGTGCTTCGATGAGATTTTAGACCAAATTAGGTGTTGGGTCAAAGATACGACTTTTGAGCATAGGTTAGAAGATGGTTTCAGTTGTCGGCAAATTATTAGAATTGACGTTGAAAGGCTCAATTATCAAGATTTCTTCCAAATGGTTTATACCGAAGATATCATTAATGAACTCAATGCACTTTTGGAGGAATGGGATGATTTTACAATACATGTTGAGGACGTGAATGTTGGAGAAGAGAGCCTTGCTGTTCAGATTTCTAAGGGTGCTTTTTATGATTTAGCCTTAGATATAGTTGAGACTATTGATAAGACGATTATTGAGGGCGGACTTCACAAGGTCGACATACGTAAATATCTTGAAAAGCACTACGATGACGATAAGGATGCAATGGACTTGTTGGACTATGTTTCACAAAATTGCAAATTGGCAGATACGAGGTTTTGGATGTGGCAAGACTATGACGGCTTCCTTGAGATATATCCAACAAGTGAACGTGAAAAATTCGAGAGATAAATATTAACGGATAACCCCTTATGGCAATTTTCTCATAAGGGCATCCAATCAAATGACAATTTAATCAATAAACTATTACCGAAATTGACAATAGAAACAAAACAAAATGATTGTTGATACAATGACATTTTCCGAGATACGGAAAGAAATCTTAAATGATTGGCTGTTTGGCGTTCTGCCAAAGGTATTAAAAATCCTTGCAGATAATAAGTATCGTAAATTTATCATTAAGAGCAACAAAAACGAAACGATTTATTTCAAACATCATGAAATCATTTCTAAACGCAAAAATCGCTTCATTCTCATTCCTTTTTCATATGGTAAAGCGGACTTTAAGAAGTACGGAATGTGTTTCTTCGCCTTTACCTCATTTCGGATAGGAAAGAAGTTATACTATGCGCGAGTGGATTGTAATGGGCAAAGCGTCAGTTTCTATTCGTGGCATCTTTTAGAGCGTTATTATGAACGTCTATATGGCTATACAGATAGAATTACGGAAGTACATATTTTGAAGTTCTTTAAGGAAAATTCCATAGCCTTACCATATGAGCAATACAACACAAAGTATATAAATGGCGAATTTGGAAGGACGGACAAAGGCATCTTGTTGGGGCAGCGTATAGACGAAAGGACAGTTGTCTACAATACATTCATTACAGAGGAAATGGCAAAGGGTAAACAGATAGAAATATCCGATTTTCTCAACGGACAACTTGACAATCTTGCTTTTGACTCATTGGGGAATAGATATGTAGCAGCATAGGAACATGAGCGAAAGTTTTTACAAGCGATTACAGACAGTAATCAATGAGTGCGAAAAGCACCCTTACAAGGCAACCATCCCACTTGATTTTGGTGGGGTGATTGTCAGAGTGAGTAAGCAGATTTTAGGAGAGTGGACGGATGCTGATTATAGCATCCATCTGAATCGAACAGACGAGCGTACAAATGACATATGCACACGTTCAAGATTGGCGTGTTTCGTGTATTGTGATAGAGGTGGCTATATGTATTTAGCGTTTACCTAACCTAATGGCAAGTTGGGGCGTGGCTATTTTGTCAAGTAGCCATCCCTAACCATTGCATCCCTAACAGCATTATTGATGTATCTGTTTTTATTTAGCCCATGACTGTTTAGGGCTGCATACAATTCATTATCCAATTTTAGGCTCATTGCGGTGGTGGAAAGACCGACAGCCTTACGGCCTGCCCCCTCTCTTTTCCCACCTCTTTGCTTCTTTATTTCTTCCATGTTTTCAGTTTTTAAGTGCAAAGATACGCGAATATTTTGGTATATACTTAAATCAAAAGTTAAATAACACTAAAGCGGAACAAATTCTGATTAAAGTATATACTTCTTTCAATAATTTTTCGTACCTTTGCATTGTCAAAAGAAACAAAGTAATAACAAATAAAATTTCAAAAGATATGGCAACGACAACGACTTCACAAAAAATAGAAAAGGCTCTTGAAATCCTTAAAGGTCAGGATTGGTATTGGTGCATGAGCGACTACACACACCCTGCATATGACTATGCTTGTGGCAGCATGAGGGCATTTGTGGAGTTGGTTGCATCCATTAGCGACAAAGCCATTGCAAAGGCTCTCAGAGACCTTTGGACTGCCACTTATTATTACGTTCACGCTACGATGTGGAGTGCCAACGAAAAGGCAAAGGCAGAGTTTGAGGCAACGAAGGCACAACTGATGGCAATTATTCAGCCTCAGTACGCAATGGCAGCATAATAAGAAGTTTAACCATTTAATCATATAGGAGACAGAGATATGAAGCAGATAGCAGCAGTAAGCACTAACGAGATTGCACGTTTCTCAGTTAAGAACGTGATAATGAGCAACAGCGATATGTTGACAGCCACCTCAAAGGCTGTTGAGTTGGAAACAATGAAGAAACGCATGATGCGTGGGGAGTGCGTTAGATTCGCTTACATGAAACTCAATGGTGATGTTCGTGTAGCAGTAGGAACGCTGCAAAGCGAGGCTGTCAAGGCTAATGTGAATGGCAATGGCATCCCCAAAAGATTCTACGGAATGTTTGCCTATCTTGATTTAGAAAAAATGGCATGGCGAGGTTTCAAAGAGGAACGTTTCATTGGAACTATTGAGAACTAAAAGGGAATTGGGGAGAAATCCCCATCCCAATTCAATAACACTTAAAACGGCAAGCAATATGGAAATGGCAAAGTATATCATGCAGATTTTGAAAACTCAGTTAATGGTGGTGTGGTCGTGGGGCTTTCATAAGCCGATGGCAGTAGAGAATGGTTTGCGCTTTCGTGTGCAAGGCGATAAGTTTCGTGGCGTGGTCGAGGTGGTATACAACGAAGGGCATGATTTGTTTGATGTCTCGTTTATCAAGGCAAACAAGGTGGTTGCAACAGCCAATGATATTTTCTTTGATATGTTGGTAGATGTCATTGATACCTATGTCGAGCGGACAGCAGACTACGAAAAGAGGGTCAAAGCAGAATATTCATTTTCTTTCTAAACTGAATAAAGCCAATAAAATCAAGACAAGTGCAAGAACTTGACGGAAATATCAATCAAAAACAATAGGAACTATATAAAATCGAATATTATGGCAGCGAGAAATCAGTATCGGACAAGTGATTATATGGAGTGGGATAGTATGCTTTCTCTCATTCGCAGATTGTACCGCGATGGAGATTACCGTATGAGTCTTTTAATCGGTTGCGGCTCATTCTTCGGGCTACGTATTAGCGACCTCTTAACTCTTACGTGGTCTATGCTGTTGGAGTCAGACAGATTTGTACTCAATGAGAAAAAGACGGGCAAGCGGCGTGAAGTAAAAATCAATAAGGACTTTCAGAAGCATATTAAGGACTGCCACGATGCCCTGAATATCACAAATGACAATCAAAGGTGTTTCCTCTCACAGAAAAAGGTTGTGTATAGCACACAGAGGATTAATGTGCTGTTTAAGGAAATCAAGTCAAAGTACCATCTGAAGGTCGAGCATTTCAGCACACATTCAATGCGCAAGACCTTCGGGCGAAAGGTTTATGAGAGCGCAGGGAATGATGCAGCAATAGCCCTCATGAGGCTTAGTGAGTTGTTCAATCACAGTTCACCACGTATTACGAAAGTATATTTGGGCATACGACAAGAAGAACTAATGCAAACATATGATATGCTCAACTTTTAGGGCGGTTTTGATTATAGTTTGTTAATAATCTACCCTTTCAGAGCGTCTTTCGAGAAATATTCCGTACCTTTGCAGAGCCATTCAAATAGAGTGGCAGACATAGATAGGAAGCGTTTCGCTTATTCCGACTCGAGAACTTCGACAACTCTCAGCAGTTAAGCACTCAGTGCTTACTATAACAAAGGAATAAGAAGAAAGACGCTCTCCTTTGGCTCGTTAATATCAAGGTAACTGCGATATAACAGTCAAAGTGAGGTCGTGTTTCTCTCATTTTGTTATAGGGCAGTCGAAGGCCATCGAGGAAGTGAGTGGAAATAGACCTCACTTCTTTATATGTCTTAACAATGAATGTTAGAAGCACTATTGGGTCTGAGGTGCATGTTTTTTTATGGCACTGATTAAATGTTCGGAATGTGGTCGTGAAGTGAGCGACAAGGCAGGAAATTGTCCTCATTGTGGCTGTCCCATCAAGAAAGGATTTGTATGTCGCGAGTGCGGAAATATTTTCAATGAGGACTTATTAAGTTGTCCCAATTGTGGAGAGCCTGTTTCTATTGTAGAGAAAGCAATACCGTCCAACAAGAGAGGACGGCTGAAATATAAAATAATGGGGGTTATAATGCTGTCCATTTCTCTGCTATATGGATTGGATTACATTTTTGGTCACGTTCTGACAGGTGGAAGAACGATTTATGAACCAAATGTTAGGGATGCAATAATGATGTTGTATTCATTACTATTCGCTCTATATGGCTTTATTTTTGTTTATCTGTACAAACATTGAGTAATATGGCATTAACAACGTGTTCTTATTGCGGGCATTCAATATCCAAAAATGCCCTCGAATGTCCCATTTGCCATCACTCTTTTGAATTAAAAGGAGCATTAATTGGCATTTGGGGAAAAGTGTTTCTTTTCTCATGTATATTAATCTTAGTTAATTTAATCTGCAATGGTTCTCTTTTTGTTTTAATTCACATTACCAAGAAGTATGATTCGGCAATTAAACTTATGTCGATTGCCCCTATTGTGATTCCCATTTATTATATAGGGCTGATAGGTATTTCATACGTGATTGGAAAAACTTTCAAGGCAGAAACTAAACAAAAAATCATAGTCGGCTTATTATGTGTCGCTTTTGTGATACGGGAATTTCTGTTTTTGGAGAAAGACATAGATACTTCTTTCTTTCGTATAATAGGGCTTATAATACTTGCAACAGCATTCCTAATAATGTCATGGCAGGTTCAGAAGGAATTAAGAGTTTGTTTAGGACTACTACTAATTGCTTCCTTATGTCATATTGCATCCTTTGCTATAAATTATTATGATTTTCCTATTCTCATGGAAATAATAGGGTTTGTTATCGAAACTTTTGCGTTTATGAATCTGTTCTATATTTCTTACAAACAATATTATGGCACAAATTAAATGTTCGGAGTGCGGACAAATGGTTGACGATAATCTGTCATCCTGTCCGAATTGCGGTTGCCCGATTGAGCAATCAAGTGTTAATACGGCTGATACCTCATCCTATTCAGGTGCTGAGTATGATAGTGATGCCTTTTGGACTGAGGTAAAACGGTGGTGGTCTCCTGAGTACATTAACTTGCCTCAGAGCAAAGCCCCCATTGTCGATAAGACGGTCAGAGTGGATGACGATTCCGAGGTTAATTTTGAGTTGGAAAAGTCGCTCATTTATATTCTGTGCGCCTTTATTTTCAAGTTCCTGTTAAAATCACTACTCTATCTGTTGCCGTTAACCATTGTGCATTATGCCGTCGGGCTTGGCATTATGGCGATTGATGTTGCGCCCGTTAGTGCCATCCTGTTGCTGTTGTGGGCGATCATTGTTTGGGCTGTTGGCATTGCCATAGCGTTCAAGGTCTTTATTACGGTTTTAAGACAGTATTGGGCGCATATATTCTTACGTGTCAAAGAGATGCACATCCGCTATTGGCGTAGTATGTTCAGGGCTGTTAGGGATATGAATTAATGGTACTGTTGTATGGCACTTGTAAGATGTAAGAAGTGTGATGCTGTCATTTCCGACAAGGCGGCTGTTTGCCCCAAATGTGGGGCAGACGTACAGAAGCAACAGAACAAATCAAATCCGCTTGTGATTGCTTGTGAGGTGCTTTCGCCTGTCCTGTTTGTCATATCAATCGCAATGGCTTTTGGCTTGGGACAGTTAGCACAGGAAGAACAGCGCATATCAGAACTAATCCCTGCATTGATGGCAGTCTGTATTTGCTCGGTTCTTTATGTTGCCCTGTCTGCATATATCATTAGAAAAATCGCAAATGACAGCAGCCGTGGCAAATGGTTGAGGCTGATTTACGCCTCCTTGCTGATAGTTGTTATTTCGTTGGTAATTGGATTAACGGTTTAATCATTCAATATAGTATGGCATTAATAGAGTGTAAATATTGTGGGGCGCAAATATCAGACAAGGCTACCAACTGCCCCAAATGTGGTAAGCCTGTAAGTAATGGTGAGAGTGAACAGTCTGCCCCTGTTGAGGTCGAGCAGAATAGGCGTGGAAACAAATTGCTATACGCAATTATTGGAGTGCTGATAGTTGCTTTGGGCGGTCTTGTATGCTTGTATGTTGGCGAGAAGCAAAATAACAAGCAACTCGTTGACGAGAATTTGAAGTATTACAAAGAGAGTATCAGTAGAAATTCTTTGCTGCCAATGGAAGCCATTATTGACCTTTACAAGAGCAATAACAAAGAACATATCAGGCAAACATTGAAAGAAAATGGGTATTCTCTATTCAATTCAGAAGAAGATACAGAGTTATGGACTAAAAATGTGCAACTCAAAGCGGTGACAGACTTTCATGGTGTTGTTTACGAGCCAACAGAAAAGAAGGGCGGTAGTGTCAATATCTATTATGGAAGTGAGAACATTTATATAACCGTATCTGTATATTCTGACGAAGATTTTAATGTATGGGAGAAACAACTTCAGGAAATGGGTTATAAGGAAAAAAAGGACGGTGAAGCCCTTTATGATGAAAATGGTTGGACTGTCGTGGGTGCTCATGGAAATCTCTGCAAGTTCTATCAAGATAGCAAAGGTAACGAAGTTGAATTTATGAAAGATGGAGATGGACATCCCGGCTATGATGTGTATTCCATAAGTACAAGTGAATAATCAAATCTAAATTAACAATGAACAAGTATTTTTATTCTATGCTAATGATGCTTGCAATGATGGTTGCAGCATTGAGTTTTACCGCTTGCGGTGGTGATGATGAAGAAGAAGGTGGCGGTAGCACATCTTCAAGTGCTTTGGTTGGAACGTGGGAATTAGTTTCTACGACTGACTATTACAATGGGAAAGTTGAGAACACAGAAGATGGCGATGAGTATTGGGTAATCACAAAAGATGATATTACCATACACAGCACAGGCCCTAAGTCAGCAAGTATGGATGGACTTTCACTAAACTATATCTACGATGAAAAGGCAAAGACTTTGAATATTGTCGCAGGATATCCACTTTACAAGATTACAACACTATCAAGTAGTGCATTAGTTCTGCAAAGCGAAGAACAGTATGGAAGTTATGAAGTGAGAACATTCAAGAAAAAGTAGCCGAAATATTCACTTTTGCGTGAAAATGAATATCCTCAAAATTGCGGAGATGCCTTTGTTTACAGGCGTTTCCGCAATTTCTTATGTTGTTGAGGCTCTAATCCTTATTCATTTTGTCCGGAATGGCGTTGTTTTTGAATATTTTCCGTAGATTGATTTGAATCTCAATTTTATTACGTACCTTTGCAGCCGAAAGTCAAGTTTGCGATAAAATGGAAGCGGCATTAGAGAATATCAAACGCCAAATGCAAGAGTTGGGGCTAACTCAAAAAGAGTTGGCTGCAAGAAGCGGCATAACCGTGGAAACTCTGAGCCGCGTTTTGAATGGCAAGCAGAAACTAACACCCAACACCCTGCAAAAACTGTCTGAAGGTCTGAATGTGCCTGTTGCGGATTTGGACGAAGATAGAAGTTGGTCGTTCAACTATGCCGTTCAAGGATATTTGCAGTTTGCAGATGAGATAACTCATATTACGTCCTTTGAGCAACTTAAACGTTGGATAAAGAAGTATGAGCCTCTTATCAATGACCTACCTAAACAGGCGAAAGCCATTCTGTCAGAAGAAAGACGAAATGCAAGGAAAGTAGCCAAGGCAACCAACACGATAGATATTGCAGCCATTGACTTTCTGAATGAAGAAACGATTGACGCAAGCGACGTGGAAACGTGGTCGTTCCGCAAAGCCGAAGATGAACGTGATGGGTTGGATATTGATTTAGGCAATATGTGTATCACATATCACTTTGCGGTTAATGGCAGAATCTTCACCAACTCAGAGGCCCTTTATATTTGCGGTATGTTTTCTAACGACACGGCAAAGCATCGGGAAATACAAGAAAAACTGATTGCTGCAAAGAGTGGCTATGATGCAAAAAAGGTAGTCAGGCAGAAATACGAAGAAACCTTTGCCCGTGAAGATTGGCAGTCGTTCAACGTGGAATATATGAAATGGTGCGTGTGGCAGAAAATCAAAGGCAACGATGATTTTAGGCGACTGCTAATGTCAATCCCACGAAACGCATATATCATAGAGAACAGCACACAACAGAAAGGAGCAACAGCCCTGTTTTGGGGAATGGCTAACAAGGATTTAGAGGACAAGCGTAGTATCATTGAGGAATGTGCAGTCTATAAAAGTCCAACCCTATCCAAAAAGGAACTGAATAGGGTGCAGATGGAAGAACGAAACAAGATTAACCATATTGGAACGTGGCAAGGCGTGAACTGTATGGGCAAAATCCTCAAATATCTGCAACTGTGCCTTCTTGACGGTGTAGAGCCTTATATCAATTACGATTTACTGAGGTCAAAACAGATATACATGTTTGGTGAACTGTTGGCTTTTGATGATGAAAAATGAAAAGAGCCTCACAACTGTAAGGCTCAATCTTCAAATATCATTCTAATTGGGGAAGCAAATTATCAAGGTGCAAACCTTCAACTTCTTCTGCCATCGTTTCGGGCAGATACCTTGCATAAACCTTTTCTGTTATATCAGTAGAACCGTGTCCTAACAAACGGCTCACCATAGACATAGACAAAGGCTCTCTATTGCCTTCATCCCCATTTAGGGCTAATACAGCAAAGGTGTGTCGAGCGACGTGCATTGTCAGCGTAAAAGGCAATCCCATTTGTTCACCTACGACAATTAAGGATTGGTCGACGCATCTTGCAGCGTTATTTCGAGCCTTATACAAGGCTTCATCATCGTTTATGTTAAAATCGTCACTCACTAAGTCGAAAACGAATTTCTTACGTCGTGCCTTTTTTCTCCATTGTTCTAAGATAGCCGCAGCAGCCGTCGTAAGAGGAATTTTGTGCCGTTTCGTATTTTTTATAAGAATCTTACTGATAACCTTATTATTGAAGTCAATATTTGCCCATTGCAGGGTCATTACGTCTGTAAGGCGTAAACCACAGGCATGAAATGCAAACAAGAACATTTCAATGAACTCTTTACGGCGTGGCTCTTTGCATTGCTCATATAGTTTTATCAATTCTTGAAGTTGCGCCTTACTCAGAGCCTTACCGTCAAATTCCTTTTCGCTTTCGTCTAAGTTAGGTTTGATGGCAATTCTCATTTCTTGCAGCATAGAATTACTAACCCTGTCTATATATCCCAACTCACATGCATAGTCGCAAGCCTGTAAAATTGGAGTTAGGGCATGATTGATAGTTTTATCATTGTTCCCTTTAATCTCTTTTCTCCACTCAATATGTTTTTGGATAAGTTCGCAACTCATCTCGCCTAAATAAATGGCATTAGGCTTGTATGTTCCTAATCCGCAACTTACAAGGAACTCACCAAACATATTCAAAGACGATACGCCGTTTTTATATCGGCTATAACTGATTTTGCGAAGAGTGTATTTACCTTTTAGGCGTTCTAATGCAAATTCTGCAAAGTCTTTGCCCCCGTCTTTTCTTGTCAAAGGCTTGTCTTGTAGGAAATCTCTAATAACATCAGCCGTGATTCTATTAGGGTGGTTTTCGTTGTACTCAGTCAAATCAGCATCTATCTTTTCAAGTCGTTTCAAAAGGAGGGCATTGAGGCGTTTGTACTCACTCCCATAGGAAGGGCGAAGTTCACCCCTACCAAGATTTCCTTTGGCGTTCCAATCTGAAACTTTGCACTTCACATCAGCAGCCCTACGGATAATACTTTCATTCCAAGTATATTCTAAATACACGGGATAAAGTTTATCCTGCTGAATAGGTGTACTCGTTCTTAATCTGTATTTGCCTTTTGGCACTTGTCTCTTTACTCTACCCATAATTCTATATCTTTGTCAAATGAGGACGGTGCAAAGGTAGACAAAAATAGGCAAAGAAAAGAATTTTTAGCCCTCAAAAGTGCAGGAAATAGGCAAATTTATTTTGAGTCAAAATAGCGTAAAATAAGCGAAGGCAAATTTATTTTTAATTGCCTCCGCTTTGATTTTCAGTGCGTTACGATTCTAATTTCTCAAAAATCGGCTCAATATTCGTCCTCGTTGAACAGGAAATCCTCTTTTGTGGGATAATCAGGCCAGATGTCCTCAATACTTTCGTAGACATCACCTTCGTCCTCTATCTCTTGAAGATTTTCAAGAACCTCCAAAGGGGCTCCAGAGCGTATTGCGTAATCTATAAGTTCATCCTTGGTTGCAGGCCAAGGAGCGTCTTCTAGTTTTGATGCTAATTCAAGTGTCCAATACATAACTTAATATTATCAGTTTTAGAATTTGCCCGCAAAAGTAATATATTTTTTCTTATTCACAAGCATTCTGCCATAATTTTTCACTACATCTTGCTATAAAATTCAACTTTTTCGACAAAACAAAGAGATAATCACTCAAACGGTTCACATATTGGAGTACTTCCGGGGATACAAGGGCTGTCTCAGAGAGTTCCACAATACGCCGTTCCGCACGGCGGCAGACAGTCCTGCACACATGGGCTTGGGCTGCCTCACGGGTTCCGCCTGGCAGTACGAAGCCCTGTTTCTCGGGCAACAATCCCATGATGTTATCCACCTCCTGCTCTAACAATTGTATCTCGCCTTCTGGCAGATGGGCTGAAGGGTAAAGGGGTGTCTGTTCTTGATCTGTCGCTAGATTGGAACAGATATTAAATAGGTTATTCTGTATACGCTGAACCATCACCTTGTCCTCGCCTTCAGGCAGGAAAGCGGCAAGCAGTCCAAGATGAGCACTCAACTCATCGACTGTACCATAAGACTCCAGTCTGACACTTGCCTTACTCACTCGTTGACCGCCCACCAAAGAGGTCATTCCCTCATCGCCACGCCGAGTATATACCTTAGTGATTTTTTTCATAGTTTTTGGTTTTTAGAAATTCACTTTATAGTTTTTCTTATGTCTAGTCAAATCAAATAAGACAATACCGCAATAGTATAAATCGAAAGTGACCCCTGTCTGCGGATCTTTCTCCACTTGATGCCAGAAGTCCCAATCCCGATAGATGCCCTCTATGACTAGAACGGTACGATTATTCACCTTATTATATATATAGGGGAGCAATTCTTTACCATCGCCATTTAATTTTATACGCACCAAATCCATATTATCCAGCGAGGACTTCCACTGTATATTCCGACATCCAGATTCCCAATAGGGTTTGTATTCATCCTGCATCATCTCAGAGGGCTGACGCCAGTTTGCCAAACGGAAATATAACTTACCTAATTTCTGGTGTAAGGAATCTACTTTGAAAGCAGCAAACTGCTGGTACGCATAATAAGCACCATGTTCATTAACCACCTCACGAACAAACGCATAATCTGTCGGTGACTGTATACCAAAGCCACAACTATAAGGCAGACGACATAGCCAGACGAATATGCGTTTTATACGATTCATATTGCAAAGTTAATGACTTTATTTCAAAAAACAAAGAAGCCCTGCCATCTTTTTCGACGGCAGGGCTTCATCACTGAAAAGTGGCGGCCTCCTACTCTCCCGCATTGCATTGCAGTACCATCGGCGCAGGCGGGCTTAACTTCTCTGTTCGGAATGGGAAGAGGTGGGACCCC
>JAFTGH010000066.1 GCA_017458005.1 Prevotella sp. | reverse complement strand
TGTGTATGATGTCAAACCCCATTATCAGGTGGTTATTGCGGCGGGGTCCCACCTCTTCCCATTCCGAACAGAGAAGTTAAGCCCGCCTGCGCCGATGGTACTGCAATGCAATGCGGGAGAGTAGGAGGCCGCCACTTTTCATTGATGAAGCCCTGCCGTCGAAAAAGATGGCAGGGCTTCTTTGTTTTTTGAAATAAAGTCATTAACTTTGCACCTGTTATGCAAGTAGTCTACGAAGATAATCATATTATTATAGTATATAAGGAGAGTGGAGAGATCGTTCAGGGCGACAAGACGGGCGATACTCCATTGTCAGAGGAGGTTAAGGCGTATATCAAGGAGAAATACGCCAAACCAGGATTTGCTTTTCTGGGTGTAGTACATCGTTTAGACCGTCCAGTGAGTGGGTTGGTCATGTTTGCCCGTACTTCTAAGGCGTTGCGTCGTCTGAATGATATGTTTCGCAATGGTGATATTCACAAGACATACTGGGCTATTGTCCAACAGCGTCCGGATGAGGATGAGGGTGTATTGGAAAACTGGCTTGTTAGAAATGAGAAACAGAACAAGTCATACGCCTATTACCATGAAGTTCCCAATTCTAAGAAAGCGATACTGAAATACCGTCTGATTGGGCAGACCGATCATTATTACGTGTTGGAAGTCAATCTGTTGACGGGCAGACATCATCAGATTCGTTGTCAGTTAGCCGCTATGGACTGTCCTATCAAGGGTGATCTGAAGTATGGCGCGAAGCGTAGTAACCCCGATGGGAGTATCTCCCTGTTAGCCCGCAGGTTGGACTTTATTCATCCTGTTTCCAAGAAGCATATTATTATAGACTCACCTTTACCGCAGGATAATCTGTGGCAAAACATCAATTTTTCCGTTAAATAGTTTCGTATTTCCAAATTTTACCTTATTTTTGCATCATACTTTGCAAAGTTAGGTTATGAAGAAAGCATTCTGGTGGATATTGGGTATCTTGTTGAGTCCCATTCTGCTGTTTCTGATATTGACGTTGCTGCTTTATTTCCCTCCTGTACAGAACTGGGCGGTAGATAAGGTGGCTGCTATAGCGTCAGAGAAGACTGGAATGCAAATCACTGTTGACCATGTGGACCTCTCTTTCCCTTTGGATTTAGGTATTGATGGCTTCCATATCCTACAGCCTCCTTCCGACACGATAGCCGATGTGGAGCGGATGGTGGTGGATGTACAGTTGCTCCCCTTGTTTAAGAGCAAGGTCATTATCAACGAGATGGAAGTCAATAATGCCCAGTTCAATACCGCTCAGTTTGTGGATGCTGCACGGGTGAAGGGACGGTTTAAGCGTCTTGCTTTGTCTAGCAAGGGTATTGACCTTGACAAGCAGACGGTAGAGGTCAATGGGGCACGTTTGGAAGAGGCAGATATTGATATCGCCTTGAATGACAGTGTTCCAGAGGATACAACGACCTCTGACAACCGATGGAAAATCTTCGCCGATAGTTTAGTGATCTCCCGCTCCGATGTCGCCTTCCATATGCCTGGTGACACCATGAGCGTGAAAGCCCATTTTGGTCGGCTACTTGCCAAGGAGGGAGATGTCGACCTTGGTACGCAGACCTATCAGATAGCCTCATTAGAGTGGAATAATGGAAGTCTGCAATATGATCAGAATTATGAGCCACGTATTGAGGGTTTGGACTATAATCATATTGACCTCACCCATATCGACCTTGCTGTGGACTCCATCTACTACCACGACCCAGAGGCACGACTGGTGGTGCGTTCTACCCATTTGAAGGAGAAGAGTGGACTTCAGGTGACCGACCTGACAGGTGTCGTCGCCATGAAGGATGGTAGTATCAGACTGCCTCAGTTCCATTTGAAGACTCCCGACTCAGACATCGCCATGGAACTGGACATGCCGCTGTCGCTGATGGATAAGATAGACCTGGGGAAGTTGCGTATGCGGCTGAACGCACAGGTTGGTAAGCAAGACTTGATGCGCTTCTTGGGAGGGATGCCCCAGACGTTCCAGCAACGCTGGCCCAATTACCCGATTAGTGTGAAAGGCTCGGCAAATGGTAATATGGACTATATGGAGTTCGATGGACTGGACGTGTCGCTTCCCACTGCTTTCCATGCCAATGCCACAGGTTTCGTGGCAAATCTGACTGACCCCAAGCGTATTCGTGCCAAGGTGCAGTTTAAGGCAAGGACGGAAGATCTTGGCTTTGTGACAGGAATGTTGCCCAAGGACATACAGCGTAACTACCGTATTCCTCGTGGTATTACTGCCGAGGGACTTGTTCGTGCCGATGGTGCCCAGTATTTCGCCGATGTCGTGATGCGGGAAGGTAAGGGAACCGTGAAGGCAAAAGGAAACTTCAATGCTGATGCCATGCGCTATGATGCTAAAGTCAATATCCGTGACTTGAATGTGCATCATTTCATGCCCCATGACTCCATCTATACTGTCTCAGCCGATATCGTGGCTAAAGGGCAGGGCACAGACTTCTTCTCACCCCGTACCACCTTGCAGGCTGACGCGAAGATACATCAGGTAAGGTATGGTCATTACAACCTGACCAATATGACTGCGACGGCAGACATTCGTCAGGGACGTGCTCATGCCAGCATTGTCGGCGATAATGAGTTACTTAACGGGGCGATAGCACTGGATGCCCTGATGGACAAGAATAAATTCGATGGCACCGTGACTGCCGATATGGCACAGTTGGACCTCTATCAGTTACGTTTGGTCGACAAGCCGTTGGCCATTGGACTTTGCGGACATCTGGATGTTAATTCCGATCTGAACAAGACCCATCATGTCAGTGGTATTATCAGTGACTTGACGATTCGTGACTCCGCTAACGTATATCGTCCAGAGGATATCGGGTTATTGGTCAATCTGCGTCCAGACACCACCTATGCCCGTGTGCAGAGTGGTGACTTCATTGTGAAACTCGATGCCAGTGGCGACTACGAGCGACTGATGAGTCAGTTGACGACCCTTTCAGACTCTGCCATGGCGCAGATGGACCAGAAGATTATCAACCAGCCAGCCTTGCGCCGACTGTTGCCTACCATGAAACTCCATGTGGAGAGTAAGAAGGACAATCCTATCGCCAACCTATTGAAGACCAGCGAGAATATTGATTTCAAAGACCTGCTCTTCGATATGACGACCTCTCCAGAGACAGGTGTTAATGGTAATGGCTATGTCCATTCCTTAGTCTATGACGGAACTCGTCTGGACACTATCAATTTCCGTCTGACGCAACGTAAGGAGCATTTGAGTTTTGGCGGGCAGATCCGTAACAACAAACGCAATCCGCAGTTTGTGTTCAATGCCCTCTTCGACGGGGTCCTGCAGGAGCGAGGTGCCACGATGGGCGTTCGCTATTACGATTCCGATAACAAGTTAGGTGCCCGCATTGGAGCCCAGGCGGAGATGGTGGATAGTGGTATCCATGTCCATCTGGTTCCCAAGCGTCCCACCATTGGCTATAAAGAGTTTGCCCTTAACGACGACAACTTCATCTTCCTGGGCTCCGACAAGAAGGTGCGGGCGAAGATAGATCTGGTTGCCGACGATGGTACGGGTGCGAAGATATACTCTGAGGAGAGTGATCCTTCCGCATTGCAGGATATCACCATTAGTCTCCATAGGGTCAACCTTGGCGAGGTTACCTCTGTCTTGCCCTATATGCCGAGTATGACAGGAATACTGAATGGCGACTATCATGTGGTGCAGCATGAGACAGGACGCTTCTCGATGGTCAGTGATATGGCGGTACAGGGCATGACCTACGAGAGGAGTCCGATAGGAAATATCAGC
>JAFTGH010000065.1 GCA_017458005.1 Prevotella sp. | reverse complement strand
GGGATTCGGGTCTGTCTTCTTGAACATCGTCTTTCTTTCTGATTGATGATGTAAAGGTACAAAAAATATTCCATAAATCGGCATGAATCAGAGATTATTTTGTGACATTTTTAACGCCTAACTTTTTAAAGTGGGCTCAATACCCAAGGAATGCAAGTAAAACGAATAATGACAAGTGCCAATAAACTTCTGTGTAAAATGCATCAAGCCCAATTGCATAAAATATCGTAAATATGAGCTGTGCGCCAAAAATGTTTCGTGCCAATGAAGCATTATTACGATATGGCTCTACAACCTCTTTATTCGTAATACTTTGCTTCGCAGCCTGTAGAACTTCATTGGCTTTATCATTTGTAATGCTACCATTTGTGATCTGATGTTTCATCTTAATCATTTCTATATTAGCCACGGGATACATTGAGGAACCATCCATTATATTTTTTGAAGGTCGCCTCCAACCGAGTGCATACCATCCGTGCTCTAATCCAGCAGTGATACACTCAACAAAGTATCCCACGACAAAACCCACGAAAGGGATTAGCAGGACAACTATTGCCGACAAGTCTTTCAGCTTTGATGTGTCAATATCGAAATCTGAGTACCAAATATTATATCCCAGAACTAAAGCCATTAAGTATAGCCCTGGGATTATCATTTTCATTATGTCTTGTAATCTGTAATTCATAACTTAATCATTTATAACTATTAGTCAGCAGGATCAATCAAATGGTATCCATTTTCTCTTGTCATAATATCATACTCATTAAAACCGGGAGGTGTGTCTTTAAACTTTATAGTTTTTTCAACTTCCTTCGCTTTTTTCTGAGGCTTTGGATTCGCATACTTTTTGACGGACTCCCTCTGTTGCTTACGGAGTGATGATATTTCTATGATTTCAGTAAGGACAGCTTCTGATTTTCCGCCTTTCACACTCACCATATTTTTGAGTATTGATTCTGTAGGTTGCATAATTCTTGAGTCGCCAAATTGAGAAGTGTTACATTGAATTACAAAGCAATGCAAATCACGAACAAGAGAACCCACAATATCAGAATAGTATAAAACATCACGATTGAACTCGGTTGCTATCAAGAAATCAACCTTACCTTTCATTAAAGCACGATCTTCAATGCTAGCGAGTTCGAAACAGTTGTAAACAGAGAAATAGCTATTGCGCCAATGGAACAAATCGTAACATGAGCCTGTATGCGATAAACTTTTTGGACATTCAAGACCATTATCAACAATCATCTGTTTCTCACTTGGTGCATAATGATTTTTCAACCGTAACACAGGAATACAATCGGTTTTATATTTTGCCCACTGAATAGGCAGAAATGTGGCTACTATATTCAACGCCTCATTTGAACGATTAATCACATATTCTAAACCTGAAACTATCGCCATTTTCTTTCGCTGTGACTGAGTTGCTAATAGCTCGATCCATTGGAAAGGAACCGACAACTCGGGTAGGACTAAGACCTCGCACTTTTGCCTATCTGATTCATCAAGAATACGATTAAGGGCTACACTGCGCGTTTTAGACAAGACTGGTTTAGACTTTAAACTACTTACGTAATTTGTAGATTCAACCTTCATATTTACTATACCGATTGTCTTATCACAATCCTTATATACATTCTTTTTCAACAATCCATTTTTAATGAATTCATAGGCTCCTATTTCTAAGACCTTATCAGAACTACGCTTTGCCGTTTCGAACAATTTTGGAGTGACACCCGCAGATAAGTCGAACATCTTCATCCATACAAAATTCAACCGCGAATATAAGCTATAAGTTTTTTCATTAACCTCATTCAACTTCAAAACACCATCATCTGGATTCAAGGAGCAAAGTAATACTGGCATATACAACTCATAATAGTACACAAAACGAGGACTTAGCCAATAAAAGATATTCACTTTGACATCATTAGCGTCTAATTGTATCTTGTCTTTCTTATAAAAATTCCTATTAACATTTATAATGAGGTTTGTGTAATTTAATGCACTTGTTCCAAATCGAGAATGGCGTGTCATATTTGCCATTCTAAATTGAGATACCACACTTGGATCAACGTCGACTATTCTTTCTTCTAATTTGTCCAAGAAAGTCGGAAAAGGTGCAAACGCATAAATAATAGCAGCGTCAAGCATCTTCTTCATATCATTTTTTAGACGTTCCTCACGGTCTTTATCATCTGGTATGCGAAGCCATGCGATAGCAGTCTTTAGCTGCTTCAAGAGTTTATTAAGATGACTTGCGTCTTCCTTTATCACAAAATAAGTGATTACCTTTTCCCACAAGTAATGCATATCAATTGCAACTGATCCCTTTACAAGGGCTACAATTTGATTTGCTGTTTGACGATCTTTATCTTTATCTTCTTTTGATTCTGATATAAAAGCAGCTAAATTAATCTTCTTTGCCAAGTATTTGGAGATACCATAGCTGTTTGCCTTAAAGGCATTAATATTCCTTATTTTATTCGGGCTATCAGTATATTGCAATTCGTAGGCTTCGTTCTCAAAGTCTTGGTCAATGGCTCCATCATCTGACAAGAAACGGAACTCGCTGCTTTGTTCTCGTAGCTTTTTCTCGAAGATTTTCAATGCAGCCCTTGGACCACTTTCCTTGAAGGCTTCCATCACTACTTTGCTTCCCTGAATGACGAGCTCTGGATGGCTACATATATGGTATTCCGTATGATCTTCAACCTCATCACAATCCAGAATCTCATTATCGACAAACTTTTCCTGAAGAAAACCTTTGATTACATCTTGTTGCTTATCATCAACTTTGCCTTTGAATACAAATAGCATATCATCCACATAGCGTCCGTAATACTCGCATCCAAGAGTTTCTACCTGCTCATCAAAATCTGTCAAAATCAAATTACCAATCATACCGGACGACATAAGTCCTACTGGCAACAATGTGTTTTGATTATCCGCTACTCGAATGTTCTCTTTTGTCAAACACGGCTTTACTTTTTCCGTGTAGGATTTATTGATTACCTGAAGCATAGATGTCAAGCGAAGTAACGTCTCATCTTCAGCATAGTTTCTTTGGATGTACCCCCTTTCAGAACAAGAGCGAAGTAAGGATTGTAATTCAACAGATACACTGTAATAGTATCTTTGTATATCCAAGTTTAATATAGCAGCATTGTTTTTCTTATCTAGGAGTTTGTTCGCGGTCATAATGGCAGTGTCTCGCCACTTTCTATAGCCAAATTGATAAGCATTAGTAATAGACAATTGATACCCTGCCTCTTCGTCCCGTTCCCAAAGATTACCAACTTTTGAATCAGTCCGAAGCTTGTTAGCATAGTTGTACTTATACAGTTTCTTTCTATCAATATACTGATTAAGATATAATAACCACAACGTTGCTATCAATTGTACCTCTACCGAGCATACGATCATGTAGTTACATTTTTCTACACGTATCTTATTCTTATACTTATAGTTCGTTATGTAAGTCCCAATGCCCGAATCTGTTTCATCTGACGAAATCGATTTTACAATCGTTTGATAATCAATAGAGCCCAATAACTGATTCAAATAATTATTCGATTTCCATTCGTTATCGTTCAAAAACGCCAAAAGCAGACTTACTCTATCTGAGAAAAGATTCTCAAACTCCTCTTTATCGCAAGAAACGTGGTTATGTGTTAACTCTTGCTCCCATTTGGCCAATGTAACTTTGGGGAGCAAAGCATTATTGTCATAATACAATTCCCCCTTCAGTTTGCGATAGGCAAGGTATATTTGTCCTGTTGTAATCATTACTATCTAATTCTTTGAGCATTGTCTAATCTTCGATGGCAATACGAAATCATGCATAGAATATCCAGTGCATCTTGCTCTGTTACATTCCATGTAATTTTTGCCTCATGAGCTTCTGGATTTCTAAACATTCCGCATATACCCTTCAGCAAGTTACAAAATCCTTTGTGTTCGTCTTGCTCTGACTGACTTTGAAAGTTATTGATAATCAAAACAGGCGTCCTGCTGAAAACCTGTTCTATCAATTTATTTCCATCTTCAGTGAGTCCCGTCAAGTCTCTTAATCTTTGAAAAAGTCCTTTATTAGCTTCAAACACAGCATGGAAGTAGTTATTGTCAAGTAACTCCGCACGGCAATAATATAATACAGATGCATGAGCACCCCTTTGTTGAAGTTTTGACAGTAAGTCCCTTGCACGCTTTTCTGCTTCAGAGAGTGTGTTGGCGACTACGCACGGATAGATTTTGCCATCTTCATGAACTTCATAGCCAACAAAGGAAAGCACCTTTGATATTTCTTGAAGAAGATTCTTATATACATCAAGACGACCTAAATAGTTAGCAGGCTCGATTACCAATTTTATGAATTTCATAATCTGGTTCGAGCATTGCTTCTCATTTTGGTATATAATAAATGCGTTATATATTCTTTTCCACTTTGTAGATAGTTCTGGCCTATCATGCAGATAAACTTGTTCTAAAAGTAATGGGAGTTTTGATCCCGTCACTTCTTCGCCGAGTAATCTTGCAAGGTGCTCCATCTGAGCCCTATCAAGACAAGGTGCGTATTTTGTATTTGACATGTTTACATTTCTTTTTGTTTAGACTGTGTCATAAATCTATTAACGGTTCGCCTGCCTGTGAAAATTAATGTTGCCGTTAAGTTTTCATGGTACTGTAGAAGTTGTAGTTGCCCTCTTGCCAAGGGAACGAGTGGGCATACTTTAGCAAACTCCACCAGCGGTCGTACTTTTCTCTATCATCCACACAATCCTCATTGTTTCTTTTGCTAATACCCTAACTCCATTTCTGTCAATGTCCAACGGCATCATTCCTTTGATAGCACCGATGATTATTACCCAACTCTATCCATCAAGAGATTGATCGGGAGTTTACCGACATTGTCAGATAGGAGAAGGTACCCATCGTCAAAGAGTATAGCATCTATTTCTGTATTTTCAGATTGTCGATTCATAAAGTTTTTCCTTTGGGGAATGCATTGTCAATTGCTTTGAACGAATACTTGTGCAATGTCTCTTTTGATACAATTAAGTTCCTGATAGTCATTACCTATGGAGAACGAAGGGATGAGAACCTGATATTCAAATGATTCGTCAAGTAAAGCCTTGCCGATTCGGTTTACAAGATTGAAGACGGAATGTCCTTGCATATAAAGATAACAATTGGCTTGATTGATGCCAAGTTCTTCCATTCTCTGCTTAGTATGTCTAATGTCTTCAGTAGTTTCGGGTTCGACATTCTCCATTTTGAGATTTATATTGGTTGTTATAGCTGCCAAAACACCTTCTCCATTATGGAGTAATGCCTCCCTTTGATTTCCTTGTACTTTATCTAAACAGTTGCAGAGTGTATCAAGTGTAAATCCTTTGTGAGACAGGCGTTTCTTAGTGAGCATCAACACAAAAGCATCATAGACAACTGCACTCAATCCAGACAAGAATGTGGCAAAATCAAACTCTACATTCTTTTGCCATTGCATCCACATCGATTGCAGAGACTGGCTCCAACAATGATGGTTTTCCCAAGAGTATGTGTAAGTCTGCAGGATGTAATGTTCGGCATCAAAACCCTCTTTGCCAAGGATGTGGTCAAGGTCACTATCGACACAAAGTATGTAGTTTTCATTTGCTTGCGCCTGGTGCTTCATGATGTATGACTTGCCAGTAATACGCTTGCATCCACTCTGAACGAATGGGAAGAACTTCACCTTCTTTTCCTTTATTCTCGTAGCCAACAACTTCTGCCAAAAGGTAATATCCACAGCATCCTCCACACGAAAGCAGATGTCATATCCGGCAAGGATGGTTCCAGCGGAGATGTTTCTTGCAATCGCTGCTTCAAAAGCATTCAACTGACTATTTGTTACTGCCATAACTTACATTATCAGATTATCAACGAAAACGAGATGATCGCGCCAACCATTTACAAAGATGCTTGGTGAATGTGTTGTCATAATGATTTGACATGCAGGATTTAACTTTCGCAATGCATCCAACAGCTTCTCTTGCCAAGTAATATGCAGAGAGAGTTCTGGTTCATCGAGCAACAGGACAGATGGCTTTTCATCCATCAGGAAGACTGTCAGTAAAAGGTAAAGTAACTGTTTTTCGCCAGCTGATAAGTCGGATAACTGCAAAGTATCTCCACTCTTGGTCACGAAAATGATAGTGTTCTTTGCTTTGTCAATGTCGATAGACTTCTTTGTTTCGCTAAAGAAGCTATTGACCAGTTTGAAGAACATTTCAATACGAGCATTGATGCGCTTCGTTTCAGAAGGATAATTGATTGGTATCATTCGGTAGTTGAAGAATGACATCTGATCAAGATTCTGGAGTACCACTGAAAGCAGACGGTTAAGCAAAGGACTATTGTTCTTTTTCTTGGCGTCAGCAGGGACATCAAAGGAAGTAACCTGTATTACTGGAATATCAATCGCATTACCTGAAGCCTTAGTATAAAGCTTTGGCTTAGCCTTGGTGCAATAGTAGTTGTAGATGGCATCAAGCAAAGTCGTTTTACCCGCGCCATTTATACCAACTATAATATTCAGATCTTGGCGTATATTTTTCCATTTCAGAGCCTTTGTTCCCCAAAGACCTTCTATATTAAATTCACTGATATACATAGTTATAGTTCTTTTTTTAGACAATAATTGAAACTTAATCCTTACGGACGAGATCACTCAGTTTGACATTAAGAATCTCTGATATCCTGCTTAAGGTTTCCAATGATGGTTGAGAAGAATTTGTACACCACTTGCTGACTGTGGCAGGATCTTTCCCAATCTGCTCTGACAGCCATTTTGCGGTTCTCTTTTGTTCTGCCAGAACAACCTTTAATCGGTTCAAGTCTTTACTTTCCATGAGTTACACACTTTATTTTATTGCAAAATTACACTTTTTCCTTCAAATACATGTATAAAATCATTAAAAAGTGAAGAAATAATCAAAATTACTTTGCGTTTTAGTCCAATCCATAGATAAACTTTACAAAAATCGAGGTGTTATTTGTTGCGTCAAGCCACAAAACTCTTTCTTCACTCTCTGCACAGTACTTATTCCTTTCCCTGTGAGTTTTGCAACATCACGGATGGCATACCCCTTGTTCAGAAGGTTGATGACCTCTTTATATTCTGCCCTTTTTTTATCCTTGAACTTGTTAGAACCTGTAGGCCTGTCGAGTTTTCCGACTTTCTCTACGTACTGCGTTCTACCTGAGTTCGGCGGGAATGAAATATTGTCACGTTCCAACTAGGCACAGATAGAAAGGGGAGGCAAGCATGATAGGGGCAAAGATAGAATTTTTACCATCATCACCCAGTAGTGTCATATGTTCTTTCTGCATGTAGAGGTTAATGCAAGAGTCGGCAAGCTCTTTCACTGTTTCAAGTAGCTCAAAGGCATTCTACTCAATCTCGATAAGCTCACAGACATGAAGGACTCTATGCGATTTTTCTCTTATAATTGCAATCACTGCATGCACTTGCTTTTGTTAATTTCGTGTCAAAAACGTTAAATCCTCACGTCCTTTGCATTAACAAATTTTATGCATCATCACTTTTCTACCTTTATATGCACATCTGGTTGATTATCGGGTAAAAAAAACTCTTCGTAATAATCCTTGTGTGCTGAAAATAATTGCAAACCTCACTTTGCAATTTATTTGCCCAAAACTGTGCATATAAGTTAAAAACGTTAAATCTTCATCTTTTTTCGTTCCCAATAAAATCCATGCAATCACTTTTCTACCGTTTAGTACGTAAATCTCTGATATAAAGCGATTTGCAAATACTCTATCTGCAGCGGTCTGACCTCAATTGAGATCCCCAACAATGTGACGAGTATTGGCAATCTTGCGTTCTATGGTTGCAGTGCTCTGACCTCGGTAACGATTCCGAATAGTGTGACGAGCAAAAAACACAATTTTGGTGTATTTAACATTCTAGCATAAAGAAAGAGAGCCAGACGCGCCAACTCTCTTATAGTTTCTTTGAATGGTAACACAAGCTAAGTTAGTATTATAATGTTTCTGATAATTCCTAACTGTTTCAAGTCAGGTGTAAATGTCTGCTATCCCCCTATCAGGCGGCGAGCGTGCGCTGACAAACCTTCCTTGTATAATTCTTCTATTTCTTCTACTAGCAATAAACGCGGGAAAAGTTGTTTTTATGCTTATACTCATATCTTTCCTTTGACCATAGTTTGCTCACTTTTCTCAATAGGTTAAATATGGGTTGGACTTTCTTCAAGTCCGCTATTAGTTAAGAAGGTTTTATTATGGTCGATGCCTCCCGTTTAAAACGACCCTTACTAAATTATATTCTTTACAGTCTGCAACTCATTCCTAAGTTGCTTTAACTGTAATTCCCTTCGTTTTATCGCTAATTCAAGGGCTTTGATGCGTAATTCCTTACTATCTATTCCCTCAACAGAAGCAGCCATAAAAGTTATTTAGCCAGTGTAGCCCTGTCTGCTTTTCTTGCTTTCAGTTCTTCGAGTTGTGCTTCTAACTTTGATATTTCATCCTCTGTTTTAGCATCAGCAATTTCATTTGCAGCCTTAACAATATTAGCTAAACTTGTTGCACTGAGATTAGAGTATTTCAGATTTTCAATAAACTGTTCTTCTGTGAAAATGTGCTTGCTTTTCCAGTAGTCTATTGACTTCATCAGTTCCGATTCGCTATGCCTACCAAATTCAGCAAGGTCGCTTTCGGATTTTGCTTTTTTATCGCAAAACCAGTCGATAAACAAACCTGATATATTCTGATAGCTCTTTTTGTTCTTCAATGTTTCTGCTACTTGCTTTTTAACTGTCTCTTTATTTGAAAATTGCATATACTTGTTTAATTTACAGCTTGTATCACCAAGTCAAAGAACGATGCAATATCATTATTGCGCGGCAAAATTACACAATTCTAGGGAAACGACCAAATGTTTTAAGGAAAATAGCGAGAGCGCATATAAGATTAGTGTTAAAACTAGAAAATCACATTGGATTTACTGGAAGATGGCTTATAAAACCTCCCTATTCCTTAATATAAAGAACAAACTCAGACGTGACTAGTGAAGGGTCGCAGTCTGGAAATACAAATAACGACAAAACAATCAAGATAACTAGTTAGACACAATATGATGTATAGCGATGAGTTATATATCCTCTGTTGTGGTGAGTATCTGTTTCTATTCCTTGTCATACTCCAGTTATGACTATTCAGGAATAGAAGTTAATGATACTCACAATTAGGAGGGTAAAGTCAGGTGAAGAACTTGATTTTACCTTCTCTTTTGGAGGTTTGATGAATTGGTAGTCAAAGCCTTATATGTGTATAAACAATTTAGTATGAACAATTTAAAGAAAAAGAGCAATGAAGAATTTATTAAAATTATTTGCAATTCTGGGCGAAATTAGTGTAATCGTTGAAGCTACTAAAAAGGTAGTAACTAAGTACAAGGAAATCGCCCGAAAAAAGTAGGATTATGGTTTACAAGGAGAAAACAGAAGAAATTATTATTATCCTACTAGATGGAACGACGGCAATTTTAAAGACCGTCAAGAAGTTAAGAGTGTGTTACAAGAAGTTCAGAAAGAACGAGGACACATCCAAGTTAGAAACCGAATAAACAGGAAAAGGATGGAAACAACATTAGCACCAACCTTAGAATTGATGCCTGAAACTCAATTAGTACCAGTGCATCAGCAAGTAACGGATTTAGTGGCAGATGGTATAGAGTATGCAGAAGTGCTCGATGAAGAAAAATACCAGAAGTCATTTATCACTGCTAATTCGCAGCCCATAACAATGGAGCGGTTAGCAAGCGACTGTATCATACCAGTTTTCGCCAAAGACAACGAGGTATGTATTAGTCACCAGTCTTTCATCAGCGCAGTTTATGACGCGGTGAGAGAGTTCTATAGCGGTGAAACAGTAGATGAGCCGCTTATCAGAGTTAGTCACATTATCAGAGGCAGAATACCAGAGGCGATACACAAAAAGACCTCAGAACTTCTACCAACCGATAAGACGATGTACTTTGAACGAATGGCGTTTTGCATAAACATTCCAAGCATCAGCCAAGATGTGAACGGCAACACGCTAAACTTGTCCGTAGTAGGTGTAAAGTCCTACGGAAAGGACAACTTGAACGGGAAACTTACAAGTCAACGATTTTCTTTGGCTGTCTCGTTCAACAACCAAGTATGCTGTAACCAGTGCATTTTTACTGATGGTTACAGAGACGACATTAGAGCCAAGCGAGAGAGGGAGATATATTATAGCACTCTTTCCTTGCTCAATATGTACGACACTGCGAAACAGTTGTACCTTCTTCGCGATTTGGGAGAACTTAGTATCAACGAACAGCAGTTTGCACTACTCTTAGGGAGAATGAGACTATACAGCTATTTGCCACCTGCAATGCAGCGTGGAATACCACAACTACTAATTACCGATTCTATGGTAAACAATGTAGCCAAGCAATACTATCGGGATGAAAATTTCCGAGCAGAAAACAATGGCGAAATAAGTCTGTGGAAATTCTACAACCTTATTACGGGGGCGACCAAGAGCAGCTACATTGATAGCTTTCTCTCTAGGAGTGCCAATGCGACTGAAACTGTACTGGGTATAGCGTCAGCACTCAGACACGAAGAAAGCGGGTATGACTGGTTTTTAGGGTAATGTCCTAGAACTAGTGCTATGTCAATTGGAGGAACTACATTCACTTGTGGTTCCTTTTTTTTGCAAAATTCTAAATATTACAGAAATGGGAATACAGGAAATTAGGAAAAATGTACGTCTCGGAAATAGCGGGGAGTATATTCTAGTAGTCTATCCGTTCTCTCAGTCATTGATGGAACTGGAAGAATTTGATGATAACAGTTTACTGGTAGAAAACGAACTGTTTGAGAGCGCAGCCTATTTTGTCAGTAAGGACTGGCTGGAAGGGAATAACTTATTGTAGAACTAAACAATATCAGAATTATGAACTATCAGAATTTAGAAAACAGCCGTGAGTTCAAAGCGGCTAAGAATTTGGAGGATGCACTAAATGACATGTGCTTCGACAACAAAAAGTTTACGGCAGCGATACCGACCTATCATCGCACATTGCAACAAAACTTAATGAGGCTTATCGTCCAGATAGTCCTATTTATGGCAGATGAAGGAAATGTAGGTACAGACCTCCGCAACAGGGGAGCGGTTAGAACAGCGCAGATACTCAAAGAAGCCATAGAGCAAAATCGGGATGAAATATGCCTACCATACATCTAAATGTGTTCAAACGACTAGTGTGTTCAAATAAATCTGCAAAAGCGATCTGAACACACTACATTATCGTTATGGATTTAATCAAAGACTTTTATGGAAACAAAAGAGCGAATAAAGCGAGCCGTGATATATGCCAGAGTTTCATCGGAGAACGACCGGCAGGATACATCACGCCAAATTAAGGATTTGGAAAAATTCAGTATTGCACAAAATATGAAAATCGAGAAAATCTACGAAGAGCATATTTCAGGTGCAAAGAAAAATGAGGAACGTGCAATTCTCACAAAATGCCTGGAATATTGTACGCGGGAACGTGTAGATTTTCTGCTTTTGTCAGAATTGAGCCGATTAGGTAGAAGCACTTTACAGGTATTGAGAAGTCTGGAAATTCTGCATCAAGCAAAGGTCTCGGTGTATATTCAGAATTTAGGGCTATACTCGTTGCAGCCTAATGGTGAGGTAAACCCGATTGCCTCCATATTGATAACTGTTTTAGCGGAAATGGGTAATATCGAGCGTAGTAACATTCAGTACCGCCTTAACTCAGGACGCGCAAACTATATCAGGAATGGCGGAAAATTGGGTCGAAAAAAAGGAAGCGTGAAAACAGACGAACAAATGAAAGAGGAATACAAGGAAGTAATTAGTCTGTTGAAACGCGGATATTCCATTAGGAACACAGCAAAATTAACAAGTGCATCTATTTCCACTGTTCAGAGAGTGAAAAACCACTTTGTAAACAACCAGTAATGAAGCATTAGAAGGTATATCAGAAATGGTGTACCTTCCTTCTTTTTTCTAGTTCTATCACTAAAAAGAAGGAAAAAATAGCCATTTAAGCAATTTTATAGCCAAATGCGCTTAAATCTGAAATATTTTATTTACTTTTGCAAATTGGATTGAACCGTTTGTATGGGAATATCTGTTTTTGTGGGAAAAAATGGCGTTCCGCTATTTGTTCTGATGTTCTGGAAACGTAGGAAATTTCTTAGAACTATATGATAGCCCTAGGTGCTATAATATACTAGAATAAATACGCAGAATGCCCGCGCGATAGCGTGGGCTATTTCTGTATCTTGTATATTAGGGCAATTCCTACGGCCTCCAGAACAGGGATATAGTTTAGTTCACGCTCTTTTTGTACCCCTAGAAAAGTATGTTTTATTCACTAAAAAGGCATATAGTATGAAAAGAATTATCGCAAGCATCGTTGCTGTAACTGCAACAGTTGGGGCATTAGGACAAAACCCCGTGAAACTTTCAGATGACAACCTGAAAGGAAATGTATTTGCTGTAAAGTACGGTAAGTATGAGTACAAAGAGAATTTTGGCGAACCCACAACAGGACAAGTCCAAGAAATCTATTCAACCTTTTACAATGAGGTCGGCAATTCCATTATTTTTAGGAAAATAAGGGTCGCACGTCCAATGTTTGTCGATTCTTATGCACTTTTCTATGAATCTAATGGTGAGAATACATTAGTTACATCATTAGGTATATCTTCCAGTATTGATTTTAAAAAATATGATGATATATCATCGGCACTGAATATAGACAATGATACTTTTGAGAAACTAATGCAAAGTGAACTTGGCTATGGTCAGGAATGTAGAAAAGCAGGAAGGTATGAGTCAACATTTGACAAAAATGGTGTTCGTATCAAATATGACATATATATTCCTTCTGGCAGACTGGATGGTAAGGAAGTTGGAAAGTCTGTGGGGAATGGTACTTATGAATTTGCTATTTATGATTGGCAGGGCGAATCTAGAGAAAAGAGTACAAGAACATTTGCAAATGGCAAACTCACAAAAAAGAGTTCTCCTAACGATGGTCGCATAAATATTGGTGGAAGCATAGAATCTCCTGAAAGTGGAACTTATACATACGATAGTAATGGTCGCTTAACTCACCTCATTAGATGGAATAAGCACGAAACCAAATATATCTATAATGATAAAGGGGATTTATCGCACACAAGCAATAAAGACTTTAAAATCTGGAGTGACGGATATTTCTATGAAAACTACAAGTATGATAGTCATGGAAATTGGATTTTCCGTACTTGGGGGGCAAAAGCGGGAGAACCAAAATATATAGAAACGCGGGAAATTATCTATTGTGATACAAAAGATGAATTGAAAGGGAAAGCAGAGCAACTATTACAAACAGTAGGAGATATAATAAAAGCAAAACAGCAATAACATAATTGTTATCAATATGGCTAAGACACAAGACTTATTAACCCAACTGGCACTTCAATTAGGTAAGGCTTTGGTGAAATGTGCTTTTACAAAGTATCCTGAAAGTGGTGAAGGTTGGGAACGTGAGAAAGATGTTCTTAGAATACACAACAATTCTGGCAATCCTGACTATCTATATGAAAATCAGAAGAAAATCGAAGAAATTGCTGAATCTTTAGGCTTTTTTAGGAAGAGTGACGATTCGCACGATGAAATAATGGATTTAATATCAAAAGGATAAGAAATGAGCAAGAAAGAAGAAACCGAAGATAGATATATGCCTTGTCCTAGTTGTGGTCGTAGGACTAAAGGAAATGTTGCGTGGGGAAAACACCTTGCTCCCGCTGCTGCAGGAGGAGCTGCTGGGTTTGCTGTAGGTGGTCCGATTGGTGCTATTGTAGGAACGGCTGCGGGCTTATGGGTTCACGGTCATACTATCAATTATAACTTTGTGTGTCCTAATTGTGGCTGCAAGTGGAAACAGAAATTTGAAGAATAAAAACTATTGAAGTGGGTAGTGAAACGACACTATCCACTTTTCTTTTGCTTTTCGGGAAAACAACCATAATATATGCTCTGAAATGGCATAAAACGCGCTTATTTTACCCTGAGTTCTTTATATGTGTAAGGAGACACTTTTTTACCTCCTACGCATATAGACTATGATACTGGAAAACTTACAAGCTATGTTCTCCAACCCTTTACCAGAAGCGGAAGGGTCGGGGCATCTGGATATTTCTGCACCTATACCAGATGTTATCGAAAAAGAAAGTGCAACAGGACTGACTACTATACCGAATAAGTTTAAAGCAGACATTGAGGCATTGGAAGCCGAATACGGAAAGATGGTAGAAGGACTTACCATTGAAGCGACATTACAGGAAATGCTAAAAATATGCGAGCGGGAACGTAAACGTATAGATGCGTATTATTCGCTAGTATCGTTTTTAGCAAAGAACGGAATAACCTTAACCATAAAATCACAGAAAAGCAAATGAATAATAAGAACAGAATTTACATAGACGGATTTATGCCCTCTGTTGAGGAAAACAGAGAAGAAGTAGAAAACAAGATGAACTTTGTGCTAAAACACGATTTTCAGGGTAAAATCGGACTTGAAATAGTGGAGTGGAAAGATAATGAAGCGGTTTTGAGACTTTGGCGCGAAACTGGCAATTATTTCGGGGATAACATTATTTCAGATGAAGATATGAACTTTATTATGGGGCTTGGAATTGACTGCTTTCAGCCTGCACCATTAGGGAAAAATGACTTTCTGCACCTGTTCCCAATTACAGGTTACAACTGTTTCTTTGCCTCTATTGATGAATTTAGTGCTTTCTATAAACACGTTGTAGAAATACAGGATGGTGCAAACCTAATGAAGCGTATAAAAATGAGAAATGCGCCAACTCACATTGAAATAGAAATAAAATACTAGAACTATGACACAGGGAAAAATTAGAGCGATAGACCACGGAGAAAAGGGAGGCTTTGACCTCTCTTTTCTGAATGGTGATATAACAATACCAGACCAACCAGACGGATATATTGTAAGTTGTGGTTGTGGTGTGGGTAAAACGAGCGTAATAAAACAGATGATAGTTATGCGCTATAAAGAAGGTATCTTATACTGCGTAGATACAAAGGACGAACTGGATAAAATGGAAACTGCACTTTTGAATATGGGGATAGATAATAGGGATATACTGAAAATACATCAAGACATCGACAAGGATATTTTGAGCGACTATTTTAGCCATCCTGAAACTCTTATGCAGAAACCTATTATCCTGATAACTCATTGTAGGCTGTTTGCAGACTTGATAAACTTCTTTGTTCTTTACAAGCCTAAAAGCAAAGTAACTGCCTTTGATGGTGACTTCAAGAAACTCATGCAGCGCAATGATACGCGGAGATATATTTTCCTAGATGAAACGCCTCTTTTCTTCAAGCCCTTTGCCACTATCCCGCGTATTGTATTAGGGTGCTTTGCAAAATGGGAAAATGAGGAATGGAAATGCAAGGAACGCGGAGAAATGGAACTGTTCTATGAGACGTTTATAAAAGGAACGGAATTTGACTTCTTTAAGACAGAACACGCGCTAAACAACTTGAAGCGTGAAGTGCTGTTTGACTTGATGGAGAAGAATATAAATAGATGGATGAACTTGAAAGATACCACTAAGGATATTCTGGTAAATTTCTATTCTGCTGACTTGGTACAGGAAGGAATGAAGTCGCACGTTATTGTATTTGAAGGTGCGGGGGATATACTACTCAGACAGTCGAAAGTTTTTAAGCTGTTGGATATTAAGCAGAAATATAACAGCGAGGTGGTTTTCAACAAGTTTCAGATGGACTGGAAACGCAAGGATGATAGTGTTTGTGCCTCTTATATAGCAACCTCCTTAGAAAGCATTATAAAAGGGACTACAGGGAAAACACTAGTAGTCGTTTGGAAAGATACAGGACAGGAAAAGGAGGATGAAGGAAGCGGCACATCTGCTTTCAGGGATGAAGTCAGGGAATGTCTGTTAAATATGTATGTGAATGAAGAAAAGTTTGAAATAACCTATTATGGTGCTTCTAATACAAAGTCCACTAATGAATTTCGTGATTTTGAGAATATCGTGTTATGTGGGAAATGGGATATTCTCAATAACAAAGCAAGTCAGATAGATGAAGCCTACCTTTCTTCGACAAGTGCGCAAGACCAACGACTATGGTATTTCGTACAACTTATTACTAGAACTGCGATTAGAAAGCATAATGGTGGGAAAGTAAAGGTGTGGTATAGTTCTGACTTTAGCGAAAAACTCATTAACCAGTTAGACCGATATTTCAATCAGAACACCCTTTATGATATTACGAATGATACTAACACTTGGGTTAAGAAACTGGATGAACAAAGGATAAGAAAGAATGTGCGGGATGATATTATAAAACTGAACTTGGTAAATGAGAATGTTTCTTTAAGCATATTGGGAAACAGACCCTATGAATTGAAAATGACATTGGAAGATATTTACCAGTTACTACCGCGAGCCGAAAGAAAGGTAAAACACTATATACCTTTAAGGGATAATTTGAGCAAGTTGGGCATAACTCTTACAATAGAGTAATGCCTACTTCTTTTTTTTGCTTGGGGAGATTTTTTTGGTAACAGTATAAGATATATAGGAATAGGAAAAATCTCCCATTTTTCTACCTTGACTATCCCCCCGAAATATAAGCCAAATGCAATTGTATCTCTTTCCCCTTCCCTAGTGGGGTGGGAAGGGAAAAGCGATAGTTTTATTGCTAAAGGTCATTAGGTTTATACTGTCCGAAGTCTGGCTTAACAGAATAGAGAAAGAGCGGGATAGCACTAAAAGCTGTTCCCGCTCGTTAAAATCTCGTTACAGTTGAATAGTCCAACTGCCATCTTCTAAACTCAATTCTTGATGCTTCAGCGTTGTGTTTAGTACGAATGTTTGCACTGTTCCCTTTGTGCCAGAAAACAAAGGTGTATAGTGTACTTCCATATTGTATATATTTCTAGTAGTCCTTACAATCTGCACATACTCAATTACCAGTTTTACTATCCTGTGTTTTAGTTCTGCATCTTCTATAGCCTCAATATCTCCAAAACCTTCACTTTCTTCTACGGGGGCTTCCAGTTGCCTTAGTTGGTCGTTGAATTTTACTATGTTCTTTCGTTCCAGTTCCTGTTTCCTTCTAAATTCTTCTTCCATTTTGTCTGCTTTGGCTTCACTAATTCTTCCCCTGATATATCTATCTTCAACCCTGTCTATGCTTTCCTGTATCGCTTCGACATTCTTTTCTGCTTGTTCTATTTTCTGTATCAGTTCTTCAATAGCTTTTTTTGTCCTATCAACACCAACCATTTTGTTTAGTTCCTGCACGTTTTCATACTGGCTCTTTGCAATAAACCATAAAGACGCATCAAGTGGATTGGAGGCAATACTAAGCCCTGAATTAGAATGAGTAGAGTGTGCATAATAGTTACTTCCTTCCGTAGCCCTTTTCTTCCCTATCATAATATAACCATTGCAGTCCTTTATGATACCCCTTCCTAGAAATATGTGCTTATATACACGCTTCGGCTTTATCTGGTTTTTGCTCAACTGTTCCTGGGCTTTTTTATATGTTTCTGTATCAATAATTGGAGGATAGTTATAGTTGTATTTGGCACCTCCACCACCAATGCCACAATATGCAATACCTTTTAGAATATTCTGCACCTTCTTTCTTGCAGTAGTGATACCGATAAATTCCCCGCGCTCTATCATTTCGTTTGCGATGGAGTTGTAAGAGTGCAAACCGCTACACATCATATCGAACACCTCTCTTACAATGGTAGCCTCTCTTTCGTTGATGATAATATGCTTTCTTTTATCTAGTGTATATCCATAACGTACCTTACCGCCAATAAAACGCCCTTGCTCTTTCGCGTATCTTTTACCGCGCATCATTCTGTCTTTGGTATTATACATTTCCTGTTCTGCAAAAACCGCTAGCATACCAAAAGCGACATTAGCCATTTGGTTTATTGCGCCATCAGAAGTGAGTAGTCTAAATTCTGGTTTTAGACAAACTAACTGTATCTTTCTATCTACTAGATACTGTTTTACGTTAAAGTTCACATCACCCCTTCTTGCAAGACGAGTAACTTCATAGATATAAACACAAGAAATGTTTTCGCCTGCCTCAATAATCTGCTTCATTTCGTTAATTCCCTTGCGCTCCAATTCACCCAAGGAGATACCCGATTCCTTAACGGCTATTTGAATAATTTGCCGTTCAGAATATCCGTCACGCTTGGCAGCCTCCAAAAGTTTCTCAGTCTGTTGGTCTAAGTCCTGCCCCTCGGTTGATACGCGCCCCAAAATGATAGCCTTGCCTCTTACCATACCTTATTATATTATAGTTTGTCCTAATCGTCGGCAAAGGTAATAAAATCTTTTTAATTACACCAATTTTGTGATAGATATTTACGACCATTGGCTATAGTGCGTTCGAAGGTTGCAGCGGTCTGACCTCGGTAACGATTCCGAATAGTGTGACGAGCATCGGCGATAGTGCGTTCTATGGTTGATTCTTCACCTCCTTTTCACGATTGGCGGCGGTCACCCGTTGCTTCCATTCTTCCGCTGTCTCAAACTCACTCTTCTTCTGCCATTGCGCAATGGCATCTTCCACCTTACCAGTAGCAAAATAAGAGAAGGTCCTCTTGTATTGTTCGATGGAGAAGGGAGTCTTATTATAGTCACCATTGTATCCATCAACCATAAAAGCCTTTGCAGATATGCGACTTCTTTCTGACAATCCCTTTATCTTTGTTAAAGAAGTGCATGAACCAAAAGCATAATCTTCTATTTGTATAGCAGGATTTTTAATTACGACTTCCCTTAGCCCTTCGCATCCCTCAAAGGCTTTACTCTTAATAGAAGTGACAGATTCAGGTAAAACAATTGTTTTTAAGGATTGGGAATGAAAAAAAGCATATTGGGGTATTGTGGTTATTGCCGTAGGAATTGAAATTTTTGATAAAGATTTACAACTTGAGAATGCAAACTCCCCAATTGTTTTTACAGAATTTGGCAGTTCCAGTTCAACCAAGGAAGAACAACTACTAAACGCATTTTCGCCAATTGAATTAAGATTATTGCCAATTATTTTCACAGACTTTAGTTTGGGGCAACGTTGAAAAGCGTAGTTTCCGATTTCCTTTACAGACGAGGGAATAATAACAGACTCTAATGACTTACACCAATCAAATGTATGCGACTTAATTTTATCGATTGTATTGGGAATAGTAATGTGGGTAACCAATTCATTGTTCAGGTAAAGATGAGCACAGAGTTGATTGATAGGTGTATTGGCACTAAAGTTTATTTTACACCACGCTTCAATGTCGGAGATATTGACTTTCTCCAGTTGGTAACAGCCCTGGAAAGCGTCGTTTGATATATATCCGATTGTAGGAGGAATATCAATAGTTTTTAACTTCTCACTATTGTAGAACGCACCATCAATACCTCCAACTTTATACTCTTTTCCTTTGTATGTAACTTTCTCTGGAATAGACACATGCTCATACTCATAAGGCTTGCCATACCGTTTCTTGTGCCAAATTAATAGTGCTGAAGTGGCTTTAGACAAATCACCAATGATAGCATATCGTAGTTGTTTGCCATCAGATCCTTTGAACTCAAATTCAACTCTTTGTGCTCCCGCCCCGAGGCTAAGCATTATCATGAAAATTAGTAATGAAATTTTCCTCATATTCTCTAGTTATTGGATGATTGTTTCTATTGATTTGTTATTTTGCGACAAAGATACAATTAATTTCTTTAATCTCCAAATTTACTGATTGGTATTCAACTCTTATCTTAAATGATGTAAAAGTTGCAAAGGACTAATTTCTAAATCATATAATACCTGTTTTTGGCATCTATTTGCTACACTCTACATTATTTATGTGTCCTAAAGAGTTCTTGTAGCGTTCTTATTCTTTTCATCATATCGGCGAAAGTAAGTGACTGACCGTAAATGAAACTTTCTTTCATCTCGTTATAGTCTGTCTCATACGCTGGCATCAGTTCATCATTGGGTACAATCTGAATGTTGGCTGGTAGTTCCTTGTCATAATCCACATATCCTACATGATAAAACTTGCGTCTATGTTCAACTATCTCGTGATAGAGATTTACATCACCGAGAGCCTTTTCTGCGTATGGGGTTTGCATCAGTTTCTCCAAGTCATAGAAATGACGTGTCATTCTGTGCGTCCTTGGCTCGTCCTTCTGGAACTCTTCGCACAAAAGAAATGCCTTTTCCAAGAAAGTTCTTGCTGGACTGACGGTGCGGATTGTTTGAACTATGTCGGAGTCCGCATTTTCATCCTTATATGTTTGTTCAATCAGCGACGAGATTCTTCTCATTTCGTAAGGCTCGGACATCGACAATACACTAATCTCCACTTTTACCGTCGGGATAGCATATGCCGCTTGACTATCGTAGAGTGAAGGGTATTGAACATAAAGTACTGATGGGTCTTTATCGTGTGGCACCTTTCTAGGCTCGCCTTTTTCATCGGTTACGCCATTGTCTGTGAGAACAGTTACTTCAAGTCCCATATCAGCCAGTTTTGTCGTCAACTCGTCTTTAAACTCACCAAACAGAAAGTCTTGCCCTTTTTCTCGAAGATTATGGATTTGTGTATTACTGGTACAACTTGCACAAGAGAGTTTTTTGACATTCAAGAAGTAGTCACGGCTCAAAGCCAAGTCAATATCCTCACTGAAGCGGTTGATGATGTCCCAGCCTTTACTAAGGCTTGTTCCACCTTTGAACAACAGGTACTCAGACACGCTGGTGTGAAATAGCGCATACAATACCGCTGTTACCCACCAGTCCTTTTCTGCGGCTGCCTCATCAATTTGTCGCGCTTCAACCACACCTTGTATCATAGCCTTTCGCTCTTCAAGCGAGAAATCAATCCATTTGCTCATTGCCTTATTTCCTTCTTTATAATTTGTCGCATCCATAGGGGAGCCAACAACAAATCGTGCTCTATTGTATCAGTTTCTGGCTTTTCTGTGAATAATTGTCGTATTCTTGCCTCATCCTCCAAAGTGATATTGTTCTCGCCAATGCTGCGTAATGCTTGCACCAATTCTGGCATCAGTCGTCCACGGAAAGCGAAATTCTTTGGCGCACCATGTTTTAAGGTCACTGTTCGGTTTCCCAACTTCAGTTTTCGACCAGACCCTGTAGTTAGGAAAATGGTGTTCATGGGTACTTGTGTCGAAAACCCTAAACGATTCGCTGCCGTGGCACCTGTCGGTATAACCTTTGCCTTATCACGTTTGGCTATCTCACAGACCAATTCGTAAGCCGAAGGATATAGAATACCAAAACGTGTCTTGCGTGCCTTGACATAAACTCCTTTGGCTATACGTGTAATTAATCCTTCTTTCTCGAATATGGCGAGTAACTTTGTGACATACTCAACATCATATTGAGGGAAAGAAGAAACAAAGAATATCTCGCCGAATTTACTGCGAGTAATCTTCTTCCTAATCTGCTGTACTACTGCATTCTCCATCGAATATTTATATAAATTATGGTCGGAATGATTGCAAATATTTCCGACCGCAAAGATACTTCATTTCTTTTAATTGACAAAGCCTTATCCAACAAAAATAAGTCTACTTTGCTGAAAAATGGTGTTTTTAGAAATTTTGTCATACCTTCGCAGACGAGAATAGGAACATCAACTATTCGACTATCATTATGGCACAGGAAGAAAGACAAACTGGTGAAATCGTATTGTACCAACCTGATTTCCGCCAATGGGCAAATAAAGTGCTAAAAGAATATCTGCTGCGTGGTTACGCAGTCAATAATCGTATTGAGCGTTTAGAAAATCGTTAAGTGCCACTGCACTTAACGATTTAGATATTCACGGAAATAGGCGATGATATGGTCGAGTCCCTCGTCCAGTTTTACTTTTGGCTCCCATCCTAACTCACGTTTGGCGACGGTGATGTCAGGGCGACGCATCTTCGGATCGTCGCTGGGCAACGGACGGTACACGATCTTGCTCTTGCCGCCAATCTTCTTGATCACCTTCTCAGCGAGTTCGAGCATGGTGAACTCACCAGGGTTACCCAGGTTGACAGGGCCTGCAAAGTCGTCGGGAGTATCCATCATTCGCATCATTCCCTCTATCAGGTCGCTGACATACTGGAAAGAACGGGTCTGCTGTCCGTCACCATAGATGGTGAGGTCTTCACCACGCAGTGCCTGCACCACGAAGTTGGAGACAACACGACCGTCGCTTACTGCCATGCGCGGACCATAGGTGTTGAAGATACGGATAACCTTGCTGCGCACTTTGTGCAGACGGTAGTAGTCGAAGAATAGCGTCTCAGCGACACGCTTACCCTCATCGTAGCAGGAGCGCAGTCCGATAGGGTTGACATTGCCCCAGTAACTCTCTGGCTGTGGGTGCACGTTAGGGTCGCCATAGACCTCACTGGTCGACGACTGCAGGATCTTAGCCTTGGTACGGCGGGCGAGTCCCAGCATGTGATAGGCTCCGAAGAAACTCGTCTTAGTAGTCTGGATAGGGTCTGTCTGATAATAGATCGGTGAGGCAGGGCAGGCGAGATTGTATATCTCATCCACCTCAGCCCAATAGGGGTTGATCACGTCGTGGCGCACCAATTCGAAGTTGGGCTTCCCGATGAGGTGCCACACATTCTCCTTGGAGCCGCTATAGAAATTGTCGATACAGATGACGTCATTGCCCTCGTTGACCAGACGCTCACAGAGATGAGAGCCGATAAAGCCGGCTCCGCCAGTTACTAAGATTCTTTTCATAGTTCGGTAGTAGTTTTATATTTAGTGGTACAAAGATAAGGAAAAAGAACGAATAAACAAACATTTTGCGCTAAAAATGTAAAAATATAAGTGGGACGTATCCTCACGGATGTGCCCCACCTTCGGTTGTTAGCAATCTAAATAGGTAGTAGTATCTTGTGGCAGGAGTCAGACCTCACGGTAGAAGTCTAACGCCTCCTTGATCTCTTCTTCTGATGCTGTCTGGTTGATGCGGATGTCTCCAATACCGCCCAGCAAGGTGAAGTTGATGTCGCTGCCCACATTCTTCTTGTCATGGTGCATCAACTCCAGCAGATGGGGATAGTCGTCGCAGGTGATCGTCATGCGTCCATAGTGCTCCTTGATGAAGTTGACCGTCTGGCGCATCTTGTCCTGCGGGAATCCTGTCTTGACACAACAGAGATATAACTCGACCGCCAGTCCGTAGGCAACGGCATAGCCATGCAGGATAGGCTTGCGCTCCAATGCTAACGACTCGAAAGCATGTCCTGCCGTATGTCCGAGGTTCAGTGCCTTGCGGATGCCCTTTTCTGTCGGATCCTCTGTGACGATGCGTTGTTTGACGGCGACACTTCTGGCAAGCATCTTTGCCAGAGCCCCGAGATTGTCAAGAGACTCCACATCGAAATTCAGCAGTTCAGCCCAATGGCTCTCACTGTCGATGAGTCCGTGCTTGAGCATCTCGGCATAGCCAGAGAGGATGTTCTCTTGGTCGAGGGTACGCAGGAAGGTGGTATCGAGGATTACACAACGGGCATTGTTAAAGACTCCAATCTCATTCTTCAAGCCGCCAAAGTTGATGCCCGTCTTGCCTCCCACACTGGCATCCACCATGGAGAGCAGGGTAGTGGGTATATTAATATAAGGTATACCGCGCTTGAATGTTGAGGCAGCAAAACCGCCTAAGTCTGTCACCATACCACCTCCCAGGTTTATCATGAGGGAATGGCGGGTGGCTCCCAGTCGCTGCATCTCGCTCCAGACATGGGCGAGGGTGTCGAGGGTCTTATGGGTGTCGGTGGCTCCTATCGTGATGACCTGTGCCTCACTCATGCACTCATAGTCTCTGATCACAGGTAGACAGCAACGCTCCGTCGTCTCGTCGACGAGTACCAACAGGTGGTCGTGGGCGCATTCTCCCACGGCGGCATGGAGTGTCTGTTGCAGATTCTCTGAGATGATGACCTTCTGTTGTTCCATTTGTGGCTGCAAAATTACTATAAAAAATGTAAAATCAAGTATAAAATGACAAATAATTGTAGAAAAGACATTTTTTTTGACCGATGGCTTAAACTTTCTCAACTTTTGCGCGTCCTAAAAGCATTATTAGTGAAATATGATGAAGAAATTCTTGCTGTTCATGCTCATGGCTGTATCGGGGATACAGGCGATGGCTCAAAGAAACATCACGGGAAAGGTCCTTGAGAGTGATTCTCAGGAACCAGTAGCACAAACGACCGTTAGGCTGTTGAAGACCGATAGCACGATGGTGACAGGGGCGCTGACCGATCTGGATGGAAAATTCCGTGTCAAGGCACCTGCCGCAGGTAACTATATCATACAGATTACCTGTGTGGGTTTCAAACCATACACCAAGACGGTGAAGGTGACTGCCGACAAAGACGTGCCTCTCGGGACTGTCAACCTGAGTCCAGACGCTATCATGCTGAAAGGTGCTACCGTCACAGGACAGGCGGCAAAGGTGACCCTGAAGGAGGACACCTTCGTGTATAACGCCTCAGCCTACCGCACCCCAGAGGGCTCTGTCATTGAGGAACTGGTGCGTAAGTTGCCTGGCGCACAGGTGGATGACGATGGTAAGGTGACCATCAACGGAAAAGAGGTGAAGAAAATCCTCATTGACGGTAAGGAGTTTATGACGGGTGACACCAAGACGGCGATGAAGAACCTGCCCACCTCTATCGTGGAGCGTGTGAAGGCTTACGACCAGAAGAGTGATCTCGCCCGTGTCAGTGGTATTGACGATGGTGAGGAGGAGACGGTGCTTGACTTTGGCATCAAGCGGGGTATGAACAAAGGCTTCATGCTGAATGCCGACTTGGCGGCGGGTACCCGAAACCGTTATAGTGGACGTGTGTTTGCTGGTATGCAAAGTTCTGACCTGAAGATCTTCGTCCCCCTGAGTGCCAATAACGTGAACGATATGGGATTCCCCGGTGGGGGAGGCGGTCGCTTCGGAGGTGGCAGACAAGGTCTGACAGCGACGAAGATGGCTGGTTTCAACCTTAACTACGAGAAGACAGACCTCTTGAAGTTTGATGCCAGTATCCGATGGAACCATCGGGACGGGGATGCTGTCGTACGTCGCTCTACCGAGGACTTTATGAGTGGTACGACCTCGTCGTTTGGCAATAGCCTGAGCAGCAACCTCACCCGTGGCAATAGTTGGGATGCCCGTTTCCGTCTGGAATGGACTCCTGACTCCATGACGAACATCATGCTGCGTCCGCAGTTCAACTATAACTCCAGCGACGGACTGAGTGAGGGACTGTCGCTGACTTTCGATGAGGATCCTTATCAATATGTAGGCAATCCCCTTGACGATGAGGCGTTGCAGATATTGAAAGACCATGGCATTGTCAAGAACAGGAACCTGAACAACTCCATCTCCTATAGTGACTCGAAGAGCGCGGGAGGCTGGTTGCAACTCAACCGCCGACTGAGTAATAACGGAAGGAATATCACCCTGCGTTTCTCCGGCAATGTGGGCGAGGGCACGAGCAAGTCGTTCTCCAATAGTCTGGTGGAGTATTTCCAGTTGCTGAATCAGCAAGGGGGCGACTCTACCTATCAGGCTAACCGCTATGCCGTGACTCCCACCAGGAACTGGAACTATGGCATCCGTGCCACCTATAGTGAGCCCATCTTCCGCCAGACCTATCTCCAGTTCAGTTATCAGTATCAGTACAGTTATACCAAGAGCGACCGTGCCACGTATGACTTCTATGATGTGGCTGCCGATTTCTTTGGGGTGACTCCGCTCTATCGTGGCTGGGACGAGTACCTCGCCTTGCTGGGACCAGGTGTCCCCTTGGAGGACTACAGGGACGACAAGTTAAGTCGTTTCTCCGAATACCGTAACTACAACCATACGGCAGAGGTCATGCTGCGTGTTGTTCGCAAGGCATATAACCTGAATGTCGGTTTGCAGTTGATGCCGCAACGCTCTCACTTCACCCAAGACTATCAGGGCGTGCATACCGACACGGTTCGTACTGTGACGAATTTTGCCCCGACAGCAGACTTCCGCTGGAAGATATCTAAGGTAAGCCAGTTGCGTTTCACCTATCGTGCCAACAGTAGTCAGCCCTCGATGAGCGACCTGTTGGATATCACCGACGACAGCGACCCCCTGAACATCCGGAAGGGTAATCCAGGACTGAAGCCCTCGTTCACCCAGAACTTCCGCCTGTTCTATAATAACTATATCCAGAACCATCAGCGGAGTATTATGGCTCACCTGAACTTCTCGACCACCAATAACTCCATCTCGAACATGGTGACCTACGACGAGAAGTCGGGAGGACGTACCACCAGACCAGAGAACATCAATGGTAACTGGAACACTTTCGGTATGTTTATGTTTAATACCGCTATCGACTCTGCAGGTTTCTTCAATGTCAACACGTTCACGACTTTGCGCTACGCCAATAGTGTGGGCTATGTGAGTGTGGACCGGAATGCCAATTCGCAGAAATCGACGACACGCAGTACAACGGTCAATGAGCGTCTTGCCGCAAGTTATCGTAACGACTGGTTGGAGTTTGAACTCAACGGCTCGTTGGAGTATATGCATGCCCGCAGTGAGTTGCAGTCGAATAACAATCTTGACACGTGGACATTCTCCTACGGAGGAAGTCTGCTGCTGACAGCCCCATGGGGCACCCAACTCTCTACCAGTATGAATATGAATAGTCGGCGTGGCTATAACGATGCGTCGATGAATACCAATGAGTTGATATGGAACGCCCAGGTGTCACAGTCGTTCCTCCGTGGTAATGCCCTGACACTGTCGCTCCAGTTGTATGACATCCTACACCAACAGTCTACTTTCAGTCGCACGGTGGATGCCATGCGTAGAAGTGACACCGAGTATAATGCCATCACTAATTATGCGATGCTCCATGTCGTCTACCGTCTGAACGTCTTTGGTGGAAAGAATGGTGGACCGAGAGGACCAGAGGGTGGACCACGGGAAGGCGGTAGTCGTCGTGGAGGCGGCTTCGGTGGTCCTGGCGGAGGACCAGGTGGAGGTCGTCCCGGTGGCGGAGGCTTCGGCGGTCCGAGATTCTAAGATAAAACAGAAAAGGCGCTTTAAACGGAGCGCCTTTTTCTGATGTTTATTCTTCTTTTCTGTCGTCGATATTGTCACCCTCGGTGGGCGCCAGTTCCTCTTCGAAGTCTGTGATTCCTGCATTCACGAGGATATCGTACCACTGGAGGAGTTTCTTGATATCGCTGTTGTGGACACGCTCCTGATCCCACTCGGGGAGCACCTTGGTGAAATAGTCATGCAACTCTTTGGGAGATGCTTTCTTGTAGTTGAGGCTGGAAACCTTTCCCTTCTCCAGGTCGCGCAGGGAGGCGAGCACCTTCATCAGTGGCACATCCTCAGTCTCTGTGAACATGGCGATGTCGGCAAGAGAGGTGATGCGGTCGGTGCCGAAAGCAGGAATGCGTTTACCTGTTCCGTCGAGTGTCTCCACGACGAGACTGTTCTTGGCACGTGACACGAGTTTGTAGAGTCCCGGTTTGCCCGAGATGGCTAAAATGGTTTGTTTCATATCTTTATTCTTTTTATGGGTTTTATGGGCTTAATGGGTTTATTGGGCAGATGGGGAGGTGGGCGAGTTGCTCGTCGATGTCGGTTTCTCCGTCATTGACAATCTCGTAGTCAGCACGGCTGACGACCTCTTCCTGTGCCCATTGGCGTTGCATCCACTGGAGCACCTTCTCACGGGTGATATGGTCGCGCTGCATCACTCGTTGGATGCGTACCTCCAAAGGGGCTGTCACCACGATGACCTTATCGACTAACTGATAGATGCCAGACTCATACATGATGGCGCTCTCCATCCACTGCATACCGCTCTCCTCGAAATCACGGAAGACTGCGGGGTGGACGATAGCATCTATCGCCTTGGCGTGCTCCTCGCTTTGAAGCAGGAACTGTGCCACGGCAGCCTTGTTGAGCACTCCATGGACATAGGTGTCAGGACCGATTAACTCAGTGAGTTGCTGGCGTATCACAGGAGAGGTGCGGATGAGTCGTTTGGCGGCGGCATCACAATCGTACACCTTGATGCCATAGCGAGTCAGTCGTTTACAGACATAACTCTTGCCAGAGCCGATTCCCCCCGTAATCCCGATCTTCATTCCTCTTCCTCTTCTATCAGATAGTCAACTTGCTTGACGTCCAATGTGGCACGACTGATACCGTGGGGTATTAGTTTCAGGTAGATATTGCATTTCTCAGAGGGATTCTGCATGATCTCCTTATAATCGACTATCACGGTGAAGTCTTCCGGACGTAACGAGCGGAACTGGCTGACTCCTGTCACGAAATGTACCTTAACTTTTGGAGGGAAGGTACGAAGCACTTTTCCTGGCGGCATGTTAATAGCCTTGATGGGAATGCCGTCAAGACTCTCCTCTGTCAGCAGGTCGGTATAGAACCCGACACGAACCTGCTCAGGCACTACCTTGACATCTTTCAGATGGGCTATCTTACAGCCTACGATCAAGGTGTCGCGGAAACCGACGTAGTTCAAAGGCTCTGTATAGACGGCACGGATACTGTCTAACTTCTCTCTGGAAGTGTAGACATCCACGCTGTCAGGCCAATACTGCACATGGGAGATGAAGTAGAGTTGCTCGGGGATGACACGACCTGCCCATCTGACAGGAACACGCTTGCGCTCTCCATTGTTGTAGAAGAACTCCACCCTGTCGGGCTTGATGGCGTTGATAGTGGTCGATGTCTCTAACTGCAGGGAGACCATTCGCTTGATGTCAGAGGCGGAAACGCTGCCAAAACCATTTCCTTTGTCATAGTTCTTGAAGATGATATTGACATTGCGATTCTTCTCGTAGAGATATCTCATCAGAATCCACCCTTTGTCGCGGACGGTCACACGAAGTGTGTCAATACTATTCGAGGTGAGCACTACATTCTTGGGAATACTGATAATCTGGGCTGTCACCTTGATTTCCCGCTCATAGGTCTCGTTGAGCGTCAGTATAAGCCAGAAGATGCCCGAAAGGATGAGGAAGAAAAGAAATACCAAGAGTTCCTTGCTCGTTCTGTTGAACAAGAAATGCTTGATATATTGCGAGATACGTCGTGTCCCCACCTTTCTCTCTCCCTTCTCCTAACCTGATTATTTCTGCACAGGTGTGCTTGCCATGTCTTTGAAGACAGAGCCTTTGTCAACACGGACTACCACGCCGTCGGCGATCTTCACCTCGATGATGTTGTTGGCAAGGTCGATCTTCTTCACGGTGCCGTAGATGCCACCGCCAGTAACCACAGCAGTACCTTCTGTCAGCGTGTTCTGGAAATTCTGAATCTCCTTCTGACGCTTCTGCTGAGGCTTGATCATGAAGAAATACATGATGGCAAAGATTGCCACCATCATAATAATAAAACTGGTCATGCTGCCACCGCCCTGGGCGGCTTGTGCAGCGAGAATCATTTGTGTCATAATTTATTTTTTGTTGTTTCGATATTTCGATATTCGATATTTCGATATAACGATGCTCGATATTACGATATAACGATGCTCGATATTACGATGTTGCGAGACTTAGTTCTCTCCTTTCTCATCCATATGTTTGAGCAACCTGCCTGTCTCTATCAGGTGACGGGCAATGGCATCCAGCATACCGTTGATATAACTGCCACTACGTGGGGTGGAGTAGAGTTTGGCAATCTCCACAAACTCGTTGATGGTAACAGAAACAGGGATGCTGGGGAATGTCATCATCTCCGCGATGGCTATCTGCATGATGACGATATCCATATAGGCAAGACGTGAGAAGTCCCAGTTGCGTGATGCCTCGCTCATGAAGTGCTGGTACTCGTCGGCATTCATAATGGTGGCACGGAATAGTTTACGGGCATAGTCCTTGTCCTCGTCGCTGCTGTATTCTGGCAGCAACTCCTGTTTCGACTGGTTCTTCTCCTCGAAACGCTTGATGGTCTTCAAGACGAAAGTGTCCACCACCTCTTTGTCGTCATTCCAATAGAGACTCTGCTCCTCCAAGAGGGCGTCAAGGTCGGTGTTGTCCTGAATCAGCGTCCGATAGAGTTTACGCCATAACTCACGGTCGTTGTCGTAGTCGTCCTCCTCAGATGCCATATAGTCTTGGTATATCTGACTATCGATAATCTGAAGATACATCTTCTTGAGGAACTCCGGTTCATCGTCCCAATTCAATTTCTTGGTCTCCATGAACTCGTTCAACATTTTGTTCTCTTCCAGTTGTAAGGCAAAACGGTTGTAGGCAAACTTCTGGGAGGGCATCTCCGTCCCTTCTCGTTTTGCCCTTGACTGAGCCACCTCCAGATGGCGGCGTGACTCTTTGGTAATTCCCACAATAAGTGCTAACAGGTAATTGTAAAGGTCATACGCCTTAGAGAGACTGAAGAGAAGTTCTTTCTCTGCTGCCTCAATGTTCTTGTTACCGTTTTGATAGTACGCATAGGTTAACTGAACTACCTTAATTCTAATGATCTCTCGATTAATCATATTCTATAGAATAGCATGTTTGATACTCTTATCAAGTGCAAAAATACGAAGAAATCTCCGATTAAGCAAGAAAAACGAAATAAAATTTGGTTTTTCACTCACTTCTTCGTACCTTTGCACCCGCTTTTCGCATCGTGTGATGGTGAATTAAGCAAAAAAGTATAACTTAATTTAGAGTAACACATCTATTATGAAAGAAATTAATGTAAGTGGTCAGAAGCGCACCGAGACAGGCAAGAAAGCCTCTAAGTTGCTTCGTAAGGAAGGATTGATTCCCTGTAATCTTTATGGTGAGAAGAAAGACGCTAAAGGACTGCCTGAGGCATTCTCTTTCGGAGTTCCTATGACAGAACTGCGTAAGGCTATCTATACTCCTCATGTATATGTTGTCAACCTGACCATCGATGGCGAGGCTCATAAGGCTGTCATCAAGGAGATCCAGTTCCACCCGACAACAGACGCAGTGCTGCACGTGGATTTCTTCGAGATCAACGAGACAAAGCCTATCACAATTGGTATTCCTGTCAACCTGACTGGTCATGCTCAGGGTGTGCGTGATGGTGGTAAACTCCAGTTGCAAATCCGTAAGATCAATGTGACCGCTCCTTATAAGAACATTCCTGAGAAACTCGATATCGACGTTACTTCTCTGGAACTTGGCAAGAGCATCAAGGTCGGCTCTCTGCAGTTCGAGGGTCTGGAGATCGCTACCTCAAAGGAGGTTATCGTATGCTCAGTGAAGGCTACACGTGCCTCTCGCTCGGCTGCTGCAGCAGAAGAGGCTGCTCAGTAATATAGCATAGAATGGACAAGTATTTGATTGTTGGCTTGGGTAATATCGGGGATGAGTACGAGATGACCCGCCACAATACAGGATTTATGGTATTGGACGCTTTTGCGAAGGCGTCCAATATTGTTTTTGAGGACAAGCGCTATGGCTTTGTGGCTGAGACGAGTCTGAAAGGTCGTAAGGTGTTTCTCCTCAAACCCTCTACGTATATGAACCTGAGCGGTAATGCCGTGCGCTATTGGCTCAACAAAGAGAATATCGACCAGAGCCGTCTGCTGGTCATCAGTGACGATGTGGCGATTCCCTTGGGACAGTTCCGCCTGAAAGCGAATGGCTCCAATGGAGGACATAATGGGCTGGGGCATATCCAGCAACTCATCGGTCAGAACTATGCCCGTCTGCGGATGGGTATTGGTAATGACTATCCCCAGGGCATGCAAATCGATTATGTCTTAGGTCGCTATAGCGAGGACGAACTGAAAGTGTTGCAACCCGCTATCGACCTGGGCGGTGATATCATCAAGAGTTTTGTGCTGGCGGGTATTGATATCACCATGAACCAATATAATAAATTAGGGAAGAATGGAGGAAGCAAGAGTTGACAAATGGTTGTGGGCGGCACGTATCTTCAAGACACGTAGTATTGCCGTTGATGCCATCAAGAACGGTCGTGTGACGATGAACGGCATGAACGTGAAACCTTCCCGAATGGTGAAGGTGGGCGAGGTCGTTAGTGTCCGTAAGCCTCCTGTTACCTATTCCTTTAAAATTCTGAAGACGATAGAGCAGCGAGTAGGGGCGAAACTCATTCCTGAGGTCTATGAGAATGTCACTCCCGCTGACCAGTATGAACTGTTGGAGATGAACCGTATCAGTGGCTTTGTCGATCGTGCTCGTGGTACGGGACGTCCTACGAAGAAGGAACGCCGCGCGCTGGATGAGTTTATCGGTCCTTCATTAGAGGGTTTTGGCGAATTTGATTTTGACGACGATGATATTTGATGTCCTTTTAATTATAATAGGTGTGGCGATGGTTCTTTTTGGTGCAGACCGCCTGACGGAGGGAGCCTCTGCCTTGGCTCGCCGTATGAACATACCAGAGATTATCATTGGTCTGACGATTGTCGCAGCGGGAACTTCCGCCCCGGAACTGTTCGTCAGTCTAGTGTCGGCATTGAAGGGTACACCCGATATGGCGATTGGTAATGTGGTGGGCTCCAATACGATGAACGCCATGCTCATCGTGGGCTGTGCTGCGATGGTAGCCCCCATGACGATTAGCAAGAGTACGGTGCGTAAGGATATCCCCTTCTCTGTGGCAGCCTCCGTGTTGCTGATACTTATCGCCTTCGACTCGTTCCTGGGTCGTTTTGATGGTGTCGTCCTGCTTGCAGGCTTCGCCGCCTTCATGTATTATACCTTATCGCAGGCAAAGAATGGTGAGGCTGAGCAAACGGAAGTCAAGTCCATGAATCCGTGGTTAAGTGTCATGTATGTCATTCTGGGACTTGCCCTTTTGGTTGTCGGCAGTAATGTCTTTGTCGATTCAGCGTCCGAGGTAGCCTATGCGTTAGGTGTCAATGAGGGTGTTGTCGGACTGACTGTTGTCGCAGGCGGTACCTCTTTGCCAGAACTTGCCACGAGCGTTGTGGCGGCACGTAAAGGACAGTCGGCAATAGCCATTGGTAATGTCATCGGCTCCAATGTCTTTAATATCCTGTTGATATTGGGACTCACGGCAACGATCAGTCCATTGCAGATACAAGGCATCACGATGGTCGACCTCTGCATGATGCTCGGATCTGTTGTCCTGGTATGGCTTTTCTCCCGTACCAAGTATACGGTAGAGCGTTGGGAGGGTGCTGTGTTGGTCGTCGGCTATCTGATCTACCTTGGCTGGTTGTTGAGTAATGTATAAAATAAGGCCCGACGCTGTCGCAGCGTCGGTGCCCTTCGCAAACTTGAACTCACGTTCGAGTTTGACTTCGGCTCGTCAGAACTCATGCAAGCATGGCTCTGTACTCGCCTTTCGCAAACTTCAAACAACCAAAAAAGAAGTAGTTGCCTGAATCTTTTAGTCTTTCTTATCGGATGAACAATAGTTCACGGTACTTTGGCAGTGGCCATAGGGCATCGTCAACAATCAGTTCGAGTTTGTCGATCTGGTAGCGGATGTCGTCGAGTTTCGGTTCTACCTTGTCATGGTAGGCGATAGCCTTCTCGTGCTCATCCTCAATTTTGTTGGCAAGTTTACGCGCATTGACCAATTCCTCTACCTGACGCTCGATGGAGGAAGTACGCTCAGCCACCTCCTCAATCAGTTTGAGGTTACGTGCCGACAGACTCACTGCTTTGTCGGCAGGGAAGATAGCCGCCATGTTCTCCACATTCTTCAGCAACTGGCTCTGATAGCGAGTGGCAACAGGGATGATATGGTTCATGGAGAGGTCGCCCAATACACGAGCCTCAATCTGTATCTTCTTCGTATAGGTCTCCCATTTCACCTCATTACGTGCTTCCAGTTCCTTCTTGGTCATCACACCCAATCCCTCGAACATGCTGATGGACTCTGGGTCAAGGTAGCGCTCGAAGATCTTCGGACATGACTTCTCGACATCGAGTCCACGCTTCTCAGCCTCCAGGACCCACTCGTCACTATAGCCGTTGCCGTCAAAGCGGATGGGTTTACAGGTCTTGATATCCTCACGGAGTACATCAATGATGGCATGGAATACGGCGGTATGTTCCGTGCCTGCCAGTTTCTTCTCCAGTTCTGGGATACGTGCGTCTACTCTTTTCTTGAAATCCACAAGGGCTTCAGCGACAGCGCTGTTAAGGGCTATCATAGCAGAAGCGCAGTTTGCCTCACTGCCTACCGCACGGAACTCGAAACGGTTACCTGTGAAGGCAAAGGGAGAGGTGCGGTTACGGTCGGTATTATCGATGAGCAGTTCGGGAATCTCAGGAATATCCATCTTCATCCCCTGCTTGCCAGCCATCGAGAGGATATCATCCTTGTCCGCCTTCTCAATATGGTCGAGCAGTTCGGAGAGTTGTTTGCCAAGGAAAGAGGAGATGATGGCAGGAGGAGCCTCGTTAGCGCCAAGGCGATGGGCATTGGTCGCTGACATGATACTTGCCTTCAGCAGTCCATTGTGTCGATAGACACCCATCAGAGTCTCTACGATGAAAACGGCAAAGCGCAGGTTCTGCTCTGGGGTTTTGCCAGGAGCATGGAGCAGTACGCCGTTGTCCGTCGACAGGCTCCAGTTGTTATGCTTACCACTGCCATTGATACCAGCAAACGGCTTCTCATGGAGCAGTACACGGAATCCGTGTTTACGAGCCACACGCTTCATCACCGACATCAGCAGCATGTTATGGTCGACGGCAAGATTCGTTTCCTCGAAGATAGGAGCCAACTCAAACTGGTTAGGAGCCACCTCGTTATGACGTGTCTTACAGGGAATACCCAGTTCGAGGGCGACAATCTCCAGTTCTTTCATGAAGGCGGCCACACGCTCAGGGATACTCCCGAAGTAGTGGTCATCCATTTGCTGGTTCTTTGCCGAGTCATGTCCCATCAAGGTACGACCAGTCAACAGCAGGTCAGGACGAGCGGCATAGAGTCCTTCGTCCACGAGGAAGTACTCCTGCTCCCAGCCGAGGTTGGAAGTGACCTTCTTGACCTCAGGGTCGAAATAGTGGCATACGTCAGTGGCAGCCACATTCACGGCATGGAGTGCACGGAGTAGGGGAGCCTTATAGTCGAGAGCCTCACCACTATAGGAGATGAATACGGTGGGGATACATAACGTGTCGTCGATGATGAACACGGGCGAGGTCGGATCCCATGCGGAATAGCCGCGTGCCTCGAAGGTAGAGCGAATACCACCACTGGGGAAGGAAGAGGCGTCGGGCTCCTGCTGGACGAGCAGTTTACCAGTAAACTCCTCTACCATGCCACCCTTGCCGTCGTGCTCGATGAACGAGTCGTGCTTCTCCGCCGTTCCTTCTGTCAGAGGCTGGAACCAGTGGGTATAGTGGGTGACACCGTTCTCGGTAGCCCACTGTTTCATGCCTGCGGCTACAGAGTCGGCAATCTGGCGGTCGAGTCGTGCCCCGTTGTCCATCACGTCAATCATTTTCTCATAGACATCCTTAGGCAGGTATTTATACATTTTCTCCCTATTGAAGACTTTCTTACCAAAATAGGTTGCGGGTCTCTCTGTGGGTGCCTTTACGTCGAGGGGCTTCTTCTTGAAAGCCTCGCCGACTACTTGAAATCTTAATGTTTCCATAATCTTTTGTATTTGTGTTACTACTAATTGTTTGTGTCTATTTCTCCATCGAAGACAAACGCTGCAGGTCCTGTCATGTAGACGTGTCGGTCTTGCTCATTCCACTCGATATGGAGTGTGCCGCCGTCCATCACGATGTCTGATTGTCGACCAGCCCGTCCTGTCAATGCCGCTGCAACAGCGGTGGCACATGCTCCAGTGCCGCATGCACAGGTGATACCACTTCCCCGTTCCCAGACACGTGTCCGGATACTTCCGTCAGTGAGGACCTTGGCAAACTCTATGTTACAACGCTCTGGGAAAGCGAGATGGTGCTCCAGTATCCTGCCTTTCTTCTCCACGATGTCAACATCGTCAGTGAAGATGACATAATGTGGGTTGCCCATCGATACGAAGGTGCCTTCGTCCAATCCCACAGTAGGTTGATAGAGTCTGTCGTCCTCCAAGGTCGGCTCCAGCATATCGACAGTGACACTATCTACGATCCCGTTGCTGACATGTAGGAGGAGTGTCTTGATACCCGAGAGCGTTAGCAGACGTATACTTGTTTTGCTTGTCAACCCTCGCTCGTAGAGATATTTGCCAATACAGCGGGAGGCATTCCCGCACATCATCGCCTCCGATCCATCGGCATTGAAAATCCTCATGGAGAAATCCGCCTCAGGTACAGTGGACGCTCCGATCAGTACCAGACCGTCGGAGCCAATCCCCTGATGGCGGTCACTCCATTGGATTGATAGGGCAGACGGATCGGAAATAGGATATTGCATGGTGTCGACATAGATATAGTCGTTGCCTGCTCCGTGCATCTTGGTAAATTTTATCTTGCTCATCTACATCAAGAATTTATTAACTTTCTCTGCGGTCTGAATACCACTTGCCATGGCGCGTACAACCAATGAGGCACCATTAGCGGCATCGCCACATACGAAGACGTTCTCGGGATATTGCGGGTGCTCTGGTTTAAGGAATCCCATGGCGAGCAAGACCAGTTCAGCCTTGATAATCTCGGGCTCTCCTTTCTCCACCATCAAGGGGCGACCGCCATTGGGATTCGTCTCCCAGTCAATCTCTTGAACTTTCACTCCCGTCAACTTACCGTCTTTTCCAAGAAACTCCAGTGTGTTGATGTTCCAGCGACGGACACACCCTTCCTCATGACTACTTGTCGTTTTTAGTGTCCGAGGGAAGTTTGGCCATGGGTTCTTCGGGTCAACAGGTCCTTCTACGGGTTTAGGCATAATCTCGATCTGTGTGACACTCTTACACCCTTGGCGGTGTGCTGTTCCAATACAATCGCTGCCCGTATCGCCGCCACCAATGACGAGTACATCTTTTCCCTTTGCGGTGATACGCTCGTCCTTTGTGAACTCCATACCAGCAAGGACGCGGTTCTGCTGGGAAAGTAGTTCGAGTGCGAGGTGTACTCCCTTCAAGTCACGTCCTGGGATGTTAAGGTCTCGTGCTGTAGGAGTGCCAGTGGCGATGATGATGGCGTCGTACAGTTCTGCTTGCTGCTGTGACACAGCAGCATAGTCGACAGCCTCGCCATAGCGGAACTCAATACCTTCCTCTTCCAGCAGTCGTATCCGTCGGTCGATAATCGCTTTGTTGAGTTTGAAGTTTGGAATACCATAACGCAACAAGCCACCAGCAGCCTCGTTCTTCTCAAAGACCGTCACATGATACCCCTTAAGGTTCAAAGCGTTGGCGGCGGCAAGTCCTGCGGGACCGGCTCCAATAACGGCAACGCGTTTGCCATTGCGCTCAGGTTGCTGTACGGAGATATATCCCTCCCGAAAAGCAGCCTCTGTAATTGCACATTCATCCTCACGGTTCGTGGTGGGTTCATGCTCAATGAGGTTCAATACGCAAGCCTTCTCACAGAGGGCAGGACAGATGCGCCCTGTGAACTCTGGGAAAGGATTGGTGGCATTGAGTAGGCGATAGGCAAGTTCCCAGTCACCTTTATACAGCGCGTCATTCCACTCTGGTGGCTTGTTGCCTAAGGGACATGCCCAGTGGCAGAAGGGTACGCCACAGTCCATACAACGACTTGCCTGTAGTCTTCGCTCACGGGTGTTCAATGTCTGTTCCACCTCGCCAAAATCATGGATTCTATCGTGAATCGGACGATAACCCGCCTCTTGGCGGTGTATCTCTAAAAATGCTTTCGGATTTCCCATTTCTTACCTTTTTACTTTTTTACCTCATTACCTTTAATAGTCACGTTGCATGTCTGCGATCTTCTGACGGAGTTTATTCATCTGCTCCTCTTGTAATACACGCTTATACTCAATGGGTACTACTTGGATGAAGTCCTCGACGTAACGCTGCCAGTCATCAAGCATGGTGCGTGCAAGTTTCGAGCCAGTATATAGGTAATGCTGGCGGATGAGTTCATGCAGTTCTTTCCTGCTAACGCTGTCTTCCACGAGGTTAATCTCCACCATATCCATGTTACAGAAGTAATCGAAGGTATGGTGTTTGTCCCAAACGTAGGCAACACCTCCCGACATACCAGCGGCAAAGTTGCGACCAGTGTCGCCGAGTACCACCACACGACCGCCAGTCATGTATTCGCAGCAATGGTCACCTGCCCCCTCAACGACGGCGATAGCGCCAGAGTTACGGACACCGAAACGCTCACCGACCTTTCCGTTGATGTATAGTTCGCCACTCGTGGCTCCATAAAGTCCAGTGTTTCCTGCGATGATATTATCCTCTGCGGCAAAATTACTTCGGGTAGGTGGCAGGATGGCAATATGTCCACCACTGAGTCCTTTGGCGAAATAGTCATTGGTCTCACCCTCCAGTTTGAAGGAGATCCCTTTCGTCAGGAAAGCGCCAAACGACTGACCGGCAGAGCCTTTGAACTTCACATTGATAGTGTTGTCAGGCAGTCCTGCCTCTCCGTGTTTCAAGGCGATAGTTCCTGAGAGCATGGCACCAACGGCACGGTCGGTATTCTTGATGGCGTAGTCGAGATTCACCTCCTCGCCACTTTCTATCGCTTTGGTGGAGGCATTGATCATCTGCTCGTCAAGGATGGTGCCCTGCATGCCAAGGGGAACACTAGGCTGATGGATGTCGCCAGTAAAGTGTAATGTGCCCTCCTCTTTCTTCAGGAGTCTGCAGAAGTCAAGTACAGAAGACTTGGTCTCAATCAGTTCCGTATGTCCTATGATATCGTTCAGGCTCTTATATCCCATCTCTGCAAGGTATTCTCGTACCTCTTGCGCAAGGAATGTAAAATAATTGACCAGATACTCATAACGCCCTATGAAATGCTTGCGTAACTCGGGATTCTGAGTCGCCACACCCATCGGGCAAGTGTTCAGGTTGCATTTGCGCATCATCACACATCCTAGTACAATGAGTGCTGCTGTTCCGAAACCGAACTCCTCAGCGCCAAGGAGTGCCATCAGGATGATGTCACGACCAGTCTTGATCTGTCCGTCTACTTGCAGTCTTACTTGTGAGCGGAGCCCGTTTTTGACGAGTGTCTGCTGGGTCTCGCTCAGTCCGATCTCGGGAGAGATACCTGCGAAACGCATGCTTGAGGCAGGACTTGCACCGGTACCACCCTCCGCACCAGAGATAATGATAAGGTCTGCTTTTGCCTTTGCCACACCAGCGGCGATAGTTCCCACACCGCTCTCCGCGACGAGTTTCACCGAGATGGCCGCCTTGGGATTGACATTCTTCAGGTCGAAGATCAGTTGGGCAAGGTCCTCAATGCTATAGATGTCATGATGCGGTGGAGGCGATATCAGACTAATGCCTGGTATGGAGTGGCGAGTCTTGGCGATGACCTCGTTAACCTTGAAGCCAGGTAGTTGTCCGCCTTCACCAGGCTTTGCGCCTTGTGCCACCTTGATTTGTATCTCTTCCGCGTTTACCAGATATTCTGTCGTCACACCGAAACGTCCACTTGCCACTTGCTTGGTCTTACTGCTTAGGCTGATGCCGTCAAGAGTGGCATGGAAACGCTCGGAGTCTTCTCCTCCCTCACCTGTGTTGGAACGTGCTCCCAGTTTGTTCATGGCAAGACAGATAGCCTCATGCGCCTCTTTGGAGAGTGCGCCAAACGACATGGCACCTGCCACAAAGTGCTTGACGATATTCTCCACTGGCTCAACCTCGTCAATGTTGATAGGATTCATCTTGAGTCCTAAGAAGTCGCGGATGAATATAGGTGACTCCTTCTCATCGACGAGTTTGGAGAATTCCTTGAACTTCTCATAGTTCCCCGTTCTTGTGGCAAGTTGTAATGTCGCTATGGTCTCAGGATTCCATGCGTGTCTGATTCCGTCTTTGCGCCAATGGAACTGTCCTTGGTTGAGTAGGAATGTCGTGTTCTTGTTGTAGGCTGCGTCATGCAGTGCCATGGCGTCTTTGGCAATCTTCTCCAGTCCAATACCTCCGATGGTGCTGACTTCTGTTCCGAAATAGGTCTTCAACAGACTCTCGTTCAGTCCGATGCTCTCGAAAATCTTAGCGCCACGATAGGAGCGGATCGTAGAGATACCCATCTTCGCCATAATCTTGAAGAGTCCTTTCTTCACTGCCTTGATATAGTTTGCCTCGGCAGTAGCATAGTCCTCCTGTATCTTGTGCTGTTTCACGAGGTCGGCGAGAATGGCGAATGTCATATAGGGACAAAGCGCACTCGCTCCATAGCCTAACAGCAAAGCCGCATGCATGGTCTCGCGTATCTCTCCGCTCTCCACAATAAGTGCTGTTTGTACTCGTTTGCCGACACTGGTTAGATAGTGGTGTACAGCACTGACGGCAAGTAGACTGGGAATCGCCACATGTGTCTCGTCAACCTCCCGATCGGAGAGGATGATGTAGTTATATCCTTCGTCAACGGATTTCTCCGCTTGATGGCATAATGACTCAAGGGCATCACGCAGTCCGTCAGCCCCTTTCGTGCCATCAAACAGGATGGGTAGTTTAATGGTGTTAAAGCCCTTATAGCGGATATTGCAAAGTATATCCAGTTGGGTGTTGTTCAGGATAGGATGGGGCAGACGCACCATCTTACAGTTTGTCTCGTCAGGATTCAGGATACCAGTGCCCACGCGACCAATATACTCAGTCAGCGACATGACCAGTTCCTCACGGATAGAGTCGATGGCGGGATTTGTCACCTGGGCAAACTGCTGGCGGAAATAGTTGAAGAATGTCTGTGGCTTGTCCGACAGTACGGCAAGTGGCGTGTCATTACCCATGGAGGCTGTCGGCTCCTGACCGTTGACAGCCATTGGCACAATCGTGGCATCGATGTCCTCGGCGCCATAGCCGAACAGGATCTCTTTCTGCAACAGGTTCTCGACGGCATTCTCCACATGTCGTCCAGACTTCAGTTTCTCTAATTGAATACGGTTGGTGCTCAACCACTGTCTGTAGGGATGCTCCGCAGCCAACTGCTGCTTAATCTCCCCGTCATAGTATATCTTGCCCTCTTGAGTGTCAACCAGCAAGATTTTTCCAGGCTGTAAACGTCCCTTCTCCGCAATCTCTGTCGGGTCAAAGTCCATCACACCCACTTCACTCGCCACAATGATGGTGTCACTCTTGGTAATGGTGTATCTGGCAGGACGGAGACCATTGCGGTCAAGCATGCCGCCAGCAAAACGTCCGTCGCTGAAAAGTAAGGCGGCAGGACCGTCCCATGGCTCCATCAAAATGGAATGATACTCGTAGAAAGCCTTCAGGTCTTCGGATATCGGGTTCTTGTCATTGAAACTCTCTGGTACCAGCACGCTCATGGCATGAGGTAGTGAAAGTCCTGACATGACAAAGAACTCCAGTACGTTATCAAGACTGGCAGAGTCAGACATCCCATCCTGGATGATAGGTGAGATCTGCTTGATATCTCCCAGTGTCTCACTGCTTAAGACGCTCTCCCTAGCCTTCATCCAACCACGGTTACCACGGATGGTGTTGATCTCTCCATTATGCGCTAACAAGCGGAAAGGCTGGGCTAATGACCACGTAGGGAATGTGTTTGTGCTAAATCGTGAGTGCACCAGCGCCAGTCCGCTTGTAAAATAGGGGTTCGTCAGATCAGGGAAATACTGTCTTACCTGCATCGACGACAACATGCCTTTATATATAATGTTTGTGTTGCTTAATGAGCAGATGTAGAAATCCTGATGGGTAACACGACGCTCAATCTTCTTGCGTATAATATATAATGTACGCGCAAAACTATCTACTTTGTCGTCACTAACCCCCGTGATGAAAATCTGCTTGATGGCGGGCTCTGTCTTTAGTGCTGAGTTCCCAAGGCATTCCGGGTTCGTCGGCACATTACGCAAATGCATCAGTTGGAGTCCCTCACGTTCAATCTCCTCAATCATCACGCTCAGGATATCACGCTGTGCCTGTTCCTCTTTGGGCAGGAATACCAGACCAGTGCCGTATTTTCCCTTTTCAGGTACGGGGATTCCTTGTAATAGGATAAACTCATGCGGAATCTGTACCATGATACCGGCTCCGTCACCGTCTTTACCAACTTCGGCACCACGGTGTCTCATGTTCTCCAGCACATGCAGTGCTTGATCGACCAATTCATGGCTCTTGTTACCATGGATATTCACAATCATACCCACTCCACAAGCGTCATGCTCATATTGGCTTTGATATAGTCCCATTTCTTGGCTTTGAAGTTTACGTTTTGTCATATTATCCTTCTTTATACTATACTTTGTTTCGTTTCTGGGTGCAAATTTATATCAAATTGTCAATTGAATAATCGATATTGCTTAATTTTTGACCAAGAAAATTTGTTAAACTTTCATTTTGTAACTTTTCTCATCTTTTTGCTTTCAAAATGAAACAAACAAACTTTTATTTCTTTCAAATTGACATTCTTTTGAAAAATTTAGAAACAAAATGAATTAAAAGCGTATAAATTTCTATCAAAATGTCTTAATTTTGCACCAGAAACAGTACAAAGTGTAACTTGCAACATGTTGTTTATTTATTAATTAAAGTATTTAAGGTATGAAAAAGATTGAAGCAATTATCCGCAAGACGAAGTTCGAGGATGTGAAGCGGGCTTTGTTAAGTTCGGACATCGATTGGTTCGAGTACCATGATGTTCATGGCATCGGGCAGAGTCGTCAGGAGCGTATTTACCGTGGTGTCCAGTATAGCACGGATGTGATTGAGCGTGTCGCATTAACGATTGTCTGTCGTGACATGTTTCTGGAGCCTACCGTCCAGGTCATCCTCCGTGTGGCTCATACAGGAGAGATTGGCGATGGTCGTATCTTTGTCAGCGACATGATCGACACATGGTCTATCCGTACTGGAGAACATGGTGACACCGTATTAAGAGATAAGAAATAGGATAACAACACAAACACAAAATAAACACAACGATGATGAATGAAGTAGGATTATCACTTGATACCGTATGGATGTTGTTAGCAGCCATGTTGGTATTCTGGATGCAGCCGGGATTTGCCTTGTGTGAGGCAGGTTTCACACGTTCCAAGAACACGGCGAATATATTGTTTAAGAACTTTGTCGACTTTATGTTCGGCTCTCTGTTGTTCTTTTTTGTAGGTTTCGGCTTTATGTTTGGCTCCGATGGAGCAGGATTTATAGGTCTTCCTAACTGGGGCGATCTCAGTTTCTATAAGGGTAACCTGCCCGTTGAGGGCTTCTTGATTTTCGAGACCGTCTTCTGTGCTACGTCAGCGACGATTGTCAGTGGTGCGATGGCAGAGCGTACGAAGTTCTCGATGTATGTGATCTACTCCGCAGCCATCTCCTTGTTTATATATCCCATTGAGGGACACTGGACATGGGGTGGTGGCTGGCTCTGCAACGATGCTGCCGACTCGTTTATGATGACGACCTTTGGCGATGTGTTCCACGATTTCGCAGGTTCTGCAATCGTCCATAGTGTAGGTGGTGTACTGGCGTTGGTGGGTGCCTTGGCACTCGGTCCTCGTCTGGGAAAATATGGGACGGATGGTAAGAGCAACGCTATTCCAGGTCATAACCTGACCCTTGCCTCCTTGGGAGTGTTTATCCTCTGGTTGGGATGGTTTGGCTTCAACCCTGGTTCTCAACTCGCAGCCACTGGTGAGGTCAACCGCATCGCTATCTCGCATGTGTTCCTGACCACCAATCTTGCGGCAGTAGCAGGTGGAACGGCAACAATGTTCCTCACATGGTGGAAGTACGGCAAGCCATCGCTCTCTTTGACACTCAACGGTGTACTTGCCGGATTGGTAGGTATCACGGCAGGTTGTGACCTCGTCTCTCCATGGGGAGCCATCGCCATCGGACTGGTGTGCGGCATTGTCTTGGTCTTCGCCATTGAGTTCATTGACCACAAATTGCATATCGACGACCCTGTCGGTGCCAGTTCCGTTCATGGTGTCTGTGGTATCCTTGGTACGCTGATGACGGGTCTGCTCTCTGTCTCTAACGGTGCTTTCTACGGTCATGGCTGGGGCTTCTTCGGAGCCGAGTTGTTTGGTATCATCTGCATCGACCTCTGGGCAGCCGCTTGCGGTATCGTCCTGTTCTATGGCATCAAGCGCATCAGTGGTCTGCGTGTGGAGGCTCGTGTCGAGGAAGAGGGACTGGACATCTATGAGCATGGTGAGAGTTGCTACAATTAAAGGTAAAAAGGTAAAAAAGTAAAAAGGTAAAAAAGTAAATAATATGAGAAAGATTGTTTTATTCGCATTAGGATTGGTGGCAGGTGCCACCGCCTATGCGCAGGATGAGGTGGAGACGACCATTGGCGCAGATTTCGTCAGCCAGTATGTATGGCGTGGACAGGATTGTGGGAATGTCAGTATCCAGCCTACACTGGGCATTGGCTACAAAGGATTGAGTCTGTCGGCATGGGGCAGTGTGGGTATCAACGCCGAGGACACCAAGGAGTTCGACCTCACGGCGTCCTATACGATAGGTGGACTGACGTTAGGAGTGACAGACTATTGGTTTAACACGCCAGAGGAACGCTATTTCTATTACAATGCCCATGGCACGAGCCATGTCTTCGAGGCTTTCCTCGGCTATGACTTCGGTCTGCTCTCTGCCACGTGGTACACCAATTTCGCAGGCAACGACGGTGTCAACAAGAAAGGGAAACGAGCCTACTCTTCCTATTTTGAGTTGAACGCCCCGTTTAAGTTAGCCACTTGCGATTGGACAGCGACAGTCGGTGTCGTTCCCTATGCCACCACGAGTTATGATACTACTGGCTTTGCTGTGACAAATGTCGCATTGAAGGCGACGAAGGACATCAGGATAACCGATACGTTCTCCGTTCCGATCTTTGGACAAGTGCTTGCCAATCCTTGTTCACAGAAAGCCTATTTCGTCTTTGGATTCACGCTTCAGCCGTGAGTCCAAAGACTCCTTTTTCGCAAACATCAAACCAATCAAAATATGGAAACAAAGTATATCTTCGTAACAGGCGGTGTCGTTTCGTCACTCGGCAAGGGAATTATCTCTGCCAGTATCGGCAAACTGCTGCAGGCACGTGGCTATAAGGTCACCATTCAGAAGTTTGACCCTTATATCAACATCGACCCTGGCACACTGAACCCCTATGAGCATGGTGAGTGTTATGTCACTGTCGATGGCATGGAGACCGATCTCGACTTAGGACATTACGAGCGGTTTACGGGTATAGAGACCACCCGTAATAACTCTATTACCACAGGACGTATCTATAAGACGGTCATCGACCGTGAGCGTCATGGTGACTACTTGGGGAAGACCATCCAGGTAGTACCCCATATCACGGACGAGATCAAACGGCGGATGTTGCGAGACGGGTTGGACGAAGGACTTGACTTCGTCATCACAGAGGTGGGTGGCACTATCGGTGATATCGAGAGTGCCCCTTTCATGGAGGCTATCCGACAGTTGCGTTGGCAACTGGGACGTAATGCCGTCTGTGTGCATCTCACCTACGTACCTTATCTGAAAGCCGCCGACGAGTTGAAAACCAAGCCCACCCAGCACTCTGTCAAGGAACTGCAGGGCATGGGTATCCAGCCCGATATCCTCGTCCTGCGCACTGAGCGTCACCTTGACGATGCCCTGCGTATGAAGGTTGCCTCCTTCTGTAATGTCGACCTCGAATGTGTCGTACAGAGCGAGGACATGCCAAGCATCTATGAGGTGCCGGTGAGTATGCAGCGACAAGGGCTGGATGCCGCTATCATGCGGAAGATTGGTATTCCTGTAGGCGAGACTCCTGCCATGAAGTCGTGGCACGATTTCATACGGAAACAGTGTTCCGCCACTCGTGAGGTCCATATCGGACTGGTGGGTAAGTACGACTTGCAGGATGCGTATAAGAGTATTCGTGAGAGCCTCAATCTCGCAGGTATCTATAATGATGTGAAAGCACGGCTCCATTTCATCAATAGTGAGGAGGTGACCAGTGAGAATGTCGCGGAGAAACTTGCCGGTATGGCAGGCATTATCATTTGTCCAGGCTTCGGACAACGAGGAATCGAGGGGAAGATCATCGCGGCGGAATACACCCGTACCCACGACATCCCCACCTTTGGTATCTGCCTGGGCATGCAGATGATGGTCATTGAGTTTGCCCGTCATGTGTTGGGCTATGCTGATGCCAACAGTTGTGAGATGAATCCCCAGACAACGCATCCTGTCATCGACCTGATGGAGGAGCAGAAGACCATCACTCAGATGGGAGGCACCATGCGATTGGGTGCATACGACTGTGAACTGATAGCGGGTAGCAAGACTGCTGAGGCGTATGGCGATAAGCCTCTTATCAAGGAGCGTCACCGCCATCGCTATGAGTTCAACAACCAGTTTGCGGAGGAATATGAGCAGAAGGGTATGCGACTGGTGGGCATCAATCCTACCGCCCATCTGGTGGAGATCGTCGAGATACCTACTTTACGATGGTACATCGGTACCCAGTTCCATCCCGAGTATTCCTCTACCGTGCTTCATCCGCACCCTTTGTTCATGTCGTTTGTAAAAGCATGTAGTGATGGAACAGTTAAAGCATGAGTGCGGCGTGGCGTTGATACGCCTGTTGAAACCGTTGGAATACTATCAGCAGAAATACGGTACGAGGCATTGGGGACTCAATAAACTCTACCTGCTGATGGAGAAACAGCATAACCGAGGACAGGAGGGTGCTGGTATCGCCTGTGTCAACCTCAACGCCCAGGCGGGAACAGAGTATATGTTTCGTGAGCGTGCCGAGGGAAAGGATGCCATCACGGAGATTTTCAAGCGTATTGATGACTCTTTCGCAGGGCAACTTTACATGGGACACCTCCGCTATTCCACCACGGGGAAGAGCGGACTGACCTACGTGCATCCCTTCCTGCGTCGTAATAACTGGAGGGCGAAGAACCTCTGCCTGTGTGGTAACTTTAACATGACGAATATCGACGAGGTGTTTGCCTATCTCACCAGTCAGGGACAGTCGCCCCGTATCTATGGCGACTCCTATATTACCTTGGAGTTGATGGGACACCGTCTCGACCGTGAGGTGGAGCGACTCTATGCCATTGCCAAAGAGCAGGGACTGGAGGGTACTGCCATCACCCAGTATATTGATGACCATGTGCAGATGGGTAATGTCCTGCGACAGACGATGCCCCATTTTGATGGAGGCTATGTGATGTGTGGACTGACGGGCAGTGGCGAACTCTTTGCCGTCCGCGACCCTTGGGGCATCCGTCCCGCCTTCTACTATCAGGACGACGAGGTGGTCGTCCTTGCCAGTGAGCGTCCTGTGATACAGACCACCTTCGACCTCGCTGCGGAGGATATCCATGAGTTGCGACCTGGACAGTCGCTGATTGTCCGTAAGAGTGGGGAGAGTGCCATTGAGCAGATCCTTCCCCCGCAGCAGTTGAGTGCCTGCTCTTTTGAGCGCATCTATTTCAGTCGTGGTTCCGACAGGGATATCTATCAGGAGCGCAAACGCTTGGGGGAGCAACTGATGCAGCCTATCCTGAAAGCCATCGACGGCGATATCACCCATACCGTTTTCTCCTATATCCCCAATACGGCAGAAGTGGCATTCTATGGGATGACAGACGGTTTCCGACGGTTGGACCATGAGGTGCGTATTGAGAAAGTGGTGTGGAAGGACATCAAACTGCGCACCTTTATCACTGAGGGCACGGAGCGTAATGACCTTGCTGCCCATGTCTATGACGTCACTTATGGCAGTCTGACACCCTACGTGGATAACCTCGTCATCATCGACGACTCTATCGTGCGTGGCACCACCTTGCGGGAGAGCATCTTCAAGATTCTCGACCGCCTGCATCCCAAGAAGATCGTGATGGTTTCCAGTTCACCGCAGATCCGCTATCCCGACTATTATGGTATCGATATGTCGCATCTGGAGGAACTATGCGCTTTCCGTGCAGCCATTGCCTTGATCCAGGAACGTGGCATGCAGCAGTTGATAGCCGACACCTATCGTGCCTGCAAGTCTTCGCCATCCAGTGAGAATCATGTTCGTGCCATCTACGAGCCATTCACCGTTGAGGAGATCAACCGTAAGATTGTGGAGATGCTTCGCCCGGAGGGGATGCGTAGTCCTGTCGAACTTGTCTATCAGAGTATTGAGGGACTGCATGAGGCTTGTCCTCATCATCCTGGCGACTGGTATTTCACGGGTCATTATCCGACAGCAGGTGGAATAAGACTGGTCAACCAGGCTTTCGTGAATTATGTGGAGCAAGTATTGAAGTTACAACTATAAAAAAGAAGTATATTATGTGTGGAATCGTAGCGATATTTAATGTGCAGGAGCAGACGCAGGAGTTGCGTCAGAAAGCGTTGCGTATGAGTCAGAAGATCCGTCATCGCGGTCCTGACTGGAGTGGAATATGGTGTGGCGGCAGTGCCATTCTTGCCCATGAGCGACTGAGCATTGTCGACCCGGAGTCGGGTGGGCAGCCGCTGTTCTCGCCAGATAGGAAACAGGTGCTTGCCGTCAATGGTGAGATCTATAACCATCAGGAGATTCGAAAGCGTTATGCTGGCAAGTATGAGTTTCAGACAGGTTCAGATTGTGAGGTGATCCTTGCCCTCTATCGTGACAAGGGCATCGACTTTCTGGAAGACCTCAGTGGTATCTTCGCCTTCGCCCTTTATGATGAGGAGAAGGATGAGTTCCTGATAGCCCGTGACCCGATAGGTGTCATTCCCCTATATATTGGTTATGACTCAGACGGGAAGGTATATGTCGCCTCGGAGTTGAAGGCGTTAGAAGGACAGTGTGACCGTTATGAGCCTTTCCTGCCAGGACATTACTATTGGAGTAAGGAGGGTGAGATGCGGCGATACTATCACCGTGACTGGATGGAGTATGATGCCGTGAAGGACAATGGGGCAAGTTCGGAGGATATCCGTCAGGCGTTGCGGGCAGCCGTCAAGCGTCAGTTGATGTCTGATGTCCCCTATGGCGTGTTGCTGAGCGGTGGACTTGACAGCAGTGTCATCTCTGCTATTGCTGAGCGATATTCCGAGATGCGTATCGAGGACGATTCCCAGACCAAGGCATACTGGCCTCGTCTGCATTCCTTCGCCGTAGGCTTGAAGGGCGCTCCCGATCTTGCCAAGGCGAAACTTGTCGCCGACCATATCGGTACGGTGCACCATGAGATCAACTATACCATTCAGGAGGGACTCGATGCCATCCGTGATGTCATCTATTTCATCGAGACGTATGACGTGACGACGGTCCGTGCCTCTACCCCGATGTACCTCCTTGCCCGTGTCATCAAGTCGATGGGTATCAAGATGGTACTCAGTGGTGAGGGCGCTGACGAGATATTCGGAGGCTACCTCTATTTCCATAAGGCACCCAATGCAAAGGCTTTCCATGAGGAGACGGTGCGTAAACTCTCCAAACTCCATCTCTACGACTGTCTACGTGCCAACAAGAGCCTGTCGGCATGGGGTGTGGAGGGACGTGTCCCCTTCCTCGACAAGGAGTTTCTGGATGTAGCCATGCGTACCAACCCGACAGCGAAGATGTGTCCTGGTACGACGATGGAGAAGAAGATTGTCCGTGAGGCATTCGCTGATATGTTACCCGATGAGATTGTATGGCGACAGAAAGAGCAGTTCTCGGATGGGGTAGGGTATTCGTGGATTGACACCTTGAAAGAGATAACGGCAAAGGCAGTGACTGATGAGCAGATGGCACATGCCGCAGAGCGGTTCCCCATCAACCCGCCAAAGAACAAGGAGGAATACTACTATCGCTCCATCTTCGTGGAGCATTTCCCCAGCGACAGTGCGGCACGTAGTGTTCCCAGCGAGGCGAGTGTGGCATGCTCCACGGCGATAGCCTTGGAGTGGGACGCTTCGTTTAAAGGAAAAAATGACCCCAGCGGACGGGCTGTCGCTGGGGTACATGAACAGGCGTATTAAGAGTAGGACTACTCTCCGTAGATTTCCTTCAACTGATTGGCGAGTTTAGCGGCTCGGAGATCCATGGCGATAATCTTGCCTTCTGGGTCAACCAATACGTTGGAGGGAATACTGCTGATGCCATAAACCTCGGCGGCGGCACACTTCCAACCCTTCAGGTCGCTCATCTGATGCCAGTTCATACCCATCTGTTGGATGGCATTCACCCATGCGTCCTTCTTCTGGTCGAAGGAGACACCTACGACATCAAATCCTTTGCTGTGGTATTTCTCATAGCATGCCACCACATTGGGCATCTCCTGGCGGCAAGGTCCACACCAGGAAGCCCAGAAGTCGACGAGCACGTAGTTGCCTTTGCCTACCCACTGACTCAGCGTCACATCCTGGTCTGCAGCGTCCTTCATCGTCAACTCATGGAACTGGATGCCTGGACGACGTTTCTCATAGCCTGCAAGAAGTCTCTTGGGAATGTCCAAATCGGGGTTGTTATAGTAGGCAGCCTTGGGGTCAAGGGCGTCTTTCAGTTCCTCGTAACTGAACTGGTACATGGCGTCCTTGATATATCTCGCAGGCAGTTGGTTGTCACGGTTGTCACGGATGATCTCCTTGATGAGTTTAAACTGTTCCTCACCAATCGAGTCGAGACGGTCGGAGAGGATTCTCGCCTTTGCCTTACTCTCTGGGAGTTCTCCCTTGGGGTCTTTGTCGTGCAGCGCCCTGTATTCCTTCAGAATATTGTCAGCCTGCTGGTCGTAAGCGTCCATCAGTGGTCTGTAAGGGTCCACATTTGTTTGAGCCTGTGCCGTCATCGTGACAGCCATCAGTGCTAGTGTAATCAGTTTTTTCATATTATCTTTCTCGTTTAGTTATTTTTATCCTAGAAGTTTTTGGATCTGCTTGTCTGTGGCATGGGGTAACAGTTTGCGGCAATGGGCTGCCATACGACGGAACGACTCCTCGGGAGTGACTGTCGTGCGACAGGCAGATTGACCATAGAGCGCCTCAGGAGTGGTCAGCAACGACCATCCCCAGCCATATTCCCTGCCATGCTTGTCTGTGGGGTAGACGAAATCCTCTGTCACGATATAGCACCCCATCTGGAGACGGGTGACGTAACCGTCGAACTTACTGCGCATCTTCGGACCGTCGAAACCACAAGCGGCACGTAACTCACGAGTGATGAGGCTCCCGTTCTCCTGTAGAGTCAACAGGATAGCCTCCTCTATCGAGCCCTCGGCAGGGACGGGGTGCTTGCTGCGGCGATAGTTGTAGAAGTCAGCCCACCACTCACAACTGATAAACCCCGCTTTCTTGTCAAAGAACTTGCCATAGACGCAGTTGCCCTCCGTCACAATGGGACCCTTCCATTTCCATAGCGGCCAGTCCCACCCACCGTCGGGAAACACCACATATCGACAGTCGTCAGACACGACCTCCTCGGCAGAAAAACCCTCAATACCACTATTCAGCAGAGGTAGGAATCCCACCTCCTGAATATATGCCATCAGTCCGGCTGCCGAATAGATATCTTGTCTGCTCATCATTTGCAAAGGTACGAATAAGTGAGGAAAATACAAAAGAAAATTGAGTATTATCAATTTTTTATGTATATTTGCATCGCAAATTAAAAAATAGAGAAGCAATATGAAGAAACTTTTTTTATTACTAGTGGCAGGACTGATGCTGACAGCCTGTGGTAACAAGACAAAGAGTGGCGAGGCTCAAACAGACTCCCTCGCTACTGACAGTGTGGTAACAGAAAAGCCTGTTGCCGAGGAACCTGCCGTCGACCAGTGGACTACAGAAGCCGTTGCTGCGAGAGTAAACGAGATATATCAGAAGGTAAACGAGTTATACCGTCAACAGGATGTCAACCTCTTCGTCCTCGACAGCCTCTATTGCTCGAAAGACTACCTGGATATGTACCAGCAAGTGGAGAAAGCGGAGGAGGGAAAACCGTTCGAAAAACTCTGCTTCATCGAATACCAGCCCTGGGATTTAGGGTTGGAGGCTCCTATCAAAGTGTCGAATATTCGTCCGGAGTTGTTGACAGAGGATATGGCGGAGGTCTATTTCGATTTGGCGGAAGTCAATGGCGCTGCCACCTGTACGGCGGGATGGACCCTCTATCTGGAGGATAATGCGTGGAAGGTTCACTCTTTCCTCAGTGGTCCCGATGACCATGTCGGCTCATGGGAATATATGAGAGGATACGTGGAAAAGAACAAGAAGTAGCATTAATGATAGAGATCTGCACAATCACTGAATCATAACAGAGCAAGGCACCCTCCTAAGTTGGGAGGGTGCCTTGCTCTGACGATACTCTACATGGATTATTCTGTCCCCCGTTTTTTCAAAGGTACGACATTTTTAGCAAAGAAAAACGAAGTTATCAGATTTTTTCGTAACTTTGCAGAAATAACTAATAATAATTATAAATATTGAGACATGAAAAAACTGTTATTCATATTTGCGGTACTGCTGATGTCGGGCATTGGCAACGCTATGGCACAGAGCGTCAACGGCTCGTGGAAAGCCAACAAGGAGTTTAAGGACAAGTTTATACAGACCGCAGACGGCACAGACATCGACATGCTGTTGGTGTTCAGTGGCGGCAACATGAGTATGAAGTTGATTATAAAGTCGACAGATATGGCGGGGAGTTCTGTTACGATGTCATACACCATCCCAGGCTCTTTCATAAAGACTGGCAATAAATATCATGCAACATTCAACAAAGAGAAGGCTGCATTCAAGGTCGATGACATTGTGATATCCGACCCTAATCTGAAAGGGATGATGGCTGACCCCGACAGCAAGAAGTTGATGCTGGTCATGATGGAGGCTAAGGTCAAGAAAGAAAGCGGCAACGATCTCAAGGAGATGTCGATTATATGTGACGTGTTTGAAGAGTTTGAGGTGGCTTCGGTGACATCCAGGAAACTGGAACTGAAGATTGCCGATGAAATGACGTTTGGCTTTGACCGCCAAGGGTTACAAGAACAGGGTGTGGCATTGAAAGATGCTCAAACGGCGGCTACCACAAAAGCCACCTCCAGTACATCCGACCAAAAAGTATATGATGTTGTAGATGTCATGCCTTCATTCCCTGGTGGCATGGATGGCTTGTTTCAATATCTTTCCCAAAACATAGTATATCCTCCAGTTTGTGAAGAAAATGGAGTACAGGGAAGAGTTATTTGTTCCTTCATCGTAGAAACAGACGGAAGTATATCTAATGTAAAGGTTGAGAAAACGGTTGACCCGAATATAGACAGGGAGGCTGTTCGACTGATTAAACAAATGCCTAAGTGGACTCCAGGAAAACTTAATGGTTCTGTTGTCAGGGTCAAATATACAGTTCCTGTCACATTTAGATTACAGTAGAAGGCAAATACCCCACACACCAATCCGCACAATCTTCGTTGACTGTGCGGATTTTTGTGGATCATTCAGTCATCGACAAAGTCGCTTGCCAGAGCGAGAACCGTCCCCGTTTTTTCGTATGGGTATCCTTTGCTTTGACGATTTCGGCTATCTTGCGGCAACGATTTTTAAGAATAATATTTTGATTTTTCAATTAAAGTTTTTATCTTTGTACCCAATAAAATTGTAAACACAAGCAAATATGGTTTCAACAGCATTTAAGAATCGTACACGCGACGAGATTATCGCCGCATTTCGTGAGTCCATACGTAGGAAACACGAATGGCAGAAACATGCAGAAGAAGAAATCAAGAAGATACGCGAGGAGCGACTCCAACTGAGTATTTAGACGATGAAACCACTCGATCTGACTCGCATCTGTCGTCTTGCACCCTACAAGGTGTGGACTGAAAACGGGCGTGACTATATTATAGAAACCAACAGAGGGCAAATCTTTGTTGTTGGTTTCATGGATGACTACTCCATCTGGCCTGTGGGAGCATACCAGTTCACCATCAATAACCAGACAAACCAACCCTCTCCGCTTGACCAGAAACTACGTGAGACTATTCTTTTGCTTGTTGAAGCCTTCTTCGCTGCCAACCCCGACATCCTGCTCTACATTTGCGAGACGGGCGATGGTCGTCAGTCGTTCCGTAGCCGACTGTTTATCCGTTGGTTCAATACCTATTCTGGACGTGATGCCTATGTAATGCAGACCGCAGAAGTACAGGAGGGAAAGACAAAAAATTTTGCGGCACTTATCGTACAGAAATCTAACCCACGACTCTCTGAGATTCTTGCAGAATTTGACGAAACAATCAGTGTGTTGACTAATAAACCGCAGGAATAAACTCTTAATCCTTTACACTGCTTTCGATAGAGGTTATACCCCCTTAAAAGATATGGTTTTCCCCCCTAAACCTTTATCGAAAGCAACGTAAACCTTATAGGTTTACTACTCAGGGCATCAAGGTCAGAGTTTTAGGTGCGAACAGAGAACAGTCTGTAACGCTTACTATTAAACTTAACTGTAAAGAAACAGAATTAGGACAAGGATTGCTGTCAAACAACCTGGTGGTGTCAACAGAAATTTTTCTTTTTTAGAACCTGCTTTGTCGAAATATTTAATTATCGGATTGCATTACTCCAAAAGCGGAAGAGGTTCGATAGGCAAGGGTTCTTGAGCGAAGCAATTGGTTTGGGTATCCTCTGCTTTGATGATGTCGGCTATCTTATGGCGATATTCCGCATAGGTTTCGAGTTTGTCAATCTCTAACCGGCGAGCCTTGCTAATTGCAGCGAACTCTTCTTCACGTTCTATTCCTAAGAATCTGCGTCCAAGTAAATTGGCAGCAATACCAGTAGTTGAGGATCCTGCAAATGGATCAAGAATCCATGCGTCGGGCTGAGTCGATGCCAATATGATACGGCTTAGTAAACTAAGCGGTTTCTGAGTAGGATGCTTCCCACAACGTTTTTCCCATGGAGCAATAGCAGGTAATCGCCAAACATCTGTCATCTGTTTGTCGTCATTGATATGCTTCATCAACTCATAATTGTAATAATGAGCCACCTTTCGCGATTTACGAGCCCAGATGATGAACTCTGTGGAATAGGTGAAATATCGACAAGAGATATTGGGGGGTGGATTCGTCTTCGCCCATGTTATCACATTGAGAATTTTATACCCTAACTGCGTCAGACAATTGGCAACAGAAAAGATGTTGTGATATGTTCCTGATATCCAAATCGTACCGTTATTCTTTAATTTGTCACGACACAACGATAGCCATTTCAAATTGAAGGCATTGATATTATCTGGTGACATGCTTTTGTCCCAATCTCCCTTATCGACACAAACGATTTTTCCACTCTGTACACTTATCCCTCCACTAGATAGAAAATAGGGTGGGTCGGCAAATATCATGTCGAATTGGAAGTCGAATTGTGGCAATAGTTCAAAAGTATCACCACAGACAAGATTAAAGTCGTGTGAAAGAGATTTGTAATAAGGTGTTATCATTTGATGCAATCAATGAATGAAGATATGTTAGTCAGATTGTATACGCTTGGAATAGTGTTATAGGCTTCTTCTAATTTGTTGCGAGCGGATTTCCAGCCAATACCATCCGTAATCCAAACAAATTCAAAGCCCTTTAAAGAATTTATTTTAGGTGCTAACTCGGTATAAGCACGAGCAACCTCATTGAGTTTGGAACCGCCACCACTATAGAAATTAACCTCTATGAGATATTTCTTTGTAGCAGTCTCAATATAAAAATCAAAACGCTTTTCGTCTGTACCTAGAACAGACAGGGCAGGAAACTCAGAGGAATAAACTTCCTGACGGAATTTTATGTTATTCTCTTGGAAAATCTTTGCGACAGCATTTTCCATGATATGACCACTTCGGTTCTTGCGAGCATTTGTGTCAAGTCCAGTCTCAATGCCAAAGACATAATCTACAAGGTTTTTGATGCGACGAGAAAAGAAAATATCTGCTAATCCAGTTTCTTGTAGAAATTCTACGACTTTGTTTGCAGACTTAAAATAACTTTTTAGCAACACAACATTACCTTTACTATCTACAACGGGCTTTTTCCCTTCGTCTCTAACAGCAATGAGAATTCCAAGAACTTCAAAAACTTTAGAATCTCTTTGCCAAATCTCATTAACACCTTGAGTTAAATTCTCTTTGCCAATTAAATAATTGAGAGTGTTTAAACTCATTTCTACCTCAGCGACATTTGCTGATATCTTATCAAAATCGCAGAAGAAGTCTAGGGTCTGATTTGTCTCTTGTAATTGAGACATGAAAAGGTTAAAATCTTTATTCATAGTTCTTGATTAATAATTCTGTTAGTTTACCACGTTTACTTGCATTCGCATTAATAGCACGAGAGGCATAGACTCTTTCTATTTGATAATCTTTATAGAGTTCTTCAAAGAAAGTGTCATTTGGATTCTTGGCAGAACAATCGGCATTGCTCTCCATCCAATAGCATCCAGAAGCATTGAGTTGATGACAAAATGCAGCAAGATTCTGTTGGTCGTCATCGTTGAAGTCTCCTTTTGCATAAGCCGTGAAACTTGATGTCGCATCCAATGGGCGATACGGAGGGTCAAGATACACGAATGTCAAACCATCAACATATTGGATGGTCTGCGAGTATTCACCTTGGCAGATTTCTATATTGGTATTTTGTAGCAATTGGCTGTCTGCCCTTAGCAATGGAACATTACAAATAGTCGGATTAGCGTATTTCCCAAAAGGTACATTGAATAATCCTTTTCTGTTAACACGATACAAGCCATTAAAGCATGTCTTGTTTAAGAAAATCAATTGTGCTGCTCTTTCAATCTTATTTCCCTCATGTCGATTAAAGCGATCCCTGATTTCGTAAAATATGGCACTTCGAACCTCTTGTCCTTCTGTTGACAGATAATCTTTTTCTATTCTAGCAAGAACAGTTATTAATGCTTCCACATCGTCTTTGATGGTTCTATAAGTCAGAACCAAATCATCGTTGACATCATTGATGATAGCCTTTCTGATGTTACTAAAGTTTTGCAACATATAAAAAAGCATTGCACCGCCGCCAACAAATGGTTCGATATAAGTAAATGGTTCGTTATAAATCCGTTGTGGCAGATAAGTAGCCAGTTGACTTAACAACTGTCCTTTACCACCTGCCCATTTTAAGAAAGGCTTTGCCTCTGTACTCATCGTTTCTCTTTTTTGCATGGGCAAAAAAGAAAGCGCACCTCCTTCGCATTCCTTCCCCAGACAAAGGCAGTCCACCACAGAAGCCTATACAGAGAGAAGAAAGGAAGGGGTACGCCTATACAGAATAGGCGTATCCGCATTCCCCGAGACCCTCTGTATAAATGTTTGGTGGACTTTTATGTCTGAGGTCTCTTCGAATTTAGATACTGCTATCTAATTCCCCACGATGTTATGCATTCAGATGAGTATGAATGCCAGCGCAAAGGTAACGAATATTTTCGAAAAACAATGCGCTTCAGATTCTATTTCTCATCTTTTATGCAGATATTTGTTCCTATGTAATCAGAAGCATCAAGAATGATATCACAATTTTGATACATTTTTCTTACCTTTTCGATAGCATCTTCTTCGTCAATTGCATCCAATTCAACGATTCGACTCAGCATCTCTGTTATTTCAATTCTATACTTCGTCATACTTCATGCAAAAGTACTAAAAAGCAACGATGATTGAGCGAATAGATCAAATCTTAACGAAAAAGATCAAAATAGATCAAATTCATTTGGTCGTTTCAGTAGGATCTCTGACCTTTGCCGAAAAAATGTCGAATCCAGCATTTATGAGTGTCGTCTTTGAGGGCGACAGGAGAGAATTGCGTTCGCTTTATGGAAAGATGAATGTAAATAGCCTTTCGCAAAAGGCTTCTAACACTATTTTGTGCATAAATGGCAGAATGGTTTATCAATGTCAAAAGGATTGAGGTTATATCATAATGATTTCCGCATTACATTACAGATTACAGTTAGTTGTTATTCATACTGAAAAAGTTGACTATTAAATTTAAATATATATATATATAATATAT
>JAFTGH010000064.1 GCA_017458005.1 Prevotella sp. | reverse complement strand
GGGAAACTGTAATCTGTAATGTAATGCTACGCTATCGGACTTATTGCGATACCTCTCTTCGAATAGCCTCTAATAGGGTACTCCAATATCTGGAGCACCCTGCGCCAGATAGCGGAGTCGAGCACTGGAGGCATCGGAGTCAAGGACTCCAGATATCGGAGTAAAAAACCCAAAAGAAATTAACGTATTTTTACAGTATTTTGGCAGTTCTTTAACATATTTTTACGCGAATTTTCCGCAAAACTATTGACATGGCGTGTTAAATGTTGTACCTTCGCACCGTCAATCAGAAGTTGCGCGACAAATGAAAGACACACAATCAATTTTCATTAACCCTTTTAAAAACACACAAAAACTATGAGTCAGAAATTTATTAAGATGAAAAACAAGAACATGCCTTCGAGATGGGACAGAAGGTGAAACTGGTCAGACCCGCCGTGCCGACGGCACCATCCGTCAGAAGTTCGCCATCGCCACCACACTGGGTGTGCCCTCGTGTATGGCATAACTGAAAAAGCCCTGCTGAGCATCGTGCTTGGCAGGGCCTTTATTCTTTGATCAATATATAATAAGGTGTATCACACGATACCTTGTGCGAGCATAGCCTTTGCCACCTTCATGAAGCCTGCCACGTTGGCACCTTTCACGTAGTTGATGTAGTCGCCCTGCTTGCCGTACTTCACGCACTGCTCATGGATGCCTGACATGATATGATGCAGTTTCTGGTCGACCTCCTCGCCAGTCCATGCGATGCGCATGGAGTTCTGCGTCATCTCCAAGCCTGATGTTGCCACACCGCCTGCGTTGACAGCCTTGCCTGGGGCAAACAGTTGTCCTGCGGCAATGAACTTGTTGACAGCCTCGGCAGTGCATCCCATGTTGCTGACCTCAGCGACGCATAATGGCTTATGGGCAAGAATCTTATCAGCATCCTCGCCATTGAGTTCATTCTGCGTAGCACAAGGCAGGTAGATATCCGCTTTCTGCTCCCAAGGCTTCTTGCCCTCGAAGAACTGGGCTCCGTCGAACTCCTCGGCGTATGGTGCGCAGACATCATTGCCAGAGGCACGCAACTCCAGTAGATACTCAATCTTCTCGTCGTCGAGACCTGCGGGGTCGTAGATATAGCCGTCAGGACCACTGATGGTGATGACCTTCGCTCCCAACTCGGTAGCCTTCTTGGCGGCACCCCATGCCACATTGCCGAAGCCAGAGAGGGCGATGGTCTTACCCTTGATGTCGAGTCCGTGTGTGTCGAGCATCTGGTGGACGAAATAGAGGGCGCCATAGCCAGTAGCCTCTGGACGCAGGATAGAGCCGCCCCATTCCAGACCCTTACCCGTCAGGGTGGCACCATGGAACTGACTGGTCAGTTTCTTGTACATCCCGAAGAGGTAGCCAATCTCACGACCGCCGACACCGATGTCACCAGCAGGAACGTCGACATCAGGACCTATCACCTTATATAACTCACACATGAACGCCTGGCAGAAACGCATGATCTCCGCATCGCTCTTGCCACGGGGCGAGAAGTCGCTACCGCCTTTTCCACCGCCCATCGGCAGGGTGGTGAGGGCGTTCTTGAAGGTCTGCTCGAAACCGAGGAACTTCAGGATACTCAGATTCACAGAGGCATGGAAGCGCAGACCTCCCTTATAGGGACCGATGGCGCTGTTGAACTGCACACGGTAGCCGATATTCACCTGCACCTCGCCTTTGTCGTCTACCCAAGGCACACGGAAGGTGATGATGCGCTCCGGCTCGACGATGCGCTCCACGATCTTCGCTTTCTCAAACTCTGGGTGCTCGTTGTACACATCCTTGATGGATTCCAATACTTCGCGAACTGCTTGTAAGTACTCCACTTCACCTGGGTGTTTCTTCTCCAGGTCCTGCATGATTTTCTCAACGTTCATAGTTTTAAGATTTTATTGTTAAACTGACATTTTGTTATTTTGGTAATGCAAAAATAGGGAATTTTCTTGAAACAACCAAGAAAATCCCCTAAAAAATTTATGTAAAGTTTACAAATTGTTAGTTTTGACGTTACAAAACGTGTAAGGAACCCATGATATAGAGCAGTATGTAACCCAGTACCATGCTGATGATACCCATGATGAGTCCGATCTTCGACATGTCCTTCTGCTGTACCAGATTAGTGGCATAGGCAAGGGCGTTCGGCGGGGTGGAGATGGGCAATACCATGGCGCTTGATGCGGCAATAGCGACACCAATCAGGACGGTAGAGGTACCACCGATAGCATCCAACTTGTCGCCCATAGCGGCGCAAACCACTGCGAGGATAGGCATCAGCAGTGCCGCAGTAGCGGAGTTGCTGATGAAGTTCGACAGGACATAGCAGATAAGTCCAGAGAGAATCAGGATGAGCAATGGGGAGAACTCGCCAAAGGGAATACTCTTCACCGCATTGGCTGCAAGACCAGAGGCGTTGAGACCGTAGCCGAGGGCGAAGCCGCCAGCCACCATCCAGATGACGCTCCAGTTGATCTGCTCCAAGTCACGTTTGGTAATCACACCTGTTAGGGCAAAAATGACAAACGGGATCAGTGCGACGGTGTACGAGTTGATGCCTGTCACGGTGTCGAGCAGCCACAGAGCCACCGTCAAGAAGAAGGTCACGATGACGATATAGGTATGCTTGTCTTTCTTCATCTCGCCCTCAATCTCCAGTTCCACTGTTTTCTGGCTGAAGGGGAAGAGGGTCTTCAGCAGATACCAGCCGAGCAACAGCAGAACCAGTACCAACGGTGTCATGAACATCATCCACTCACCGAAGCCCAGTCCCATGTTCAGACCCTCGGGGTCGTTGAGGTATTTCAGGGCGATGGTGTTAGGAGGAGTACCGATAGGTGTACCCATACCGCCCAGGTTTGCAGCCACGGGAATGGACAGTGCCATGGCGATACGTCCCTTGCCCTCTGGGGGCAACTGACGGAACACAGGAGTGAGGAAAGTCAGCATCATAGCCGCTGTCGCCGTGTTCGACACGAACATCGAGAACAGTCCTGTGATGAGGATAAAGCCTAACAGTACGTTCTCGCTCTTGTTGCCGAAGGGCTTGAGCAATACCTTGGCAAGTTGGGCGTCCAGTCCTGTCTTCGTCGCGGCGATGGCGAGGATGAAGCCACCGATGAATAGCATGATGACAGGATCGGCAAAGGTTGCCATCACCGATTTGTAGGAGAGTAGTGTGCCCACCTGCTCAGGGTCGCACATCCATTTGATACCGCTATCCGAGGCGAAGAGCAGCATCAGTCCGATAATGGCGACAGAGGTAGCCCATGACGATACCACCTCCAGGATCCACATCAGCGTGGCAAATGCGAAGATTGCGATGATACGTTGTTGTACCACTGTCAGTCCGTCGATGCCAAACCATGACGACGGGATATTCCATAGGAATAATGTCACGATGAGTACGATGAGCGCCTGCGTGGTCTTCTTGAATCCCTCACTGGGATGAAACCTTCTGGCGAATCGCATCTTGTGGTAAGCCTCCACAAGTTCATAGCCTTTGTAAATATGAAACATTGTTTATAAATGATTAATTAGAAACGAATTCTCTAAAACAGGTGCAAAATTACAAAGAAAATATGAAATGGAGAGCGATAATGCGAAAAAAAGTGATAACTTTGCAACAGAATCAATAACAATTTATGAGCGAGACGAATAAAATACCCAACGAGTGGAATCAATTTTACCTGAAAGATGTGTCGTTCGTCAACTTGATGACGCGCCGTATCTTCAACATCTTGATTGTCGCCAATCCCTATGATGCGTTCATGCTGGAGGACGACGGACGTATCGACGAGAAACTGTTTGACGAGTATATGGAACTGGGACTGCGCTATCCGCCCACCTTCACACAGGTGTCGACGACAGCGGAGGCGGAGGAGGTGCTGAGGACCACCGATATCGACTTGATTATCTGTATGCCGGGTAATGCCGACAATGACGCCTTTGCCGTGGCGCGTGATGTCAAGCAGTCGGCTCCCCAGATTCCCTGTGTCGTGCTGACCCCCTTCTCCCATGGTATTACCAAGCGTATCGAGAACGAGGACATGTCCATCTTCGACTATGTGTTCTGTTGGCTCGGCAACACCAACCTCATCCTGTCGATTATCAAACTGATTGAGGACAGGATGAACATTGAGCATGATATCAAGGAGGCTGGTGTGCAGATGATCATGCTGGTGGAGGATAATATCCGTTTCTACTCCTCCGTATTGCCTAACCTCTATAACTATATCCTTGCCCAGTCGAAGAACTTCTCGACAGAGGCGTTGAATCCCCATGCCGCCGCCCAGCGAAAGAGAGGTCGCCCAAAGGTTGTCCTCGCCACCAATTACGAGGAGGCGATGGAGTGGTACGACAAGTACCATGATAACGTGTTGGGTGTTATCAGCGATACCCGTTTCCCCATCAAGACGACCGCAGGCAGGCTCTCCCATGTGGAGGAGGGTGATGCGGAGGCAGGTCTGAAACTGTTGCGGGAGATTCGCCGCCGTGACGAGTATGTGCCTTTGATTCTCCAGAGCAGTGAGATACAGAATAAGGAGAAGGCGGAGGCGGAGGGTTTCGACTTCATCGACAAGAACTCCAAGAAGATGAATGTCGACCTGCGTCATGTCATCGAGGAGCACATGGGGTTTGGCGACTTCATCTTCCGTGACCCAGTGACCAAGGAGGAGGTTGCCCGTGTCTCTACGCTGAAGGAGTTGCAGGATAATATCTTCAAGATTCCCAATGACTCCATGCTTTACCATATCTCCCGTAACCACATGAGCCGATGGCTCTGCGCCCGTGCTATCTTCCCCGTCTCCGCTTTCCTGAAGACGGTGACATGGCATAAGTTGCAGGATGTGGATGCCCATCGCCAGATTATCTTCGATGCCATCGTGCAGTATCGTCGGATGAAGAATATCGGTGTCGTTGCCGTCTTCGACCGTCTGAAGTTCGACCGCTATGCCCATTTCGCCCGTATCGGTGAGGGCTCGCTGGGAGGAAAAGGGCGTGGTCTTGCCTTCCTGGACAATATCATCAAGCGGCATGTGGAGTTGAATAAGTTTGAGAATGCCACCGTGTCGATACCGAAGACCGTCGTACTCTGTACCGATTTCTTCGATGAGTTCATGGACAACAACAACCTCTGGGGGATTGCCTTGAGCGATGCCTCCGACGAGGATATCCTGCACCACTTCTTGAAAGCGCAGTTGCCCGATTCCCTGATAGCCGACTTCTTCACCTTCTTTGATGCGGTGAAGTCACCGATTGCCGTGCGTTCCAGTTCTTTGTTGGAGGATAGCCATTACCAGCCGTTCGCAGGAATCTACAGCACCTATATGATACCCTATCTGGAGGATAAATACGAGATGCTGCGCATGCTCGCCTGTGCTATCAAAGGTGTCTATGCCTCTGTCTACTACAAGGATTCGAAGGCATATATGACAGCGACCTCTAACGTCATCGACCAAGAGAAGATGGCGGTCATCCTGCAGGAGGTGGTGGGTCGCCAGTACGGGGACCATTACTACCCGACGTTCAGTGGCGTGTTGCGCTCCCTCAACTATTACCCCATCGGCGACGAGACGGCAGAGGAGGGTATCGCCTCCCTCGCTCTGGGTTTGGGAAAATATATCGTGGATGGCGGACAGACCTTGCGAGTGTCGCCCTATCACCCGACTCAGGTGTTGCAGACCTCCGAGATGGAGACGGCGTTGAAAGAGACGCAGACCCGTTTCTATGCCTTGGATATGTCGCATGTAGGTGATGACTTCAAGGTGGATGACGGTTTCAATATCAAGAACCTGCGTGTGAAGGAGGCGGACAAGGATGGCTCCCTGAATGGTATCGCCTCCACCTACGACCCCTCAGACCAGATTATCCGTGACGGCATCTATGAGGGAGGACGTAAGGTGATCTCCTTCTGTGGTGTGCTACAGCACGGCATCTTCCCTTTGCCCGAGATTCTGCAGATGGCACAGAAATATGGCTCGGAGGAGATGCGTCGTCCTGTGGAGATCGAGTTTGCTTGTAATCTGACGAGTGACTCACAAGGGACAACAGGTGATTTCTATCTGCTGCAAATCCGTCCTATCGTCGACTCCAAGCAGGTGCTGGATGAGGACCTTGCCGCCATCCCGGACGAACAGTGTCTGTTGCGCTCCCATAACTCTCTGGGACACGGTATCTCAGAGGATGTCGTCGATGTGGTCTATGTCAAGACAGACGATGACTTCACGGCGGCAAACAACCCGCAGATTGCCGATGAGATAGAGCAGATCAACCGTAAGTTCCTTGATGCGGACAAGAACTACGTGCTGATAGGTCCTGGACGATGGGGCAGCAGTGACTATTGGCTGGGCATCCCCGTGAAATGGCCTCACATATCCGCAGCCCGAGTCATCGTGGAGGCAGGACTGAAGAACTACCATGTCGACCCCTCTCAGGGTACGCACTTCTTCCAGAACCTGACATCGTTCGGTGTGGGCTACTTCACCATCAATACCTATACGGGCGATGGTATCCTACAAAGGGAGATACTCGACAGCATGCCCGCCGTCGAGGAGACAGCGTTTGTCCGTCATGTCCGTTTCGACCGTCCCTTGAAGATTATGATGGATGGCAAGAAGCAACACGGAGTCGTTCTACTGCCCTCCGAGGCGTGAGAAGTATTCAATGATTTCTTCCCAAGTCTTGAAGGTGTCGGAGCCGTATTCAAGGAGGGTTGCCAATGACCCCTCTGAACTCCCCTGTGTAGGGGAGGCTATCAGATAGTCACCATACAAAAGGTCACGACGGTCTGTGTAGATGGTGTGATGCCAGGCAGGGACATTGACGTGCTCCTCTAACCACGGCATGGTTGTGGCATACGTGGGCGGAGTGGCGACGAAAAACACTTGGTAATGCTCTATCAGCATACGCACCGCCTTCATCATGGAACTGGTGGGCTTCTGGTAGGCGTCTATCAGACATTCGATACCTATATAGATGATAGGACGTTCCCGCTTCTCCTGCTGGTCGTCAATCCAGCGGATGACGGGTACGACAGAATGCATGAACGACTTATCGTTCATGCGATGCTCCCCATGGAAATGGATAGCCTGTGGGTAGTGCTCATGGAAGAGGTCGTACGTGTCTACCGTCGTGTCCTCATCCCCAAAGAGCCCATAGACCCGTTGTTGCTCTTCTGCGTTGATGCCCTCAAAGCGATGCTCAGACTGCTCCTTGTATTCCTTGATGAGTGTTTTGTCGACATAGAACTCCTGGACACCATCCAGTCGGGGGTTCTGGAACTGCTGGGTTCCCGTCATGCCGTGAGCCTTCATCGTCTCTCCCATCTCCAGTGCGGGATTCACACAGATACGGTCATAGCCATAGAGTTGCTCGGTGTACATGCCTCCCATCGAGGTGCCGATAATCAGGTGGGGACGCTCCTGCTCACATGTCTGGTGCAACAGGTCGATAGCCTCCTGCGGATGGATGGGCAGGTCGGGGGCTATCACTCTTGCCTGTGGCATGACCTCACGAAGTCGTGAAACTGTTCCAGACTGACCGCTGCTGGCAAAACCATGAACGTATAGGACGGTCTTGCCTGCCATCAGTTCTGGATATTGTTTTGTATAAGGATTTTCCATAAGATGATACTTGACAGGTGCAAAGATAGTAAAAAATCCTTGATAATGGCGGATATATCGTAAAAAATGCGTAAATTTGCAACCGTGATATTACTACCGACTAAGTTCGTCACTAGGACCTTATCCGTACGAATCAGTCTGATGATCGTATCTGCGATAGCGACGCTGCTGACCGTAGCGCTCCTCATCATGTTCCATTTTTCGAGAAAGGTGGTGAAGAAGGAGGCGAGGCAGAAAGCCGAGCAGACGCTGGAGAGCACGGTGCGCCAAGTGGATAATGTGTTGCTGAGCGTAGAGCAGTCATCGGGTAATATCTATTGGGACCTGATAAACCATCTCAACCAGCCAGAGCGGATGTTCACCTATAGTCGTAAGATCGTAGAGACCAATCCCTATGTCGCTGGCTGTGCTATTGCTTACGAGCCTTATTATTACAAGGACCATGGGCAGTATTTCATGGCTTACGTCCACCATGCCAGTGCGGACTCTCTCCAAATGTCAGACTCGCCCATCATTCAGGCAGAGACTTTCGGGAATGTCCCCTATACGGAGCAGATATGGTATACCCAACCGATGGAGACGGGACATCCTTGTTGGTTGAACCCCTTGAAAGACAACCAGACAGAGGGAGAGGCAATCATTACCTTCTGCCTGCCGATTTATAGTGCCGAGGGGCGACCAGTGGGAGTGTTTGCCGTGGATGTGTCGCTGCCCTTGCTCTCCCAGATTGTGCTGTCGGCAAAACCGTCTCCAAACTCCTATGCTACCTTGCTGGGAAGTGACGGCTCGTATATCGTCCATCCAGATAGTACCAAACTCTTTCATCGCTCCATCATGGACTACAAGGATGACCATGAGTTGATAGAGGTAGGAAAGGCAATGATAGCAGGCGAGACAGGCTATAAGCATTTCAAGGTGGCTGGGGTCGACAGTTATGTGTTCTACAAGCCCTTCAAACGTGCTGAGGTGCCAGGACGCTCGCTGGATGATGCGGGCTGGAGCATAGGTATTGTCTATCCTGAGGCTGATATCTTTGGGGAGTACAATGAACTCTTGTATATCGTCATCGGTATCGCGATTGCGGGACTGCTCCTTCTATTGGTTGGTTGTTGGGCTATCGCTCATCATCAGTTGTTGCCGTTGAGGATGCTTTCCAAATCCGCCCAGCGTATTGCGGAGGGACATTATGACGAGCCTATTCCAGACAGTCAGCAGGAGGATGAGGTGGGTCGTCTGCAAGACCATTTCCAGCAGATGCAGCAGGCACTGTCTGCCCACGTGGGAGAACTGAAGCGGTTGACGGAGGACCTTCGCTCACGAGGAGAGGTTTTGACAGAGGCTTATGAGCAGGTGAGGGAGTCAGATCGCGTCAAGACGGCTTTCCTCCATAATATGACCAATCAGATGACGGTTCCCGTCAGTGCTATAGAGACAGATGTCGCAACCCTCTGTGCGCATTGTCAGGAGATGGACTCTCAGGACGCTAACCAAGTGGTGGCGCATATAGAGGAGCAGGGTAAGGTGGTCACCGTGTTGCTCAACGAACTATTGGACGCCTCATTAAAGGAAGTAAAGGAATAAGAAGATGAGGAACAAGTTACGCCATATCCGTCAGTCGCTGTCGCTGAAACTGAGTATCAGCATCCTGTTGATGACCGTGCTCATCTTCCTCGTGTCGTTGGGACTCTTGTTCATCCGGTCACGCAGGCATATCAAGCAGGAGGCAATGGAGCATGCTGCCAGTGTGCTGAATACGACCGCCCAGCGTGTGAAGCGTTATCTGGGTACGGTGGAGGTGGCAACTTACTCGAACGACTGGCTTGTGACAGAAAACCTGCAGCCCGATGACTTGCTTTCCTATTCCCGTCGTATCGTCCAACTGAATGCCAATGTCAACGGATGCTCTATCACGATGGAGCCGGATATGTTTCCCCAATATGGCAGATATTTCTCCGCCTACTCCGTCCGTGAGGGCGATAGTATCACGACCGTCCGTGAGGCGGAATACGAGTATTTCGATAAGGTGTGGTACAAGACACCACGGGAGTTGGGAAAGGCGTGTTGGGTGGATCCTTTTGACGACTTCAACGAGGGAACGCTGTCAGCAGAGGGGATGATAGCCTCTTACTGCAAACCCCTTTATGTTGACGGGAAGTTTGTCGGAGTCATCTCCACCGACTTGTCGCTGGACATGCTCGCGGATGTGATCGCAGAGGAGAAACCCTATCCGAATGCCTATTTCTTGCTGTTGGGTGCGGACGGGCACTATTATGTGCATCCAGACTCCACCCGACTGGTCAGCCAGACCATCTTCGACGTGGCAAATGCCCGTAGCCATCCAGATATCATCGCCTTAGGACATGAGATGACGACAGGACATCAGGGGATGATGAAGGTTCGTGTCTACGAAGAGCCCTGCCAGGTGAGTTATTGTCCTGTGGACGGCACCGACTGGAGCCTTGCCCTTGTCTGTCCGGATAGTGACATCCTTCGGAGTTATAATCAGTTGACCTATATTATCCTGGCATTGATTGCTGTCGGTCTGGTTCTGATACTATGGCTCTGCCGTAAGATTGTCACGCATGCCATTCGTCCCTTGAACCGCCTTGTAGACCAGTCGCAACGCATGGCGGAAGGTCATTATGACGAGCGGATTCCACGCAGTAGTAGGGTGGATGCCGTAGGACGGCTGCAGAACAGTTTCGCCGCCATGCAGGAGTCCCTTGCCCGTCATATCAGCCAGATACAGAAGGTAAACGAGGAGACCGCCCGTCGTAATGAGGAACTCCAGCAGGCAAGTCTGCTGGTGCAGGAGGCTGACCGTCAGAAGACGGTGTTCATCCAGAACATGACACATCAGATACGTACTCCGCTGAATATCATCATGGGGTTTGCACAGGTGTTACGAGACAGCATCAAGGACCTGCCAGTCGACGAGGTGAGGAATATTACGGATACGATGAGTCATAACTCCATGACCCTCAACCGTATGGTGCTGATGCTTTACGACAGTTCGGACACGGGGCTCTCGGAGGAGATGAGTAGTCGGAACTATGAGGAGGTGTCGTGTAATGAGGTGGCACGTGAGAGCGTAGCCAACACCAATCTTCATTTCCCTGATCTTCCTGTTATCTTCAAGACAGAACTTCCCGATTCGTTCTGTATCCGTACCAGTCGCCTTTATCTGATGCGCAGTCTGCGCGAGATCCTGTATAACTCGGCAAAGTATTCTGATGGTCAGCATATCACCCTGCATGTCTCGAAGACAGACACGAGGGTTCGATTTGTTTTTGAGGACACAGGCTCTGGTATCTCAGAGGAATACTACGAGCAGATATTTGTGCCATTCACCAAGGTTGATGACCTCTCAGAGGGCTTGGGCTTAGGACTTCCTCTGACGAAGCGCCATATTCAGAATCTGGGCGGCAGCCTCACCCTTGACACCAGTTATCATGACGGTTGCCGCTTTGTGGTGGAGTTACCTCTTTAACGTGAGAAAATAATAAGATCATGATTGACAGAGCGACGATAGACAAGATCATGGATGCCACCAATATTGTGGATGTGGTGGGCGAGTTCGTGAGCCTCCGCAAGGCGGGGGTGAACTATAAGGGCTTGTGTCCTTTCCATGACGACAAGACCCCGTCGTTCATGGTGTCGCCCTCGAAGCAGATATGTCATTGCTTTGCCTGCGGTGAGGGAGGCAATGCTGTCAATTTCCTGATGAAGCACGAGCAGATTACCTATCCGGAGGCGCTGCGCTGGTTGGCGAGGAAATACAACATCGAGATTGAGGAGCGCGAACTCTCCGACGAGGAGAAGAAGGAGCAGAGTGACCGTGAGTCGATGTTTATCGTCAACGAGTGGGCTTGTCAGTATTTTCATGAGATACTGAATCAGGATGTCGACGGACAGGCTATCGGTAAACAGTATTTCCGTAGTCGTGGAATCCGTGACGATATCATCAAGAAGTTTCAGTTGGGCTTTGCCCTCACCAAGCGTGACGCCCTTGTCAATGAGGCACGTCGTAAGGGCTATAAGGACGAGTATCTCGTCAAGACAGGATTATGTATAGAGAACGAGCGTGGCATCTACGACCGTTTTGCGGGTCGTGCCATCTTCCCTTGGTTGAATGTCAGTGGTAAGGTGGTCGCCTTTGGTGGCAGAAAACTCGATGCCGCCACAAAGGGCGTGCAGCAGAAATACGTCAACTCGCCCGACTCAGAGATCTATCATAAGGAACGGGAGTTATATGGTATCTTCCAAGCGAAGAAAGCAATTGTCAAAGAGGACTGTGTCTATATGGTGGAGGGCTATACCGACGTGATAGCGATGCATCAGTGTGGACTGGAGAACGTGGTGGCAAACTCAGGTACGGCGCTCTCTGTCTACCAGATTCGTCTGCTGCGCCGTTTTACTCAGAATATCGTATTGCTCTACGACGGCGATGAGGCTGGTATCCATGCCGCTATGCGTGGTACTGACATGCTGCTGCAAGAGGGAATGAACGTGAAGGTGCTGCTGTTGCCTGACGGCGATGACCCCGACTCTTTCTCCCGCAAGCATACGGCAACGGAGTTCCGACAATACATCGAGGACCATCAGACCGACTTCATCCAGTTTAAGACCGACCTGTTGCTGAAAGGGGTGAAAGACCCTATCAAACGAGCCGAGGCGATAAACAGCATCGTGCGCTCCGTGAGTGTGATACCTGATTCCATCGTGCGCTCTGCCTATATCTCCGACTGTTCCCGCCGATTGGACGTAGACGAGCGGACACTGATATCGCAGACGAATAAGTATATCGCTGGCGACAAGGAGGAGCAGCGCAAGGAGGCGGAGCGTGAGGAGCGGCAACAGGAGCAGGAGACACCCCCAGAGCCGATAGGACTGCATACACTTCAGGAGCAGACCTCAGAGGTGGAGCGTATGCTCATCCAACTGATTATCCGTCATGGCGATATGGTGATTATGAGGGGACTGGAGACCGAGGATGGCGGCTTCATCGATATGAATGTCGCCCAGTATATTGATTTCGACTTCAGTGGCGACGGTCTCTCCTTCAGCAACGACCTCTATAACCGTATCCTGCATGAGGCGGTGATGCATTCCATGGAGGACGGTTTCAAGGCAGAGACCTATTTCACCCAGCATCCTGATATCGAGGTGAGCCAACTTGCCACCCGCCTCGCCGTGGATAACTACCAACTGGGACGTGGCTTCGAGATGAAACAGACGGAACAGGGCATGCGCCAACAGGTGGAGCACCTGATTCTCGACTTCCGCTATGTCATTGTGAACGAGCGGAAGAAGGAACTCATGAACGAACTCAAGACAAATCCGGAGATTTACAAGAGCCAGGAGTTCAAGGAAGAGTTCGAACGACTGAATGAGATTTATCAGCAGTTAAGTATAAAACTTGGGCGATAGATGCAGTCACTACTATATATCACAGGTGTTACCCTGATGTGGGTCGTCATCGCCTTGGCTGTCATCCATGTGGTGATGGACAACCGTCAGCCTGCCAAGACGATGGCGTGGGCGTTGGTGATCATCTTCGTGCCTGTCATCGGACTGGTGTTCTACCTCTTCTTCGGCATCAACCATCGCAAGGAGCGACTGGTCAGTCAGCGCAGCCTCGACCAGTTGACGAAACGCTCCATGTTGAGTTTCGTGGAGCAACAGAACCTGCGGGTGCCTGAGCGACAGAAGCAGTTGGTCGACCTCTTTGTCAACCAGTCTTTCTCCTTACCTTTCAAAGACAATCAGGTGGATATCATGACTGACGGCTATGCCTTCTTCCCTGAGTTGCTGCGGGACATCGCCCAGGCGACTCATCATATCCATATCGATATGTATATCTTCGAGGACGATGCTTTAGGACGACTGGTCGCCGATGCGCTCATCGATAAGGCGAGGGCGGGGGTGCATATCCGTGTCATCTATGATGATGTGGGCTGCTGGAATGTGGGGCATGCCTTCTTCGAGCGGATGCGAGAGGAGGGTATCGAGGTAACTCCCTACCTGCCTGTGCGCTTCCCCTCATTTACGAGTAAGGTCAACTATCGCAACCACCGAAAACTGATCGTCATCGATGGCAGGGTGGGGTATATCGGCGGAATGAATATCGCCTTGCGCTATGTGAAGGGAACAGGTGATCAGCCATGGCGTGATACGATGTTGCGTATGACAGGTGGTGCCGTCTATGGCATCCAACGTGCCTTCCTCGTCGACTGGTATTTCGTCGACCGCACCTTGATTACCGACCGTGTCTATTATCCTAACCTCTTACCTCTCACCTCTCACCTCTCACCAAACAACTGCTTGGTGCAAGTGGTCACCAGTGGTCCCACCAATCCCTATCCCGAGATTATGCAGGGCTATGTCCATGCCATCCAGTCGGCACGTCGTTATATCTATATCGAGACACCTTATTTCCTGCCCAACGAACCCGTGCTCTTTGCTTTGAAGACCGCTTCAGTGGCAGGTGTCGATGTACGCATCCTCTGTCCCCGTCGTTCCGATGCCCGTTTCGTGGAGTGGGCATCACGCTCCTACCTTCGTGAGGCTTACGAGGCAGGCGTCAAAGTATATCTCTATGAGTCGGGGTTCCTCCACTCCAAGATGATGGTGTGTGACGACTCGCTGACCACCTGTGGCTCCACCAATGTCGACTTCCGTTCCTTCGAGAATAATTTCGAGGCGAATGTGTTTATCTACGACGAGGGAATCGCCTTGCGTATGAAGAATATCTTCCTGAAAGATCAGGAGCAGTCAGTCCTCTTGGGCGATCTCCCCCAAAGGATTCATCCCTCTTTCAAGAAGCGCTTGTGGGAGAGTCTCACCCGCCTGCTCTCACCGCTATTGTGAGGGCTACCTAATGTGTAATAAGTGTGATAGTTTAATTAATTTATAGCAGAAAGCATATAAATAGTTAAAGAATCATATAATTTATATATGAAGTAATATAATATACAGAATATTTTCTATATTTGCATTCGAAAGCATATAATTGTAGGTATGGAAAAGACGAAGTTGGCAACTGTGGTAAAGACCTTACGTAAGGAAAATGGTCTAACACAAGAGGATCTCGCTATGAAATCAGGCGTGGGTCTTTGTTTTGTTCGTAGTCTGGAGCAAGGGAAAACTACATTGAGGATGGACAAGGTAAACCAACTACTCGACTTGTTCAACTATGAGTTGACAGCAACGAAGAAGTTATGAGGCAGGCGGAAATATATCGCAGAGGCATATTCGCTGGTATGCTGACGGAAGTGGATGGAACCTATCGCTTCTGTTATGATAGCGACTATCTGGAACGACAGGACGCATTGGCAATCAGTCTGACCCTGCCCTTACAAAGTGAAGCCTTTGTCAGTCCCATCCTTTTTCCTTTTTTTGACGGACTGATACCCGAAGGCTGGCTACTCGATGTCGCCTTACGGAATACAGACATCAGCATTCTCGACCGCATGTCGCTCCTGTTGCTCTGCTGCAAGGAGTGTATAGGCTCTGTCAGTGTCATACCTGTAAATGAAGGAGGGAGGAGTCATGTGTAAGTGCTTGTATTGCTATCAGGAATTGGACAAAGGACAAACCGATTTTCATCCGCAGTGTGCCAAGAAATTTTTTGGCACAAAGGAAGTGCCCTTGCTTGATTATCGCCATGAGGACCTCGACCGCCTTGCGGAACAGGTGATACGCTCTCAGACATCTCTGACAGGTGTTCAGCCAAAACTCTCACTGAACCTCAGCAGGCATGAAGGTTGTAGCCGATTGACGATAGTGGGACTGTGGGGCGACTATATCTTTAAACCTCAGACCACTACCTACCCGTTGCTGCCAGAGAATGAGGATTTGACCATGCATCTTGCTGAGGCTGCGAAAATCAATGTTGTGCCACATACGCTGATACGATTGGCTGACGGCAAACTGGGGTATCTTACCAAGCGTATTGACCGTACTGCAAAGGGTGAGAAGATAGACATGGAGGATATGTGTCAGTTAACCATGCACCCCACAGAGTATAAATACAGAAGTTCATACGAACAGATAGCCAAGGCGGTGACGCAGTATAGCGACATGCCACGACTCGATCTGACAAACTATCTGCAACTGTTGCTGTTCTGTTTCGTGACAGGTAATAATGATATGCACTTGAAGAACTTCTCACTCTACCGTCCTGTTGACTCATACAGGCTGACTCCTGCATACGATCTGTTGAATGTGGCTATTGCCAACCCTCAGGACAAGGAAGAGTTTGCACTTCCTCTCAACGGACGGAAGTCGAAACTTCAACTTGGAGATTTCCTGAGTGCTGCTAAGAGTATGGGACTGGAGCAGAATATTGTGTTACGCTTGATAGACAATATGCGTAGGTTGCTTCCGAAGTGGCAGAGGCTCATCAGCGATTCCTTTCTCAGCGAACAGATGAAAGTGCAGTATGAACAACTGATTCTTTCCAGATTCGACAGGTTGGAGACTATTTAGAACGTTACATTCGATCCGCTTGTAAGCCACAAACGACCCGTTTGAACGTTACAAACACCTCGGAAGTGAGCCTCAATTCACAAAAACTATTAACCTATTACCGTCATGTGGCTCACCCCCCGATAAATAAAGGGCGCAAGGCACGGTAATAGTTGCCAAACTATTACCGTACATTTAACGTTTAGCCTCAAACTACTCACCTGCCAGATTTATCATTGTCTAATTATTGGGGATGCACTTCACTATTTTACGAAGGTACGGCCTCCTTGCCACGAAGCCCGTACCTCCGAGGGCAGGAGGTGCCGCCTTCGAGGGGCGAAGGTACGGCCTCCGCAGGCAGGAGGTGCCGCCTTCATAAAAAGGTGCAGGATAGAAGTGCAATTTTGTTTTTTACAGGTGAAAACGGACTAAGTTTGGAAATAAATTCATACCTTTGTAATATTATAACGTAAAACTGTTCGGAAACTCCGAACAGTTTCTTTTACTGATGATGCTGAAGCCGATAAAGTAGTGGGTGACATCAGTAAATATTCATGACAAACTGCCGTCTGGCGTATCAAGCAACTTGCTTCAGAAATGGGATGTTCTATGGGAGGTCAATCCATCGGTGGCAGTAATGTCAAAAATGAGCCAGTCGTTAATAATCAACGGCTGACTTGAAATAAGTGCATCATTATCGCTCCCATCTGCTCAGTTTGTAGATCGTTTCTGAATTTTCACCGTGCGTGCGGAGTTGCATGTCGTTTCCATTGAGATGGTAGACGGTGAACAGGAAGAGAATCGATGGACTAGAGGTCTCGGTGACGTAGGTGTAGAGCCGTAGCGTGGTGTCGCCGGTCTTTTCGTCATAGCGGATGGTGTAGGTGCCGTTGGCTACCAACTTGTCCTTGCCTGTAACGTTGTCGAAATGGCGAATGGTGAAGTGGCTGTTGTAGAAGTCGTAGCAGTAGCCGCTCTGGCTGCGGTCGTAGCGGGTGATGCCTTCGCCGATGAGGTTGGTGGCAATAAACTCCTGCTCGTCGAGGAACCATATGCCTTGCAGCGCGTAGTCGGTCTGCTGGCGGTGCTCCTTCTCCACCTGAGTTTCTTCACGTTCCCCGGTGGCAGTGTACTGGGCATTGCCTTGGAAGGTGTAGAGGACGGGCTGGAAGCCTTCGAGCGGCTCATTGTCTATAAGCACCTGACCGACGCAGATGTTGAACACTAACGCCTCGTTCTCCTTGACGAAGTTGCCCGTGTATGTGCCCGTGAAAAGGAGCGTCAGACCGCTGTAGGTGACGGGCTGAGTGTGTGTCAGCGGTGTGGTCATGCGCTCGTTGGTCACCATCTGAGGCTGTAGCACGAATCGGGCATCACCGCCTTTCTCAACGGTCTCAAACTGATAGTTGGCATAGACCTCGGCATAACCCAGCGTGCGAATCTTCTGCGCAATCGTTGCGTCCTTTACCTGTTCGGCAATCGGTTCGAGCGGCAGACTGATGGTCAATCCCTCTGCCGAGCGGGCGGTGTAGCCTTTGAGGGTCTGGCGACCTGTCTCGTCTTTAAGACCGTAGCGTAGTTCGCCGCAGTAGTTGTTCTTCATTTCGAAGAGGGCGCGCTGGGCATCGCTTCCCGAAACCATCTCTTCATCGTTGCCGCTGCTGCAAGATGCGAGGGAGAAAGCAGCAAGCGTCATGAACATGATTCTCCAAATCTTCATTGTTTTCATTTGCGTTATAATTTTGATGTTATTTTTCTGCAAAGTTAGGGAAAACGCAATAAAAGAAGATGTGGAAATGCTAATAAAAACGGTAAAGAGAACGGCAATTGAAGGAAATACGATGCATTATCCGTTTGCCGCACAGCGACTTACAAAAACTTTAAATCAAAATAAATCAAACGCGGTTTTGGAGGCGAAGCAGGTTGGATTTCAGTGAATGAGCCTCTTTCTGGCCGAACAGTTTCTCGTTTGCACGGGTCTTGGCGGTGGTGACGGTCTGGGGCGATTTTTCCGTCATCTTGACGATAATGTTCTCTGGATAACCAAGTATCAAGAGGATGCAGGTGCGCACTTCCAGAGGCGATAGTTTGCGCCCGGCACAGAATCGTTCGAAGGTGGCTGGCATGTCCTTACAGAACTGTGATTCCAACAACCACCATTCGGCTCCTGTCGGGATGGGACGCTCGGTCTTGTCTTCCGACTTTCGCTTGAACAGCATGGCTATCTTGCTATCGGCGAAGGCTTCGAGGTTGTCTGTCGGTTGGTGGTTGTTGTCGCTCTGTAGTGAGGCTATCATCTGCTCCAATTCCTGCTCGCGGTGTTCCTTCTCGGCTATCAGACCCTCGTAGTCTTGCGCTTTGAGGCGGGTTAGTTCCTGCAAGATGCCCTCACGCTCGTTCTTAGCATCGGACAGGGCTTTGTCGAGTCGAAGGATTTCCCTGCGACGCTTGGCCTGACTGCGGCGATAGTAATAGACAATGATCGCAACAATAAGCATGGCGAGGACGATGATGGCGACCGCCCATGTGCGGGCTGTCCGCGCCTTCAGCGCCTCCCGTTCTGCCTGTTGTTGGCTGCGGGTGTAGTCGTAGAGAGCCGACATCTGGTGGATGGCATCGGTGCTCATTTGGTTGTGGAGCGAGTCTTGCGCAGCCTCAAACAGCAGGGCGTAGTGTATCACGGAGTCTGCATTATGCCGCTCCTGATAGACGGTCATCAGCCCCTTGTAACAGTCGGAGGCATGACCATAGCGGAGTGCCTTGCGGAAATGATATTCCGCCGAGTCCGTATGATGGCAAGCCAGATCGTAGAAGCCTCGGATGACATAGTGAAACTCCCTGCCAGCGGCAATGTTTCCTTGCTCGTCAAATAGGTTCGATTCGTTTTCGAAGATATCCTTCATCTGGCGGGCTTTCTCCAGTTCTCCACGTTCCAGGTAGAGATAGATGGAAGGGCCGACCCAATCGGCTGCATCATGGCGATTGCCGAGTTTCAGCAGAGACTGATAGGTGTCGTTGATGATTTGCAGTACGCTGTCTTTCTCACCAAGCAGATAGTAAGGCCTTATCCGTTGGCTTCGTGCCTCAATGACTTCTATGTCACTGCCAAAACGGCTGATACAGTCGGCATATTGATGAATGGCGCGTATCTCGTCGTGGGGCAGACTCTGCTGATGAAAAATCGTTGCCATCTGGCCGTAAATACCCATCAGCGTGTTGTAGTCGCAGTCGGTGGCTGTGGTGTCGGCCTGTTCGATGGCATCAAAATAGGTCTGCAAAGCCATTGGAGCATCGCCCATGTTCTGATAGGCTCGTCCGAGCAGATAACGGGTGAGTAGCCTGTCGTTGCGTGTTCCGTAGCTGTCGAAGTAGTCGGTGAGCGTTCTGGCGAGCGAGTCGGAAGAAAAGAGTATGCCAGCCTTGTTCTGCGCCTTCAGCCGCAGCAGGTCATAGCGCATACAAGTGTTCTTATTCCAGGTAGCCTTTTCTGCTTCCATGCTGTTGAGTAATACAAGGGCAGAGTCAGGATAGTCGTTGATAATCTCGCTGACCGCCTGCAATTCCTTTGGCAGTTGTCTGCCTTTGCATCCCGTCAGAACGACGATAGCACATATTACATATAGGTATATCGCTTTTCGCATCTGATTTCCATTTTGCGGTGCAAAATTACGAAAAATCTATCTGCTTTAGCCTCTTTAAATCGAAAAACTTCCAAAAGTGTCATATTTCGCTAAAGTTTTGTACCTCTTTATCCGAAATAATAAGTTTGTCAAACTAGCCAATGAATCGCTTTTGACCGCCTCTGACCGCGAAGTTTATTTGGCTAAAAATATTTAAGAACGGTGCAAGTTGCTGATAATCAGTCAGGAGCCAAGTTTTCAAGAGGATAAGTATTAGAGAGTAGATTTTAATCTAAGTAATTAAATATCAGCAAGAGAAACAATTTTTATTTATTTGTCTCGCTGGTGTTTTATCACTATTATTTATTTGAGTTCTTTCCGCTTTTAACTTTCAAAAGTAAAAAACGAGCGAAATATTTGTTTTTTCAAGGTAAAAAATATATCTTTGCACGCAAAAACGTGCGAAATGGATAGATTGTATAAGACTTATGGTCGCCTGTTGGCGGGAACGGAATTGAGTTTTACCAGATATCTTTATGAAAGGATAAACTGGGATAATAGGTTAATCGTGATTAAAGGAGCCAAGGGTGTCGGCAAGACGACGATGCTCCTTCAGCATATCCTACGCACTTTTAAGGACAAGCAGAAGGCTCTTTATGCATCACTTGATCACATTTGGTTTGCCAATCATTCAATTCTTGACTTGGCAGAATATCACTACACTCATGGTGGTACTCACCTATTCCTGGACGAGGTACATAAGTACAAAGGATGGCAGCAAGAAATCAAGAATATATACGATTCCTATCCGCAATTGCATATTGTGGTTACAGGTTCATCGATGCTAAAGTTGGAGGAGTCGTTGATGGGTGATCTTTCACGCCGTCATCGCCAATACACGCTGGAGGGATTGTCGTTCAGGGAATACCTGCAGTTGGAGCAGGTGGCTCAGTTGCCAGTCCTCCCTTTAGAAACGATACTAATCGACCATTTCATGCAGGCATCAGAGATTACGTCGAAGGTGAAGGTGCTGCAGCATTTCGAGAAATATCTTGAGACAGGTTATTATCCCTTTTATCGCGAAGAAGGTGACGGCTTTGCCGACCGCCTCCAGCAGGTAATAGAGACTATTGTCACCAGCGAGATTCCTTCTGTTAGCAACATTGAATACGATTCTGTCTATAAGACCAAGCAGTTACTGGCGGTATTGGCAGAAAGTTCGCCTTACACCTTAAACATATCTGGACTCTGCCTCATGTTACAAGCATCACGCAATAATGTGTTGAAACTCATCGACCTGATGGACAAGGCGGCATTGGTGCGTCGACTTTACTCTGTTGATAGTGGGATGAACATGCTGACGAAGCCAGAAAAGGTTCTGTTCTACAACACCAACTTGATGCACTGTCTGACTCCACATGTAGAAGAGGGGACGATGCGTGAGACATATTTTGCATCGCAAGTGGGTGTTGGTCATAAACTCTCCATGCCTAATCAAGGTGATTTGGTTGTAGATGGGAGATGGCTTTTTGAAGTAGGAGGAAAGAATAAAGGTTTCAAACAGATAAAGGGAATTGAAGACAGTTACGTTGTTAGTGATGGTATCGATATAGGTCACGGAAAGAAGATTCCTCTTTGGCTTTTTGGTCTGCTTTATTAATAACCAGTGCAAAAATTGCACAAGTTCCTCAGTATAAGAGTTGTTTTAACAAGGTAAACCAAGATACTAATGTTTCAGATAAATGGATCACAGAGTCTTGCCGTATTCCTACAAGGTAGAGACAGGAGCAGTTTATCTGAACAGTGAGAAGTTGACGCTTCCATAACTGCGGTGCTCCACGAAATGGGGATGCTGGGAGAAGTCATGGTCTTTGCCATGCTCGAAGACGAAGATGCCATCTGACTTCAGAAGGTCTTTCTCGAAGATAAGGTCGGGGATGGTAGGTAATTCCTTGAGCGCGTAAGGAGGGTCGGCGAAGATGATGTCGTATTGCTGCTTGCATGACTTGAGGAAACGGAACACGTCACCACGGATGGGAATACAAGCCTGTGTGTTGAGTTTCCTCAAGCAGTCCTGGATGAAGCGGTGGTGGTCACGGTCCAGTTCCACACTGACGACATGGCTGCATCCACGAGAGAGGAGTTCGAGGGTGATACTGCCCGTACCAGAGAAGAGGTCGAGTGCCGTGGCATCCTCGAAGTCGACGTATCCATTCAGCACGTTGAAGATATTCTCCTTGGCAAAGTCTGTCGTGGGACGTGCCTTGAAGGAGCGTGGTATCTCAAAATGCCTTCCTTTGTATTTCCCTGTAATGATTCTCATCTGCCTTTCACGAATAGGGTCATGAGGTCGTAGGGCATCCCCTCTATCTGTGTGACTACCGAGCGGTTGAAGTCGCCAGCAGGATTGATGGCATAGACCCTTTTGACATATTTCTTCAGTTCCTCCGTCAGCCATTCGCCCTCAGGCATATCGCCTACCAGATGTATCTCGTCGCGCTCAGCCTGCAGCCCAATCTGTTTCCAGGTGTATAGGATATAGTAGAGGGCATCGTGGGCATCATGGGTGTCGAATGTATTACAGAACTTGAAGCGGTTCTGCCCGTAACTGAACACCTCCATGTGGCGGTCGTGGAAATAGACATACAACTTGTCTCTTACACCCATGTAACTGCGCTGATGGAGGTAACGCCATACGGGGGCAATAGCGGCGATGAAGATGGGTTGGTCGAAATGGTCGTGAATGACCAGACTCATATCCTTATTGACGCAGAATACGGCAACACTATTCAGGTCGGGCAAGACGGTATGCAGGATTTCTTCCTGCTCGTGTCCTTGGAAGGAATGCTGGTAGAGTGTGCGACGGTCCTCCTCATGGAATAGTTCGACAGGAACCATCAGTGTAGGACTGTCGACCATGACCAAGACACGGCTGTAGGACTCGTTGAGGATGTCCTCAGAACGGAAAGCCTCCCGCAGGTTCGCCGCCATCGAGATACCCGTATTCAGTTGATAGGGCTCGAAAGCAATCTCTCCGTTGTCCTCACTGCCGACTGTGGCAAAAGCAAGACTATTACGGCTGACACGGATTATCAGTCGTTGCTTATGGGTGATGTGGCTATTCTCTAGCATAGTCGTCTGCATTTAGTGTTGTAGGATACTCATGACGCACAAAACGGCAAGAATACCTGCCATTAGGGCAAGTATCAAGTTAATAATGCGGTTGGGCACCGTTTCGTCAAAACGCTTTGAAATCTTCATATCGAGTGCAAAGTTAATCAATTTTCGCAAAAAATGATTAACTTTGCAACTAAATATGATCACTGACGAACTAAAATACCGTATTCGCTTGGCATTGGTACATACGCCAACACCAGAACAAGAGCATGCTATCAACGTGTTCTCCTTGTTCATGACGGACCGTCATGAGCATGCGGTGATGGTGCTGAGAGGCTCGGCAGGTACGGGAAAGACCACTCTTGCCGCCGCCATCGTCAAGGCATTGGTGTCGCTCAAGCAGAAGATCGTGTTGATGGCTCCTACGGGTCGTGCCGCCAAAGTGTTCTCTCTCTATGCGGAGCATCCCGCCTATACCATTCATCGCCGCATCTATCGGCAGAAGTCTATGGAGGGTGCTTTCGACCTAAACTTCAACTCGGCGCAGGACACCTTGTTTATCATTGATGAGGCTTCGATGATAGCCAATGCCACCAACTATGGTGATACGCCCTTCGCCCAAGGGCAGTTGCTCGACGATTTGATACAGTTTGTGTATAACGGTCGTAATTGTCGGATGCTGCTTATCGGCGACCAGGCGCAGTTGCCCCCAGTCGGCGAGGAATGGAGTCCAGCACTGATGTCGGAGGTCTTAAGAGGTTATGGGCTGCATGTGCATGAGTGTGATCTCAAAGAGGTGCTGCGCCAGAGTCAGGAGTCAGGTATCCTGTATAATGCGACGAGAATAAGGGAAGGGGATATTGTCCTTCCGAAGATTCGCTTTGCTGGTTTCGATGATATAAGAATAGTGCCAGGTGACGAGTTGATAGAGTCTCTTGCCAGCAGTTATTCAAGAGTGGGACTTGACGATACGATGGTCATCACCCGAAGTAACAAAAGGGCGAATATCTACAACCAGGGAATCCGTAATATGGTGCTGGGGCGAGAGGACGAACTGACTACAGGCGACCAACTCATGATCGTGAAGAATAACTACTATTGGCGGAAAGAGGAGTTCATCGCCAATGGCGACCGTGCTGTAGTGCGTAGGGTGCGTAACGTCCATGAACTCTATGGCTTTCGTTTTGCGGAGGTCACGATGACCTTCCCCGATTATGACGACTACGAGTTGACGGCAATGGTTCTGCTCGACACGCTGACCTCGGAGGCGCCTGCTTTGACACATGAGCAGCAGGAGCAACTCTACCAAGCCGTGATGGACGACTATGCGGACATTCCCTTGAAGCAAGACCGTCTGAGGAAACTCAAGGAGGACAGGTACTATAATGCCTTGCAGGTGAAGTTCGCCTACGCCGCCACTTGTCATAAGGCGCAGGGCGGACAGTGGTCGCATGTCTATCTTGACCAGGGATATATGACGGACGACATGCTCACACCTGACTATATCCATTGGCTCTACACGGCATTCACCCGTGCCACGGAAAAACTCTATCTCGTCAACTGGTCGAAGGCACAAACGGAAATAATTGAGGATTGAGAGTTGAAAATGGAGAATTATTAGTATCTTTGCAGACGATGATAGCATTATATATTATATTAGGTGTAGCGATAGGTGCTACGGTCCTCTACGTGTTGATGGACCGAAAGATGGACGTGCTTCGTATAGAGGGCGCCAAGAAAGACGTGCAGTTAGAGCATCTGCGCCAGCAGATGGAGGAGGCAAAGGGTGAGAAACTCGAGGAGCAGGAGAAACGTGATGCGCAGTTTATGAATATGGCGCAGCAGATATTGGAGCGCAGTGCCTCGAAGTTGAAAGAATCGAACAAGGAGTCGATGGCTGGGGTTACCCAACCTCTGAAAGATGCTATCAGTGAGATGCGTAAGGCTATCAGCGACAATACCAAAGACCATACCGAGCAGTCGGCGTCGCTCCGTGAGCAGTTGCGGATGATGATGGAGTCCAATAGGGAGATTGGCGAGAAGGCAGAGTCGCTTGCCAATGTGCTGCGCCGTGACAATAAGGTCAGTGGTAATATGGGTGAGATTATCTTGGGCGACCTCCTTGCCTCCCAGGGACTGACAGAGGGCATCCATTATGAGGTGCAGGCTCGTCTGCGCAATGAGCACGGTCGTCCCTTGAAAAACGATGATACGGGTAAGGAGATGCAGCCTGATGTCATCCTGCACTATCCGCAGGGACAGGATGCCGTCATCGACTCGAAGGTGTCATTGGTCGCCTATCAGCGATATGTCAATGCCGAGGAGCCTGCGGAGAAAGAGCGTGCCTTGCAGGACCATATCAAGTCTATCCGTTCCCATGTCAATGAACTCGCCCGTAAAGACTACTCTAAATATATCAAGGCACCCCGTGAGGCGGTTGACTTCGTGATTATGTTCGTGCCTTTCGAGAGTTCCCTGCAACTTGCCCTTGCCAACGACCCGACGCTATGGCGTGAGGCTTTCGAGCGTAAGGTGTTTATCACAGGAGAGCAGAACCTGTTGGGCATCCTCCACATGATACATATCGCATGGGTGCAGAACCAGCAGGCGGAGAACCAGGAGAAAGTGTTTGGGGTTGCCGAACAACTGCTCGACCGTCTGGGCGATTTCATCCAACGCTATAATAGGGTGGGCGACCAACTGGATCAGGCTCGCAAGGCGTTCGACTTCTCGAAGAACAAACTCGAAGAGGGTCGCCAGAGCGTGGTGCAGAAGGGTAGGGAACTCATCGACCTTGGAGCGAAGGAGAACCCCAACCGCCGTATACCTAAGTCAGAGACCCCCTTAGGCTTGGAGACAGATGATATACCTGAATGACGATATCGCTCATTTCGATTTCGAGGCGGCACTGCCCTTGCTCTCGGAACAGCGTCGTGAACAGGCTCTAAGGTTCAAGCACGAGCAAGGACGTAAGACCTGTGCCGCTGCCTATCTGTTGCTGTGCGAGGGACTTCGCGAAGAGTATGGCATCACGGAGAGACCAGTCTTTGAGTATGGGGAGCATGGTAAACCCGCTATCATGGGACATCCAGAGATACATTTCAACCTCAGCCATTGTCGTGAGGCAGCCATCTGTGCCATTAACGACCGTCCCGTGGGAGTCGATATCGAGAGCATCCGTGAGTATAAGGAGTCACTGGTGCGCTATACGATGAACGACAGCGAGGTCATGCGGATTACCCAGTCGTCCTATCCCGCTTTGGAGTTTACTCGTTTGTGGACCATGAAAGAAGCGGTGCTGAAATGCTCAGGGGAGGGCATCCGCAACGACTTAAAGACCGTTCTGACAGGAGCGGAGCAGATAAAAACCACCGTCTGTGCAGAGAAAAATTATGTGTATTCGGTGGTTTTTGAATAAATTTGTTTATCTTTGCAATCAGAACCTGAAAACTAAAATAATAACATTATGAAATTAGACGGAAGACGAGAAAGTTCGAACGTAGAGGACCGCCGTGGTATGAGTGGCGGTACGAAAGCCGGTCTGGGTATCGGTGGTATTATTATGGTGGCATTGTTTGCTTGGCTCTCTGGTGGCGATCCGCTGAGTGCTGTCATGCAGGAAGTGCAGCAGAACACTTTCGGGGGCAATACCGAGGTCACCGAGGGTCAGCCTGAGTTTACGGAGGAAGAGCAGGCGCTAGCCAAGTTCTCCACACAGATCCTCGCAGGTACGGAGGATGTATGGACAGAGATATTCCGTCAGAACGGTGCCCAGTATCAGGTACCTAAGATGGTGCTTTACACGGGTGGTGTCCAGACGGCATGCGGACAAGGCTCTGCGGCAATGGGTCCTTTCTATTGCTCTGGTGACCAGAAACTATATATCGACCTCTCGTTCTTCACGACGATGAAGCAGCAACTGGGTGCAGATGGTGATTTCGCTTATGCTTATGTGATAGCCCATGAGGTGGGACACCATGTGGAGTATCTCACAGGAACACTTGCCAAGGTACATGAGCAGATGGCGAAACTGCCAGAGGCGGAGGCTAACAAACTCAGTGTGCGTCTGGAACTGCTTGCCGATTTCTATGCTGGCGTATGGGCGCATCATGACAACAAGCGTTTCGGCTCTCTGGAGGATGGTGATATTGAGGAGGCTATCCAGTGTGCACAGGTCATCGGCGATGACTACTTACAGAAAAAGGCACGTGGCTATGCCGTTCCAGAGTCATTCAACCACGGTACCTCCAAGCAGCGTATGAAGTGGTTCAAACTCGGACTGGAGACTGGTGACATCTCGAAAGGTACCACCTTCCAGTGCTCTGATGCGGAATTGTAAAGAACTGTCATGAGAAAACTTTTTTGCGTAGCGTTTCTGTTGTGTGCGACAATGGCAAACGCACAGTTTGGACCGGAGCCCGATTTCGACGATAAATATGCGACGGAACTCATCAAACCAGGTGCTGTCGCCCCTGATTTCAAGATGAAGACCCTTGACGGGAAGACGTTTAAACTCTCACAACTGAAAGGGAAAACGGTGGTGCTCGACTTCTGGGCTTCCTGGTGTCCTGACTGCCGTAAGGATGCGCCCGAGGTGGTGCGCATGTATCGGGAATATGCCCCGCAGGGAGTGGAGTTTGTGGGTGTCTCGATGGATACCGATGTGGAGGCATGGCGCAAGGGCTGTGAGCAATTCGGTATCACCTATACGCAGGTATCGGAACTGAAGAAGTTCAAGGAGACAGATATTGCCAAAACGTATGGTGTGAAGTGGATTCCCTCGATGGTGGTTATCGGTAAGGACGGCAAGGTGGCGCTCTCCACCGTGCTGACCTATAAGGTGGATAAATACCTGAAAGAGTTGCGCCCGACTGGTTATCAGCCCACGAGAGAGCGTGTGACGATAGATGGTGACCACGGGAAGTTGCAGGCTGTCATCCAGAAACCCGTACTCAAGCAGGGCGAGCAGTGTCCGATGGTGGTGTTCTGTCATGGTTTTGGCGGGTCGAAGGACGGTCCGCTCTTCGAACTCGTCGCTGACTCGTTGCAGAAGCACGGCATCGCCTCTATCCGTTTCGACTTCAACGGTCATGGCGAGAGTGAGGGCGCGTTCAAGGATATGACGGTGCCTAATGAGGTCAACGATGCCAAGAAGGTCATCGAATACGTACGGGATATGCGCTATGTCTCAAAGATTGCCTTGGTAGGACACTCACAGGGTGGTGTCGTCGCTGCCATGACAGCAGGGGACCTTGGCGAGGATATCAGTGCCGTGGTGCTGATGGCTCCAGCCGCCGTGTTGCGTGATGACGCTATCCGTGGCTCTACGATGGGGAAGACGTATAACCCGCTTGACCCGCCAGAATATGTGGAACTGTGGGGAGGTAACAAACTGGGACGTAACTATATCAAGACGGCTTTCTCACTGCCTATCTATGAGACTGCTTCGAAGTATCAGGGACCAGCCCTCATTATCCATGGCAATGCCGACCGTGTGGTGCCTTACACCTATGGAGAGCGTTTCCACCAGCAGTGGCAGGGTAGTGAGTATGTGCTGCAAGAGTACTTTGACCATGGCTTCTCCCAGAATGTCTACCGTACGACGGATATCGCCAGTGCGTTCTTGATACGGACACTGAAGGGAGTGAGATAGTGAAGTTCAACCCAAGACAAAGAATATGAGAAAGCAGTTATTTGTGTTTATCCTGGCACTCTGCTCAATGACGGCAGCGGCACAGTTGAGAAACCCCGTCATCTCAGGTTATCATCCAGACCCCAGCGTCTGTCGGGTAGGTGATGACTTCTATCTCGTCAACTCCTCATTCCAGTATTTCCCTGGGGTGCCCATCTATCACTCGAAGGACTTGGTGAACTGGGAACAGATAGGTAATGTGCTCGACCGTGAGAGTCAGTTGCCGTTGAAGGGTGCCTCCTCTTGGCTGGGTATCTATGCCCCCACCATCCGCTATCATGAGGGTACCTATTATATGATTACCACCAATGTAGGGAATGGAGGTAACTTCATGGTGACGGCAAAAGACCCGAAGGGACCGTGGAGCGAACCGCTCTGGCTGGAGCAACAGGGCATCGACCCGTCGCTGTGGTTTGAGAACGGTAAATGCTATATGGTCAGCAACCCCGACAATACTATCACGCTTTGCGAGATTGACCCCAAGACGGGAAAGCAACTCACGAAAAGCAAGGCGCTCTGGCAGGGTACGGGAGGACGTTACCCAGAGGGACCACACCTCTATAAGAAAGATGGCTATTACTATCTGCTGATCAGCGAGGGCGGTACCGAACTTGCCCATCGGCTGACTATCGCACGTAGCCGGAATATTGACGGTCCTTACGAGGCGAACCCAGCCAATCCTATCCTCACCAACTGTTGTATGGCAGGACAGGGCATGCAGATACAAGGCACTGGGCATGGTGACTTCGTTCAGGCAAAGGACGGCTCGTGGTGGATCGTCTTCCTCGCCTATCGTAACTATGGTGGCTCCTATCATCATCTGGGACGTGAGACTTATCTTGCCCCCGTGGAGTGGAAGAAGGGGGAGTGGCCCGTTGTCAATGGCGGTAATCCCATCGACACCGTGATGCAGGTGAGGACATTGGCGCCACAGAAGTCTCAGGCTCGTACTATACGTACCTTATTTAATAAGATGGAGTTGGGACCCGAGTGGGTCTATCTGCAAAACCCAAGGAAAGAGAACTATGCGATAGTGGGTGGTAATCTGCACCTGTCGTCGCATGGGATCTTAGCCGACAATCAGCAACCCACTTTCATCGGTCGCCGACAGGAGAGTGCCAACATGTCCGTCGAGACGGAGGTGACACTGCATGCTCCCGAGACCTCGACCTACGGACTTGCCGTCTATCAGATCAACGACGGCTACCTGTCGTTCTATGTCAACACCCGCGGTGTCTACCTCGACTACAGGATCAAGTCGGTCAATGGACATCAGCAGCGTATGGAGTGGGGCGAGGGTGGTATCCCTGACAAGGTGCGGCTTCGCATCACCAGCGATGGTGAGAGGTACTACTTCTCCTATGCTACCGACCAAGACAAGGACTTTAGGAGTCTGGGTGCCTTAGAGTGCCCATTGGTCAGCACAGAGATGGTGGGTGGCTTTACGGGGGTCACCCTGGGTATGTTCACCGAGTGTTCCGATGGTGAGAGTTACGGCGAGTTCTCCTATTTCGATTACACGGAGGAGTAAAGTTTTTTCTGGATTTGCTTGCGAATCTGAAATAAAATGACTAATTTTGCGTTTAGATATTACACTTATTAATCACTTAAATAATAAAAGGTTATGAAAAAGTATTTAGCAGAAATGGTAGGCACATTCGTGCTGACATTCTTGGGATGCGGTGCCGCTGTCAGCCTCAATTGTGGTGCTGATACAGCATCTGTAGTAGGTACAGCCATTGCTTTTGGTCTGTCTGTTGTTGCCATGGCGTATGCCATTGGTGGTATTTCTGGTTGTCACATCAACCCCGCTATCACACTGGGTGTGTTCCTGAGTGGTCGTATGAACTCCAAGGACTGTGGTATGTATATGCTCTTCCAGGTGATTGGTGCTATCATTGCTGCTGCCTTGCTTGCCTTCCTCGTATCTACCGACCCAGGTCTTGCTCGTGGTACGGCAACAGGTGCTAACGCTTGTGCCTCAGAGAACGTGCTGAACGGTCTGGTTGCTGAGATTGTGCTTACCTTTATCTTCGTGTTGGTTGTACTGGGTGCTACCGCCAAGACAAATGGCGCTACCAACAATTTCGCTGGTCTTGCCATCGGTCTCGCCTTGATTCTGATCCACCTTGTAGGTATCAACTACACAGGTACCTCTGTCAACCCGGCCCGCTCTATTGGTCCCGCTCTCTTTGAGGGAGGTAAGGCACTGAGCCAACTCTGGGTATTCATCGTAGGTCCATTCGTAGGTGGCGCACTTGCTGCTCTTGTTTGGAAGGTGATCGATCCAGAAGAGAAATAAGTCGTAAAGACATAATGAAAGAGGGTGTGCCGACGCACACCCTCTTTTGTTATTCCTCAAAAGTCTGGATAAACTCCACTAGGTTATCACCTTGCTCCATACCCAGTTTCTTGCGTAGGCGATATCGGGCGGTCTCGATACTACGAACGGAGGTGTTGAGCAGTGATGCCATCTCCTTTGAGGAGAGTCCCATGCGCAGGTAGGCACACAGTTTGCGGTCGTTCATCTTCAAGTCGGGGAAGCGATTGGTGAGTCGCTTCATGAAGTTGTCGTAAACCAAGTTGAAGTTCTCCTCAAATTTATCCCAACCCTCGTCTTCGTTGATGTTGTTTTGTATGTCGTGGCGGATATCCTTGATCTTCTGGGTAATTTTCGACTTTGTGTCCTCTCTTCTGACGCTCTCTGAGAGTTCGTCGAGTTGGGTGTCGAGCGCCTGTAGCATGTCATTCTTGCGCATCAGGTTCATCGTGGAGTCGCCCAGTTCACTCTGGCGATGCTTGAGTTCTGTCTCCAGTTGCTCGTTTCTCAGACGGGTCAGTTCACTTTCTTTCTTCTGCTGTTCCAGTTCGAACTCCGCCTGTTGCTGGCGCATCTCTTTTTCCTTCTGCGCTCTTAACTCGTCCAGTTTACGGTTTTGTCTGCTTTGGATCCACTTGACGAGCATCCAAGCGACGCCTGCTATCAATAGCAGGTAGAGCGTATACGCCCACCATGTCTCATACCATGCAGGCAGAATCTCGATACTGATAGATTTCTCGTCCTCGAAACCCGTCATTTTGTTTCTTGCCTTCACATGGAAGGTGTATTTGCCTTTGGGAAGATAGGTATAGTCCTTAGTATAACCTTTTTGCCAATCACTCCATGTATGGTCATAACCTTCCAGCCAACAGGAATATTCAATTTCCTCTGGGCGCATATACTCAGGCATGGTGAAGGTGATACGTAAGGAGTTGTTGTCATGACTGATGCGGAAAGTTCGTCCAATGGTATCAGCCGCACAGACATAAAGGAGGGAGTCACCGTGATTGGTACTTTCGATAAGTTCTATCTTCAGTTTTGTTTCATATAACTTACTGGTCGTCTTGTTGTCTGCTATGATAAATCCGTTCAGACTATTCAGGATGGTCTGGTCTTTGTCGGCAATGAAATAGGGGAATCCCAAACCCATCTGCAATTCATGTGCGAATCCTTTATAGGATAAGGTGTCTACCTCATAGTTACCATTGCTTTTGGGGTGGGCTATGGCTAGATAGTCTGCTTTGTATGCCCAGATATCATGGGCAGGTGTCTCGAAGAGGCGCAGAGAGGTGCCGTAGGTGTTGAAGACCTTACTCATCTTCTCATCCTTTGTCAACTTTCCTGTTTTGGGGTTATAGTAATGTAAGCCGTCTACGCTGGAAATCAGGATACGTCCGTTAATCTGGCAAATCTGATTCTCAGCGTCAACCAGTAGTCCGTTGTCTTTACCAAATCTGTCAACCTTTACAACTTGTCGGGCATCCGTATTGAGTGTCAGACGGTAGATTCCTTTCTGCCAGTGACTCATCCAGACACTTCCATCACGATCTTCCAACAATGCACCGCTACACTCTTCGAAGCCAGCGACACGTCCGACGAAACTAAAATCCTTGGCGCTCAGTAGGAAAAGTCCCAGATAGTCAGATCCTAAGATATAGCCGGGATGGTGGCGCAACGGTAGGAAACACAAGGTACCTTCAGGTCCTTGTATCTTCCGTGCCTGTTGTCCATTGATGATATATGTTCCAGAATTACAGCCGCAAAGTAATGTCCCGTTGATATTATTGAGGCACCATATCTGCCCTGTCATGCCATTAATCAATTGTGGTGTTGGTGGTGTTGGGGAACTGGACAAGGGGTAGGGCGTCGTAAAGAGTCCTTGGTTAGTACCCATATACAGGTTGTTGCCATAAACGATAGAGGCATAGCCAGCACCAATAGGACTCTGTTTCCCTAATAGATAGGAAGCAGGGAAGGTCGGCATCACATAGGCGATGCCCTGATCCAGTCCTAACCATACATTGTCAATGCGGTCGAAACAGATGGACAAAACAGTATTATTGCTAAGTCCCGTTCTTGTATTGGCATATTGGTTCATCCCCGTCTTCAGGTTGCGAAGTACCAATCCGTCTCTTATGGTGCCGATGGCAAGCATGTCATTCTGGATGGCGGCACAGAATATCTGGTTGTTGGAGAGGAAGGCGGTCAGGTCTGTAGCAAAGGGGCGGGTTTGATTCCCGTCATAGATGAACAGTCCGTCTACCGTAGTACAGATAATCATCTGCTGTTGGTAGGGTAGGATGGCGTATATCGTCTTTCCCTTGAGTTCCTCTAAGTTTGGCAAAGGAGTAGATAGTTTGTTGTTCTCTACCGCATAGATTCCCGTTTCGTCAGCGACTAGCAGTCGACCTTCAATGATAGCGGAGCAATCTATCGAGAAGGGGGTGCTCATGAAACTGAGTGTACTGTCACGATGCAGGAAGAACAGGTCTTTCTTTGCCTGAAAGATATAGTCGTCCCCTAGTTTTAATATTTTCCATATCTCTCCGAACTGTTGTCGTTCCTTGGGTAGCCGTTCTGATACGGAGTGGTAGTTGGCAAAAGAATTAATATTAGCCTCGAAGCAACCGAACTCATTGGTACCTCCTGCCCATACATGATTGTAGGTGGGGTCATACAAGATACTCCTGACATTACTGAAATTCGACAGGGCAAAAGCCTGCCACCATCTGCTGTCATAGCGTAGCAGTCCTGCGTTGTTGGCAACAAGGAGGCGGTTGGCGCCTGTCATGTCGATACACCAGTTCTGCGTGCCCCCTCGGTAGTCACTTACCTGGAAGTTGCGTAGCATGGGTTGCTGAGCATATACGCCTATATATATAATAAGGTGTAGTATGGTTGTTAGCAGTTTCCTCATAATTATTAGTGTCTTTGTTAGGTTATGGGTGCAAAGATAGTAATAATTCTTTATAAAAAACCCTTTTTGCCCAAAAAGTGAGTTTTTTGCGTGGTGATTTATTTGGAACGTATGCGTTTAAACTCTACCTTTGCGACCAAAATTAAGCGACATTACTATTAATCATGTTCAAAACAACTAACGTATGAAAAAAGTAAGTTTTTAATGGTCTTGCTGTCATTTCTAATGATGTCAGCAACAACTTTTGCCCAAAAGCACACCTATAAGGGTGTCGTTGTCGATGAGACTGGCGAACCGGTTATTGGTGCTTCTGTGGTGCAGAAGGGAACTACTAATGGAACGGTGACTGACTTCGATGGAAACTTCATGGTGTCTGTCGATGAGGGTTCTACCCTGGTGGTCTCCTACATTGGTAACATTACTCAGGAAGTGAAGGCTGCTGACGGTCTTCGCATTGTGATGAAATCGGATGCCAAACTACTCGATGAGGTAGTCGTAGTAGGTTACGGTGTCCAGAAGAAGAGTGTGGTAACCGCCTCTATCGCCAAGGTCTCGGCTGATGATCTGGCGGGCAAGGCTCCTGTTCGTGTGGACAATGCCCTGAAGGGTCTTGCCGCAGGTGTGACGGTGACCAGTTCTTCTGGTGCTCCGGGTGCTGGTTCTCAGATTCGTGTGCGTGGTATCGGTACTATTAATAACAGCGATCCTCTATATATTGTAGATGGAATGCCCTGCGAGACAGGTATTGATAACCTCAATCCGAACGACATCGAGTCTATCGAGGTGCTGAAAGATGCAGCCTCTGGTGCTATTTATGGAGCCCGTGCTGCCAATGGTGTTATCCTTGTTACCACGAAAAGCGGAAAGATTGGCAAGACAAAAGTCAATTACAACGCTACTTTCGGATGGCAGAACAAGTGGCGCAAACGTGACGTGCTGAATGCCTATGAGTATGGTGTCATGATGAACGAAGGTTACATCAACAGCGGTCAGCGTCCTCGTTATACTGCGGAAGAACTGGCATCTTTCAAGAAGAATAGCACAGACTGGCAGGACGAACTCTTTAACGACAATGCGCCTGTAAGCAATCATGAGGTCAGCATCAGTGGTGCTACAGAGAAAATGAATTACTATCTGTCTTTGGGTTACTATTCTCAAGATGGTATTGTCGGTGGTAATTTCAGCAAGTCGAACTATCGTCGTCTGACTTTGCGTAGTAATACCAAGTACAATATCTTTGACGATACCAAGGATCGCGACTGGCTGAATAAGTTGGATATCACGGTCAACGTGTCTTACACCCGTACGAAGCAGGCTGGTATTGATCCCAACACCCGCAGTAATGGTGTCCTTAACTCTACCCTGACCCTGGCTCCGACACTGCCTGTCGTCTACAAGGGGGATGAGATTGCTGACGTGCTGGCTGGTTATCAGAGCAGCAACGGTGTTAATTTCGTTCCGCAGTATGATGCCGATGGCAACCTCTATATGGTTCCTGGCTCTGACTATGACAACCAGATGAACCCTGTTGCCTTTATGAATACCGCTCATCTGGCACCTTGGGGTTGGGTGCATGACTACACCGCCAACTTTGCCGCAGACCTGTCGTTGGGCTACGGTTTCAAGTATCGCATCAGTTATGGTGCCGATGTGCAGTACAATGGCACCGACCGTGGCTATACCGTTCCCTTCTACCTCACCCAGTCTTTCAACTGGGGTGGCAAGGATGGTGCCAATTCTAACTCACAGCGCATGACGGTATGGCAGTTGGAGAATGTTCTTTCTTGGGCTAAGACTTTCGGCAAGCACGATATCAGTGTTGTTCTCGGACAGTCTGCAAAAAAGACCACTGGTTTCAGCATCTATGCTTCGAAGAACTATTTGGTAGACTATACAAAGCCTTGGGTTGACTATGCTACTGGTTACGACGCAGGTGACGTAGGCGCAAGTGCTGGTCCTTGGGATGTTGCTACCCTTGCCTCTCTCTTCGCTCGTGCCAGTTATAACTACGACGAGCGATATATGGCACAGTTCACTATCCGTCGAGATGGTTCTTCTAAGTTCGGAAGCAACAACCACTATGCCACATTCCCCTCCTTCTCTTTAGGATGGAATGTCACCAATGAGAAGTTTATGGATCCTGTAAAGAATATCATGAACAATATGAAGATCCGCTTCAGTTGGGGTAAGAACGGTAATGAGAACATCGGTAACTTCATGTATGCCGCCTTTACTTCTGGAACGGGAAACAGCAACTATATCTTCGGTGCCGATCCCACACGTATGGTAGGTACACGTGTAGGAGCACCTGCTAATCCAGACTTGAAATGGGAGGAGAGTGTACAGACTGACCTTGGTGTTGACTTCGGCTTCCTCAGCAATGCATTGACTTTTAGTGTGGACTACTATGTGAAGAAGACCAAAGGCATGCTGATGTATAACCCGATTCCTGACTATGTCAGTCTGATGAAGCCGATGGCGAATGTCGGCGAGATGAAGAACTCGGGTATTGAGTTCGAACTGGGCTATAAGTTCCGTATTTCCGATGCTAAGTTTGCTATCAAGGCTAATGCCTCCTACCTCAAGAACGAGTTGCTGAACCTTGGTAATGCAACAGGAACGCAGGACTATGACAGTATGATGGGTATGGGAACGTTCACACGTGGTAAGAACGGTGAGCCTTGGCCTTACTTCTACGGCTACAAGACCAATGGCATCTTGCAGAACGAGACTGAGGCAGCAGAATATAATGCCAAGTATCATACCAATGCGGCTGGTGAGTTGATTTCACCGTCTTCTCCTGGTGACTTCCGCTTTGTGGACACCAATGAGGATGGAGTGATTGACGACAATGATAAGACCAAGATTGGTAAGGGTATGCCCGACTGGACTTTCGGCTTTAACTTCAATGCCGAGTGGCGTGGCTTCGACTTCATGATGTTCTGGCAGGGTACTGCTGGCAACGACATCTACGATGCAACTATGCGTGTGGACAAGCAGAACCAGAACCTGCCTTCTTGGATGCTGGGACGTTGGACTGGCGAGGGTACCTCTAACTCTGTTCCTCGCTACGTAGTGGGTAATACTGCTAACCTTGTCGCCTCAGACCTCTATGTTTCCGATGGTAGTTACTTGCGTTTGAAGAATATCCAATTGGGTTACACCCTGCCTCAGAGCATTACCAGACGCTTCTTTGTTGAGAGCCTACGCCTGTTTGTCGCTGCCGAGAATCTGGTGACCTTCACCAAGTATCATGGCTATGATCCTGAAATCTCCTCTGGTGGAACCTCTCTTGGTGTTGACTATGGTGTCTATCCACAGGCTCGAACCTTCAGTTTTGGTTTCAACATTGGCTTCTAATCATTATTAACGAATAATAATAGTATAAGAATATGAAAACATTAAATATATTATCCATTGGCGTTCTGGCAGCAGCACTGACTATGACCAGTTGCTCAGACAGTTTCCTGGAGCAGGAACCTCAGACCAAGGGCGATGTGGCTTCATACTACGCTACAGAGGAGCACCTTACGGAAGGACTTGTAGGAGCCTATGTTCCTATTCATAATTACGATTACAATGGCGTTATCTTCGGTCAACTCAACTGGGCTGATATCCTAGGCGATGACATGCTGACGGGTTCAGCAGGTGTCACAGACCAGGAGGCATGGTATAATGCCGCTGATTTCAAACTGACGGCATCCAAGACCCTCAGTCAGTACTGGACAGTTAGTTACGATGGTATCAAGGCATGTAATGACATTATCGGTGCCATTGAGACCAACAAGGATAAAATCTCTGAGAGTTTTGCCCAGAAGGCTACTGCGGAACTCAAGGTACTGCGTAGTTTCTATTATACTGTAGTGTGGAAGTGGTATGGTAACATTCCTGTCTTCATGCGTCCTCTTGATGCCAGTGAGACGATAGAGCAGTCGGCTCCTGCCGATGCCTATGAGCAGATTATCACCGATTTGGAGAGTGCGATCAATGCCAACGTGCTGCCTATGCGTGCTGCCGCTGGTGAGGAGGGACATGCTACTCTGGCTACTGCCTATATGATCTATGCAGAACTAGTGATGTACCAAAACGACCAGACTCGTTTTTCCAAGGCTCTTGACTATATGAAGGCTATTATCAATAGTAATCAGTACAGTCTAGACAATAGTTTCGCCCATCTTTGGTCACCTGATGGCGAGTGGTGCGATGAGTCCATCTTCGAGGTGAACTACACGGATGGTCCTCTCTGTATTCGCTCTTATCCAGACGGCAGTGACCCTTACAGCACCAGTCTTGGCTTTATTGGCGGTACTTTCCAGTGCCAGGCTCTTGGTCCTGATGGCGGTGTCGCTTCTGATCCTGATGTTGCTAATAACGGTTGGGGTACTTTTGTTCCTCGTCGTACTTGTCTTGACCTCTATGCAGCCAACGACGAGCGTCGCGATGTGACACTCCTCGATGGTGAGCCAGGCAATCCGGGTGCTCGTTATCAGAACCAGAACTTGTTCCTCAATAAGTATCTGCCCCGTTACTCTCATGTAGCCGACGGTACAGGTGGTTCTGACCAGTGCCGATGGAACGACAATCTGCGTGTCTATCGCTATGCTGAGACTTTGCTGAATGCTGCGGAACTGCTGGTTCGTACTGGTGGTGATGCCACTTTGGCTAAGAGTTACATCACGAAGGTGCGTCAGCGTGCAGGACTGGTTTCTGAGGTGGAGCCAACACTCGACAATATCATGACAGAGCGTCGTCTGGAGTTCTTGGGTGAGGGTAAGCGTTACTGGGACCTTGTCCGCATGGAGGATGTGGCTGGTGTGACCCAGAAGGCTTCTGCATTGTTGAAGACAGAACAGGATCCTGTTAATGACAAAGGTGACCGTGGTCGTTCTGGTGATTGGAAACCCAATAAGAAGTATATCCCCATCGATTCGAAGGAGATTTCAAGTGCTCAGGGTTCTTTGAAACAAAATGATGCATATTTCAATTAAAGTAAAACCGATAACAGTATGAAAAAGATATTCAAATATATGGGTGGGGTCGTGCTCAGTGTCTTTGCGCTCACTGCCTGCTCTCCCGACGATTATGCCAGTCCGAATGGCAACAATGTCCCCAAGGCTGCTGACTATGCCGACAATGTTGAGATCAACGTTGTGCAGGATGAGAATACTGCCTACTTTACTTTCAAGGCTGCCAATGGTGTCTCTCCCGTATGGATTATAGACGGCTCGCAGTATAGCGGTGACTTTACGGCAAAGAAGTATCAGCGTAAGGCTGGTGACTATTCGGTAGATCTGATGGTGAAGAATGCCAATGGTGTCTCAACGGATATGCTGACATTCAATTACCATATTGATAAGACTCGCATGAACGGCTTCGGTGGCTTTGATGCGGAAAGTAGCGATAACCTCTTCAACGGGGCTACGATGACTCAGGCTTCCTACTATTATGCAACAGGTGGTGACTGGCACGATCCAGGTGTTCCCTTGGCAATTTCAACCCGTGGTCAGGATATCTCCGTGACGATTCCCGTTGGTACAGAACAGCGTTGGCAGTGTCAGGTTCCATTCGAGACCAATATCAGCACAACGGCTTCCGACGACGTGACCTATGACTTCTCATGCATCCTGACCTCTAACAAGGACTTCACAGCGATGGTCAAGTTCACTAATCCGAACGACGACAATGACTTCTATTTCGCAGAGGAGCAGGATGTTAAGGCAGGTGAGCCCGTTTGTTTCTATATGACGGAGATGCCAAGCCGTAATATTGAGAATCTGAAACTCTTCTTCGACTTTGGTGGCTGTCCTGATGCTACGGAGGTCAGTATAGAGAACTTGGTGTTCATTGAGCACTCCAAGAACCCCATCGTCGCTCCAGAGAAGGGCGAGCCCGAGCCAGTATGGCGTGAGAATGAGAACCTGTGGGACGATGCCAACCCGACACTCGTACCAGGCTACTACGCACCAGGATGGTCTCAGATCCCTGATCCGACCGTTACCATTGATGGTGGTGTCATCTCTATTTCTCTGCCACAGGCTACATACGAGCGCTGGCAGGCACAGGTTCCATTTGAGACCTCTCTCGGTATCACTGACACTACTCAGGAGTATGACTTCCTTGCCGTCGTTGAGTCTAACGCTTCCTTCAAGGCAATGTTCAAGTTGACTGATGCCTCTGACGATAACAACTTCTTCTTCGCTAAGGAGCAAGACCTTGTGGCAGGTGGAGAGACCCGTGTCGTGGTTCGTCAGTGTACGCTTGGTGCACCGGCAGAGAAGATGAAACTCTTCTTCGACTTTGGCGGTAACCCGAACAACACAGAAATCAAGATAACCAAGATTATCCTCCAGACTCATAAGGAGTAGACGAGGAGTCTCTAATTATTGAGAGAAGTATTTTGGGCAAGTGTCAATGACATGGATGTCATTTGGCACTTGCCTATTTTCCAATCAAACAGATGAGTATTGATATGTTTAAAAAGAGTATTTCCCTTTTCCTCTGCCCCATGCTGCTACTGTTCATGGCATGTGGTAGCGATAGTACCGAGGGTGGCGATGTGCCGCCTCAGGAGACAGTCATCAATATCACGCAGACACAAATATCGGCTCCTGCCTCTGGTGGCTCTTATGGCGATATTGTAGTTTCCACAACAGGCTCTTCGTTGAGGGTTCAGTCGAATAATCCCGATTGGCTTACAGTCTCGATGGCATCGCAGAGTGTGCGGGTCGGTGTCTTGACCATTACGGTGGCAACGAATACTGGTGACGCACGTTATGGCTCAGTATCAGTTATCTCTGATAACAAGACAGAGGTGATAGAGGTGAGTCAGGAGAAATCTCCTGCTCCTCCTGTTGAGGAGGACGACCCAGAGGAGATGACAGCACCGTCGGCTTACGTCCCAGATGGCTATCAACTGGTATGGAATGACGAGTTCAACACAGGCACCCTTCCTTCCAGTGGATGGTCGTACGAGCAAGGACGTGGTGATAATGGCTGGGGCAACAGAGAGGAACAATACTATATAGTACCTCAGAATGGTTCCAATGTCGGTTTCTGCAAGAATGGCTATATGAATATCGTGGCACGTAAGAACGGGTCACGCATTGAGTCTATCCGTATGAATACCAATCAGGGATGGACCTATGGCTATTTTGAGGCACGTATCAAACTGCCTAAGGGAAAGGGCACGTGGCCTGCCTTCTGGATGCTACCCTATAATAACGACTGGGCAGCCAATCCGTGGCCGGGCTGTGGCGAGATAGATATCATGGAAGAGGTGGGCGTTGATCCTAATGTCATTGTATGCACATTGCATGCGGATGGTCATAACCACTCAAATAACACCCAGGGAGCGTGGAGTCGGTCGCTGAGGGTGCCAACGGCAGAGAGTGAGTATCATATCTATGCATTGGAGTGGACGGCAGACCGCATTCGTACCTATGTTGATGGACAACTGGTTTTGGATAAGGAGAATCCTGGAACAGGTAAAAGTGATTGGCCCTATGATGTTCCCTTCAATCTCAAACTCAATCTGGCGTGGGGTGGAAACTGGGGCGGTATGAGCGGCACCGACGAGTCGGCTCTTCCCTGTACACTGAAGATTGACTACGTTCGTGTATATCAGAAGTAAAGTCAAAAAGTGAGGTTTTTGCGTGGCGAAAAATTTGGTGCGAACGGCTTGTTCGCACTAAATTTGCAGTCGAAATCTATTAATAACTTAAAAAAAGAACGATCATGAAAAAGTTTACTCGTAACGCAGCCTTAACGGCGATGATGATGCTGATGACAACAGCAGCCAATGCACAGTACATTACAGAAGCCCCCACTGGTGGTTTCGACTTCTCAAAAGGTAAGGATTATATTGTAATCTATGCTCCCGACGCGCAGGTGACGGCAATGGGTAGTAATATCCTGTCGAACCAGAACCTTGACCCAGCGATGGTCAAGAACCAGTTCTATTACTGGACAGCCGACTGGGATCCCAAATTGTTTACCTTATATGATATAGAGGACACCCAGAACAACTCTTTCGGTGGTAGCGATAAGTTGAATATGACACCGCTCTACGACTGGGGCGCAGGACATTTCGGTGCCAAGAGCCAGCCTTATGACCTGACGACAGTCACAGAGGATCATATCCTGCACATCGGTTTTATGAATATCGGTTCCGAGAGTGCAACGAAGAACTTCAAGTTCACCTTCGGTCCTACAGGTGGTGAGATCAAACTGGTGGTCAACAAGGAGGTAGGCGAGATGGCTGGTACCTTGATAGGCGTAGGCAATGCTCCTGCCCTCAACAAATGGTATTATCTGGATATCCCCGTCAAGGACTTGCTCGACCCCGATGGCAACTATGGCTTCGAGTGCGATTTCAGCAAGCCCACAGGAACGATTATCTTCAATGTGGGTTTCGACGGTGCTACTGAATCTCAGTTTACTCAGGGTGCTGTAGATCCTGATACGGGCATGTATAAGATCACCATCACCGAGAAGGGGTCTGCCCTTGCCGTCGACGGTGTCTATCTCTATAAGAAGGTGTCTTCTGGTATCGAGAATACCAAGACAGCCGCCGATCAGGAGGTACGTGCCTTCTACGACCTCACAGGTCGTCAGGTCAAGGAACTCCGTCCTGGTGTGAACCTGGTGAAGACCGCTAACGGTGTGAAGAAAGTCATTAAGTAATAAACCATATAACTAGTCATACTCATGAGAATATCAAATATTTTGTTTGGTGCTCTGTTGGCAGTAGTCATTCCGACTACTGCCTCAGCGCAGGCAATAGAGGGAGCCCCCGACGGCTATCAACTGGTGTGGGAGGATAACTTTGATGGTACTGCCTTGAACGAGAAGGCATGGAGCATTGAGGTTAGTGGCTCTGGTGGTGGTAACCAGGAGTTGCAATACTATCGCCGTGAGAATGTCAGTGTTGCCGATGGTAACCTGATACTGACTGCAAAGCGTGAGAACTATCAAGGCAAGAGTTTCACCTCTGGTCGTATCAACTCCAACCAGAAGGCTGCCTTCAAGCATGGTATCATGCAGGCTAAGATCAAATTCCCGAAGACTGCCAACGGTCTGTGGCCCGCCTACTGGATGATGGGTAATGACATCAACCGCTACGGCTGGCCCCGTTGTGGTGAGATTGATATTGTGGAGATGGGTCATTTCAACGCTATCACTGGTGAGTATGCCGGATGGCAGGACCGTTATTTCTCTGGTACCCTGCACTATGGTCCGGATGCCACGAATGAGCACCACCAGCAGAACAGTCAGGAGTTCTCCAGAGAGAAGTTTGAGTCTATCGGTGCCGTAGAGGGCGACTACCATATCTTCACCATCGAGTGGGACGAGAACTACCTCTATATGTACTACGACCTGGAGGGCTATAACAATGCCCGTAAGAACAGGGCTCGCTATTATACCTTGGGCATCACAGCCACTGACGATGCGATGGCTCCTGGTCATTATTTCCAGAAACCGTTCTATTTCCTCTTCAACCTCGCAGTGGGTGGTACGTTTACCAATATCTACGACCCCGCACAGATCACGGCATTGCCGAATGCTGGCGACGAGGCTAAGATGTATGTCGACTGGGTGCGTGTCTACCAGAAAGAGGGTGACGCGGACGCGCAGTACCTCTATTATGATGCCGATGGCGAGAAGGTGACGAACATCCCTGATGAGCCGGAGCCTGACCATCATGACGACAATGCCACGGAACTCTCTGGCTTTGCCTCTCTTGCCTTGGACGAGAGCGGTGTGTCGACCTTCGATTTCAGTGATGTGTCGGATGCCGTGCTGCTCTCTACCAGTGAGGGCGTGACAGGACATCTCTACGCTGCCGGTGCCAATGTCTATGACTATAATGTCAACAATACCAACCGCAACCTGTATATCTGGGATAATACCTATGTCCCTGTCAGCCGTGATGGAAAGACGAACTCCTTCGGCTGGGAGGAAGGATATAATATGTTCACGGTGGCAAGCGCAGGCTGGAGTGGACTGGGCTTTAACATCAATGGTGAGGATCTCTCCATGATTGACGATACCTATTGGTTGCATTTCGCCCTGAAGGCTGACGACATCGCACGTCATACTTCCCATCAGATCACTGTCAGCAATGCCAACTTCATCGTGGGCAACAGTGATGGCAAACTTGCCAGCATCGGCGACTTCAAGCGTGACGGTCAGTGGTATTATTTCGATATCCCCGTCAAGGCACTCAAGCAGTTTGCGACTCCGCTTTTCAAAGGCGAGCCTGCCACCTTCAACGATAACATCATCGCCTTCATGAGTGGTGGTGTGACGGATGCGGAGATCTCCTTCGACAACATCTTCTTCTATAAGAGCAAGACCAAGGAGATTCCTACCTATAAGGATACGACAGCCGACTTAGGCAAGTTCGGTTATAAGAGCGTCAACGAGGATGGCACCTCTGCCTTCGACTTGGAGCAGGTGGGTACGATGATTCCTATCCAACTCTCTGAGGATATGTGGAAGGGTGTGACAGGTGACGGCGCTTATGGAGAGGAGAATCTGGTGAAGGCAGAGACCGACTACACCCAGAGCAACAACTACTACACATGGGAAGGTACGATGGTCGGCGACCATATCGACGATGTCGCTAACTCCACAGGTGTCTATACGGGTGGTATCTCCGCATGGGCTTCCACGACCGCACTGAACTGGAACGGCATGGGTATCGCCTCGGCTACGGAGAAAGACCTCTCGATGATTGACGATAGTTACTATCTCCATATCTCCCTGCGCTCCGACGCTGCCGTGGCCCATGTCCCCGTCCGTGTCCGCATCGGTGCAGAGAACAGTGACGCTATCCTGACGTTTGGCGCCTATAGCACACATCCTATCTTCGCCGACTTCCCTCGTGATGGCGAGTGGTACTCTTACGATATCCCTGTGGCTGAATTGAAGAAATACGGAAAACTCTGGAGCAAGGGCAACGGCAAGGTCGCTGTGGGCGACAATCTGTTGGCGTTCAATACGATGGATACCTACTATACAGGTAGTTGGTTCTCTTTCGATAATATCTTCTTCTGGAAGAAGAAAGACGGTTCGACACCTGAGGTCAGTGAACTGGGCGACTACACCACTAAGAGTCTTAACGAGAGTGGTGAGTGCTATCTCTCTTTGGAGAATAAGGAGTTTATCAATTTCAATGTCTCTGAGGCTACCATCTCCATGCAGACAGAGGGTGCTACGAAGGATGAGAATATCCTTGCCGGCTACTATACACTTTATAATTGGGAAGGCGACTGCTATACCGATGGTACGAAGAGTGGCGATGCTGTCAACTCCTTCGGTATCGAGGGACAGGGCTGGATCGACTGGGTAGTTGGTGCCAAGGGCTGGTCTGGTGGCGGCTTCGTAGAGACTGATGGTGCCGACCTCACGGTCCTGGAGGATGGCGACTGGTATCTGCACTTCGCGATGCGTGGTACTGACAACTGCAACCATCTGATTGGTTTTGCCGAGTCACGCTTTACCATCGGCGCACAGCCGTTCGACGAGAATACTCCTGTCATCGGCAACTACAAGCGCGATAACGAGTGGTACTCTTTCGATATCCCCTATAAGGCTATCAAGCAGCATTTCCCCAACCTCTATCCTCAGAACAACGGCGGTCAGTCGGCATTCAAGGGTAACCTCGTATGGTTCATGAGCGGTGGCAATACGGGTGATGAACTGCAGTTGGATAATGTCTTCTTCTGGCGTGAGAAGAAAGCAGAGGATCCTGATCCCGACCCAGATGCAGACGGCATCCAGGTCATCCGTAATAATGAGGTGCCTGCTGTCGCAGTACCTTACGCTGATGCGGTCTTCGACCTGCAAGGTCGCCGTGTGGCTACACTCTCTGACGTACAGAGTCATCGCGTACAGTTGAGAAAAGGTATATATGTCATCAATGGAAAGAAGATTGTTGTCAGATAACTCAAGCGTTTTCCGCGCTTTGTCTTTAGTGGTTATGTTAGTAGTTTGTTCCCCCGGCTTGGCACAGCAACGCAGTGCCAAGCGCGGGGTTTGCTGGGACGAGAAGACCCAGGCACTGACAGCCGCGCCCATTGAGAAGATGTCGCCAGGTGTTGCCTGGCTCTATAACTGGGGAGCGACCCCTACGGGTACTCCTGATAACTTGGGCACCAGCATTGCCTTTGTGCCGATGTGCTGGAATGCCGCCTTCAACGAGACCTTGCTGCGCCAGTATCTGACGGCTCATCAAGGCGAGGTGAGATACCTGCTTGCCTTCAACGAGCCTAACCTCGGTACTGCGGTGGGCGGCTCGGCGATGACTCCGCAACAGGCAGCCAATAGTTGGGCGAAAGTGAAGCAGATAGCCGCCGACTTCAATTTGGAGATCGTGGCTCCTGCCCTTAACTTCACAGGCGACCAGGTAGGTGGGAAGGTATGGGAGCCCTTCGCATGGTATGACGAGTTCTTCCGTCTTGTCCCTGATGCAGGGGTCGACTATCTCGCCTTCCATTCCTATATGAACTATTACTCGGCTGTCGACTGGGTAGCCTCACGCTATTTCTACAGCGATACCGAGACGGCGGACGAGAAAGACCTGATGGGTCCCACCAACCGTGCGAAGTATCCCAATCTGGTGAAGTATATGGACGACTACAAGACGGCAAACGGGCACTATCCCCGTATGTTCCTCACGGAGTTCTGCTCTTGGGAGACGAACTCCTATCCCTATCAGGCTGGTATCACTCGTGACTTCCAGATCGACCAGATGGTGCAGAAGGTGCAGAAACTGGAGCAGAGCGACCTCGTGGCTGGCTATGCTTGGTTTATGGCTAACCCCTCTGGTGGCGCCAACTCCTTCCCCTATATGAGTGTGTTCCAGACGAACACCGCAGGCAGTGAGTTGTCCGAACTCGGTAAGGTGTATGTCTATATGTCGTCGTTCGACATGGAGAAATACTATACGATGGGTGAGGACATCCTCGCCAAGGACTATGTCAACGCATCGATGGACGATCAGGTTCCCAAGGTGCGTCCCAACACGGAGACGGGTAGCGACATCCCCTTGCAGGTGGAGTGGAAAGTCAGTTCGTGGACGGCATACCAGGTAGATGTCCCATCCGATGGGGTCTATAAACTGACCCTCCACATGAAGTCGTCCACAGCGAACGACTTCCGCATCTATCGCAATGCGCTGGGTGCCGCCAACAAACTCCTCGATACCTCGTTGCCCTCCACTGCCGACGCATGGGCGGATGTGGAGCAGGAGGTGGCCTTGACAGCAGGGCAGCACACCTTATTATTATATAATATGGGTGCCTCGCCGATACTTGTCAACCGTCTCCGCTTCGATACCACGACAGGTATCAACAGGGTGCAGTCGTCATCCACGACCACTCATCAGTATTATGACCTTTCAGGGCGGCGTGTCGCCCATCCGACGAAAGGCATCTATATCGTAAACGGAAAGAAAATGGTTATAAGGTAATAGTTAGTTTTATAGTTGTCATTGGTAATAAATAGTATTAGTTTTATTATCTACTTCCGAGGGCCCTTCGACGTGATTGTCGCGGGGCTCTCTTTCGTTTTCCATCATCCATGTCGTTGACGGGAGGCATCCTAAGCGAGTGTAAGTGCCGTTATATTCGATGAGAAGTGCCATTGTGTCTTATTTTAAATAAGGTTGACACCAAAAGTTTGAAAAAGTATGGTGAGACAACCTAACGAAAGCCGTTATGCGAAGGACACAGATCGCATAAACGAGATGAAGGAGGTCTATGAGATGTTCCACATCCAGCACCTCC
>JAFTGH010000063.1 GCA_017458005.1 Prevotella sp. | reverse complement strand
TGTTAGAAGGTACGGTCAATAAAGCAAAAGCTATCAAAAGGGCAATGTACAATAGGGCTAAGGCGAGTGTCTTCAGGGCAAAACTACTATATGCGAACAATAAATGCTCATATAATTATCACCCAAATTGACGAAGAACCAGGATTTTGGAAAAACACCTAACCTCCTACCCCAATAGCCCTCAAACGCCCTTGTGCAAAGGGATTGAAGTGGGGTAGGTGTTTTGAAACACCTAACATACATCTAACTTTTTTCGACCTCCCCAGTCCCCTCCTTGCCAGGAGGGGCTCCACCTCTCTCCCTGTATCCCTCTCCCCTCAGGGGCGAGGGAAAACTCGGAGTCGCAGAAACCGCGACCCCTCCTGTGTTTTGGTAAGGCGGGACGACGCCTTATTTTTTGACGCCGACTACGCTAAACGCTGGTCGGCGTAGCCTTATCCGAAAACATTCTTAAGACTCGCTTCGCTCATATAAGCGACTTCGTCGATGACCCCACTTCGTGCGTGAAGTTTCCTTGATCGGCGTAGCCTTATTCGAAAACATTCCCGCACGAGGGGTGTTTACAGTCTGTCCTATTTTCGGAATCTTCATTGAGTCTCAGGGTGCGTAGCAGCCTGAGCAACGAAATACGAGAAGCCGTTGAAGCGGAGCGCGTTCTTCGAGTGATTACGAAAATCGGACTGACGACCCCGAGCACAGGACTGTTTTCGCACTCTCTCTTTGTTTCGTTTCTCTCTGGTGACAGAGAGAAATGAAAGGAAACTTTTTGGGGTCACTTCAAGTGTCATGGTAGGTGTGGGGTAGGTGTTGGAGCAACACCTACCCCAGCACGAGCCCTTTATTTATCGGGGATTGAGGCACGTTGGGTTAGGAGGTTAGGTGTTTTTAGAGAATGATTTGAGGCTTACTTTCAAGGTGTTTGTAACGTTCAAACGGGTCGAATGTGGCTTACATTCGACCCGTTTGAAGGCTTCATTCGAATCATCATTATTGCTCGATACCGAAGTCCTGTTGTTGCTTCTCCACTTCCTCCAATTCCCTACGACGCTGTTCGTCAGACATCGTTGCCTGGGATTGTCCGCCTTCCACTTTCCTCTGTGTCACAGAGGAGGACTTTTGTTTCCTCTGGTGATCGGCAGCACAGACGGGTAGTTCGTAAGGAACACTCTCTATCTCAAGCGTATCTGCAATGGGAGCATGAACACCCTCATAGGCAGGACGGGCGATGATACGAATCTTACCTGCACGATGTGTACTGCGTATCAGACAAGGTGCACTGCCCCACTCCACCAGACGGGGATTGGCACCGATAGCGGCATCGCCGATAATCTCGCCCTCTCCCTCCACGGAGAAAGCCACTTGCTCACGGGCAAGACGACGCACATTGCCGTTATCGTCAGTGATCTCAGCCACTACCACCATGAAGTCGGAGCCATCGGCAACCAACGGTTTTCCCATCTCATCCGCATACAGGCGTATCTTGGTGCTACGACGGGACGGCATTTTTTCTTCTCGGCATACCACCTGACCGTCCTTGATACCCTCGGCAACCAGTCTCACATCCTGCCAACGACGATTGGTATAACTCTGCTCACGTGCTTTCCAGAAGTTCCAGAAGCCTTTGAAGATGATTGGTGTGTGAGGAGTTCCCTCTGGCTGGTGCACCACAGGAAGTGTTGCGGACTTCCAACCGTTAAAGGCTGTCAGACGCACACTGTCGCAATTACTGAACACCACCACGTCACTGTCTGAGAACTGTGTCATCTCATGAGCGACAAACACCATCGGGGTATCATCGATCTGTGAGCGGAACATCTCGAAGGCATACTTCTTCTGTCGGAAGGCATCATAGATACCACCCAGATAAGCGTCGGGATGATAGCCACGCTGATGGTCGAAAGGATGCCACTGGCAACCTCCGATAAACTGACGTTGACCACGATACATCATCCCATAGGTGTCGGCAAGGGAGAGTGCCGCCGTCACCTGAGCCTGCTCGCCCCAACCACGTGCCGCCCTGTTGATGGCGTTATGGGCATACCAGTCATCGACATACTCACCCCACTCACGGGTAAAGATACACTTATCCGTATCCAACGCTCCCTTTCCGATATTGTCTGCCCAGTCATACAGCACGTCATAATGCTCTTTCACTCCTTCCGAGTTCAGGTCTGCGGCAGCCACAGGACGACCCTCGTAGGGATATTCCTCACGGGTAATCTGCAATGCCTTCAGCGCAAAGTCTTTGGGATAGCGTGTCTCGTTCAAGATAGGCTCCCACATCAGCACACAAGGGTGGTTACGGTCGCGACGGATGATATCACGGGTGTTCTGGTGTACCATCTCCCCCCACTGCGGGTCTTTGTTCCAATACTGCCACCCTGGAGTAGGTACGATGATAAAGAGTCCCAACTCATCACAGGCATCCATAAAGGAAGGATCCTGAGGATAATGGGCTGCACGGATGATGGTCATGCCTGCCTCCTTCAACCGTTTGGCATCACGCCATTGCTGGGAGTTAGGCAGTGCGTTGCCCACATAGGCAAAATCCTGATGACGGTTGCCACCAATCAGTTGGTGATAGGGTTTGCCATTCAACCAAAAACCGCCGTTGGCGGACTGACCATTGCCTCTGCCACGGAACTCCGCCTTACGAATACCCGCACGGACCATACCACCATCCATCACCTGCTTGCCACTCATTACCAATATCTCCACTTGGTAGAGATAAGGATCCTCTGGCGACCAGAGGTGGGGGGACGGAAGGGATGATGTCAGATGGAAGACGGAAGAGGTTGCTATCTTTTTAGACTCTTTGAGTGTCTTGACGAGCCGACCGTCCGCATCCTTGATGCGGGTAACGACGGTGACGTTACCCTGTCCTTCTACGTCCACATCGACAAAGATGTCAGCACGCTTCTCCGAGATATCTCCATAATGGACAAAGACGCCACCACCGGCTACCTGTCCACGCTCAATGGCATCTGTGATATGGACAGGCGACTTCCCGATCAGCCACACATCCCGATACATGCCCCCATGGTAGGCGAAATCAAGTTGTGTCTGTTTCTTACCAGGAGGATAGGACTTGTCATCACTATTATCAGCCTTGACGGCTATCAGACAGGTGTCACCAGCCTTGACTCCCTCTTTGGAGAGGTTGATGGTGACAGGCAGATAACCACCCAAATGCTCCTTGACCAGTTTGCCGTTGACATAGACCCACTGCTTACCCATGATAGCCTCGAAGTGGACGGTGACCTCCTTACCCTGCATGTCGGCAGGAACCACAAACCGCTTCCGATACCAGCATACTCCTTGATAGTTACGGCATCCACTGACATCGGCAGGTTCCAGACGTACCGTATGGGGAGCGCATACCATCTCCCACTGGGAGTCATCGAAATCGGTAGTCTCCGCGCCCACCACATCACCGAGTCTGAAGCACCAGCCCTCATTGAAGTTATACACGATGCGACCACTATTCGCCACAGGATACAGTCCTGCGACAGAGGTGGGCTGAGCATATAAAGGTAAAAAGGTAAAAAGGTAAAGGAGTAAAACACCTGTCACCATTATCAACCTTTTCACACGATGCATGATTAACTTTTCCATAGTCTTCTTTTTTACCTTTTTACTCTTTTACCTTTAACTCTACATGTTTGATACGTTGACGACGCCATGTATAGATGGCATGGAGATGTCCGTCACGACCCTGGATGATAGAGGGATAGGAATACTGTGAGACAGGACTGTCCTCCAAGGTGATCCAATGGTCCCAATGGATGCCGTCCTTACTGCGGAGGATGGAGAGCGGTGTACGGGCTCCCTTCTCCTTCGTGGGCTCAATCGGCCAGTCATTACAAATCATGGCATAGGTACCATCCTGTAGGGTCACTGCGTCGATACCACTATTATTATTAGGTGTCTCCAAGAACTCCAGTTTCGTCCATGTCTCTCCGTTATCACTACTGTAGGTGACACCAATATGACGACTACGAGTACGGCAAACCGCCTCCAGTCGTCCGTCAGGTAGTAGCAAGATACTGGGTTGGATAGCCTTCACTTTCTTATCCGCCTCTACGAAAGCAGTCCTCCGCCATGTCTTCCCCATATCATCAGACAGTTCGAAATAGAGTTTCCAACCGTCACGCTCATCACTAGTAGGTGCTATCAGACGACCCTTGTTCAGTATCGGCTTGTTCTTGACAGGACCATAGAATCCCTCTGGCAGTTTCTTTCGTTGGCTCCACATCTTGCCTCCGTCTTTGGAGGTGACATACCAGCCCAGCCAGCCTGCCACATTGGGACCGATCTTGAAGTATAACTGGAGTTCACCATCAGGTGTCTCAAAAAGGACTGGATTCCAACATGCCTCACGGTAATTGTCGCCAATGGCATACTCTCCCCTGTTGCCCACCCATTGTGGCAAAGGCATAAACTGTGCGCCAAAGGCAGGCTTCGCACTGGTCGTCACCTGACTGACCTTTCCTTCTGGATTCGGTTTCAGAGGCTGTAACTCCACACCGTCGGCAACCATCTGGGGCTTTGTCCATTCCTGACTACCCTTGGGTTTGCGACTCACCCAGATGCAGACATCCGGATTGCGCTCTTTCGTACCTCCGAAATAGGTGGCGACAAGGTCGCCCTTCTTCGTCTCCACGATACTGGCGGAATGGCACTGCGGGAAATCTGCGTTCTTGTAGAGGAACTCATCCACAACCACCTGTGGTCCTCGTTGTGGCAGGTCACGGGTGATGTCATAACTGCCAGATCCTATGTTCATCGTCTCGTCATGGGGTAAGAAGAGCGTCGCCTTGGTATTGGCAGGAATCTCCACGTGCCAGTAGAGTTTCCCATGCTCCTTCTTCCAACGACTGACAATCTTTCCATAGATAGACTGGTAACTGGCATCAATATCATCCATCTCGTCCACCGAGAAATCGGGTCTCATGGTAATATGCTTGAAGCCCACATCGGCGGCTCCGATACCTGCCACGTCCTCATAAAGCCATGAGAGCAAGTCGCCGAGCAGCATCACATGGTTGCCACTATTCATCTTCGGTGAGGCGGTGTCACCGTTCCATAGTTCCCATATCGTGGTGGCACCATGTTCAGCCATATAACCCCATGAGGGATATTTCTTATTGGTGGCAAGCAACCAAGCGACATCCGTACGCCCCATCCTGGTCAGCGCATGCATCAGCCATCCAGTGCCGATGACTCCCGAGGTGATTGCCCCTTGGTCGATGATCGCCTTCACGATATTCTTCTCCACCTCTTGCCTCACATAGGGGTCGTCTATCATTCCGAAATAATACGGTAGCAGATTCGCTGTCACGGTGTTATTGCCATAGAAGGTGCTGTCTGGATACAGGATATGTCCGGGTACTGTTGTCGTCCCTTTCTTGAGGGTCAGGAACTCCTTGTTGAACGCAGCCTTGGTAGTCTTCGCCTCTTGCTCGAACCATTGGGCATCTTCCTCCAGTTTCTGCATACGGGCATACCCTGCCATCATCTTACAGAGGTAATAATAATAAGCGGAGGATATCAGGGTGATATCTGTCTTACGAGCCGGATCCTGACTGTGTATCAGTTCCTGTTTCTCGGGAGGTACACACCAGTCTCCGTATTTACCGCAATGGATCAGTCCGTTCTGCTGATACTGGCTCTTCATGTGTGCTAACCAGCGTTTCACGTTAGGATAGTATTTCCGCAACGGAGCCTCATCGCCATAGTGACCGAGCAGCATGGAGAGAGACATCGGCAATGCCGCAGCCCATGTCAGGTCATCGCTATAGTAGTTCCAATAGGCAGGAGCCACGTCAGGAATACAACCGTCCTCCCGTTGCGCCTCTGTGATATCCCTCGCCCATTTGGCATAGAGGGGACCGTTATCAAAGAGATATGCCTCACCAAAGCAGCCACGGGTACGATCACCCAACCATGGCTGACGCTCGTCACGCTGTGGACAGTCAACAGGCATCCCCTTATAGTTACTCAAGATACCCCAATAGGCATTGCGGTACACCTTATTTAATATACTATCTGTAGAGACGAAATGTCCTGTCTCCTCCATGGCATCACTGACGACCTCACCGATGAAGTCATCCTGACTGGCATTCCTCAGTCCTGTCACCTCCGCATAGCGGAAACCATGATAGACAAACGTAGGATGCCACCAGCGTCCTTGCTCCTGTCCATTGGCATAGTAACGGTCTGTACTCTGTGCATGACGGAAGTTCTCCACCCAGATGTTACCCGTTGAGTCCAGTTTCTCCGCAAAACGGATAATGACAGAGTCACCAGCGGCAACAGACGAGATACGTAATTTCAACCAACCTGCCATGTTCTGTCCCATGTCGACAATCAGTTTGTCACCCTTACGCTGAACATTCTGAGGTCTCAACTGTTTGAGCACCTTCATATTCTCAGACATCGCACCACGAAGGGTACCATAGGGAATCGCCGTACGCTCCGCCTTCTTCCAACTGGCGTCATCAAAACCTACTTCCGTCCATCCGTCAAACTCCTTGCGGGCATCATAGGTCTCACCATCATACTCGTTATTACTACGGATGGCACCGTCGAGACAGATCTTCCAACGCTCATCCGACGAGATGGTCTTTTGACTTCCATCCGCAAACTCCACCTTCAGGTTCAAACGCAGCGTGGGATAGCCGAAGTTGGTAATCTTATAAGGCTTCTTGTCTTGCTGCATGGTATAGAAACGACCATTGCCAAGAACCACTCCTATGGCATTCTTTTGCGACAACAGACCAGTCACGTCATAGGCGTTATATAATACTGTACGACGGTAGTCGGTAGGAGCAGGTGCCAATACCTGATCACCTACCCGCTTGCCATTGATAAACACCTCATACATACCCAGACCACTGATATAGAGCGTGGCTTGCTTCACCTCCTTGTCGAAGTCGAACTGCTTACGGAGATAACGTGCCGACAGCCGACTATGCTCTGTCTCCACGTCCCAAGGCATCGCATGGTTCCAGCCAATCCATCTGCCTCCCCAATCCGATTCCGTCAACAAACCGACGTTCCACATAGACACGTCGCTCCAGTCCGTCTCACCCTTCGTCGTCGACACTTTCACACGCCAGTAGCAACGGGTGTTGCTCCTCAGTGCCTTACCTTGATAGGGTACCCATTGCGAGCGGTCACCCTCTAAGGTCGCATCCCACAGGTCACCCTCCAGTGCCTCCGCCTTCTCACGGGTGGAAGCCACAAGGATGTGGCACCGTGTCTGCATCACCTCTTTCTCTGATGACTCGATACGCCAGCCCAGTCTGGGTTCTGGTGTATCAATAGTCATGGGGTTGACCAGTCGCTCCGTACGGAGATCCGTTACGCTGACAACAGGTTGTGACTTCTTCTTGGCGGCGCTTACTGGCAAGGCAAACAAAGCCAGTGCTATCCAACAGATATATCTTTTCATCATCCTATTCGTTTAAGTCTCTTGCCTTACCAGAGAGTGACATATCAGAAACTTGTGTCTGATCTTTCTGCAAGTAGTCCTTCGTAGCGTCAATGGCGATCAGCACACCATCCTCGATACCTGAGCCCTCCTTATGGATACGGAAGGTGAGTACCTTAGAATCGAACTCTCCCAGATAGCGCAGGGCACCCGTCCCTGCATTCATCCACCATACCTTCTTCTTATCACCTGATATCTTGGTCAGGTCGAGTTTCATGATGCGACTGGTGTAGTTATAGACCAGCAGATAGTCATTGCCGCGAGTCGCTATGAGGCGGTCATACTGTGTTCCGTTCTCCTGGATGATGCTTTGGTCAGGTACACGCTCAAAATACGGGAAAGACAGGATGAGTTGTTTCAGGTATTTCATCTGGTTGAATCCAGGATCGTTCAGTCCCTGGTACCATGTCTTCACATCCCCTGCGTCCCCATAACTGGTAGGATAGCCAGGTTTCAGCATCTGCATGATGGCATTATGTCCGTAGGTATGTCCGCAACTGCCGGCAAACACACTCCAATAGGCATAGCGGCGCACATCCCATGCCTGCCAGCGAGCCTCGTTCTTATCGTGCAGACCCATCGGGATATCCTCATAACTGGGTTCTGCGTCAAGCACGGGTTTGATGGGCTTATATGCCCATGTAGAGTCCACATACATCCAGTTATCCTCCTCGGTATTGTCAGGAATAGGATAGTCGGCATTCCCCATGCGCTGCCCGTATTTACGATGACCGCTTTGGAAGGTATGGAAATCGAGCCACGGAGCCTTAGCCCACCATTTTGCTGAGGTATAGCGCCCACGAGGATGATAGGTCATCAGGTGTTTCTTGTCTATCGACTTAATCGTCGTCGCCAGCGCGTTCCACACCTCAGGTTTGATATCACCCTGGATGTCACCACCCATAAACCAGATGATATTGGGCTTGTCTTTGTAGCGGTTGGCGAGGAAGGCACCGTATTGTTTTGCCTCCTCCACACTCAGTTTCCCGTCTTTCACCAGACCGCCCCAGATACATACCATCCCGATATAGATACCGTTCTGTTGGGCAAGGTTGATGATATAGTCCAGATGGTCCCAATAGCCGTAGACCCCCTTCTGGTTGATATGGGCGAAGTTCCACCCATCGATATTCGAGGGCTGCCCATAGATGTTATAGGCAGGAACTCCGTCGATGACCTGTATCTGCACTACGTTATACCCTGCCTCGCGACAGCGTTGCAGGTACCACTCCGCCTCTGCACGGTCCAGACGCTCTGGCAACAGCCATCCCGTCTCACCCTGCCAGAAGAAGGGCTGTCCATTCTCAAACTGCAGATAACGCTGGTTATCCGAGACTCTCAATAATCCGTTCTCCCACGGTTTGCCTGCTAGGACATTTAAGGGTAAAAAGGTAAAAAGGTAAAAAGGTAAAATACCTATTACCAACCTTTGCACCCATTTAATCATCTCTCTTCTCATATCAATTTGTTTTTACTTTTTTACCTTTTTACTTCTTTACCTTTTTACTTTTTTACCTTTTTACCTTTTCAAGGTATATTCCTCACCTGCCTTGGTGGATAGTGTATAGACATTCGTTTCCTTGGTTTTCCGCAATCCCTTTCCTTTCAAAGGCGCATTGCTACGAATACGGCAGAGCCCCCCTTGACGGGAGCGGACGACAGCCTTGGTCAGTTTCCCGTCTTTCCAGTCGATATCCACCTCAAAACCGCCACGAGCCACCAGTCCCTTGACACTGCCATCCTTCCATACGGAGGGCTGTGCCGGCAACAGATAGACAAAACCATCATGACTCTGTAACAGCATCTCGGCAATACCTGCGGTACATCCGAAGTTACCGTCTATCTGGAAAGGTGGATGGGCATCGAACATATTCGGATAAGTTCCTCCTGTCTGTTTGGTGGCACCGAAGATGAGGAAGGTGTCAGCAGTCAGTGTCAACTGGTCTTGAATCAGTTTATAGGCATGCTCTCCATCCAGCAACCGCGCCCATGAACAGACTTTCCATCCCATTGACCATCCCGTAGAGACATCACCACGTGCCTCCAAAGAGGTACGTGCCGCCTTCCATAACTCAGGAGTGCGGAACGGTGATATCTGGTTAGAGGGATAGAGTCCATAAAGGTGGGAGAAATGGCGATGGTTGTCATTCGGATCATCGAGGTCGTCAAGCCATTCCTGCAGTTGTCCCCACTTGCCTATCTGCATCGGTGGCAGTTGGGAGAGTTGTGTTCGGATAGTGTCTAGGACACCTAGTCCTCCTATATTCCCTAGAACTTTCGCCGCCTCCAACACATTAGTATAGAGTTCCGCCACTATCTGGTTATCCATCGTCACACCAGCATCCAAAGGAGTTGGGCGTCCTTTTCCCCCATGCTCAGGGGATTCTCCCGGACAAATCAGCAGATAGCCCTTTGTTGGATGCTTGACCAGTATCTGAGAATAGAATCTCGCCGCTTCCAACATAATGGGGAAATAACGACGCAGGAAATCCTTATCACCCGTATAAAGATAATGCTCCCACAGATGACGACAGAGCCAAGCCGCTCCTGTTGGCCACAGTCCACTGGGAGCATGGTCTACGGGACCCGTGATACGCCATTGGTCGGTATTATGGTGTAGAACCCAGCCATCAGCACCATACATCTTCTTTGCCGTCTCTTTTCCTGTCACACTGATCTCATCAATCAGACGGAACAAAGGACCATTCATCTCCGTTAGGTTTGTAACCTCTGAGGGCCAGTAGTTCATCTCCAGATTGATATTCGTCGTATATTTTGAGTCCCAGGCAGGAAACATCTTGTCGTTCCAGATACCCTGCAGGTTTGCGGGATTGATATTATCTGGCTGTGAGGAGGATATCAGCAGATAGCGTCCAAATTGGAAATAGGTCGCCACTAGGTAATTATCCTGATGTTGCTTAAACTGGTCGATACGTTGGTCGGTGGACACCTTGGGAAAGGCATCGGCACCCAAGTCCAGTTTTACCCTGTCATAATACTGGTGATAGCATTGCTCATGGCGAGCCTTCAACTGTTGATAGCCCATTGCCATTGCCGTATGCAGACGGGCTTTCGACTGAGTCACCTCATCACCAGAGATGTCTTTATAGTTGACCACATTCGTTCCTACCGTGACATAGACGGTCGCCTCGTTGGCACCCACCACACTGACGATACCATTCTTCTGTGTGATCTTACCGCCGTCTGCCTGTGCGGACAGTCTACCTTGGAAGCGTACCTTGCCTTTCACGCCCTCATGCTTGGAAGTTACACCTAACAAGGTTGCCTCCAGTCCTTCCCCGCCTATCAGCACATTCTCATGGGGTGATGTCATATACGCTGTGAAGGAGATCATACCTTGCTTTGATGCTTTCAGATGGACGGCAATCACCTGACTGCCAAGAGGGGCTATCGTCTCCCGCTCATAATCTACTCCGTCTACGGTGTAACGCACCAAGGAACGAGCGTTATCCAAGTCCAGTAAGCGTTCGTAGTTGGTATATTCGGCATGTCCTGCCATCGTGATATAAAGGTCGCCAAAAGGTTGGTAAGGCATTCCCATATTCTGTCCGGCACCCACTGGCATCACTTTCTGGTTGGCAAGTTCCTGAGCCTCCTTGTACTTCCCCTCAAAAATCAGTTGACGTACCTTCGGCAGGTATTCCTTCGCCTCTGGATGGCATACACTATTCGGCTGCCCTGCCCAGATGGTCTCCTCATTCAGTTGGATACGCTCTACGGAGGGTGTGCCGAAGACCATACCACCCATCACGCCATTACCAATAGGCAATGCCTGTGTCCATGTCGTTGCGGGACGGTTATACCAGAGACGGTATTGTTGGGCTACGACGATGTCGCAGCATACAACAAATAGAAGGGCAATAGTAATTCTTTTCATTTGTATAGAGATTTTAATTCATTATCTGGTTCTATGGTTATCTTGTTCTCGTCCAACATCGAACGGTCGAGACCGAAGACGTCGATGAAGAAATCGTATACCGCCTGTCGCTTGTTCTTTCCGAAGTCATGACGCTCGTTGGGAAGATGGACATTACGCACCTGTTCCTTGGCACCGTAGAAGCCATAGATACGTTGCAGGTAGGGGAACTCCAAGGCAGGCACACTACTGGTCCAGTCACCACCGTCAGAGACGATGAGCATCGGTTTCGGAGCCATCACAGCGGCAAGTTCCGGCTCACAGGTTCCACCGCCACTGAGTTGTACGGGTTTGCCGCTCTCACAGGGACAGCCGCCGTCGAAGTGTGAGGCAAGGTGTACCACGGGAGCCGATGCCGTCACACGCTCATCAAGCAGCGACAACAGGACGGTATGCGTACCGCCACCAGAACCTCCCATCACCCCGACACGCTCCATATCGATGTCCTTGCGGTTCTTGAGCATATAGTCTAACAGCACATAGCCACAGGCTGCCTGATAGACATGGGCACGACTGGTATGGTGTGCCTCTGCGCCCACCTCTTTCTCACTCTCGCCCCAGCCATACAGGTCGAAGTCCACACAGACAGCACCCATCCGTGCGAGTGTCCCCAACCGCTGTTGCTCATCCTTACGATAGCGCAAAGGCCAGTGACCGTCAGGACAGACAATCAGGGCATGCTTGCCTTTCCTCGTAGAAGCATAGATAGTTCCGAAAAGGTGCTGACCAGGAGTCAGTTCGATACAGATATTCTGGGTGGTGTACCCATCGTGCTTGCGGACTTTCGAGAGCAAGGGTTTGCCGAGGACACAGGAGTCGAGGAAGGCATCCAACTCCAAGCGCTGGCGTACCTCCTTACGAAGACTGTCACGACGTGCCTCCCACTGTTCCTTATTAGAATATAAGGTAGAGAGGTAGTCCAGCATCTGCCGTCCCTCATCCTCATGACGACGGGGATACTCATAACGCTTGATCTTATAGAGGTTGCCCGACTGCTTCCACCAGTTCCAGTCGAAGTGCTTACAGATATTGTCAAGCGTTTGTTCGATGCTATAGGGACGGATGCGGAAGTCGGCATAGGTCAGAGTGATTCCCGCCGTATCGACATTCGCATCAAACTTAAACCGCACGTTGAAACGCTTTGCCACGTCCTGCATCACATCACTCACTGGACGACGGAACTGGTTTTCGTAGGTCTGAGCACTTAAAGGTAAAATGGTAAGAAGGTAAAAAGGTAAAATAACCATTACCCTCCACATGTATTTCTTCATATCATTCATATTTCAATAATCCTATATCCTTACGATTTGCGACAATCTTACCGTCTACCATCAGGGTAAGACCAGTACCCTGGTGATAGCGTTGTCCGTCCTTGTCCCAGAGAATGGTGAGCGTATGTCCACGATAGCAGACACCGTCCAGACAGAAGTAGTTCCACTTGTCTTGTGGCACGAGGGGATTCACCACGATACTACCATCCTCCTGAGGACGGAGTCCGCAAATACCCGTAATCATCAAGTCGTTGAAAGTAGAGTGGTTATAATAGCGGCTACGCTCACGATCACCCATCAGCCAAGCACCATTTGTCTCGTCGAGGTATTCCCCGATATAGGGTCGTCCACGATGATGCTGCGACTCCACATAGAGTTCCATCTGACGGAAGAATACTCCATCCAGTCCATTCAACCCGTTAGCCCTATTCAGATAATTGGCAAGTGCCGTCAGTGTCTGCGCTGTGGCAAAAGGCCAGATGGCGCCGTCCCACTCACACTTGCCGAAGCCATGACTACGGAATAGCGGGTGACGACGTTCTGCCGTTGTCAGTCCGTAAGGTGCCGAGAAACCTTTCTCGTCAGTTAGTTGTTGCCAAGCGACCTCGTATTTCGAGCCTGTATCTGGCATATTGAAATACCAAGGGATATAGCCTATCGCCTCACGGACATTTGACGAGGAGTCACCCCGATGTGTCTCGAAGAACTGCTGCTGCTCATTCCATAACTTGGTCTCTATGAGATTCTTCAGCGTGTCAGCCTTCAACTCATAGTCTGTCGCCTTTGCCGTCTCCCCCGTCATACGGTTCATCACGGCAAGTGCCTTGGCATTACCATACATATAACTATTGATGGTAGGACGCGCGTATTGCTTCTTACGTCCACCACTGATACTCTCCTCCATACCGTCCTGTACGTCACCTTGCCAATAAAGACCGTTCGCCAGTCGGTTGGTACGCTCCCAACGGGCATATTCCTCTTCCAGTCGTGGCTTCAGACCCAACAGGAAGGTCGTATCGCCCTGTACCTTCCACATCTCCAGCACGGCGGCAGGATTCCACGACGAGAACTTGTTCATCTTCGTCATCGCCTTACCGTCATTGCCATAGTACCAAGTATGGAGTATCTGATGCAGATAGGTGGTATCCCTCAGCCAACGGCTCTCCATCACATGATGTCCGATGGCACAGGCGATGAGGTTATAGCGGTCGGCATAGGAGCGTTGCACGAGGAACTCCGTCATGCCATAGCCTGCGGGAGTCCGTTTGATATGCTTGCGCAGGGTCCACCAGCGATAGTAATACATCTCCTGAAAGTTCTCCTGTGGACAGTCGAACAGCGGGATATTCCGTCGCATCCATTCCGAGGATTGCGCATTGGGGATGGTGGTGACGATATTCTCATCCTCCATCGTGTTGAAATGGTCGGCATAGTGCGCATAGTCATCGTAATCGAGGACAGCGGTGACACTGCCGTCTACAGAACGGGAGGTGACATTCGCAATACCGAAGGACGCTGTTGGGTCGCTCTCGTCGGCACGGGGCATGTCAAAGTCCTGATCGGCAGGGGTATTGATGTCGGGCTTGTCAAAGGGCATTCCCGTACGGAACACGATACGGCTGATGCTCTCCACGGGAGTGTCGAACTGTCGCTCACACTTCCCTGCCACACCTACCTTCCCTACCTCACTTATCTCATAAGTGGCTCGATGCAAAGCAACAGATAACTTCGCCTTGATATGATAAACCTGACCAGCCTCATAGTGTCTCAAAAGAGTGCCATATCTGGCACCGCCCTTCACACGGATGGCTCCAGTGGAGTCGACCACGATACGGGAGCAGACATTACCACCGTCATCCAGGAACTCCACATCCAGTTCACCATGGGTGTTCTGTGCGGTCTTCAGGTCAAACTCCACCTCCAGTTCCTTGGTATTGGGAATCACACGCTCCACCCTCGCATAGTCGTAAGGGTCACAGTCGCTCAACTGCAACCACCCCCCTTGCAGGGACACGGGAGCCCACTGCGGTGAATAGATGTTCCAGTCGGTAAGGTCTGCCAACCTCACTCCCTGTCCAAAGGGTGCCGCATGACGGGTTGCCTCCAGTCTGACAGGAACAGGAACACGGCTCACCCACATATCCTCCTTGTTATTGGAGTAAGTGACCCAGAGGTCGTTGGGGATGTGGCTGTTAGCCATTTCGTTATTCTCGATACCACGGACATATTGCGGACCATAACTCTTATACTGTCCACCATGACGCAGAGGTGTCACCTCACCATGGATGAGCGACAGCGTGTTATAGCCCAGTCCGTCCTGACTGAGTGAGATAGCGAGAGGCCAGCGGTATTCCGCAGGGTTGTAGACGGTGGCATAGGTGCCGTCCGACAACCGCTGTCCCCATATCTTCGCATTCGAGTTGACGAAGCCTGGAGCACGGTCACAACCTAACTTCCCGTCCACATCGACCAGTCGCCATGTGTTACCCCCGTCGGCAGAGAGACTGGTGACGGCATGTTTCCACAGTGCCACCTTCCTACCGTCAGGCAGGGTATACCCACTGAATGCCTTATATGGCTTGTTCAGGGGAATGAGCGGGTCGTTGCGGTCTGCCTCCTCCACCCATTGCATCCGTTGCATGGGGTCGGCTAGCATGGCGTCGACAGCGGCGACAAAGCCTTTGTCCTTACTCTTCTTATAATAAGGGAAGTCGGTATTCTTCTCACTGAAGCCGTGGTTGTAGTAGATAAAGTAGATGGGACCGAAAGAACCGTCTTTCTTGATCTCACGAACCACACGACCGATACCATTACCATCGTTTGGATCATCCTTGATGGTCAGGCAGATGCCATAGTTGGCGACAGCCAATAATCGCCCATTCCGCCCATTAGACCCATTCAACCCATCAGCCCCATAGACATACCACCCTACCCTTTGGTGCATCACCGCCTTTAGATTGTGGGCGGGCGGGAAGTCCCTACCCTCTTTCGTCCAGCCCTCTGGCACGTCATACTCAGGAAACAGTTCCACGGGGTCTGTCCATGTATAGCCGTCCTCGGAGGTCTGCAGCATCGTCTTACCAGGCGCCTCATGCTCATGGCGAGGGTCTGTCAGGTAGTGCATATAGAACTTACCGTTCCAATAGGCAAGCATCGGCTGGTGGTTATAGGTCCATGGCGTCGCTCCTCGCATAGTCTGGATGGTATGCACGCCGACGACGGGTTTCAGTCCACCGTCATGACGCTCTGGACGAGCGATGGTCGTACCACTATAGTGCACCACGTCACGGTTGTATTTAATGAGTCCCTCCACCAGTTGCTCATCTGCCATAAACACGGTACCGTGCTTATGACCTACAGGGAAACTGACTGCACCCGTCTGGTCCTGGAACGTCTTGAAGTCCTTGGTGCGATGGGCACCGTATATCTTATAGCGGTAACTATCGTAGTAGATATACCACCAGTCACCTACCTTTGCTGTTGAGGGACCTTCCGTAAATGACTCCGTGAAGGGCGCAGAGGCACTGCTCCACGGACCGTAGGGCGACTTGCTGAACGCCACCTTGATATTACGCATCGGGCGGGAGTTGTCTTTCACCACCATTACGTAGTCGTCCTTTCCCCGCTTTACCAGTGTCGCGTCAATGGCACTGAAGTCTGGGTCGTAGAAGAGTTGTGCCTTCGAGAACGTCTTGAAGTCACGGGTGGTCATATAATACAAACGATGGTTATTCTTATGGTCCTCTTGATAGTCAGGGAACTTCCCCGGTACACACGAAGCCCAGATGATGAGGAACTGCTTCTTCACGTCGTCATAGAACAGTTCCGGTGCCCATGTATTCACCGTCGTCTCGTCCATCCCTGTGGAGATAAACCGCTGCTTTGTCCAGTGGATCAGGTCTTTCGATGAACTGTAGCCAAAGCCACGGTCACCACGCCAAGAACTCGTCCATACCAGATGGAACGTGCCATCGGGACCTTTCACGATACTTGGGTCACGCATCACCTTTTGCACTCCCACCTCAGGACGGAGGAACACTCCTTGTATGGAGTCCCACTTCACTCCATCGTAACTATAGATGAAGCGAAGTCCCTCAGTAGCGGGCTCATGGAAAGAAGAGGACACGTAGATATCCTTAGCCTCCACAGAAAGCGTCAGACACCATGCCCAGACAAAATACAGCAGTTTTCGTTTGTTCATAGCCTTAAGTAGTTGTTTCTTTGGCACAAAAATACTCATTTATTCTGTAACTGCCAAGAAAAAGAGAAAAAAAGAGTGGCGACAGCCTTATAGCCATCGCCACTTCTTAATATTATTAATATTGTATACAGGAACCCCACCTATAGCAAAGATATGCTAAGAAGTCTTTGTCCTAAGGCATGAAGGGCATCCTGAAACGCCTTAACCTCGCTTTGAGTAAATCGGGCTTCTTTCCCATTTACTTTATTACCATTAAGACGTTGTGACAACCACGACTTACTTTTTCCGCATTGTGTTGCTATATAACTGAGAGAGACGGCTTGAGGGACATCCCCCAACTTGCTCCTTATAATAGTGCTATCAAGTTCTTCCAAATTATCACGCACACCTGCTACAACATGGCTGACATTATCCATAATAGCAGTAGTGGCAGCAACTTGCTCTTCTGCACTTAACCCATTGAACCAATCCCTATACTCAGAGACCACACGGCTCTTTTCTTCTGGACTTTTTGAGTTCAAATAAGCAGTAAAGTTCTCTTTCAACTTTTTGTCCTTTATCAAATCTACTGGTTGTTTCATAAATTTATCCCTTTCGCTTATTTTGCATTCTTTTTTAATTCCCTAATTCTCGCAAGACAATCAGCCATAACATCTACACACATCTCTATAGCCCTGTCCCTTTCTTTGCTTGGCGGCATAATTTCCGCCAAATGTTTTGCCATTTCATTCATCTGCCGATATTGTTCTTCAGCAAACTCTAAATCAGTCAACATATATAACACCTCATAATATTTGCCGCAAAGATAATAATAATTTGTTTATTGCCCAAATAATCATTAGTTTATTTTAATGAATTAACAATAAAAAAGTGGCGACAGCCTTATAGCCATCGCCAATTTGTTCTATCCATTGTATAAGTTCGTTTGTTTTGCCACTGGTGTCTCGATTATTACTTATCAAAATCTTCATGATGGCGTTCTGCAATCATGTCTGCAAATTTCAGATGCTCACTTCGAGAAATGATGTGAAAGAAGTAAGGCTCAGCAACACCTTCAACTACAACAACCTTATTGCAGACTCCTTCTAAATGATACTTTGAAACATATTGTTCGAACATACGCGAAAAAAGTTCACTGCGATACTGCTGAACAGTGACACCTTTCCTGCGTTTGCTCATATATGGGATGGCATTAATGAAGTCACAGAAGAAACTTATTATCACATTAGGATGTGAGAACAACATTTCTGCAATGTATTTTTCAATCTGCGCTAATACACGAGTCCCTGTAACAGTATTCCCTTTGACACGAGCAAGTCCTATCTCTACGACCTCAATGCCTTGCGCATTAATAGAATTTAGTAAGTCTGATGCTATAAGTCCACTACCCTCGGAAGTGAATTGAAGTTTATATTCACTTCCATCTTCTATTCTAATAACGTAGACCTCGTTCATCTGAGTGTGACAACTTGAGTAGGCTTGGTGTCATCAGAACAGAGTTTTTCCAACCACAGATATTTCTGCACGCCAACCTTGCGGATAGCCTCTTCGAACTTCCGAGATGGATTCTTGATGGTTATGTGTTCTGTCTTTGTCATATCATTCCAAAACTATTTCACGTTGCAAAGATAGGAATTCTTTTCCTTACCTCCAAACAAAAGACAAAAAAAGTGGCGACAGCCTTATAGCCATCGCCGATAGTCCTTGAAGACACGCTTATTAAAATTGGGGAGGTTTATTTCCCAATAAACGAATTGTCTCTAAGAACTCATCAACAATTTCCTTCAAATATGGATTGTCATTACGGAGAATGATGGCAGCATAATTTACATTATTATCTTCATCTAACAACGAAGATGACAAAAAGGTAAAGTTCCATCTTCCCTCATACGTTTCAAACCAACGTTCAAACAAACGACTTCTCATCGACTGTTTATTATCACCAGTATCACAAATATACAGTAAAGTTGTATTATTTTGCTTAAAGAATTCATCCACAATACATATTATGGTATCTTTGACTTTGGGGGCATTAGGGGATTTCCTATGGTTGGCATTAACGATATTAAGATGATATGCCTCTTTACTCAGCAAAGCATCATCCTCTACAAATTCCACACCATAATGAACACCATAATCCGTATAGAACTCTATACTTCCATCTATTATTTTAACTTTGTAAGGTGATTGTTGATTTATTAAGTCAGCAGATAGACAATTCATAATGTAGTGATATACTTTGCCTTTAGTCCTGTTTGGTTCTCATAAGCAACGGCTACCTTTTTCTTTAAGGCAGCCAAACTCTCTTCCTTTTTCCTTTTCGAAGCCATAAACCTCGCCATTGCTTCTTCTCTTGTCATATCGTCTTAATATTTTTTTCGGTGCAAATGTAAACAAAATAATTGATTATTCCAAACAAAAGACAAAAAAAGTGGCGACAGCCTTATAGCCATCGCTACTAGCCCTTGAAGACACGCTGTCCGCTCAAGTTGTATACAGGTCAGTACCGCAGTGCACTCTACTCGGCTCCAACATGCATACTATGACGGTCTGAAATACGGAAATACGCCCAGCATACCAATGCCATTACATTTAAAAGCGTAAGAATTGCTATCGTTCCATTCATTTTTTGTCCTTTCTTTTATTTTGGTTACGTTCTTTTCGTTTTTTATCCTCATCGTCGCTATGAATGATGGAAACACCTAATGCGAAAATGAAAACAACACTAATCAATGCATATACAATGATATACACAGAGTCAGCCATTCCTCCGAATATCTGCGTTAACAGTACTGCCGTTGCTATATATTTAGCAACATCCATGAACCATTTACCTATTTCCTTTTTCATACTGCAAAAGTAAACATAATATTCGTAACCTCCAAACAAAAGACAAAAAAAAGTGGCGACAGCCTTATAGCCATCGCCACTTCTTTTATTCTTAATTAAGGTGAATTACTTCACAACCACCTTACGACCTATTCTTTGACACAAGGTCAAAGCGACTCCGTCGATGACTTGATAACGATACCCTTATAGCCCTTGAAGACACGCTGTCCGCTCAGGTTGTATACAGGTTTGCCATCGCTGAAGATGTCGTTGGCACTGTCAACCTTGATGCCAGTGAAATAGACTGACTAGTAGCCATCAGGCTTTATCATCAGAGAATCGAGGTGAGAGGCTCCGGTAGGTATCGTAGCCGCCTGTATTAGAAGGATAAATAATGGTGTCAATAAAGTAAAGATGACCATCACCTCCAACCAGAACATTGCCATCTACAGCATCAAATATGTCATGCTGACCGTTAGTGTAGTATTCGCCATCACCCTCTGGATGGAAACCTAAACGGAGGAACTCGTCATGGATTTCCTGCTTAGTAGCAAGACGGGCATTTGCCACAAACTGCTGACCGATGACAGCACACACTTTACCATCACTATTTTCGGCAAAGCCCAACATACGATAAGAGCAATCAGGGAAATATTTGTTATGAGCCTTAATACGCTCGAAGAACGAAGTGAGATTATCATCTGAATAACGGAAATCATTCAGTTTGATAATTTCCGTACCATTGGTCGACAAATATGTTTCATTCTCAGAGCCACGGTCGAAGAAGTCACCGAACTGACTGCGGTCATTAAACCAGCAACCTTGCTCCTCTGCCCATTTGCGTAGCCTTACCAGTTGGACTGCCTTGCAAGCCGTTGTTCCCGCAAGTTTCTCAATTGCCTCAAGCACTCCTTGCGCGAAAGCGGATGCGCTTTCCAATATGCTACACTTGCCATCTTCTCGGCATTCACCTTCTTGTGGTAATCGTTCAATGTTATCTCCATTCATTATTCTCTTTTACGTTATCGACTGCAAAAGTAAACATAATATTTGTAACCTCCAAACAAAAGATAAAAAAAGTGGCGACAGCCTTATAGCCATCGCCAATAGCCCTTGAAGACACGCTGTCCGCTCAATAATTATATCGCAATACCTGTACGCATTACGTCATCATATAAAGGAGAGTGACTATTCTCCTCCATAAGAACAGGTTCTATTAGAGAACTTACTTTGCGGACATCATGCCATAAACTTTTTGTCCATACCCACCAATTGTCCCCAAAAGACGGCACAATGACAGCCACATCAATATCACTTTCTGGTCTAGCATTCCCTTTGCTATAGGAACCATACAGATACACCTTAGCACCACTATTGAAATGAGGGGCTATCACTTGCTTATAACGCCGTACAAGTTCTAAAGCTTGCTCTTTATCCATAGTTGTAAGTGTTTTGTCTCATCAATAATATTCCGGCAAGTTTCCTTGGTCAGCATTTTTGCCAATTGATCCTTATATTCCGGATAGCGTGCCTGGATATTCATAGGAATCAATGTTTCGATGATGTCAATTTGAGACTCATCCATCTCGGCATCCAATCCTGAACCTTCTGAAAGCCTTGTAAGATTATGCGTATATGGAGGGTCTACAGGTTGTGTCGCACACCAATATGCTTTCAAAGTTTTTTCTATAACCTGATGGCACATAAATGCCACATACAGCCATCGACCTCCATTATAAAGAGTCTCGGCTGTATCCATATCATAGTCTGCAATTTCCAACCAATATGCCACCCGATCTTTTTCCATATAAATCCTTTTTCAGTTGCAAAGATAGGAATTCTTTTCCTTACCTCCAAACAAAAGATAAAAAAAGTGGCGACAGCCTTATAGCCATCGCCACTCTTTTTAGTATGATAAGTGTGTGTTACTTCACAACCACCTTACGACCATTCTTGATAACGATACCCTTATAGCCCTTGAAGACGCGCTGTCCGCTCAGGTTGTATACAGGCTTGCCATCACTGAAGATGTCGTTAGATGCGTCAACAGAGATACCATAGATACCAGTAGCAATAGTGGCAACACCAGTAATTGCATTGGTCTCAGGATTGAAGGTGAATACTACATCGTAAGTACCAGGAGCCTCGATAGCAACAGTCTGGTTGTTACCCGTTCCGTCTGGAATCCAAGTATTACCGTTCTTCACGATCTTATACTCGATGGTAGTAGCAGCAGCGAAGACAACACCCTCGTACTTCTTCTCATACAGACCAGTTGTCTCGTTCTTAGTCATCTTATTAGCCTCTGCAGTGCCATCCCATTCTGTTCCGAAGAGAGAAGCGGGAGCACCTGCGACTACATAAGTATCCTCTTCTGGTTCTGGAGCAACTTCACCAGTGATAGTCACAGCACTGAAGTCAGACTCAACGACAATCTTATAAGTACCTGGCTGAAGCACGATAGTACCATTTACTTTAGAAAGAGACTTGGTTTCACCCAGAGTAGCATCTACGTTACCCTCACCAATACTATAGCGATAGGTACTATTGAATACACTCCAGTCTGCATCGGCAGTAGCCTCCTCTTCTGTCTGCTGATAATCAGCGAATGCGAAGTAAGCCGTTGTTGTAGGAGCAAACTCATACTCGTATTTTCCAGTCTCCTTATTATTGGTCATCTCAGTCATTGCCGTACGATCCCATACGTTATTTATGCCGATGATGTAGAACTTAGGAACTGCAACGAAGGTCGCACTTACGGTAACGTTCTTCGCGGGCATGGTGAACTTGCCGTCGGTTACGGTAACCTCAGCATTGTCTGCGTCCTTAACCGTGATAGCGCCAAGTTTGAAGCCCTCTGCTGGGGTAGTAGTAACGGTAATCTCATCACCCTCGAACGCCTCT
>JAFTGH010000062.1 GCA_017458005.1 Prevotella sp. | reverse complement strand
TTTTCATAGTATTATGGGGAGTAAAAACCATCAAACGAGGTTTTCACCTGTAGGCGCAAATATGTGCGCCTATAGCCGAAATCATTTGCACCTACAGGTGAAAACATTTACGCCCGTAGGCGAAAGATCGTTAGCACGTACCTTCATCCCCGTTAGGCGGCACCTCCTGCCCTCGAAGGCGGTACCTTCTTCCGTCACTAAAGGCTCCGATAGTGAAGACAAGAGCCTCCCATCCTTGACACGAGAGCCTCCCATCAGCCATAGGAGAGGGGTCGCTCCTCAATCGGAGGCATGATAGTCTTGCGGTGGAGGCTTGCTAACATGTGATGGAAGGCATGATAATGTTGCAGTTTTCCGTGAGGAGGCTGGTATTTTTCGTGAGGAGGCTCCTCACAGAAGAAGCCCCTACATTCTCCTTTCGTAGAGTGTCGCAAACTATATCCTTTTGATTAGAGAAAAAGAAAAGTGGCGCATCCTGATGGGTGCGCCACTTGATTATGATAGGATAGGGAATTAGTCCTCCCAGTTCTCCTGCGTCTTGCGAACGTAGGACTTGTAACGGATCTGAGCCATCTTCTGTGCCTCGGCGAAGAGTTCCTCTGCCTCGTTAGGATAAGCCTTCTTAACAGACAGGTAGCGGACCTCACCAAGCAGGAAGTCGTGGAAGTTCTCCCAGTTAGGCTCCTTAGAGTCGAGGCTGAACGGATTCTTGCCTTCCTCAGCGAGTGCCGGGTTGAAGCGCCACAGGTGCCAGTAACCGCACTCCACAGCCTTCTTCTCCTCAGCCTGGCTCTTACCCATGCCGCCCTTGGCCTTCAGACCGTGGTTGATACATGGAGCGTAGGCGATGATGATAGAAGGTCCGTGCCATGCCTCAGCCTCACGGATAGCCTTCAGGGTCTGAGCGTGGTCAGCACCCATAGCGATCTGTGCTACATAGACATAACCGTAGGTGGTAGCGATCATACCGAGGTCCTTCTTGCGGATGCGCTTACCCTGTGCAGCGAACTGTGCGATAGCACCGAGTGGGGTAGCCTTAGAGGCCTGACCACCAGTGTTAGAGTAAACCTCCGTATCAAGTACGAGGATATTTACATCTTCACCAGAAGCGATGACGTGGTCGAGACCGCCGTAACCGATATCGTAAGAAGCACCGTCACCACCGATGATCCACTGACTGCGCTTAACCAGATAGTGGTCGAGGGTCTTCAGTTCCTTGCAGTACTCGCAACCGTTAGCGGCGCCAGCAGCGATAGCCTCACGCAACTTCGGAGCAATCTCCTTCGTCTTGTCGGCATCCTCCTTGTTGGCAATCCACTCAGCGGCGAGAGCCTTGAACTCCTCAGGAGCGCCCTCAGAAGCCTCAGTGAGCAGTTTAGCAACGCGCTCCTTCATCTTCTTGTTACCGAGAGCCATACCGAGACCGAACTCGCAGAAGTCCTCGAACAGTGAGTTGTTGAAGACTGGACCCTGTCCCTTCTCGTTCTTGGTGTAAGGAGTAGAAGGAATAGAAGCAGAGTAGATAGAAGAGCAACCTGTAGCGTTGGCAATCATCTGACGGTCACCGAACAACTGGCTGATCAACTTCACGTATGGAGTCTCACCGCAACCAGAGCAAGCGCCGGAGAATTCGAACAGAGGCTGTGCGAACTGGCTGTTCTTCACATTGCTGCGGATGTCAACGAGATCCTGCTTAGACTTAACCTCCTTCACGAGGTACTCCCAGTTCTTAGCCTCCTGCTTCATATCCTCAGCATCAGGATTGAAGGCAACCATGGTGAGAGCCTTGCCCAACTTAGGATTACCTGGGCAGATGTCAGCACAGTTACCGCAACCCAGACAGTCGAGGACTGAGGTCTCGATGCGGAAGTGCATGCCCTTCATAGCGGCAGGAGCCTTCATCTCGATAGTATCGTCGGCAGCGGCGAAGCCCTTGATCTCGTTCTCGTCGAGAACGAATGGACGGATGGCTGCGTGAGGACAGATATAAGCACACTGGTTACACTGGATACAGTTCTCCTTGTTCCATACAGGAACGAAAGCCTCAACACCACGTTTCTCGTAGGCGGCTGTGCCAACCTCCCAAGAACCGTCGATAGTGCCGTGCTTAGCGAAGTCAGAGACTTTCAGCAGGTCACCGGCCTGGGCGTTGATAGGACGAACGAGTTCCTTCACGAATGCGGGAGCGTCATCCTGCTTCTCAGGATCGTCTGGCAGGTTAGCCCACTCGGGCTTCACGGTCAACTGAACATACTCACCACCACGGTCGATAGCGGCATAGTTCTTGTCAACGACATCCTGACCCTTGGCACCGTAAGACTTCAAGGCGGCAGCCTTCATCTTCTCAACGGCGAGTTCTACAGGGATTACCTCCGTGATACGGAAGAAAGCAGACTGCAGGATGGTGTTGGTACGGTTACCCAGACCAATCTCCTGAGCGATCTTCGTAGCGTTGATGGTATATACAGTGATGTTGTTCTGTGCGAAATAACGCTTTACCTTGTTAGGCATGAACTTCTCCAACTCGTCAGCGTCGAAGATGGTGTTCAGCAGGAACTGACCGTTCTTCTGCAGACCACGGGTAACGTCGTACATATGGAGGTAAGCCTGTACGTGGCAGGCAACGAAGTTAGGTGTGGTTACCAGATAGGTAGAGCGGATAGGTGTGTCACCGAAACGCAGGTGAGAGCAGGTGAAACCTCCCGACTTCTTAGAGTCGTAAGAGAAGTAAGCCTGACAGTATTTATTCGTGTTGTCACCAATGATCTTCACGGAGTTCTTGTTAGCACCAACGGTACCGTCAGCACCCAGTCCGAAGAACTTAGCCTGGAACATGCCAGCGCCACCAAGGGCGATCTCAGGAACCTCAGGCAGAGAGGTGAACGTCACGTCGTCTACGATACCAATCGTGAAGTGATCCTTCGGAGTTGGCATTGCGAGGTTGTTGAATACAGAGATAATCTGTGCGGGAGTGGTGTCGTGTGAACCCAGACCGTAGCGACCACCAACGATGAGAGGACGGTCCTCTACGTCATAGTAAGCATCCTTCACGTCGAGATACAGAGGCTCACCATTGGCTCCTGGCTCCTTCGTGCGGTCGAGCACAGCGATGCGCTTCACGGACTTAGGAACAGCAGCGAGCAGGTGCTTCACTGAGAATGGACGATAGAGGTGTACACTGATCATACCCACCTTCTGACCGTTAGCATTCAGATAGTCGATAGCCTCACGGGCAGCGTCAGTGGCAGAGCCCATCAGGATGATCATGCGGTCAGCATCCTCGGCTCCGTAGTAAGAGAAGAGGTGATACTCACGGCCAGTGATCTTAGACAACTCACCCAGATACTTCTCAACAACCTCAGGAACTGCGTCGTAGTAGGGGTTGCAAGCCTCACGGTGTGTGAAGAATGTCTCGGGGTTCTCAGCAGTACCACGAGTGATAGGACGCTCAGGTGACATCGCACGGTCGCGGAAACGCTGGATATACTCTTCCTTCACGAGCGGACGAACATCCTCCTGGTCGAGCAACTCAATCTTATGATACTCGTGAGAGGTGCGGAAACCGTCGAAGAAGTTCACGAATGGTACGCAGGTCTCCAGAGAGGCAAGGTGAGCAGCGGCGGTCATATCCATAACCTCCTGTACAGAACCCTCGCAAAGCATAGCGAAACCAGTCTGGCGGCAAGCCATCACATCCTGGTGGTCACCAAAGATACAGAGAGAGTGAGAGGCAAGCGTACGAGCGGAAACGTCAAATACGCAAGGAATCAACTCACCAGCAATCTTGTACATGTTAGGAATCATCAGCAACAGACCCTGAGAGGCAGTGAATGTAGTGGTGAGGGCACCAGCCTGCAGAGAACCGTGAACGGCACCGGCAGCACCAGCCTCAGACTGCATTTCCTGTACACTAACGGTCTGACCCCACAGGTTCTTACGACCACGTGCAGCCCACTCGTCAACATGCTCCGCCATGGGCGAAGAGGGAGTGATGGGGTAGATAGCGGCTACCTCCGAGAACATGTAACTCACATGAGCCGCAGCCTCGTTACCATCACAGGTGATAAATTTCTTTTCTTTAGCCATTTGTTTAGTTAAATTAAAATTAATAATATTTTGATGTTTCGATATTACGATATTCGATATAACGATGTTCCGATATTACGATATTCGATATAACGATGTTCCGATATTACGATGTTCCGATATTACGATGTTTCGTTAATAAAGGAATCCAAGCAGCCATAAAGGTATCTGATTGTCTTTTCCCACCTCGGTATTGTAGCGGGCATAGATGATATCAGGCGCGTACCTTATTTTATTACGAGAGTCAGCATCACAGATGCGGAATTTAATCTTCTCATCAACGACATAGATGGAGTCACGAGAACCTTGGTTGATCTTATGGTCTTTCCATAGCGAGTTGACGAAGAAGGTCTCCATCGCATCCTGTTTCTCCACGTGAATGGGGTAGATGGCATAGAGCAGGTTGGAGTTGTGAAGCATCACCTTCGAGGGTTTCTTGGGGAATTCCTCACCGACAGGATAGATCATGTTGAGCAGTCGGGCATCGGTCAGATACTTGATATAGTTCATGACGGTGGCGCGACTGGTCTCAATGTCCTTGGCAAGTTTGCTCACGTTGGGTGCTTTTGGACCTTCCTCGGCAAGTTGGTAGAACAGTTTCTTGATCTTGGGAAGATACTTCAACTCAATCTGCTTAATCAGTAGGATATCCACCTCGGTCATCATATTCATCGTCTTCAGCAGGTTCTCGGAGTAGTTACGCTGTTCCTGGAAGAAAGGATAGAAACCATGATGGATGTAGTTCTGGAAATACTTGTTGGGCGACACTTTCGGCAGTATCTGCTTGATGATGTGCTCGTGGTTGTGCAGTATTTCCTCAAGGGTATAGGGCTTGAAGTCGTTGCCCGTCAGCAGGTTGATGAACTCACGGAAAGAGAAGCCGCGCAGGTTGTAACTTTTCACAATACCGTTCAACTCCGGGTTCTCCTCTTTCAGTCGCATCACACTGGAGCCAGTGAACACGATCTTCAGTCCTGGGTGCTCGTCATAACATCGGCGCAACTCCCTCGACCAGTCGTTCTGCTTGAAGACCTGGTCAATCAGCAAGACACGTCCGCCCTTGTGGTAGAACTCTCCCGCAAAGTCGGCGATACCGCGCCCCTGGAAATAGAAGTTGTTCATGTTAATGTAGAGACATTGCTTATCCTGAATATCAAAATGCTCCTTCGCGTACTGGAGCAGGAAAGTCGTTTTTCCTACGCCTCTTGTTCCCTTGATACCAATCATGCGATCACTCCAGTTGATCTCATCCATCAGGGTGCGACGAACGGGAGCATTCACATGCTCTACCAGGTAACGATGCGTACGAAAGAATGCTTCCATCTAAATTAGATTTGTTTTAAAACAGATGCAAAGATAATACTTTTCTTGTAAATTGCAAACTCTATATTGCAAAATATCGAAAATTTTTAGTATTTTTGCATCAAAATCAAAAAATCATGGGTATATTACATCTGTTTAACCCCGAACACGATATCGCATTGGCTAGTAATCTGACCAATTTCACCGCCCCCCATGCGGGACGTCAGTTGCGTGCCGATTTAGGTTTTCTGCCTGCTCTGTGGGCGAAGGAGGGCGATTATGTGCTGGTGGAGGATGCCGACCAGGCGGCACGTGCCTATCGCAGGGCGATGCGCACCAAGGACTGTCCTGTGAACTGGATCACCAAGCAACAGTTAGGTACTGTTAGATGGAAGATGGTCGACCCGTGGGGATGGGATGCCGCCCTTTGCCATCAGTTGTATCGTGCAGGCGTTCGGAAGACGGTATTGCCTTCGGAAGACTATGTGATGATGGTGCGCCGCTTGTCACATCGTGTGACATCTGCCCAACTGCTACGGCAGTTGCAGGGAGACGGACTTGTGGGCGAGGCTGTGCTCTGTGAGTCGGAGGGTGATGTGCTGCGATGGGCGAGAGAGCATCCCCGTATGGTGCTGAAAGCCCCTTGGAGCAGTAGCGGCAGGGGCATCCGTTTCATCGACGGCGATATGACGGACTACCATTGGGGATGGATCCGTAACCTGTTGAGGACGCAGGGTGGGGTGATGGCGGAGCCGTATTATGAGAAGGTGAAGGACTTCGGAATGGAGTTCGAGGCGACAGCCGAGGGCATCCGTTTCTTAGGGCTCTCCCTCTTCCATACCACCAATGGCGCTTATACGGGGAATATCCTTGCCACGGAGGCTACCAAGCGCAAGATGATGAGCCGCTATGGAGTTCTCGACCTGTTGGATGCCGTCCAGAGACGGATATGTGACACCCTCGATTTGGAGGACTATCGGGGACCCTTTGGGGTTGATATGATGATCGTGAAGCAGGAGAAGGGTTTCCTTTTGCATCCCTGTGTGGAGATCAACCTCCGCAGAACCATGGGGCATGTCGCCCTTGCCTTGTTGCCACCGGATGAGGAAATTCGGAAGGTGATGCGTATTAATTATGAGAATAATAATTATAAACTAAGAATACGAAAACTATGAGGAAAACCATTCTATGTATGGCTGCTATGCTGGCTCTGACAGTAAACGCCCAGTATAAGTCGCAGGTATGGTCGCCGGATAATGGCGACGGCACCTACACCAATCCAGTGATTAATGCCGACTACTCCGACCCTGATGTCTGTGTGGGAGCCAGTGGTGAGGATTTTTATCTGACGGCAAGTTCCTTCAACTGTATTCCCGGTCTGCCTATCCTGCATTCCAAGGACTTGGTGAACTGGGAGATCATCAACTATGCTATCGAGGCACTGCCACCATTGGAGCGTTATAACGTGCCACAGCATGGCAATGGTGTCTGGGCACCTTCTATCCGCTATAATGCGTATAACCAGACCTATTATATATATTGGGGCGACCCAGACCTGGGTGTCTTCGTCGTTACGGCGAAAAACCCCGCAGGCAAATGGACGGAGCCTGTATGTGTCATCGAGGGAAAGGGCATGATTGACACCACGCCACTGTGGGACGAAGATGGTCGTTGCTATCTTGTCAACGGCTGGGCGAACTCCCGTTGCCAGTTCAATTCTGTGCTGACGGTTCGTGAGATGTCAGCCGATGGTATGCATCAGATAGGCTATCCCGTCATCGTGTTCGATGGCAACGGTACCCCTAACCGCACCGCCGAGGGTCCTAAGTTCTACAAGCGTGACGGTTGGTATTGGATCATGTGTCCGGCAGGCGGTGTCCCTGTCGGTCATCAACTCGCCATGCGCTCGAAGTCGCCCTACGGACCCTATGAGTGGAAAGTGGTGCTCGACCAGGGGAAGACCAATGTCAATGGTCCTCATCAGGGCGGCTGGGTACACCTGAAGAGTGGTGAGGACTGGTTCCTGCATTTCCAGGACAAGGAGGCGTATGGTCGTGTGGTATGGCTGGAGCCTGTGACATGGAAGGACAACTGGCCCACGATGGGACAGAACGTCAAGAACTACTGTGGGGAGCCAGTGCAGACCTACAAGAAACCGAATGTAGGGAAGACATACCCCATCCAGAATCCTGTGGAGAGCGATGAGTTCAACAGCATCACGCTGGGCAAGCAATGGCAGTGGCATGCCAACTACCAGCAGACCTTCGGCATGCCTACACCGTATGGCGTTTTCCGTCTGTTCTGCCATAAACAGAGTGCCGACTACAAGAATCTATGGGAGGCAGGCAATCTGTTGTTACAGAAGACACCAGCCGATAACTTCACCGCGACCACGAAGATCCGTGTGTCGGCGAAAGACGAGGGACAGTATGGTGGACTGATCGTGATGGGTATGGACTATTCCTCACTGGTGCTCCGTCGGGTGGGCGACCAGTTTGAGTTACAGCAGATAACGTGTAAGAATGCGGATAAGGGGAAACCAGAGACCATCAAGACCCTTGCCACGCTGAAACCTACTGCTATCGATAAGGTTGAGTATCAGCCTGCCTTGCATGGAGATGTCTATCTCCGACTGCAAGTGAGTTATATCGGGGGTAAGAACAGTGACGGCACCAACAAGCATGAGGCGGCAGTGCGCTTCTCCTGGTCGAAGGACGGAAAGAAGTTCACGGAGGTGGGCGAAACCTTCACCATGCGTCAAGGCAAGTGGATTGGCGCCAAGATTGGTCTGATGGCTGCCGAGCCCGCAGGTAAGAAGGTGCGTGGCTGGGTGGATGCCGACTGGTTTAGAATCACGAAATAGTACGCCTATCGCAGATACGGATTGTATCGCAGTTCGTCAGCGATAGTGCTCTGTGGACCGTGTCCACTATATAATAAGGTGTCGACGGGGAGTTTCGCCAATTGGTGCAGGCTCTCCGTCATTTCTTGCCAACTGCCTCCCTCGAAGTCTGTCCTGCCGATGCTCATGCGGAAAAGGGTGTCGCCAGTGAATGCCGTCTTCTCCGCCTCGCAGTAGTAGACACAGCCCCCAGGGGTATGTCCCGGGGTATGCAGGATGGTGAGGGCGTGGCTGCCGAAACAGATGGTCTCGTCGTCAGCGAAGTAATGACCGACAGGGGCTTCCTCCTCATTCAGTTGGAAGCCGAACATCTCAGAGGCTTGCTTGCCTAAGTGCTCTATCAGGAAGGCGTCCTCGCCTCTCGCCTCCACCTTTAGTCCGAACTCCTCATAGAGGGCAAGGTTTCCCCAGTTGTGGTCGAGGTGTCCATGGGTGGCTAGCAGGTGGACGGGTTTCAGTCCGTTCTCCTTGATATAGTGACTGATGGCACCACGCTCTTCCTGATATTGTGCGCCATCGTCGATGATGACACACTCCAAGGTCTCGTCACTCACCACGTAGCAGTTCTCCTGCAACATGTTCACTACGAATCGTTTGATGTTCAGCATGGCAGATAGATGATGTTTTTCTCCTTAAACCATTCCTCAGAGAAGAACGTATTAATATCGCTGATTTCCACAATATTACGGAAGGGGCGAGTCTCCTCTTGTAAGTCGCCTCCCTTCAAGCAAATGATACCGTTGGGTAGGGCGTTGTGCTGCTCCTTGGCGATGTTCTTGCCCATCATCTTGTAGAGGTCGGGCAGGGGCATCACGGCACGGCTGACGATGAAGTCGTACTTGCCTTTCTCCTCCTCCCCACGCAGATGCACAGGGTGGCAGTTCTTTAGTCCGATAGCGTCACTGACCTCCTGTGCCACCCGTATCTTCTTGCCCGTTCCGTCGATGAGTTTGAAATCGCACTCAGGGAAGAGGATGGCAAGGGGAATACCCGGAAAACCGCCTCCCGTTCCGAAGTCGAGAATCTTGGTGCCTGGGCGGAAGTGAATCAACTTGGCAATCGCCAGCGAGTGCAGCACATGGTGCTCATAGAGGTTGTCGATGTCCTTGCGGGATATCACGTTGATCTTGGCGTTCCAGTCGCGATAGAGGGCATCCAGCGCCTCCAACTGTCGCTGTTGCTCCTCCGTTAGTTCTGGGAAATATTTCAGGATTTGTCTCATTTCAATATCTGCGAAAGTTTCGAGTACGATAGCGTTATTTCCGTGTTCCCCTTGTCGTAGGGGGCTATCTCGTAGGGATTGAAGATAAAGGTGATCTCGTCATCGCCCAGAATGAAGTTCTGTGGGGGATAGATGTCCATGGTCAGGAGATAGTCCTTCTCATGCAACTCGTCGAGGGTGTTGGTGTCCGTCTGTTTCTTCAACTCGTCGAGCAGCAACTCTCTCAGTGTGTAAGAATAGCCTTGTACGAAGAGGTCATTGTACGTTATCTGCTTGCCCGTCTTCTCGTCGAAGTTCATTACCAGTTGCTGGCGGATGCCATGGGCGCCACCCTCATACATGTCGAGGTCGATGATATACACCAGACAGCCGTCCTTGCCCCGTTGGGTGTCCGTCTCTATCTCATATTTATATTCATACCACGCCCGTTTGCTCTCGTCGGCACGGTCCTCCCGATAGAGGGGAGCCATGTTCTTCTGGTATGCTGTCGTATAATACGTGGCAAAGGAGTCTACCGCCTGCTGCATCGTCAGACTGTCGAACATAAACAGGCGTTGCTCGATGGCGTTGTTGATGGCGGTGGCACGCTCGTCGTCGCCTTTCACATATTTCACTTTCAGGCTCACCTGACATTTAGGGGCATTGTCCTCGTTGGTGATCGTCACTACCTTTGTCGCCTTTGCCTCCTCGATATCGATGCTCGAGCCACCGAAGATGCTTCCCCCGTTGCTGCCTCCACAGGCTGTCAGCAGCAGGGCACTTAATGTGATGATAATACAAATCTTCTTCATATTGGCTGCGAAGTTACGAAGATTTTTCGGGATTACCAAATTTATCTGCCGATTCGCTGAAGAAAACGGGGAGTTCACTGAAACTTTCTTCCAGACAATTAAACTTTTCGTACCTTTGTGTCGTCATAAGAGTGACTTCGGTCAAGAACCAACATGAATATTAACAATAAAAAATGAATCAAGATGAAAAAGATTGTATTAACCATGGTTGCCCTCCTGTCGATGACAGCGATGCAGGCACAGAACAATGACAAGTGCGAGTGCAAGAAAGAGCAGAAAGAGCGTAAGGCTCCCAAAGAGTTGACCGCAGAACAGCGTACGGATATGATGGCGAAGCATCTCTCGCTCACCGACGCGCAGAAGACAAAGGTGCTCGCCCTCAACAAGGAGTACCAGGATGTACTGAAAGGTCCGAGGATGGGTGGTCCTCGTCCACAGAAGCCTAAGGCTGACGCGGAGACTGGCGCTACAGAACAGCAACGTCCGGAGCGTCCACAACTCACCGAGGCACAGAAGGCTGAGATGAAGCAGATGAAGGCAAAGCGTGAGGAGTATGACAAGAAACTCAAGAAGATCCTCAACGACGACCAGTACAAGAAGTATGAGAAGATGCAAAAGCATCACGGTCATCACGGACACCATGGTCATGGCAGACCACACGGACCTCGTCCAGAGATGGCACCACAGGATTAACAAAAATTCAGGTAAAAAGGTTGTCTATGTCGCAGATATTTCGTATATTTGCGACATAGTTTTTATGTATTAACTAAAACCGTACGACAATGAAAGTAGGAGTCCCAAAGGAGATTAAGAACAATGAGAATCGTGTGGGCATGACCCCATCGGGTGTTGCCGAGTTGATCAAACGTGGACATACCGTCTACGTACAGCATACTGCGGGGGAGGGCAGTGGGTTCGGCGACGAACAGTATCAGGCGGTAGGCGCGCAGATACTCCCTGCCATCGAGGATGTCTACAGGGAATCCGACATGATCGTCAAGGTCAAGGAACCTATCGAGCCGGAATATCCGTTGGTGCGCAGGGGGCAGGTGGTGTTCACCTATTTCCATTTCGCCTGTGAGCAGGAACTGACAGAGGCGATGATGAAGAGCGGTGCCGTATGTATCGCCTACGAGACGGTGGAGCGTGACGACCGCTCGTTGCCACTACTTATCCCTATGAGTGAGGTGGCAGGACGCATGGCGACGCAGAACGGAGCCTATTATCTCCAGAAGACGAAGGGCGGCAAAGGTAAGTTGATGGCTGGTGTGCCAGGTGTCAAACCTGCCCGTGTCCTCGTACTCGGTGGCGGCACGGTTGGTGAGGCGGCAGCCCGTATTGCTGCAGGCATGGGTGCTGAGGTGACAATCACGGATGTGTCGCTGCCCCGACTGAAGCAACTCGCCGCCGAGATGCCCGCCAATGTGCATACCCTCTATTCCTCAGAGCATAATATCCGTCAGGAACTGCCTACCACGGATATCGTTATCGGCTCCGTGCTCATCCCTGGCGACGCCGCCCCGAAACTGATTACGAAGGATATGCTGTCGTTGATGGAGAAGGGTACCGTCCTTGTCGATGTGGCGATCGACCAAGGTGGCTGTTTCGAGACCTCTCATCCCACGACCCATAGCGACCCAGTCTATATGGTTGACGGCATCGTCCATTATGCGGTGGCAAACATTCCTGGTGCTGTTCCCAATACGAGTACCATCGCCCTTACCAATGCCACGCTCCGCTATGCCATCGCCCTTGCCGACAAGGGATGGCAGCAGGCTTGTCGTGATGACATCTCCCTCCGTCGTGGTGTCAATATGGTGGATGGCAAATGCACCTATGAGGCTGTCGCCAAGGTATGGGGACTTCCCTATACTCCATTGGAGTTGTGACGGATGATACAGATATACAGATGATACAGTAGTTTTCAAACTCTATATACGCGCGCGCAGGAACTTTTCATTTTCGATTTTTCAGTTTTCCTGCGCGCGCACGTGAAAGGTCTATATTTTACTGTAATATCTGTATATCTGTATTTTCGGGTTATCTTATGAAGGTGCCACCTCCCCTTTACGAAGGTGCCGCCTTCGCCTGCCGAAGGTGCCGCCTCCGCCTGCCGAAGGTGCCGCCTCCGCCTGCCGAAGGTGCCGCCTCCGAGGGTCGGAGGTACGGGCTTCGAGGGCAGGATGTGCCGCCTTCGTTAAGAGGAGGTGTCTCATTGTTAAATCAGCCTAAATTTTTGTTAAAAGCACTACACTTTAGGATGAATTTATTACCTTTGAAGTGCATATTCAAATTATAACGTTTTTTTATGATACAATATCAGTTTTTCCCCCGTTCTCGTGGTCTGACGGAAGAAATGCGTCAGATTGTTGATTGCTTTAATGTCGTTAATGATAAGATATCGTCTGATACGAATGAATTGGTAAGTAATGACGTGCTTGCCATTTTGCGCCCGTATTTTGAGCAAATTGGTTTTGTTGTTGAGACAGGAAAGACAAAAGAGGCAAAGATTGATGTACCAGTCCTCTTTGGCGTTGATAACAGAATTGACAAATCTTTCTATGCTGATGCCCTCAGTCAAGATGGGCGAATAGTAATAGAAGTTGAGGCTGGTCAGGCTACAGAGAACCATCGTTTTTTGAAGGATATATTTGAGGCGAGTATGATGTTTGACGTTGAATATCTTGTGCTTGCTGTTAGGAACAAGTATAGGACTCATAATGATTTTGATAGAGTATTCACTTTCCTCGAGACTTTGTATATCTCCAATCGCCTTCATTTACCTTTGAAGGGGATTCTGTTAATTGGTTATTAGTATGAAATATATCGTAAATTGCACCAAAATATATAATGGATGTATGGAGGTGGAGGCTAAATCATCAGAAGAAGCCGTAGAGTGGGCTCAGGAACATATAAGCCAATTAGATGATGAGTGTAATTGGTTTTTTGGTGAGGCTACTGCTGATTATGCAGATATGATTAATATCTGAACAAGAGATGAAGAAAATATTACTATTGATAATGGTGGTGGGGCTTGTGGCATGTAGTACACTGACTCCAGCGGAGAAAGCAGAGCGGGCTGCCAAGCAGGCAGCCTTTGTGGCGAACGCACTGAATGACAGACATTATAAGATTGACATTCAGATGATGTACCCACAACGTGGTCCAGCGAAGAATGTGACAGGAACCTATTCGTTGGAGGTGAAGGGCGACTCCCTGATTTCCTATCTCCCTTATTTCGGCAGGGCTTATCAAGTGCCTTACGGTGGGGGCAAGGGCTTGAACTTCATTGGTATTATTGAGAGATACAGTGCCGTGAAGGATGCGGAGGGTCGTAACCAGATTGCGATTGAACTGACCAACGAGGAGGATACCTATTTGTATATGCTTGATATCTTCGACAATGGCAGTACCACTATTGACGTGAGGGCGAAACAGCGTGAGCCCATATCCTATAGTGGTGAAATGGTGATAGATATTAAGAAATAGGTGAAGAAATTTGGTTTTCTTCTCACTTATTTGTACCTTTGCATCCGATTTTCGAAAAAACATTTCATTGCAATGAATATATCTTATAAATGGTTGAAGGAGTACGTGGATTTTGACCTCACACCACAGCAGGTGTGTGATGCCCTGACATCAACAGGTCTGGAAGTCGACGCACTCGAGGAAGTCCAGAGTATCAAAGGAGGACTGAAAGGATTGTATGTAGGTAAGGTGCTCACTTGTGAGGCACATCCCAACTCAGACCATCTGCACGTGACAACTGTCGATTTGGGTAAGGGCGAGCCCTCTCAGATTGTATGTGGCGCCCCTAATGTCGCCGCAGGTCAGAAAGTCATTGTCGCAGACTTGGGCTGTGTGCTGTATGATGGTGATCAGGAGTTTGTCATCAAGAAGTCGAAACTGCGTGGCGTAGAGTCGAACGGTATGATCTGCGCTGAGGACGAGATTGGCGTGGGTACCTCTCACGATGGTATCATCGTGTTGCCGGAGGATGCACCCGTCGGTCAGCCTGCCGCTGAGTATTATCACTTGGAGAGCGACTGGCTCATCGAGGTGGATATCACGGCAAACCGTGCTGACGCGCTGAGTCACTGGGGCGTGGCACGTGACCTGTATGCATGGTTGAAGCAGAACGGTTACCAGACTGCGACCCATAAGCCTTCTACCGCAGACTTCAAGGTGGACAATCACGACCTGCCCGTCGAGGTGAAGATAGAGAACACGGAGGCTTGTAAGCGTTATGCCTGTGTGAGCATCACCGGGTGTGATGTGAAGGAGAGCCCAGAGTGGTTGAAGAACAAACTGACAACCATCGGACTGCGTCCTATTAATAATATTGTGGACATCACGAACTATGTGATGATGGCACTCGGACAACCTCTGCACTGTTTTGACGCAGACATGGTGAAAGGGCATCAGATCGTGGTGAAGACGATGCCAGAGGGTACGCCTTTCCAGACCTTGGACGGTGTGGAGCATAAACTCTCTGACCGTGACCTTGCCATCTGTAATGCTGAGGATCCGATGTGTATCGCTGGCGTCTTTGGCGGAAAGGGTAGTGGTACCTACGAGACCACGAAGAACGTGGTGTTGGAGAGTGCTTATTTCCATCCTACCTGGATTCGTAAGTCGGCACGTCGTCATGGACTCAGCACCGACGCCTCCTTCCGTTTTGAGCGTGGTGTCGATCCCAATGGCACTATTGAGGCACTGAAATATGCCGCCATCTTGTGTCAGCAACTGGCTGGCGGTAAGGTGTCGATGGAGATATGCGATGTCTATCCCGAGAAGATAGAGGATCCTATCGTCGAGTTGAAATACGACTATGTTCACGGTTTGATTGGTAAGGAGATAGGTGCTGATACCATCAAGACTATCTGTCAGACCTTGGAGATGGAAGTCATGCAGGAAGATGCCGAGGGACTGACCCTCAAGGTGCCTGCCTATCGTGTGGACGTACAGCGTCCTTGTGATGTGGTGGAGGATATCCTGCGTATATACGGATATAATAATGTGGAGATTCCTACCCAGTTGAAGAGTTCGCTCGTCATTAAGGGGGAGGAAGACCAGAAGCATAAACTCGCCAACCTCGTCAGTGAGCAGTTGGTGGGCGAGGGCTTTAACGAGATTCTGAATAACTCGTTGAGTAAGTCGTCATACTACGACGACATACAGGGCAAGGGGCTCGTACATATCATGAACCCTCTCAGCAGCGATTTGAATGTGATGCGCCAGACACTGCTCTATGGTGGACTGGAGAGTATTGAGCATAATGCGAAGCGTAAGAACGGCAACTGCCGCTTCTTCGAGTTCGGTAATGTCTATTTCTTCTCACCAGAGAAGCAGAACGATGAGAACCCCATGCAGGCATACAAGGAGGAATACCACCTCGGCTTGTGGCTGACGGGTAAGCGTGTAGAAGGCTCATGGGCTCATGCCAATGAGGACTCCTCTTTTGCCGAACTGAGCGCCTATGTGGAGAACATCCTTGCTCGTATTGGCGTGCAGCCCGGTATGCTGGTACGTAAGAAGTCTGAGAACGACATCTTCTCTGCGGGTCTGACCATCGAGAATCGTGGTGGCAAACAACTCATCGAGATGGGTGTGCTGTCGAAGAAAGTGCAGAAGGCTGCCGATATTGATACCACCGTCTACTATTGTGAGATGAACTGGACGGCACTGATGAAACTCATCCGTAACCAGAAGGTGCTCTTTACGGAGATTGCCAAGTATCCTGCAGTCAGCCGTGACCTCGCCCTGCTCATCGACCAAAACGTGGAGTTTGCGCAGATTGAGGAGATTGCCCGTCAGACGGAGAAGAAACTGCTGAAGAAGGTGGAACTCTTCGATGTCTATGAGGGGAAGAACCTGCCAGCCGGCAAGAAGAGTTATGCCGTCAACTTCATCCTGCAAGATGCGGAGAAGACGATGGGCGACAAGCAGATTGAGGCTATCATGAATAAACTCATCGCCAATCTCAAGCAGAAACTCGGTGCCGAACTTCGCTAAAACTCTCGCAATATCGTAATATCGTTATATCGCAATATCGAAATATCGCAAAAAATTAAATAACAATGGGAAGAGCATTTGAATATCGCAAAGCAGCGAAACTGAAGAGATGGGGTCACATGGCTAAGACCTTTACCAAGATTGGTAAGCAGATCGCCATTGCCGTGAAGGCTGGCGGTCCAGAGCCTGACATGAACCCTGCATTGCGTGCTATCATCGCCAATGCAAAACGTGAGAACATGCCGAAGGACAATATCGAACGTGCCATCAAGAACGCGATGGGTAAGGACCAGAGCGACTATAAAGAGGTGACCTACGAGGGATATGGTCCTCACGGTGTTGCTATCTTCGTAGACACGCTGACCGACAACACCACCCGTACCGTGGGTGATGTCCGTTCCGTGTTCAATAAGTTCAATGGTAACTTAGGTACCCAGGGATCCCTGTCGTTCCTGTTCGACCATAAGGCTGTGTTTACCTTCAAGAAGAAGGACGGTCTGGATATGGATGAGTTGATTCTCGACCTGATTGACTATGGGGTAGAGGATGAGTTCGATGAGGACGAGGAGGAGAACAGCATCACGATCTATGGCGACCCACAGTCGTTTGGCGCTATCCAGAAACACCTGGAGGAGAATGGCTTCGAGGTGACTGGTGCTGAGTTCACCCGTATTCCTAACGACCTGAAGGACGTGACTCCCGAGGAGCGTGAGACCATCGACAAGATGATCGAGAAGTTGGAGGACTTCGACGACGTTCAGACGGTATACACCAACATGAAACCTGAGATTGTCGAGGAGTAATGGCAACCAAGCATATCATGTACGAGACGCATGGCACATGTTCAAAGATGATCGATGTGACCTGCGATGAGAATGACGTTATCCAGCAGGTGTTCTTCCTCGGAGGATGTAACGGCAATCTGCAGGGCATCAGTCAACTGGTGCGCGGACAGAAGATAGATGATGTCATCTCGAAAGTCAATGGTATCCGTTGCGGGACGAAGAACACCAGTTGTCCTGACCAGTTGTGCAGGGCATTGGAGGAACTGAAAAAACAACCGTTAGAAGCCTAGTGCTTCTAACGGTAATCTTTTTCTTGGAAGGTAGCCTCGAAGAGTTTCTTACCCTTGTCTTTTGTCGAGTAATAGATGTACTGGAAGTTATAGCCCGCCTCCTTGTAGGGCTTCATCGCCGTGGCGTTCTTCAGTTGCTGAAGCATCAACTCCGTGGGGTCGTTCTGATGGATGACCGTAGAGTCGTCGATGACACCTTCCAGTGAATACGAATATGTTAAGGTGTGCGTCACCTTGTCGAAACTTAGACTGTCAATCCTCACTCCTTTGGCAATAGGGGCGGGACAGTTCTTCCTTGAATACTCCCTTGCCTCACGGGCACAACGCTCCTCGAGCGTCTCCTGGCAGGCTGTGAGGAGTAGCAGACCTGCCATCAGCAACATCATCTTTCTCATATCCTTACATCTTGTGGGGCTACCCAACGATAGAGGTTACAACCTACGAAATTACCCAGTACCTCTGCCACATATACCACTAGCACCATCGGATTGGATAGTTGCTCCCAAGGGGCGGTGAGGAAATAGAAGGCATCGGCGATGCTATGGGCGAAGCCGCAGAGGATGAAGACGGGGACACCCAACAGCAGTGGCAGCATCTTTCCCTTGCGGGCAAACTCTACCGCTGTTGTCATGATGAATCCGCATCCGATGGCAAGGAGGAAACAAGCCCATGCTCCTTTGTCGAGTCTGCCGGCAAGGATGGCACCAGCCTTCTCCACGCAGTCTGGTTGCGCATAGCGAATCATCAAACCAGACAGCAGACAGCCAACGATATTCCCCAAGAGGACAATGGCGAGCATGCCCCAGTCACCATGACGGCGGATGAAACCTGCCGTTCCTGTGTAGAGTTTCAATCCGTAATAGACTACGGTGGTCAGTCCGAAGGCGAAGAGCACGGCACCGGCAACCCCGCCTACACGCAGGTTGACCGTTCCTCCGATGGCAATGCAAATACCAGCGAGAATCGCTAAGGGAAAATGTGTTCGAAAGGTTTCTCTCATATCTGTTCAGGGTTGTTTGTTCATAATTTCTGCAAAATTACTAAAATAAAATCGTATAAGTTGGGAAGTATCTCATTTTTTTTTCGTAATTTTGCAAAAGATTGTACATATACGAACTCATGGAGCATATAAGAAACTTCTGTATCATCGCCCATATCGACCATGGTAAGTCGACACTTGCTGACCGTATGCTTGAATTCACCAAGACGATTCAGGTGACGGAGGGGCAGATGTTGGACGACATGGATCTGGAGAAGGAGCGTGGCATTACCATCAAGAGTCATGCCATACAGATGGAGTATATGTATAAAGGTGAGAAATATATCCTGAACCTGATTGACACTCCGGGACACGTGGACTTCTCTTATGAGGTGAGCCGTTCCATCGCCGCCTGTGAGGGCGCGCTGTTGGTCGTTGATGCCACACAGGGTGTACAGGCGCAGACCATCTCCAATCTCTATCTTGCTATTGACCATGACTTGGAGATTATCCCTGTCATCAACAAGATCGACATGCCTAGTGCGATGCCTGACGAGGTGGAGGATGAGATTGTGGACCTGATAGGCTGTGATCCTTCTGACATCATCCGTGCCAGTGGTAAGACGGGCGAGGGCGTAGAGCAGATTCTTGATGCCGTGGTAGAGCGCATCCCTCATCCGGAGGGTGATGCCAACGCTCCTCTGCAGGCATTGATCTTCGACTCGGTATTCAACTCGTTCCGTGGCATCATCGCCTACTTTAAGATAGAGAACGGTACCATCCGCAAGGGTGAGAAGGTGAAGTTCTTCAATACGGGCATGGAGTATGACGCTGACGAGGTGGGCGTGCTGAAGATGGATATGATTCCCCGTCAGGAGTTGCGGACTGGTGATGTGGGCTATATCATCAGCGGTATCAAGAACTCCAAGGAGGTGAAAGTGGGTGATACCATCACCAGTGTGGCGAACCCCTGCGATAAAGCCATCGAGGGATTCCAAGAGGTGAAGCCGATGGTGTTCGCAGGTGTCTATCCCATCGATCCCACAGACTATGAGAACCTGCGCGCATCGCTGGAGAAACTGCAACTCAATGATGCCTCGCTGACATTCACACCGGAGACCTCAGTGGCACTGGGCTTCGGCTTCCGTTGCGGCTTCCTTGGCTTACTCCACATGGAGATTGTGCAGGAGCGTCTCGACCGTGAGTTCGACATGGACGTGATAACCACTGTGCCTAACGTGACCTATATGTGTTACGACAAGCAGGGTGGGGTGAAAGAGGTACATAACCCGTCGGGACTGCCTGACCTCACCCTCATCGACCATATCGAGGAGCCGTATATCAAGGCAAGCATCATCACGGCAGCCGACTATATCGGTCCTATCATGACGCTCTGCCTCGACAAGCGTGGTGAACTCATCGACCAGCAGTATGTCAGTGGCAACCGTGTGGAACTGCGTTTTATGCTGCCATTGGGCGAGATCGTCATCGACTTCTACGATAAGTTGAAGTCTATCTCTAAGGGCTATGCGTCGTTCGACTACCATGTCGACTGCTTCCGCCCCTCCAAACTGGCGAAGTTGGATATCCTGCTCAATGGCGAGTCGGTGGATGCCCTGTCGACGTTGACGCATCAGGATAATGCGGTGACCTTTGGACGAAGGATGTGCGAGAAACTCAAGGAACTCATCCCACGTCAGCAGTTCGACATCGCTATTCAGGCTGCCATCGGAGCGAAGATCATTGCCCGTGAGACGGTGAAACAGGTACGTAAGGACGTGACCGCCAAATGTTATGGCGGTGACGTGAGCCGTAAGCGTAAACTACTCGAGAAACAGAAGCGAGGGAAGAAGCGCATGAAGCAGATTGGTAATGTGGAAGTGCCGCAGAAAGCCTTCCTCGCTGTATTGAAGTTAGATTAAAAAGGACACAAATAGAAACTGAAAATCCACTAAAGACATGACAACACTTGGACTGACACCACGAGACGTGGCACGCGAACTGGCAAGACGCTACAGCACAATGACACACGACGAACTTGACGTGCTGGAGAGTATTCTTGTGCCTATGAAATATCAGAAAGGAGAGATCATCCTCAAGGAGGGTGAGGTATGTAGGAATATCTACTGGGTCGTCAAGGGTCTGGTACGCCAGTTCTATTTCAAGAACGGCAAGGAACTCACGGAGTATATGGCTACCGAGAACACCATCTGTATGTGTATCGAGAGTCTCTTCAAGGAGGAGCCTACCCACTTGCAGATCATGGCTTTGGAGCCTACCATTATCTATGCCCTTCCGAAAGAGGCTTTGGAGCGTGAGGCTATCAAGAACGTTAATATCCAGATGCTCTATCGTAAGATACTGGAGGAGTCGCTGATCTTCTCACAGATCCATGCGGATATGCTTCGCTTCGAGTCGGCACAGGACCGTTATGCCAAACTCGTGAAGCGCAGTCCGCAACTGGTGCTTCGTGCCCCGCTGGTCTATATCGCCAGTTACCTGCAAATGACACCAGAGACGTTAAGTCGTGTCCGCACCTCTGCCTTATTGGAGGATAAGGATTAACCGGGTGCATAGAAAAACGGGAGTAACTTTGTTAGGTAAAAATTTTGCGATACGGAATTTTTATATTACCTTTGCAACCGCTTTCGAGCAATGCGATCTTTAAAGTTGCCGATATGGCTCAGTTGGTAGAGCAACGCATTCGTAATGCGTGGGTCGCCGGTTCGAGTCCGGCTATCGGCTCTTTCGGGTAAGGAGAGTCAGAGTCATCTGGCTCTTTTGCTTTGCGGTAGTGGCTCAGTTGGTAGAGCATTGGCTTCCCAAGCCGAGGGTCGCGGGTTCGAGTCCCGTCTGCCGCTCTTCCTCGCAAAATCATAAAAGATACGAAAAAAGTCTTTGAAAAATTTGCAGGAGTGAAATAAAAGCATTACCTTTGCACCCGCAATCAAGGAGATAACCCCACGGTTTCGAACTCCAGAGTCCTTAAGGAAGGATGGGTGAGTGGCTGAAACCAGCAGTTTGCTAAACTGCCGTACGGGTTCCCGTACCGGGGGTTCGAATCCCCCTCCTTCCGCTACCGAGGGGATTTCTCTGAGAGAGCATTCTTTGAAATATTGGCAATTCTCGCTTGGTCGATTGACCTTCGGTCTATCTCCCTCGTGTTTCAGCAATTCAAGTTAACTTGATTGCATTCGCCACTCGGTCGATTCATCTAATGGTTAGGATACAAGATTCTCAATCTTGGCATAGGGGTTCGATTCCCCTATCGACTACGAAGAAACTTTTGAAATCCTCTGTAAATCAGTGATTTACAGAGGATTTTTCTTTTAAAGGGCGTTAATTAGGTGTTAATCTTAACCAAGAATAAGAAAAGCGACCAACTGTTAATCTTTTCTTCTTTTTCTCTTGTTTGTTCTTATTCTACTATAATTTGAGTACCTTTGCACTCCGAAAAGATTAAATGCAGGATAAGATGGAATCACAGAATTGTTGGGAACCAGTCATACATGAAAAGGAGAATATTATCAAGACTTTTGTAAAAGCAGCACTTGATAGTCTTGAAGAACGTCTGATGCGAACTGCCGAGGGTGCATCTGACGAGTATATGGTTAAGTTGGAAGAAGACGAATATGCCAAAGCGGTAAAGATTCTAACGGACACCTACGCTGAATGTCCTTATATGAAGCATATCCAAGATGCTCTCGATAAACCTGATTTCATTTGGGACAGTCTGTTTATAGAGAACATTGGCCCTGATGCTGTTAATAAGTGGTATCGTAATCCGTTAAAAGCAGACATTCAGGCATTCAAAAAAGAAAATACAATATATGATGCCGAGAATCCCTACTTCTCTTATATATATAAGGTGGTACTCTATGAGAAGTACATTAAGTTCTTGTTGGAAGACAAGAAGAAACACCGTTATCTCATAGAAATAGCAGAGGAAGAGCGGAGGTGGAAAGAAAAGCAGCGGGAAGATGCCGAGACC
>JAFTGH010000061.1 GCA_017458005.1 Prevotella sp. | reverse complement strand
TTTGTTTCGATGTATTGATGTAAACCCAAATTATGACTAACGTAAAGTCGAGTCAACGTGAATTAAAAATTAAGTTTAACCAGGGTCAACCCTTATTGTGAGTAAGACTACAAGTAGTCAACTAAAATCGTTAAACTACAGGTAGATGCCGGTTGACTTAGAGTCAAACAAGCGGTTGACTTAGAGTCGAACGATCGGTTGACTGGAGTCAAACGATTGGTTGACTGGAGTCAACCGTTTGCTTGGATGCTTGTAACGATCGATTACAATGGCTCTTCACATCGAATACAATGGCACTTATAACTGCTTAGGATGCCTCCTTACTTTCTGGTGCTTGGCAGATATGACACGACATTGCTTACCTTCTTTGGGATCAGATAGGGAGAAGGACTGGTGCAAAGACGGTCTAACCATTTTCGAGCCATATATTTTGTTATTCCAAACAAGTACATCATCTGTCGACAAGTCAGCATCTCATGATCGTTAAACCACTCGTCGAGTCGTTTTTTGATTTGCTCCTCCGTCTGTTGGGTAGAGTGCCCTACCCGTCCTCTGCCTGTGGCGTTGACGAAGTGGTAGCCGTGCTCGTTCAGTTGTTTGAGGAATTGCCTGTCTGGGGTAAATCCCACCGTGTCGATGCACACGTCGTTACCCGTGATCTTCGCAGGGTCTGTGAACTGGATTTTCAGTTCATGACCATACTCGTCATAGCGTCGCCTGAAGCCCAGTTTCAGGTAGAACGTGCCCAGTCCCTCCAAGTGCAGTCGCAGGTTGTCCGTCAACTGTGCGATAATCTCACGCTCCAAGACGGTCAATGCCGCCTCCATCAGTTCTGGTCGGAACGTGCCGCAGTTCTTGAGATGCCGCAGGAAATAAGCCTTCCCCACTGTCTCACTCGTCTCATGTCTCACTTGATACGTGTCGTTCCCCTCTCCATCTTTCTGAGGGTTCCGATGCACACTGAATTTGATATTGTAACCCATAGTTGGTAATTTGGTTAATTAATGGTGCAAAGGTAGTGAAAAATCTGCAAACAGACCACACTTTGACACAAAAATCTCTCCCTTTTCACTCTTTTTTTTGGAAGTTTCAAAGAAAGTGCATATCTTTGCATCGCCTAATCTTCGGAGAGGCAAACAGACATAAGTGAGACTAGCGTGTCCACATTATCTTATATGCGTATAATCATTTTCTCTTTATTATGTTTCTGCTGTATGCTCACAGCATGTAAACAACAGGACAACAAAGAATCGGATATGGATTCTGTAGACAATGTAAAAGTGGCTCTCGCAGACGGTGGTCGTATTGATGTAAGCAGTCTGCAATGGACCAGGGAACCTGACGAATAAAAGAACTTTGTCAGTGCAATCATAGAATTTATATCTGCATCCGCCTGAAGAATTCCTTCACGGCATTGCGCTGATACATCCCCTTGACATACACCAGCGAGGCGTGCATGGTTTCCTTGGCTTCCTTAATTGGAATGACCTTATAGCCTTCTTCCTCGTAGATGACCGACTCGGAGAGAATGGCTATCAGGTGGCACGACTTTACCATGTGAATCATCGTGTAAATCTCGTTGATCTCCATGAGAGGCTTCAAGTCAACACTGTGATTACGAAGCAGACCATCAAGCATCGTGCGGGCATTCATGCCCTTGGCAGGAACGGCTGTAAGAAAAGCCTTCAGTTGGCTGAGTTTCACCTCACCAAGTTTTGCCAAAGGGTGTTCCTCGGCTACAACGGCACATAAGCGTGACTCAAACAGTGGAATCTCCTCCAGCAACGGCTCGTTTTCCAGAAGATTATAGGTCAACGCAAAGTCTATCTCACGGTTATGCAGCAGTGTTATCAGTTCGTCAGCACGTTCAAAACGGACATCAAACTGGATGTCGGGGTATTGCGGACAGAATCTCTGCATCGTCTTGGTGAGCAATACGGACAAACCGTATGTTGCACCGATTCGGAGTCTTCCCGTCTTCAGCCCTTCCATATCGTGAAGTTGCTGCCTGCCTTGCTCGGCATACTCCAATGTCTGACGGGCAAACGGCAGGAACTGTCTACCTGCTTCTGTCAACGACACCTTCTTTCCGATGCGTTCGAAGAGTTGCACTCCGAGGTCATCTTCCAATTGCCTGACCTGTTGCGAAAGCGTACTTTGTACCACAAAGCATTCCTGGGCTGCGATGGAGAAGTTCTCTGTCTCAGCGGCCTTTACAAAGTAGTTCAATTGTCTCAATTCCATGCCTTATCGTTTTTTTCGATAAATCTTATCGAATCATTCCCAAATGCAAATATACAAACTTTCGCTGAAACTCCTTACCTTTGCAGCGTGAATTTTAAAGAAAAGGAGAAAACTATGATGAAAATCGTTTATTGGAGTGACTATGCTTGTCCTTACTGCTACATCGGCGAGACCCGTTTGAAGAAAGCCATCAAAGAACTGGGACTGGAGAATCAGGTGGAAATAGAGACACGAGCCTTCGAACTTGACCCTAGTGCACCCAAAACGGTGGAGACCATCACCGTTGACCGTTTTGCCATGAAGTATCATCTCTCGAAAGAGGATGCCCAACAGCAGATTGACCATATATCGCAGTTAGGTATCGACGAGGGCATTGATTTCCGTTATGCCACGACGCTCTACACCAACACCCGTGATGCGCACCGACTGACGAAACTGGCACAAACCAAGCACGATGCAGTGCTGGAAGACCACGTGAGCGAACTGCTGTTTGATGCCTATTTCACACGCAACGAGAAACTGGCAGACCACAACGTGCTGCTGCGTGTTGCTCTTGAGGCTGGCATGGACGAGGCAGAGGCAAAGGCTGTATTAGAGTCGAACCAGTTTGACGAAGAGGTGCGTTTCGATGAGCGTGAGGCCATGATGTACGGCGTACATGGTGTACCATATTTTATGTTCAACGGCAAGTTCGTTATCCCTGGTGCCTTGTCTGTCAGTGCTTTCGAGCATACGCTGGAAAAGGCTCTGAAAGACCAACAGGAGAATACCGTCAGTGAGGATGCACACCAGTGTGGACCAGAGGGTTGCAGGATATGATTCGTAGGATAGTTGTCAAGGATGTCTTTGCCGTCAATTGCTATTTTTACATCGACGACAAGACGTGCCACGGATTCCTCATCGACCCTGGCGCACAGGCAGGTCGCATCCTGCAGAAGATTGCGGAGAATGGCTGGACCATAGAGCGTATCCTGCTTACCCACGGTCATTTTGACCACACGGGTGCCGTAGGGAAGGTAGCCCAGACATTGGACATACCCTACTGCATCCATCGTGATGGAGAGAAATACCTGACAGACACCCGCTGGAACCTGAGTGCCTATTGTGGTAGGAATGTGCTGCTGTCTGACGCTGAGTACTTCGAAGATGGAGACATCATCCGTCTGGAGGCAAATCCGTCATCCTCTCTGAAAGTCATCCACACCCCAGGACATACCCCAGACAGCGTCGTCTTCTACAGTCAGCAAGACCACATTGCCTTTGTTGGTGACACCATCTTCCGTGACTGTCCTGGCTCCACACAATATATCGGTGGAAACGAGGTCGATTTATATAACAGCATTGTCGGACGAGTCCTCGCCTTGCCAGACCATACGACTCTTTATTCTGGGCACACCGAACCTACCTCCGTCGGCCATGAGCGTCCTCTTTATTGTCCAGATTAAGGCATCAGAACGTTAAATATCGGAAGATTTTCTGCCTGCGGTTGCGAAAGTTCGTGGAAAAACAGTACCTTTGTTCTCGATTTCAAGATAGATAAATCGGAATTTATTTACCAAATAAAAACACTATGGCAACAATAGAAAAAGGAAAGGCTTTCATAGCCAATGACGCAATCGACTATGCCGAGGGTGGCATCGTCTCAAAAGAGTTCATTCACACCGAGGGTGGCAGCGTCACGCTGTTCTCCTTCGACAAGGGTCAGCAACTGTCGGAGCATTCGGCACCGTTTGATGCCGTGCTGCAAATCATCGACGGACGGATGGAGATTACCGTCAGCGGTACGCCCCACATACTGGAGGCTGGCCAGACGTTCATCATCCCTGCCAATGCGCCCCATGCCGTCAATGCCGTGGAGCCGTTCAAGATGATTATCACGATGATTAAGGACAACATCAGTCAGAAAGTAAAATTTGAGAAAGCATAATGGCAAAGCAGATTACCCCCA
>JAFTGH010000060.1 GCA_017458005.1 Prevotella sp. | reverse complement strand
CGAATTTGACGTTCGTCGAATTCGTTCACGTTCGGAAATAAGAGTAAACTCTCATTTCTCTCACTTAACCACGAATTTTTTACCGTCCTTCACAACGATACCCTTGAAGTTCTTGTTAACACGCTGACCTGCGAGGTTGTAAGCAGGAGTGTTACCAGTCTTCACAGTCTTTGTTGTTACATTGATGCCAGTTACAGTACCCTGAGTAACAGTTACCTCTAACTTGGCACCTTCCTGCATAAAGGTAATAGTAGCCTGACGACCCTCAGTGCCTGCGGGCAGAGCCTCTGCCTGGAATACCAAGTCAAAAGTAAAGGTCTCGTCATAGTCCTCGTTGGCAAAACCAACTTGCAGCCACTCGGGGATGTCGTTGTCCTCTACATACTCATCTAACCACAGGCGGGTCTTTGAGCCAGTTTCATCTGCCTCGTCGTTGCAGTACATCGGATGAACTTTAATTGATACAGTGCCGCCTGCCTCAGGAATAGTAATATCTTTAGAATCTTCTGTGTCAAGATAACCATAGGTAGCACCCATGAGACCTACAAATAGAGAGGTCTTCCATGATGTGTATGCGTACATGGTACCATCCTCCCCTGCCATTTCAAACCAAGTTGATGTTCTGGCATTGTCCAGAGGAGCGTCTTGAGAACCCAGAACACCTGAGAATGTTCCATTGTTCCATCCCTCAATGACAATAACAAACTCATCCTCAATGAAGAGGTAGTCAAGGTCTTCACTAAGACCAGACTCATCAGATTTATAAAGAGGAATCTCGATACCAGTAAGACCCATATCAAAATCAGCGTTGATATTTTCTGTGGTTGCATCACCCTCGGCAATCACCTCGCCTAAAGTAGGTCTGGTTGCGTTGGCGGGATAAGTAACTTTTACCAGTTTGATGTGCAGATTAAAGTCATCTTGAGCAGTAAAACTAACCAAAGGCAATGTTACACCAGTGATAAACAGAGGAGTAGCAGGCTTCTCATGATAAATGTAAATTTTACTCATTGCGTTAGAAGCCTTATCTGGTGTTGCCCAGTTGGTGTAGAACGTCAAGTCACCATCAGGATCCTGACGGGTTAATATAGCAGGAGTCTCATTGTTCAGCAGTCTCTCTCCGCCACCACCATAGAGATAGCAATCAGAATACTGATAACCAGTTCCTTCAGAGTTCAGGGATTTACCAACACCAAAGGTGAAAGGATCGGATACTTTTTCCCCCTGCTTACCAATCAAAGTGACATTTCTTGCTATGTCACCACTATTGAGGGCTAAACTGAAGTCCTTGTCAGTACCTGTCGTAAGAACTACTTCAGGATTCTCGTCAGTCTCTTGGGCTGCATCATAGGCAGTCCAGTTCCATGCTGTTGCAGGATTGGTAGTGCGATTAGCAAACACGGTATTCGTATTTGCTCCTGTAATGGCAAGGTTGTTGTTGAATGAATATCCATTCAAACCTAAGCCATTGAAAAGCACGAGAGTTGAGGGTTCAAAACTTACAATAGGAGCCACTTCTCTGCCGGGAACAACATACTGTGCGTTCTGAATACCATCATAGGTGCCAACCCACTCATCATAGTTATAAACTTCGTTAGGATAAACACTGTATATGATACTGTATGTTCCAGTAATATTTCCTTCATCGTCTAATGTCAATGTGATAGAACCATCGTTAGATGTCGCAGACTCCAAGAAAAGGTAGTATGTTCCTGAAGGTGCTTGGGATGAAGGGAAAGAGGCAACAAGTTGAGGCTGGATAACGATATTACCCTCGTTAAGAGTATACTCAACGACTACGCCACCCTCGAATCCAAAGATGTCAGGAATAACATTTTGTAATAGGGTTACAGTTTCTCCATCTAATGTACCTGTACCTGCAGCCATTTCCCACTGCGTTGCTTCATTGGTGGAACGAAGTGTACCGCTACCATTATAGAGTTCTTGTACAGCACCTGCACGTGCAGCCTTAAACTCTTTCTTAATAGGTTTTAAAGAGTTCATCTCTTTTGCGGAGAGTTGTCTGAACTGCTTGGTAGTCTTGTCAAGAACAGGACTTACACCGAATTTAGCCCCAGCAACCTCATACTTTTTGATGTTAGTTGGTTGCGCAACTTGATTTTTTGCTACAGGTTTGCCTGCCATATGTTTCTTGACAGTCTGTGCATTTACTGATACAGCCACTATTGCCGCAGCAGCAAAAAGTAAAAACTTTTTCATAATCATTCTTTTTAGTTAGTACTATATTTAATTTTAATTCAATTTAAATGATGTTCCTCCACTAATTGCCTCAAACTGTACGCTGGTTGGCAGGAAGTAATCATCGGGAGTCATTTGGTAGGTACCATTGAGTAGAGCAGCAAAACTACGACAGAGTGTCTCAATGTCCGTGGCTTTGCTCTTGATACTCTCCATGTTTTTGTCAATCTTATCTTCTGTAGTGCTGGTGATGGCTATCTGACCATACTCAGGACAGGACATCGTCATAGAAAGACCAGCGGTGTTTGTCCTTGTCTTTGCAGTGTTGGTGTAGAAGGTAAGCACTAAACCAATGACAGAACCACTACCTGTAGACTTACCAATACCAATGCTCTCCAAAGACCAGTTGGCGTTGTTCTTCTTCAGTTCTGCGTCAATCTGGTTGAAGAGAGAGGTCTGCTCAGCAGTAAACAGCGATGGATCCATCTTCCATACCGCAGTATGGTTGACGATATACGCATCCCAACGGGCGATGACTTTTACCGTGCCGTCCTCGTTCGTCAGACAAGTTTTGTCTTCAGCAAGTGTGAACTCATGGAATTTATAAGCCTCAATGCTGTCTTCTCTCTCCGTGCGGAAGCCATTAGGGGTGAAGACGCAGGCAAGGGAGTCAACTTTGACGGACTTTGTCTTGTCGAGGTTATCGGTATAAAGGAAACGACCATTGCGCAGTCCTTGGAAATATAGCGTGTCATTGTCAGCATTGACCACATAGTAGTCGTTGATGCTTGAGTTAGTGATGCTTTTCTTCAACTCATCGGTATCAGCGATATAGTCTTCCCAAGAGCGGTCGCACTTTACTAAGCGCACCTCGGCACTGTGACGCTCACCACGCAGGATGACCTCATCTTCGTTACTGGAGACAACGACGAAGTTATGGTCGCCCTCCATGCCCACACCATCCTTGACGATGTTTCTGGGGGCGTAACCGTAGGCAACGGGGTCTACAAACGGAGTCAGCACGTCGTTCCATACATTGAAGGCAAGCACCAGACCGTCTTCCTTCAGCATCTCATAGACACTGCTTGCCTCAGTGTATTTGTTGGCATTGCCGTCGCGCAGGAAACGGTGGTTGCCTGCCAAGGTTACCTTGTTGCTATCCTCGAAACGGGCGAAGAGGTTGAATCCCTCAAACTGTGCGACATCAGTGCCACAGAAATACTGCATCACCCATCCATTGGGCGCACCGACCAGCAACTTCTGAAGTTCCTGACTCTCGTGCTCGATACGCAGTGCGGCGGACTCTCCGAAATAGTCATCGTCCTCGAAACGGCAGGATGTCAACACCAGGGCTGGCAGCATGGCGAGGAACATGAAACGGTATAATTGTATCTTCTTCATCGTGTTCACATCATTTAAGTTCGTAGATAGTCACCTCGTTCTTGAGGTAGTCATTGATAGCGTTCTGACGCTGGCGCACCTCCTCACGGATTGTGAAGGTGTCCAGACCCCATTTCTCTTTATGCCAAGCGGTAGCAATAGAGACTTTCTTCAGCATAGCGTTGATGCCAGTGATAGACTCGTTGCTTGTCACGGTCACCCAGTTGAGGAATTCATCAAAAGAGGTGAACTTCTTTAACTCAGTATATTTAAATCTGCTTACGTAGGCAGTATATTCCTTATTGATGACAGTCTCTGTGCTGCGGTGTACATCAAGCACAATACGGTCAGAAGGCTCGTAGGTTCCTGTCTCACTGCTGTACTCCGTCTCAGAATAAAGCGTGAAGTTGTTCCAGTGGGTACCAGGCTTGTCCTTGTCGATACCTAACTTCTTGATGAACTCCAGCACCTCCTCCTTGTCGCCCTGACGGAAACCAGGAGCGCAGGCGTTGATGATACGCATCATCCAACGGTAGTCGTTATCAGTGATGATGCACGACAGGGTCTCCACGAAGTCCTCATACGTTGCCGAAGAGGCATAGTGGGTGACATAGCCCATCTGATGGGTAGACACGGAGTCGCGCTCATGCCAATCGATGGGGTCATACGTACCAGAGGTGACCTGTCCGAAGGTAACGGGGTAGGTCTTTGTCTGGTGCATGATATGTGAGAACTCGTGGTGCATCGTATGGAAACAACGCTCGTTGATGGTCTCAATATCATTAGCATTATAGGTCATATCTTCCGTATAAGGCTTCATCTCATTGACGTTATACAGCGTGATTTTCACACCGCCAGATGCCAGTCCGAGCACCTCAGTACCAGTACGGGGGCTATAGCCTGACGAACCGATGAAGTGGAAGATACGGGGGCCGTACTGCTTCATGAAGTCCTCACCGGCATACTTGGTGTACACGTCGTAGAACAGGTACTTGATGAAGTGGGCGAGCAACTGTGAGCGTTTGTACTCAGCAGGAGCCAACTGGAAACTGTAGTCTGATGCCGGCAGGTTGAACTTATACTGGATCTCCACGTTATAAGGTTTTCCAAAGTTGTCATAGAGCCACTGGTCGAACTCGTAGGTCGACTGGTTGGGGTCTACTACCGGCGTGGTGGTATCGAAGATAGATTCTGTGAAATCATCGTCGTTACCGCAGGAGGCGAAAGTTAGCAGCAGGGCTGCCGCACTCATGATATATAGTATCTTTTTCATATCTGTTTGCCTTTCTTTGGTTAATTTGCAAGTAGGGGCTGCGACATCATCGGTGTCGTCTGGTCAACATGCGTGGAACGGTCTGTGCTTGGATAGCCAGCCGAGATCACGTTATTAGGAATCTGCAGCACACGACGCTTGTCGTTCCATTGCAGGTAGTCGTGAGTGATGGTCTTGTCCAACGGACCACGGTAAGCATGGTGCACGGTGATACCATAACGCTTGATGTCAAACCAGCGCAGTCCCTCGAACATGGTCTCCACACGACGGAAGTGCAGGATGCAGTGCAGCACGTACAGGTCGTCGCCAGTCAGTTCCTTGAACTCTGAGGACATCTTCTGTGGATTCAGTTCCTCCACATAGTCGTTGCTTGCGGCATCGCCAGCATAGAAACGGTTGATACGATCCTGTGTCAACTCATTAGGTGCCAGTTTGGAGGCAGACCAAGTGTTCAGGTCTTCGATGGCGGAAGCCGTCTGTTCGAGATAGAGTTTTGCCTCAGCACGGCAGAGCAGGGTCTCCTCAGCGGTGAAGGGCTGGTAGATGATATGTACCCAACCGATACCTGCAATCTTATCGTCGTATTCGAAGTATTCATAGACACGGAACAGCCATGAGCCATCGTCGTTCTCACCGTAGCGGTAGATCTTACCGTCGTAGGCTGGCAAGCGGTTGCTCCAGTTAGGACCGCCACCATAGATGACGTTCTTCGATGACTTCACATTCTCTGCCTTGTTGCCGTCGTTGATGACGAAGCGAATAGCGGAGAGCAGACGGTCCTGAAGCGAATAGGTAGTCTGCAGCAGGAAGTTGCAGGGAGCCGTCTCGTCATTGTACGAGTTGAGCATCGCATCAATCGTATTGGTGCTGATATTCTGCCACTTACGCAGTGATGAGGCTGCATTGGTGCCCAGGGCTGCGTCAGCGTGCTCGATGACCTTCTCATACTGGCGCTTGTAGAGATAGAAGCGTGCGGCAAAGGCATGAGCGGCATTCGTATTGAAGTGGTAGGCGGGAACCTTGTACTTAGAGTCGTCAATCAGGTTGATACCCTCCAAGAGATCCTTCTCAATCAGGTCATAAGTCTCAGCGACGCTATGACGGTATTCGTCATCACCATAGTTGACGTTCACTACGGTCTCCGGCTTTGTCACGTAGGGGATACCAGGATCCTGTCGGCTCTGAGTCTCATCCTTGTAAGCCTCGGCGAAGACATTGAGCAGCACGAAGTGCAGATAGGCACGCAATACGTGTGCCTCGCCCCAAGAGTGGGACAATTCCAGATCATTAGCAGGGTCACTGCTCATCTTCTCCATAGCGGCGATGGCGTGGTTTGCCACGGCAATACCCTGATAGTACTGTTCCCAGACTTGATAGGGAGTGTCGTCCTCACCAGTACCATAGTTGTTGATGTCTTTCCATGCGTAGGCCTCCTCATGGAAGTCCTTATAGGGTGCACGGTGGATGCCGGGCTTCACGACGTTGTTGTCGACAAAGTTATCACCGCTCAACTCACAGATGACGGCAGGCACTGACTGGGGATAGCCAGATACGAGCAGTAACTGTAACTTCTCCGGAGTGTCTATCTCGGTACGGTTGTCGGGCACCTCGTCGAGTTTGTCCTCGCAGGAGGCAAACACCATTCCCAGTGTCATCAGTGCCAATCCGAAAATATATTTTTTCATCATTCTTTTCTTTTTTACCGTTTTACATGTTTACCTTTCTTAGAATCCCAGACGGATGGTTGCTGTCAGTTGCTTTGTGATAGGTGAGGCAACACCACCGGAGTTGATGAACTCAGGATCCTGACCGTTCAACTTCTTGTCGGCATAGAGCAGACAGAGGTTGGTAGCCGCCAACTTGATAGAGGCTGTGTTCAGCAGACCAGTCTTTCTGAGCAGTCCCTGCGGGAAAGTATAGACGAGCGCAATCTCCTTCAGACGAATGAAGTTGCCCTTGGCAATACGTGCCTCAGAATAGTTGTAGGCATTGTAAGCGGTACGCAGTGTAGTAGAGCCATAGCGGTCAACCTGATTGCGGGAGGCGATGACAGGAATATTCGTCACGCTCTCGTCGCCTGACATCATCCAGCGGTTCTTGAACTCACGTGGAAGTGCCGACAGGTCGCTATATGCATAAGAGAATACTGGGTCGAGACGTACGACGTTACCACCGCTATAGGTGATGAACACGTCGAGGTTCAGTTTACCGAACTTGTTGTCAGTGAAGGTGAAGGTATTGTTGAGTGAACCATACCACGTTGGGTCAGAGGGACCCTCGTAGATCAGGAAGTCCTCCAGATTCTCAGTCTCCTGGAAGTTGACATCACCAACAGTCTTCTCACCTTTCTCATTGTATACCATAGGAAGGCCCTCCTCGTTCAGACCGGCAAACTTATAACTGAAGATAGAGCGTACGGGATAACCCTCAAGGGCATATCCCTGACCGCTTACCAAGTCGACGGCACGGCTGGAAGTCTCCAGCGTCGTGATCTTGTTCTTAGCCAGAGAGTAGATGAGGTCACTGGTCCACTGGAACTTCGGAGTCTGGATGTTGACAGTAGACAGACCAATTTCAATACCATGAGAACTCATGTCGGCAACGTTCGCCATCTTTTGGATCTGACCACCGGCACCCTGTGTGAATACCGCGCCGATCAGGTCGTAGTTGTTGCGCCAGTATGCGTCGAAGTTAAAGGCGATACGGTTGCGGAGGAAGCCCATGTCAACACCAATGTTGAACTCATGCTTCTTCTCGTAGGTCAACTCGCTGTTGGCAAGGTCGGAGATATAGATCTGTGACTCTGCGGCAGAAGTGAAGGGGCGCCATGTGTTCTTGGTCTTATAGATAGCCATGGCATTGGTCACATACGAGGGACCTGTATCAGCCGTCAGAGAGTAGGAGGCGCGCAGTTTCAACTGTGACAGCCAGTTCTCAGTCTTCTTCATGAACGGCTCGTTGGTGATATCGTATGAACCAGAGATGTTCCAAGTAGGCAACCAACGGCTCTGGCGGCTCTTACCCAAACGGTTAGTACCCTCGTAGCGGAAGGTTCCGTTGATGGTGTAACGCTGGTCGAAACTATATACTGCCTGTGCGTAGTAGGCAAGGGTATTAGTCTGTGTGAACGACTCGCCGAAATAGTCGGTGTTCTCCTCGTTCATCTGCTTCAGCCACAGGTAAGGGGTATAGACGATACCGCCATTGTTGAACTGGTATCCCCAACCTGTCCAGTTGGTGGATGTGCGTCGTACGGTAGACAACTCAGAACCCAGCAGGGCGTTCACGACGTGCTTCTCGTTATACACATCACGGTACTCAGCCATGAAACGGTAGTTGTTGGAGCGCATCTTGTCGCTATACTCATACTTGATACCACCCTCGGGGAGTACAGACTCAGGAATGGCAAGTTCGTTGTCCGGGTCTGTGTACAGCAAGGGGTTGCTGTAACGGACGGTAGAGTTGTCGTCCTGAGCATCTGTACCAGCACGGTAGGCGTTAGCCTGGTTGGAGTTGTCCATCACATTGTGCTGACGACGTGTACTTGACATACGTGTAGAAATCAGTCCCGTCAGCGTGACGGTCTTGATAGGCTTGTACTCCAACTCTGCGCGGAACATCAACTCATTGACGTCAATGTCGTTATAGTTGTTTCTCAACTCGTCGAAAATATTGAACGGCGAGTAGAAACGGGTGTAATTGATATTGGGGTCCAGACAGCGGCTGGTATTCATGGCGAAACTGAACGGGTTGATATCGAAGTCACGTTTTACCTCACCCGTTACCACGTCGACACTCTGGTTCAGTGAGCCAGGAGCCTCTTGGTTACGGTAACTTCCCTGAGCGGCAAGACGAACGGTCAGGTTCTTCAGAATATCATACGACGTGTTGCCGTTGAAAGTATAGCGGCGCACCTTAGAGGCACTGATATACTGTCCAGGGTCGTTCATCAATGACATGGAGAAATAACTCTGCATACGCTCCGTACCACCGGAGATGCTGACAGAGTGGTTCTGCTGAACACTGTTGGAGAAGAGCATGTCGAACCAGTCGGTATTGCGGAACTCGGCAGCCTGCAAGTAGGCATTACGTGCAGCCTGGGTGTTCTCCAGTCCGAAGGTACCTGTCGACGGGTCGTATCTGCGCAACTGCTGATACATGTGACCATAGATACCAGTGTCCTCTGCATTGGCAAGATTCTCCAGTGACAGCCATCCCTTGTTCTCCATCTCCTGATAGACACCCATGATCTCCTGCGAGTTCATGATGTTGTAGTCGCGGTAACTGGGCTTCAGGCGGGTGGTGAACTCACCAGTATAGTTGACAGAAGCACGTCCTGCGGTTCCCTTCTTGGTGGTGATAACAATCACACCAGCCATGGCGCGGGCACCATAGATAGAGGTCGCACTACCGTCCTTCAGGATGGTGAATGACTCAATATCGTCAGAGTTCAGACCAGCCACGGCACTGGAAATCAGTGTCTTGGCATCACCTGACGCAAGTTCGTCGGCAGTCACATCCACATTGTCCTCATAGATCACACCGTCGATGACCCACAGGGGCTTGGAGTTACCATAAATAGACGTGGCACCACGGACACGAATCTTCGGTGAGGCACCGAACGTTCCAGACACGTTAGTTACCTGAACACCTGCGACACGACCTTCCAGCGAGCGGCTGACATCAGCCATACCAGCAAGTTTGGTCTTCTCGGCGTCAATCTTTGACGAGGCACCAGTAAACAAGCGCTTGTCCTGTTTCATCATACCTACGGCAACGACCTCTTGTAACTCTGTGGCGTTGGGCTGAAGGGTAATCTTCATGCCATTTTTCGCCGCGACGGTCTCTGTTATCATACCAACGTAACTTATCACAAGTTTCTTACCATTTGGTACGGTGATGGTGAAATGACCGTCATAATCAGTGACTGTGGCTGTCTTTGTTCCTGCCACCGTAACTGTTGCGCCGATGACAGGTTCATTGTCTTCGGCAGAAATAACGGTTCCTGTAATCTTCTGCTGGGCAAAGGCAAAGCCAAGACTCATGAAGAGACAGGCGAGAAACATCGTTAGTCGTTTTTTCATAAACACTCTCTTATTGATGATTAATTATTGAATACACAAGATTGTGCAAAATTACAACAAATATTTGCAAACAACAAACAAATTTTAGAAAAACGCTCATTTTTATGCAAGAATTTAACAAATTCGTCGTTTTTCTACCCATTTTATGTGATATTATGCTAAAAAACTTCCGTTTTGTTAAATCGTGGTCTGTGTGCTATAATATATAATAAGGTACGCGCGATAGCAAGTGTCGTGAAATAATTACCCATAGAGACAACACGAATGAGAAATATTTCGTATCTTTGCAATCAGATTATCAATGGCGCCTATGAAGCCCATCAAACCCATTAAAAAGAATGAAAAGAATTCTAACTATCACAATGCTTGCAGTGCTGGTGGCGGCAAGCAGTATGGCGAAAGCAAAGACCGAGAACCGTAGTAACGGCTATCCTATTAGCCAAGTACCTTTCACAGCAGTGAAAGTCACCCCTAACACTTTCTGGGGCGACCGCATCAAGGCGGCTCGCGAGGTGACGATTCCCCTCGCTTTCTCGAAATGCGAGAGCGAGCATCGCTACGAGAATTTCTCGATGGCTGCCTATACGTTGCAGCACCCGGGACATGAGGGACTGAACACCCCTAAATGGGATGTGAGCAAGTTTATGGGTTTCTCCTTTGATGATACGGATGTCTATAAGACCATCGAGGGAGCCAGTTATGTGCTGCAGACCTATCCCGACGACAAGTTGAAGGCTTACATCGACTCCGTGCTCGATGTAGTGGGTGCCGCTCAGGAGCCTGACGGCTACCTCTATACCGCTCGTACCATCAACCCGGCGCACCCGCATCAGTGGTCTGGCAAGAAGCGTTGGGAGGTGGAGGAGATCCTGAGTCATGAACTCTATAACCTCGGACACATGGTGGATGCCGCCTGTGCCCACTATCAGGCGACAGGCTCTGCCAAGTTCCTGGATATCGCCAAGCGGTATGCTGACTGTGTGATTCGTGAGGTGGGACCTAACCCTGGTCAGGCCTGTGTCGTACCTGGTCATCAGATTGCGGAGATGGCATTGGCTCGTCTGTATATCCTTACAGGAGAGAGAAAGTATCTCGACGAGGCGAAGTTCCTGTTGGACTATCGTGGCAAGACCCAGCGACATGACATCTACTCCCAGAGCGACAAGCCCGTGGTGGCACAGACTGAGGCTTGGGGGCATGCCGTCCGTGCGGGCTATATGTATGCCGGTATGGCGGATGTTGCCGCTATCACAGGCGACTCAGCCTATATCAAGGCGATTGACACCATCTACGACAATATCGTGTCGAGGAAATACTATATCACAGGTGGAGTAGGAGCCCGCCATCAGGGCGAGGCCTTCGGCGGCGATTACGAGTTGCCCAACCTCACTTCCTATAACGAGACCTGTGCCGCTATCTCGATGGTCTACCTCTTCCATCGTATGTTCCTCCTGCATGGCGACGCGAAGTATATCGACTGCATGGAGCGCACCTTGTATAATGGTGTCATCAGCGGCATGTCAGTAGACGGTGGACGCTTCTTCTATCCTAATCCGTTGTCGAGTGATGGCAAATACGCTTTCAATGCCGACAATACCGTAGAGCGTCAGCCTTGGTTCGGTTGTGCCTGCTGCCCATCGAACCTCTGCCGTTTTATCCCCTCTTTCCCTGGCTATATCTATGCCGTGAAGGATCGTAACCTCTATGTCAACCTCTTCACGGGGAATACTGCGACGATGCAGGTGGAGGGCAAGGATGTCGTGCTGGAGCAGCAGACGAACTACCCGTGGGACGGTGATATCACCATCAAGATACAGAAGAATCAGGCGAAGGCGTTTGGTCTTGCCATCCGCATTCCTGGTTGGGCAATCGCAGGACCAGTGCCTAGTGATCTGTATCGTTTCGCAGATGACGTGCTTCCTGGCTATCAGGTGAAGGTGAATGGCGAGGCAGTCAATGGTCAATTAGAAAACGGCTACTGTGTCATCAACCGCACTTGGAAGAAGGGTGATGTGGTGACTGTCCATCTCGACATGCCAGTACGCACCGTTAAGGCTAACCATCGTGTCGCAGACGACCGTGGTCGCATTGCCGTTGAGCGTGGACCGTTAGTATATTGTGCGGAGGGTGCCGACAATCAGGAGTTCAATCTCTTCGATTTCCTGATGCCCCGTCAACCGAAGTTCCAAGTGGCAGATCGCCAGATTCGTGGCAATCGTGAGGTGAATTTCAACGTGAAGTCTATCAGCGTAGCGGGTCAGGCAGTAGAGCAGAACGCTCAAGGGGAGGCTGTCGTCAAGCCTGCCACACTGACGATGATACCTTACTATGCTTGGAATCACCGTGGACCTGGTTTGATGGAGGTCTGGATGCCACAGAGCATAAATGCGTTAGGAAACTATTAAAATTATTTAAATTTTATTGCAGTTTAAAAATTTTATCCTATCTTTGCGACAGAGTTAATTCACTTTATTCACTAAAAAGAATTCGATTATGAAGAAAATGATGATGATCGCTGCCATGATGCTCATGAGCGTTGGCGCGTTTGCACAGGGAAAGTTCGCAGTTGGTGCTAATGTTGGTGTTGCTGCTTATGGTGACAGTTACAACCCATTCGGAATTGGTGCAAAGGTTCAGTACGAGTTTGTTGAGAGTTTCCGCTTGGAGGCTGCGTACAATTACTGGTTTGCAAAGAGTTATGATCTCGATCTTGGTCCATTGGGCGATTATTCTTACAAATCTGGTGTGATGGATATTGACCTGAACTTGCAGTATCTGATTCCCATTAGCGAGGGTCTGAACGTATATCCATTGGTTGGCGCTAATCTTGCTTTGACTCATGGAGATGGTGACTCTGAGTCTATCTTTGGTTTCCAAGGTGGTGCTGGTATTGAGTACTATGTAGCAGATAACGTAAAGATTAATCTGGATATCAAGTACCAGTACAATAAGAAGACCAAGGACGAGGTTGAGATGAAGTTTGATGGTCCTGTCTTCCAGGCAGGTATCGCTTACGTATTCTAATTAAGGAAATCACATGAATACATAGGGTGCGCTCCCAACTGGGGGCGCACTTTTTGTTGTCTCTGATAGGAGTTCCCAAATAGTTTCTGCACTGGGAACTATCAGTTTCTTACGTGGAAACTGTCAGTTTCCTACATGGGAACTGCCAGTTTCTGCCTAGGAAACTACCAGTTTCTTGCCAAGAAACTTTTGGGAACAGTCTGCTGGTGTGGCAGGAAGATACGGGGAAAAGGTGTGAAAAATAGGATATAATTTTGCTCTTCTCCCGTTTTTTCGTATCTTTGCGCAGTTATATGATGCGTAGAGTCTACCTTCTTCTGTCGTTGCTTGTCCTTTTGGCAAGTCCTCTGTCAGCGCAGAATCTGCTGACGGAGCACTATCAGATATCCCATCTCGACCTCTCCGCAGGACTTCCCCATAACAATGTCAATCAGTTTTTTGTCGACAGTCAGGGCTTTGTGTGGATATCCACCTATGGCGGTGGAGCCGTCCGCTATGATGGCTACTCTTTTATGACCATCGGCATTGCCAGTCCGCAGGGGTGGAGCAGTAACTCGTGTAAACGTATCACGGAGGACAAGCATCATCGTTTGTGGATAGCCTACGACGAGCGTACCGACGTGATTGACATGCGCACCCTGAGTCGTACCACCCCTCGTTATGGCAATGGCGATGTCGGTAGCATGCTGGAGCGCCCTTCCGTCTCAGTCTACAACGACTCGAAAGGGGCGATGTGGCAGGTCTGTAACGACAGCATTTTCCGCTACACCTTCAATGACGACGGTACCGTGCGCCATATCGGACGTTACCATTATGTGGGGAACACCCCCGATGTCTGTATCAAGGACGTGGAGCAGGACGGCTCCGTGTGGGTCTGTGTGGATGGCGGTCTTTATCGCCTGAAAGAGCGTAATGGTAAACTGGAACGTGAGGATATCGCCGCTGTCATGAGTCAGTTGCGAGGGCTCTATGTAACGGATGTGCTGAAACAAGGCAGTAGGATATGGATATCCACCAATATGGGACTTTATGCCTATGACCAATATACCCATTCCCTACAGGCTTTTCGCCATACCTCGGAGGCAGGATCCCTGTCGCACGACTTCGCAACCTCGCTTGCCGAGTCGCCCGATGGCAGGCTGCTGGTGGGGACACTACGAGGCCTCAACGTCCTTTCTGACCAGCAAGACACCTTTGCGCACTGGGACAATGCGACAGCAGGGCATCCACTGCCCAGCGATTTCGTCCATTGTCTGATGGTGCGAGACGGTCAGGTGTGGATAGGAACGGAGACGGCTGGTGTTGTCAAACTATCGCCCCGCCCTTTGTTACTGCGTAATTACGTCTACGACCCTCGTCAACCGTCCTCGTTGTCGCCTCGTCCTGTCAATGCGATGTATGTAGAGCCCAATGGGACACTGTGGGCAGGCACGGTGGAAGGTGGACTGAACAGGAAAGCCGTTGGCAGTCAGGACTTTGAGCATTGGACGGTTCAGAACTCCGCCCTCTCGCATAACTCCGTCTCCGTGCTGGAGGCAGATGCCCATGGGCAACTGTGGATTGGCACGTGGGGCGGTGGACTGAACAGGATATCCTTGCAAGATAAGCAGTTACAGCATGTCGACATGCCTGCTGAGATGGTGGCGCAGACCAACTATATCGGTGCTCTTGCCTACGACAAGTATAATGATGCCCTATGGATAGGCTCCAACGATGGTGTCTTCTATTACGACCTGAAGACTGGTGTGTTGAGCGATCCCTTCGAGGATAACCGTATTGTCAGGGGCTGTATCGGTTCCTTGGTCGATAAAGACGGGCAGTTATGGATAGGTTGTATCACGGGAGTACGTATCATCGATTTACATTCCCGTCGAAGTGGGGGGGGGCAAGTTCCGCGCCAGGAGTCTGCAACACAAACTCGACCATCCTGAGTCCAACATCGTCGATAAACTCTGTTGTTTCTGCGAGACCAAGGATGGCACCCTATGGTTAGGCTCTAATGGCTATGGACTTTACCAGCGTTTGGTCGACGAGAAGACAGGTAAAGAGACGTTCCAGGTGCTGACCACGGACGACGGACTTGCCAATAACACTGTTCACGGCATTGTGGAGGATGCCAAAGGGCGGTTGTGGATTACCACGGCAAATGGTCTCTCGGTTTACGACCCCCTCGCGCGTACCTTTATTAATTATAGTGAGAAAAATGGACTCCTCTGCCAGCGTTTCTATTGGAACTCCGCTGTCAAGGGAACTGACGGCACCATCTATCTGGGCAGTATGAATGGCTTGATAGAGTTGGTGGACGAAAATAAGGACGCCATCTATCCCGTCCACCTCACCTTTACCCGCTTGCTGGTCGACAATCAAGTGGTGACGGCAGGTAATAGTGACGTGGTGGATGCCGATATCTCACAGGCGGAAGTCATCCGTTTGCACGAGTCCAACAAGTCGTTTGGCATCGAGTTCTCGGCACTGACCTACGCAGGAGAGGCGACAGGTCATTACAGTTACAGGTTGAAAGGCTTTGAGGACGAGTGGATTCAACTGAAGCCTGGCGAGCATGCCGTCCGCTATACCAGTCTGAAGCCCGGCAATTACACCTTTGAGGTGAAATATGGAACGGAGATTAGTGAGGATGACGAGGAGCAGACCATCTCCGTGCGCATCCATGTAGCACCTTATTTCTGGAAAAGTTGGTGGTTCACCCTGTTGGTGATTGCCGCTCTGATAGTCTTTGTCGTATGGTTCTATCGCTATAAGGAAAAAGAATGGAAACGACAGGAGGCGGAGAAATTGCTGATTCCTATCCGTAAGGTGTTGGAGGAGGCTGACGAGCCCCAGCAGTTGCAATCCCGTATACAGAATATTCTTGATAACCATGAGAAACTCAAACAGAGTTATCATAAAAGTGTGGAGGCCGACAAGCAGGAGGTGTTGCGCACCACTAAGCCCTTTATGGATCGTGCCATGGAGATCATGGAGCAGCATTATACCAATAGTGAGTTCGGCGTGACGGAGTTTGCCGAGGCGATCGGTATGAGCAAACCGCTACTGTCAAAGCGCCTCAATGCGGAGGCTGGTGTGAGCACTGGGCAGTTTATCCGTAACTATCGCTTGACGATTGCCAAGCGACTGTTGATGGAGAATGTCAGCAATCGCAATATCACAGAGATTGCTTATAAGGTCGGTTTCAACGATCCGAAGTACTTCACCCGTTGCTTTACCCGTGAGTATGGGTGCAGTCCCAGTGCCTATATGGAGGACTAATCCGTTTTGTCCACCTTTTATATCATTTTGTCCACCTCTTACGTGCGCGTTTCAACTATCTTTGCCGTCAAATCGAAACGATTATTAATTAATTTCTAACCTAAAAACAATTAACAAATGAGAAAACAAGTATTATTCTCTTTGATGCTTGCCTTGGGTATCACGGGTGGACTGACTGTCTGTCCTGTGTCAGCCAATGCGGCAGTGACTCAGCAGACCATCAAGGTCAAGGGTCAGGTTGTGGACCAGGACGGGGAACCCCTGATTGGTGCAACAGTGAAAGTGAAGGGTGCTCAGACGGGAAGTATTACCGACATGGATGGTAACTTCCAGATTGACGCAGCCTCTAACGCAACCCTCGTGATTAGTTACGTCGGCTACAAGGATCGTGAGGTAGCGGTCCGTGGTCGTGCCATCATCGATGCTATCCAGTTGGAGTCTGACTCTCAGATTCTGGATCAGGTCGTCGTTGTGGGTTACGGTACACAGAAGAAGGCAGACCTGACAGGTGCCGTGTCAATCGTGAACGCCGAGGAGTTGAAGCGTGTCTCTAACTCCAACATCTCCACGATGCTCGAAGGTAAGGTCGCAGGTGTGCAGGTTACCTCTGACGGACAGCCTGGTGCAGACCCGTCCGTAAAGATTCGTGGTTTGGGTACTTTCGGCGACACCTCTCCTTTATATGTGATTGATGGTGTGCCCATGGGTACTACAATCCGTGACTTCTCACCAAACGATATTGAGACCATTCAGGTGTTGAAGGACGCATCCGCAGGTGCTATCTACGGATCACGTGCCGCAAATGGTGTGGTTATCATCACGACCAAGGGAGGTAAGAAAGAGCAGCCTCTGAAGGTGGATTATAAGGGTTACTTCGGTGTTGACTGGATTCCTGGTGGTGTTTATGACGTGATGAATGCCGACCAGTATAGCGATTATCTGGGTCATGCTGCTGCTAACTCAGGAACTCCATTGCCTGGTGGCTATAGCCTGAATCCTGAAACAGGTAAATACCAGTTCATGGATAATACTAACACAGACTGGTTGAGTGAGGTGTTCAAGACGGGTATTCGCCAGAACCATAATATCAACCTGAGTGGTGGCGGTGCACACAATACTTATAATATAGGTTTGGATTATTTCCAGCAGAAGGGCACTTTGGAGGGTGCAGGTCCTAACTTCCAGCGTTTCACTGCTCGTGTGAACAACACGATGGAGACCAAGTTTATCAATTTCCGTACCAGTCTTGTTTACTCTCACTCCAATCAGGACGGTTTAGGAATTTCGAATGCTCAGGAGTATGTTGAGGGTATGTGGGGTATGACAGGATGGAATGTACTTGGCGGTACATTGGGTATGCAGCCAACCATTAAAGCATACGATGAGTCTACCTGGTATTTGGACGATGTGGTTCCTGCAGCCAAGAACTACAATTATGATGCATACGGTTACGGTGTCTATTATAACTCTATTCATGGTGATATCTCAGCCTCAAACCCCTTATTGGTAAATAACAATATGAGTCGTAACACCCTGGTTGACCGTATCGTTGCTACAGGTTCTGCTGATGTAAACCTGTTGAAGATGATAGGTGTTGCCTCTAAGAACCATAAATTGAATTATAAACTCAATCTGTCATATTCGAAGACAAATTGTACAGATAAAGACTTTATTTCTGCATGGATTCAAAGCAACCGTGTTTATCTCGATAAGACTAATGAATATCTATGGGAGCGTAAACGTACCAATTCAGACTTCCTGGTAGAGAATACAATCACATACGACGCAAACTTTGGCTTGCATCATGTCAACCTGCTGGGTGGTATGACTTATGAGGAAGAAAACTATCATGCACTTGAATCAAAAGGAAAAAATTTTCCAGAGCCTTATTATTTGCAGATTAACAATGCCGAGAGTATTAACTCGTCTTCTTATGAAGACAAGCATACATTGGCTTCTTTTATCGGGCGCTTGATTTATGACTATGACAGTAAGTACCTTTTCTCTTTCATTCTTCGTCGTGATGGTAGTTCTCGCTTGACCAAGAATATCCGTTGGGGTACGTTCCCCTCTGTATCTGTAGGTTGGCGTTTCGATAAGGAGAAGTTCTTCCCCATCGACCGTAACATCGTGAATATGTTCAAGATTCGTGCCAGTTATGGAGAACTTGGTAATGAGAATATTGGTAACTATGCTTACATGGCTACTTATAGATCAGGTTATATGTCATATAGTTTTGGCAATAATGTTGTATCAGGTACTTCCATTGAGGATTTTGTGAACGAAAACATCGCTTGGGAAAAGAAAAAGACCACTAACATCGGTCTTGACCTCGCTATGTTCAATAATCGTTTGGAATTCACGGCTGAGTGGTATAAGAATAACTCTACAGATTTGTTGTATGGTGTTCCTGTCCCTGCTAATGCGGGCGCACGCAATGAGACCGTTACAATGAACGCTGCCGAAATGGAGAATAGCGGTTTTGAGTTCTCTGCAACCTATCGTAACAACGACCATCCATTAAAGTGGCAGGTAAGCGCAAACCTGAGTACTTTGAAAAATAAGGTGAAGTCTCTTGGTTTCGGTAATGAGTCGTATATCACAGGTGACTATGCTACCTTCGTTGGTCAGGAGGTTGGTCAGTTCTATGGCTATGTATATCAAGGTATTGCTCGTACGCAGACTGATTTGGATGACCATGTTAATGATCTTGGTGAGCATGTTACTCAGACGGGTGCCCAGGTAGGTGACTGCCTCTATAAGGATGTTAACAACGACGGACAGATTAATGCTGATGACCGTGTTGTTCTTGGTAGCGGTCTTCCTAAGGTGAATTTTGGTTTGAGTGCCCATTTGGAGTACAAGAACTTCGACTTGAGTATCTCTACTTTCGGTGCTTTAAACTATCATGTATCAGATGGTATCTATAATAATCTGAACTCATGTTATGGTTGGGCAAACAAGGATGTTGCTATGGCAGATGCCAATCGTTGGTCGGAGGATGGTTTGACTTACATTTCCAATGTTCCCCGTACCTATGTTATTGCTAATGGTGAGGCTTGGAACGACTATTTTAGCGATCGTAAAATCCAAAATGCCGCATACTGGAAGATTGCTAACATTGAGTTAGGCTATAACATTCCTGATAAGGTGTTCAAGGGCGTGATTTCTGGCGCTCGCATCTATGTGTCTGCCCAGAACCTCTATACATTTACTAAATATAAGGGATACAATGTAGACTATGCTGGTGGTACGTTCACTCCAGGCTTCAACTGGTGTTCTTACCCAAGTGCACGCAGTTTCATGGCTGGTGTTCTCTTCTCCTTTTAAAAAATAAAAAAGTAAAAAGGCAAAAAAGTAAAATTGAAGTTTAATTATGAAACTATATAGAATTGCACTTGCCCTGATGCTGGGCATCGGAACGCTGACATCGTGCAGCGATAAGTTGGAGTTAAGCAACCCCAACCAGCCGACAACAGGAACTTTTGGTAATTCCGTTGAAGATCTGGAGGAAGCCGTCATCGCTTGTTATCACCATATTCGTATGGAAGGTACCTATGCTCGTGTCGGGTATACTCTTGATGTGCTTCGTGGAGACGAGGCTTGGAACGTAGCCTTATCATGGGGACATTATGGTGCTGATAATCTGAATTATGGCACAACAGGCGAATTTGACGCAATTGGTGATCAGTGGATTTGGCGTGATTGGTATTATGTTATTAATATTGCCAATTTCGTGATTACTAAATGTGAAGAAAATGGAGCAAATCTCTCTGAGGCAATGAAACGTATCAAAGGACAGGCACTCTTTGCTCGTGGTCTTGCTTATTATAATCTCTCCAACTACTATCAGAATCCGGCCCTTATCTTGAATTATAATGATTATTCTACTTTGGATGGTCTTTATGCATCAAACAAAGAAGAGGGTGATACGGATGGTCTTGCTCAATATGACCGTGTGTTGGATCAGGTAGAGATAGACCTTGCTGAGGCAATGACACTGCTGCCAAGTCGTGATGAAGGTGGCGAATGGGCTAAGGGTCGTGCCACATCTGGCGCCGCTGCAGGAATCTATGCTCGTGCATTGATGCAGCGTCATAAGTATAGCGAGGCACTCACCGTATTGAAGGCTATCATTGGCGGTACCTATGGTACTTACAAATTGATGGCAAACTATGGTGACAATTTCCGTGAGGGCTCAGCCTACGAGAACAATGATGAAAGTCTTTATGAAATACAATACTTGGATTATGGATCTCAAGGTTCCAATGAGGAATGGACTCCTGTCAATATTACTGAAGCAGCAGCAACTCAAGGTCATGCTGTAGAGAGTAACTATGGTCCAGCCCATGTTGGTAGTTGGCAAGATATAGCAGCCGCACCTTGGCTTTACCACCTCTTTAAGGCAGAAAGAACCACTTCTGGTTCCTTAGATCCACGTCTTTATTGGACTATTGGTACATACGAGCCAGAATGGGAAGGGTTTGAGTATGGAAATATGTGTTATACAGAACCTATGACCGCCGACGAGCCTATTGTCGTCAATGGGGATAACGGAGGATTGCCTATCGCTAAATGGACAAATTTCCGTACAGGTCTTTATAATGCAATTGTAACAGGCTTGAGATGCGGAATCAATTTGCGTATTATGCGATACTCTGATGTATTACTACGTGCTGCGGAGTGTGAGAACGAAGTGAATGGTCCTACACAGCAGGCTATCGACTGGATCAACCAAGTTCGTAACCGTGCGCATCTTGCCAACCTAAATCTGTCAGATTTCAATTCTAAGGATAAACTCTTCGAGCAGATTGCTAACGTAGAACGTCCAAAGGAGTTCGGTTGTGAGTATGGTCGTGGCTTTGACCTATTACGTTGGGGCTTTTTCTATGACAATGGCCGCTTGCAGCAACTGAAGGAACATGGTGCTTACAGACTTGCTGCAGATGTTAAGGATGTTATCACTTATGGTGATACTGGCGTGGAAAGTACATATGACAAGTATCAGGCAGGACACGAATATTTCCCGATTTTCCAAACTACATTGAACGACAACACCCATCTGGTAGGTAACTCTGCTAATAATAATACAGATAACTCTGTATATTTCTCACAGAAGGGTTGGACTGTACATCCTGTAGTGGATTTGAGCAAATAGTTAAACATTTAATGAATAAAGATTATGAAATATATCAATAAAATAGCATCCGTCTTTTTCATCGCCGCTCTTGGCGTGATGACATTGACGAGTTGTGAGGGCAGTGACCTCTACAAAGTGAATGCTCCTGACTGGCTCTCTGAGATGGGAGGTGAAGAGGATGAATCTTCTGTAGTCGAAGTTATGCCTAATCCCTCAAAGTTGGGAAGTGCCGATAATACTACCCCTTGGTGGTCTGAGTTCACAGATGATATTCAGGCTGAACCAGGTAAGACCTATCAAATTAAATTCACCAACTTCGGTGGAGGCGCTAACTGGAATAACTTTGTATTTATTCTGCGTAATGAGACGAAAGATCTGGAATATGGTGTTTTCCGAGCAGATAACTGGTGTTGGAGTACTAAATATCCTGATGGCGCTGATAGTGATAACTTCTGTTCAAAGAAAATGGAGTCCACCGACAGAGACTGGGCTACATGGCTGAAGGCAATGAGTCTTGCGAAATGTACTCTTACTCTGTACAATTACGGTGATGGCACTGCTGATATCAAGTGTACCATGCTGGGTTCTGATGGTGTCACATATACGCAGGAGTATAATACTATAGAGGTAGATAAGGATAATCTATATTTTGCCTTTACGGTTGACAATAGCCATGTGGAGTTTGGCGATGTGAATGTTGAGGATAGTGAACCTGCTACGATAGAGTTGAAGGCTCCTAAGAAAGTCTTGCAGACCGTTACTGAGGAAGAATTCATTGCAAGTGTTACTGCAACGGTGAAGTTTGAGAATGAACTGACGAAGACTGTAACTGGTGAGGAATTGGAAATCAAGACTATTCCTGACATGCAGACACTGGGGACTAAGACATTAGTAGCCGTTTACAATAAGACCTATCTTGGTGAGAATAGCAATAAGCCAGTAATTGCCACTGTTGAGTTTAATGTTGTTGACAAGATGTATACCTGTATTGGTAAGACAGATAACACCAGTGGCTTCCGTGAGGAAACAACAGAAAACTTTAAGGTTGCCGCAGGAGAGACATACATTAATTATTTCACTAACTATACCAATGGTGAGGCAAACTGGAACAACTTCATCATCACCCTCAGTAAGGCAGATGGTACGGAGTACTGCTTCGTTCGTGCAGACAACTGGGGCTTAGGTGCTAGTTACTGGGATGGCTGTCAGACCTGCGACTGGAACTGG
>JAFTGH010000059.1 GCA_017458005.1 Prevotella sp. | reverse complement strand
TATCACAGCGAAGAGTTATACCATCAAATATGGTGATGAGATTCCTGCTTTTGAGTTTACCAGTGATGGCGCCACATTAGAGGGAACTCCCGCTATTACTTGTGAGGCAACATCTGCGTCTCCTGTTGGTACATATCCTATCGTCATCAGCAAGGGCAGTGTGACGAACTTCAACGTCACCTACGTCAACGGAACGTTGACCATCGAGAAGGCTCCGCTGAAGATAACTGCGAAGGACTATACCATCAAGCAGGGTGAGACTCTGCCTACCTTCGAGGCGACCTATGATGGCTTCAAGAACAACGAGACAGCAACAGTGTTGACTAAGAAACCTGTGTTCTCTACTACTGCGACTTCGGCAAGTGAGCCGGGTGAGTACGAGATCACTGTCTCTGGTGCCGAGGCTCAGAACTACGAGATGAGTTACGTTTCAGGTAAATTGACGATTACGGAGGCATCTGGAATCATCGGCATATCAGTAGACAATCCGATGGATATCTACGACCTGCAAGGTAACAAGGTTCGTTATCGTGCTACATCACTTGAAGGACTGCCTAAGGGCGTGTATATCATTAACGGTCGTAAGGTGATAGTAAAGTGACTTGATTGAACATCTCTAAAAGGATGGCATCTGCGTTCTGTAGGTGCCATCTATTGCGTTTATTAGTCCCTATGTATTCGATGTGAAGTGCCGTTGTAATCAGTTGTTGGAAGTATCCTAATCGGTTGTCGACTCCAGTCGACAGGATTGCTGACTCCAGTCGACAAGGTTGCTGACTCCAGTCGACAGGCCTGTTGACTCTAAGTCAGCAGGTGTCTTCGGTGAATTTTATTGTCATATGGTTGCTGTTTTACGTGAGGAGCCATGGGAAGTATGATGAATACCGCATGGGCGATGAATTAAAGGAAAAGGAGTAAATTTAAGGCGTTCTGATAAAAATATTCGCCAAAATGATGGCAGAATGAAATTAATTGCTTAACTTTGCCTGCAGAAACCAATTAACGAATTAGGATTATGGCACAAGTATCAATGACAGTCCGTATGGACGCAGGCGTCAAGGCTCGTTTTGAGGAACTATGCTCGCAGTTTGGCATGAGTGTGAACACAGCGATGAATGTATTCGCAAATGCAGTGGTGAGGAAACGGATGATTCCTTTTGAAATCTCAGCCAATCCCTCAGAAGATAAGGTGTTGAGTGATTTCTATGCTTTTAGGAGGGAAATGGCTACAAGCGACCGACCGGAACTGACAATGGAAGAAATCAATGAGGAAATCAGATTAGCGCGTGAGGAAATGGACCGCAAGAAGGGAGCAGTATGATTTATGCAGTTATTGACACAAACGTTATCGTGTCGGCTTACATTACGAAGAATCTGACAGCCGCAACATCAAGGGTGTGGGCAGCCGTTCTACAGGGAAAAATCATTCCCGTCTATAGTGACGAAATAATCGACGAATACATGGAGGTGTTACACCGTAAGAAGTTCGACATCCCTGAACATCTTATTAAGTGGGCTATTGACAGAATACTCATGAATGGTATCCACGGCGAACGAGTACCGACTAAAGAGTACTTTCCCGACCCTAAGGACGTTGTGTTCTACGAGGTTGCCATGTCGAAAGAGGATGCCTATCTGGTGACTGGTAACAAGAAGCATTTCCCTGAGAAACCGATTGTGGTAACGCCTGCAGAAATGTTGGAGATATTGAAAGAACAAGGACTGCTCTGATGGAGTGTCATGTGATGGAAGGCATTATAAGGTTGCGTAGATTGCTACACAAAAAGGATTTCGGGAAAATGCCTAACCTCCTAACCCAACAGCCCTCAAACGCTTACATTCGAGGTGAATGAAGCGTTCATCTACATGAAAAGATAAAGTTTTTTGTGAATTCTTTTGTTTATTGAAATTAAAGTGTTAACTTAGCACCCAAAATGGTAGGTAGCAATCATTTGTGTTTAACAAATAAATCCAGAATAGAGGATGAAGAAACTTGTAACCATATTGCTTTGTCAGTTATGTGCACTGCTTTGCGTACATGCCGCAGACCTTAGTAATTCGGAGGTGAATGCCAAATGGCGTACCACGAAGATCTCGGTGAAGGGTGGGGGCGCTGCTCCCGATGTCATGACCCTGTTGAAGGCATTCCATCAGGTGTTGCCCACATGGGTCACTGGGGCCGTCGTCGAGCATGGAGAGAGTCTGGAGGACGGAGGACAGTATGTGAGTGACGACGACTGGCGTGTATTGGTCGACCGCAAGAATGGGTATGCCGATTTGGCATCAGAGACGGACATCGATCAGATGCAGACTTGTGTGTGGAAGTGTGACAACGGGCATCGTCTCTTCGCCGTCAGCCTCTATGAGCAGCATGACCCAGTCCAGAACTTGCTCTGTTGGTATGACTACGATCCAGCGACAGAGACGCTGAGTCCAGACGAGAGTCCTGTAGACCGTTTTAAGTCCAAGCATCAATCGCAGGATATCGGTTGGTCATTGCCGATGCAAGGCACTGAATTTACAATCTCCGAATATGATCCAAATCTGCCGACCATCACGCATGTCTATCAATGGAATGGGTTGCGGCATTTCCACACCATCGACAGGATAGAGAGTGTCGATTATCAGTGGTTTGGCAGTGCGACAACGGATGTGAAGCCGATAAAAATGATGGACGAAGGCTGGAAATATTATACCATCGTCGACCTGACGGGTGACGGATGTAAGGTGCTCTGGCTCAACAAGCGTGAGATGGATGTGAGAGACAGCAGGATGATTGCCAGTTATAAGTCAGGTTTCAGTTGTATCGGAAGTCGATGCAGTCAGAATCCTCCTGGTGTGGAGGAACTGTATATCAGCACACTGGAGGAGAAAGGTAGCAATGTCCCAACGATTGTGCTCTGTACCCAAGATGCTCCTGCCGGACAATGGTATACCATTATTAGGAATGGTCATATAGACGGTTTTGTGAGCAGTGTTCCTAACTTCTTGGATCCCAGTGGAGGACGAGTCACAAGGGTGATTGACTCCTTCGGTGATGAGAATGAGTTGTTGGATATCCTGACGAAGGAAGTGGAGGACTATCCGCTGAGAGTCGGGATGTGGCAGCAATGTGAGATTGTGGAGGGAGAATAGGTTGATTTGCATTAACTTTGAACTTCGTTCGAAGGTACTCACGTTCGAAAAAACTCAAGATTCTCTTGGTTTTTTGCTCACTTAATCGTACCTTTGCAGCGTCAAAAACGAAACAAGATGAAGAAAGTTGCTTTTTTATTCGTGACGATGATGATGTTGATAGCCTGCTCGGAGAGCGAGAAGCCTTTCAACTATCGTGGACTTCCCTTGGCACTTACCAAGGGTCAGTTTGTTGACTCGATGCAGGCTCGTGGCTTCGCTATCGACAGTGCCGCCTCCGATAGTGGTAAGACGGTGGTGTTTGCCAGCACTGCTGAGAAATACCGTGTGCTGATGGCGCATAGTGGTGACAAGATTATCGCCGTTCAGGAGAACTACGCCTTCTCGACCAACGACAGTACCCGCCAGTTGTGGCAGGAGATTCGTGACGGTCTGGAGAAGGAACTGGGCGCATGGCCTGACTGCCCGATCCTGAAGGATGACCATAAGGTTGCTAAGTTCGATGCCTCCGACGGTATTATCACCGTGACCCTGGAGAACACCTACAAGCCGACCATGTCAGTGCGCTACGATCCGAAGACGATTAAAGAATAAACACAACCAACGACACAACACAAACTTACGAGAGAGATTATAAAATATGTGTGGAATAGTAGGATACATAGGTCATCAAGACGCTTTCCCCATACTGATTAAAGGCTTGCGACGCTTGGAGTATCGTGGGTACGACTCCGCTGGTGTCGCCCTGATTAACGACGACGGCAACCTGAATGTGTGCAAGACGAAGGGAAAGGTAGACAATTTGGTAGAGTATTGTAGTGATAAGAACGTGAGTGGTACCATCGGTATCGCCCATACCCGTTGGGCTACCCATGGCGAGCCCTCCGCCGTCAATGCCCATCCGCATTACTCGGAGTCGAAGAACCTTGCCATCATCCATAACGGCATCATCGAGAACTATGCCGACCTGAAGGAGAAACTGAAGGCGAAAGGGGTACAGTTCCGCTCCGATACCGATACGGAGGTGCTGGTGCAACTCGTGGAGTATATCATGGAGAAGAAGGAACTCGACCTGTTGACAGCCGTGCAGGTGGCACTCTATCAGGTGATTGGCGCCTATGCCATCGCCATCATCGACAAGCGGGATCCCGACCAGATCATCGCCGCCCGCAAGCAGAGTCCGCTGGTGGTGGGTATCGGTGAGGACGAGTTCTTCCTGGGATCTGATGCCACCCCCATTGTAGAATATACGGATAAGGTGGTGTATCTGGAGGATGGCAATATCGCCGTGATTCGTCGTGGCGAGGACTTGAAGGTAGTCAGCATCCTCGGCGAGGAACAGGAACTTGCCGTGAAGAAGGTGGATATCAACCTCGGACAGTTGGAGAAGGGTGGTTTCCCGCATTTCATGCTGAAGGAGATCTTCGAGCAGCCCGACTGTCTGACGAACTGTATGCGTGGTCGTGTCAACGTAGATACCGATAATGTGGTGCTCTCGGCAGTGATAGACTATAAGCGACAGTTGCTTTCCGCACGTCGCTTCATCATCGTTGCCTGTGGCACGTCCTGGCATGCCGGACTGATCGGTAAGCAGATGATAGAGCAACTCTGCCGCATCCCTGTCGAGGTGGAATACGCATCTGAGTTCCGCTATCGCCATCCAGTGATCACGAAAGAGGATGTGGTCATCGCCATCTCACAGAGTGGTGAGACCGCCGATACCCTTGCCGCCGTGCAACTGGCGAAAGAGGCTGGTGCCTTTATCTATGGTATCTGTAATGCCATCGGCTCCAGCATCCCACGAGCCACGGATACCGGCTCGTATATCCATGTGGGACCAGAGATTGGTGTCGCCTCCACGAAGGCATTCACTGGTCAGGTCACCGTACTCACGATGCTTGCCCTTGCCTTGGCAAAAGAGAAGGGTACCATCTCCAACGAAGACTATATGCATATCGTGAAGGAGTTGCACGAGATACCTGCGAAGATCAAAGAGGTGTTGCGGCTCAACGATCGTATCGCCGACCTCAGCCGTACCTTCACCTATGCCCGTAACTTCCTGTATCTGGGTCGTGGCTTCAGTTATCCTGTCGCCTTGGAGGGTGCCTTGAAACTGAAGGAGATATCGTATATCCATGCCGAGGGCTATCCCGCTGCGGAGATGAAGCACGGACCTATCGCCCTGATAGACTCCGACATGCCTGTCGTCGTCATCGCCACCCATAACGCGATGTACGAGAAGGTCATCTCCAATATCCAGGAGGTGAAGGCACGTAAGGGTAAGGTCATCGCCATCGTTAGCGAGGGCGACGACACCATCAGCCATATCGCCGACGAGGTGATCGAGTTGCCAGATACGATAGAGTGTCTGGAGCCGCTATTGGCGACGATACCCTTGCAGATGCTTGCCTATCATGTTGCTGTTTGCAAAGGTCTCAACGTCGACCAACCGAGAAACCTTGCTAAGAGCGTTACCGTTGAATGATACAAAGGGCGATTCGTCATTGACGTTTCGCCCTTCTTTTTAGATAATGATACAAAGACAAAATAAGATGAAAGATGTGACATTGGTTCTGGAAGACGGAACGAGATTCAAAGGAAAGAGTTTTGGGTATGACGCGCCAGTAGCGGGCGAGGTCGTATTCAACACGGCGATGATGGGATACCCTGAGTCGCTGACCGACCCCTCGTATGCGGGGCAGTTGATGGCTTTGACCTACCCGTTGGTGGGTAACTATGGAGTGCCCCGCTTCTCCTTCGAGGAGAACGGTCTGCCCACCTTCATGGAGAGTGACAGGATATACGCCTCGGCAATCATCGTGAGTGACTACAGCGAGGAGTATTCCCATTGGAACGCCCACGAGAGCCTTGCCGACTGGTTGAGGCGTGAGAAGGTGCCAGGCGTGACAGGTATCGATACCCGCCAGTTGACGAAGGTGCTGCGTGAGCATGGTGTGATGATGGGACGACTGGAGTTCGAGGGTGCTGTATGCTGCGACGAGGTCGCAGCATACGAGTCGGTTAACTGGGTGGACCGTGTCAGTTGTAAAGACATTATTAAATATAATGAGGGAGCAGGCAAGAAAGTGGTGCTGGTGGACTGTGGCGTGAAGGCGAATATCATCCGCTGTCTGATCAACCGGGGAGTAGAGGTGATCCGTGTTCCCTGGAACTACGACTATACCGATATGGACTTCGACGGGCTCTTCCTCGCCAATGGTCCTGGCGACCCTGATATGTGTGAGGATGCCGTCAACATCATCCGCAAGCAGATGTCACAGAGTCGTAAACCCATCTGTGGTATCTGTATGGGTAACCAACTGCTGGCAAAGGCTGGCGGTGCGAAGATATACAAACTGAAATACGGACACCGCTCGCATAACCAGCCCGTCAGGGAGGTCGGCACCAACCATTGCTATGTGACCAGTCAGAACCACGGCTATGCCGTCGATGCGGCAACCCTGGGCAGAGAGTGGCGTGAACTCTTCGTGAACATGAACGATGGCTCGAACGAGGGCATCCGTCATCAGACGAATCCTTGGTTCTCGAGCCAGTTCCACCCTGAGGCATGCTCAGGACCTGTTGATACAGAATTTATGTTTGACCGTTTTATAGAAGCATTATAATATGAGATACGATAATATCAAGAAAGTCCTGCTATTAGGCTCTGGTGCCTTGAAGATTGGTGAGGCTGGTGAGTTCGACTACTCGGGTAGTCAGGCGTTGAAGGCTTTGCGTGAGGAAGGTGTGAAGACCGTCCTCATCAATCCGAATATCGCCACGGTGCAGACCTCAGAGGGTGTCGCCGATGAGATTTACTTCCTGCCAGTACAGCCCTATTTCGTTGAGCGTGTCATCCAGAAAGAGCGTCCAGATGGCATCCTCCTCTCGTTTGGTGGACAGACGGCATTGAACTGTGGCGTGGAACTCTATAAGAGTGGTGTGCTCGACAAATATGGCGTGAAGGTGTTAGGTACCCCCGTGCAGGCTATCATGGACACAGAGGACCGTGAGTTGTTCGTCGAGAAACTCAATGAGATTGATGTGAAGACCATCAAGAGTGAGGCTTGTGAGACCATTGAGCAGGCTCGCCAGGCAGCCAAGGAGTTAGGTTATCCCGTCATCCTTCGTGCCGCTTATGCCTTGGGTGGACTAGGCTCCGGATTCTGTGATAACGAGGAAGAGTTGGACCGGCTCGCTGAGAAGGCTTTCTCTTTCTCCCCACAGGTGTTGGTGGAGAAATCACTGAAAGGATGGAAAGAGATAGAGTACGAGGTGGTGCGTGACCGTTACGACAACTGTATCACGGTCTGCAATATGGAGAACTTCGACCCGCTGGGCATCCATACGGGTGAGTCTATCGTCATCGCTCCCTCGCAGACACTGACGAACTCGGAATACCATAAACTGCGTGCCCTCGCCATTAAGATCATCCGTCATATCGGTATCGTCGGTGAGTGTAACGTGCAGTATGCCTTTGACCCGCAGTCGGAGGACTATCGTGTCATTGAGGTCAACGCCCGTCTGAGTCGCTCCTCCGCCCTTGCCTCCAAGGCGACGGGTTATCCGCTCGCTTTTGTGGCTGCGAAACTGGGTATGGGCTACGGACTCTTTGAGTTGAAGAACTCCGTCACCAAGACGACCTCCGCCTTCTTCGAGCCAGCCCTCGACTATGTGGTTTGTAAGATACCCCGTTGGGACCTCTCGAAGTTCCATGGTGTCGACAAGGAGTTAGGCTCGTCGATGAAGTCCGTCGGTGAGGTGATGGCGATAGGTCGTACCTTCGAGGAGGCTATCCAGAAGGGACTCCGTATGATAGGGCAGGGCATGCATGGCTTTGTGGAGAACAAAGAACTGGAGATCGCTGATGTGGATGCCGCCCTGCGAGAGCCTACTGACAAGCGTATCTTCGTCATCTCGAAGGCGATGCACCTGCCACAATATGATATCGAGCGTATCCATGAGTTGACGAAGATTGACAAGTGGTTCCTATATAAACTCAAGCATATTATTGATATTGATGAGAGATTGAAGAAAATCTCGGACTACTCAGCGTCCTCGGAGTTCCCGGAACTCCTTCGTACAGCGAAGATATATGGCTTTACCGACTTCCAGATAGCGCGTGCCATTGGGCTGGAGGATAAGATGGGGAATATGCATCAGGCGATGCTGGAGGTACGTAAACTGCGTAAGGAGAAGGGCATCCTGCCTGTCGTCAAGCAGATAGACACCCTTGCCGCCGAGTATCCCGCACAGACCAACTACCTGTATGTGACCTATAGTGGGACGGAGAGTGATATTCCCTATGAGAATGATGGCAAGAGTATCATTGTCCTTGGCTCTGGTGCCTATCGTATCGGTTCCAGTGTGGAGTTCGACTGGTGTGGTGTGCAGGCGCTGAACACCATCCGTAAGGAGGGGTGGAGAAGTGTCATGATCAACTATAACCCCGAGACGGTATCTACCGACTATGATATGTGTGACCGCCTGTATTTCGACGAGTTGACGTTTGAGCGGGTGATGGATATCATCGACCTGGAACAGCCCCATGGGGTCATCGTGTCAACAGGTGGACAGATACCAAACAACCTCGCCATGTCGCTTGCCGAGCAGCATGTGACGATACTTGGGACATCCGCACAGGATATCGACGGTGCGGAAGACCGTGCGAAATTCTCACAGATGCTGAATGAGTTAGGTGTCAACCAGCCAGAATGGAGTGCGCTGACCTCCATGCAGGATATCGATGCCTTTGTGGAAAGGGTAGGGTTCCCTGTCTTGGTGCGTCCTTCCTATGTGCTTAGCGGTGCCGCCATGAACGTATGCTCTAATAAAGAGGAGTTGGAGCGTTTCCTGCAGTTGGCAGCCAATGTGAGCGAGGACCATCCTGTGGTGGTGTCTAAGTTCATAGAGCATGCTAAGGAGATAGAGATGGATGCGGTGGCAAAGGACGGTGAGATACTTGCCTATGCCATTAGTGAGCATATCGAGTTCGCAGGTGTCCACTCTGGTGATGCCACCATCCAGTTCCCGCCCCAGAAACTGTATGTGGAGACAGTGCGCCGTATCAAGCGTATCAGCAGACAGATCGCGAAGGCACTGCATATCAATGGTCCGTTCAATATCCAGTATATGGCAAGGGATAACGATATCCTTGTGATAGAGTGTAACCTGCGTGCCTCACGCTCCTTCCCGTTCGTCTCTAAGGTGTTGAAACTGAATCTGATAGAACTTGCTACGAAAGTGATGCTTGGACTACCTGTCGAGAAGCCACATAAGAATCTGTTCGATCTTGACTACGTGGGTATCAAGGCAAGCCAGTTCTCTTTCAACCGTCTGCAGAAAGCAGACCCGGTATTGGGAGTGGATATGGCATCAACAGGTGAGGTGGGTTGTATTGGTGACAATACACAGACGGCATTGCTGAAGTCGATGCTGAGTGTGGGACATCGTATTCCCCAGAAGACCGTATTGCTGTCGACAGGTACGGCAAAACAGAAGGCGGAGATGCTGGATGCTGCCCGCATGCTGGTGGAGAATGGTTATGAACTCTATGCCACAGGTGGTACGTCGAAGTATCTTGCTGACAATGGAATAGCCAATACCTTGGTGCACTGGCCTAGTGATCCCGACCAGCAGCCGCAGGCTCTTGACTTATTACACGACCATCAGATTGATATGGTGGTGAATATCCCTAAAGACCTGACAACCCATGAGTTGACGAACGGTTATAAGATTCGTCGTGCTGCCATCGACTTAAACGTGCCGTTGATTACCAACAGCCGTCTTGCCTCCGCGTTTATTCATGCTTTCTGTACGGTGAGACTCGACCAGATAGGTATTAAGTCGTGGAGTGAGTATTGATAAATAATTCAGCAAATATTTGGCGATTCGCCAAATATTTGCTACTTTTGCATTTAAATAACTTAAGAACTGCAAAAAAGATGGAGTTAACCGGCACCTTTGAGTCTGAGATAAATCGGAGTGACTATAAGATACTAATTGTTGATGATGTGGTCAGTAATGTCTTGCTGCTCAAGATATTGTTGACCAACGAGAAGTTTCAGGTATGCACTGCATCGAATGGTAATACCTGTATAGAACAAGCAAAAAAGGAGCATCCAGACTTGATCCTCTTGGATGTGATGATGCCAGATATCAGTGGTTTTGATACTGCCGTTATCCTCAAGAAGGATCCGGAGACAATGGACATCCCTATTATCTTCTTGACGGCATTGAACAACCCCAGTGACTTGGTGCATGGATTCCAGGTCGGTGCCAACGACTTCCTGACAAAGCCTTTTAACAAGGAGGAACTGGTGATGCGTGTGATGCACCAGATCAGTCTGGTAGCCGCCAAGCGTATCATCGTCCGTCAGAACGAGGAGTTGAAGCGTACCATCTCCAACCGCGATAAGATGTATTCCGTTATCGCCCATGACCTGCGTTCCCCAATGGCGTCTATCCGTATGGTGCTGAACCTTGCGGTGAATGTAGTGTCGCCAGAGACCGTTGGTGATGAAATCTTCGGACTACTGGATAAGGCAAACCGTGAGTCAGAGGAGACCCACGACTTGTTGGATAACCTGTTGAAGTGGACAAAGAGCCAGACGGGTCGCCTGAATGTCGTCTATCAGGATGTCGAGTTGGACGATGTCGTTCCTGGTGTGGTTGATATCTTCATGATGATCGCGGAGATGAAGAAGATCAAGTTGCAGTATATCCCCAGTGATGAGAAACTGACAGTCCATGCGGATAATGATATGATCAAGACCGTGATTCGTAACTTTATCTCCAACGCCATTAAGTTCACCCCAGAAGGAAAAGGTATCGAGGTATATTACAAGCGGGAGGGTGACTTCGCCAGAATCAGTGTTCAAGACCATGGTGTAGGTATTGCCCCTGATCGTATCGACTCCATCTTCCATAAGGGAGAGACAACTTATGGAACAGGTGGTGAGGAAGGTTCTGGACTTGGATTGCAACTGTGTCAGGACTTCGCACAGAAGAACGGAGGTGATGCCAAGGTAGAGTCTGTCCTTGGTGAGGGCTCGATCTTCAGTTTCACTATCCCTTTGAAGAAAGACGAATAATCAAACAATCAATACTCAATGAAACAAACCATACTTGTTACGGGAGGTACGGGCTTTATTGGCAGCCATACTACCGTAGAACTACAGAATGCCGGCTATCAGGTCGTCATAGTTGATAACTTGTCGAACTCTACCGAGAAGGTCGTGGATGGCATCGAGAAGATAACGGGGATCCGTCCTGCTTTTGAGAAGGTGGACTGCTGTGACCTCGAGGCAATGGAACGCGTGTTTAAGAAATATCCGGAGATAGAGGGTGTCATCCATTTCGCCGCCTCTAAGGCAGTAGGTGAGAGCGTGGAGAAGCCTCTGCTCTATTATCGTAATAATATCGTCAGTCTGGTGAACCTGCTGGAGTTGATGCCGAAATATGGGGTGAAGGGTATTATCTTCTCTTCCAGTTGCACGGTATACGGTCAGCCTGATCCCGAGAACCTGCCAGTGACTGAGGATGCTCCTGTCAAACCAGCGGAGAGCCCTTATGGTAACACGAAGCAGATCAACGAGGAGATTATCCGTGATGACATCAACAGCGGTGCTCCTATCAAGGCTATCCTGCTGCGCTATTTCAACCCTATCGGTTCGCATCCTTCCGCTATTATCGGAGAGTTGCCTAATGGAGTGCCCATGAACCTGATTCCTTATGTCACGCAGACCGCTATGGGTATTCGTGAGCAGTTGAAGGTGTTTGGTAACGACTATAACACACCTGACGGCACTTGTATCCGTGACTATATCTATGTGGTCGACTTGGCGAAAGCACATGTGAAGGCAATGAGCCGTGTACTGGATACAGACAGTGATAAGTTGGAGGTCTTCAACGTGGGTACTGGTCATGGTTGTACCACCAAGGAGATTGTGGATGCCTTCCAGAAGGCAACGGGTGTGAAACTCAACTGGACTTTCGCTCCTCGTCGTGCTGGCGACATCGAGAAGGTATGGGCTAATCCTGAGAAAGCCAACAAGGTGTTGGGGTGGAAGGCTGAGACCTCTTTGGAAGATACTTTGAAGAGTGCTTGGAACTGGCAGAAGAAACTGCGTGAGGAAGGCATTCAATAAGAAGAGATATAACCGGTCATTCATTTGACTGTGTTTATTTTGTGTTTGTGTTGTTATGGGCCCCCGATGCGAATCGAGGGCTCATTCTATCCGAAAACTAATGGTGATGAATGAGAATCTCTTAGAACAGTTGAACGAAGGGCAGCGTGAAGCCGTCGTCTATTGTGACGGTCCCCAACTGGTGATTGCAGGTGCGGGATCGGGCAAGACACGTGTGCTGACCTATAAGATCGCCTATCTGTTGCAACAGGGAATGAATCCCTGGAATATCCTTGCCTTGACCTTTACCAACAAGGCGGCACGGGAGATGAAAGAGCGTATCGGCAGACTGGTGGGGTCGGAGCGTGCCCGTTACTTGCAGATGGGTACTTTCCATTCTGTTTTTGCCCGCATCCTGAGGGCAGAGACTGAGGTTCTTGGTTTCCAGTCGAACTTCACCATCTATGACCAGAGTGATTCCCGTTCGTTGGTGAAGAGCATCATCAAGGAGATGCAGTTGGATGATAAGACATACAAGCCAGCCAGTGTCGCCGACAGGATATCGATGGCAAAGAACCATCTGTTGCTGCCTCATGCCTATGCCCAGAGTGCATGGGCTACAGATGATGTCCAGCATAAGCGTCCAGCCCTCAAGGATATATATATAAGGTATAGCGACCGTTGTCGTCAGGCTAATGCCATGGACTTCGATGATTTACTGGTTTACACCTATCTTTTGTTTAAGCGGCATGAGGATATCCGACAGAAGTATATCGAGCGCTTCCAGTATGTGCTGGTAGATGAGTATCAGGACACCAACTATGCCCAGCAGGAGATTGTGGTGCTGTTGACGAAGGAGCATGGTCATGTCTGTGTGGTTGGTGATGATGCACAGAGTATCTATAGTTTCCGTGGTGCTAACATCGATAATATCCTGAATTTCCAGAAGGAATATGGTGGTGCCAAACTCTCCAAACTGGAGCAGAACTATCGTTCTACCCAGTTGATCGTCAAGGCGGCGAATAGTCTGATACGCCATAACGAGCGACAGATTACGAAGGATGTCTTCAGCGAGAATGAGCATGGCGAGCGGCTTACTTTAAAGCCAGCCTATAGTGATAAGGAGGAGGCTATCATCGTTTGTAATGATATCAAGCGTATCAAGCGACAGGATCAGTGCCATTACAGTGACTTTGCCATCCTCTATCGCACCAACTCCCAGAGTCGCTCGTTTGAGGAGCAGATGCGAAAAGACGGTATTCCTTACCGTATCTATGGTGGATTGAGTTTTTATCAGCGTAAGGAGATCAAGGACGTGATAGCCTACTATCGTGTGGTGACGAATCCCAATGACGAGGAGGCGTTGCGCCGCATCATCAACTATCCGACTCGAGGTATCGGCGACACTACCGTTAGTAAGATTGTGGAGGTTGCGAATATGCATGGTGTGAGCCTATGGCAGGTCATTAGTCAGCCGATAGTCTTCGACTTGAAACTGTCAAAAGGCACCGCCGCCAAACTAGAGGCGTTCCGACAACTGGTAGAGGGGTGGACGGGACGTGTCGGACAGGAAGATGCCTATGAACTGGGACATGCTATTATCATGGAGAGCGGGATTAGTAAGGATATCTATAGTTCGAGCAATCCCGAGGACTTGTCGAGACAAGAGAACCTGGAGGAGTTCCTGGGAGGAATGCAGGATTTCGTGGAGAGCAGGAAGGAAGAGGATATGGGCGACCAGATATACCTTTCAGATTTCTTACAGGAGGTGGCGTTGCTCACCGATCTTGACAGCGATACGGGAGATGCCGATGACAAGGTGACACTGATGACGATACACAGTGCGAAGGGACTGGAGTTCCCAACCGTCTTTGTCGTCGGACTGGAGGAGAATATCTTCCCGTCACCGATGTGTACGAATAGTATGCGGGAGTTGGAGGAAGAGCGCCGTCTGCTATATGTTGCCATCACACGTGCCGAGAAGCATTGCATCCTGACCTGTGCGCAGAACCGTTGGCGCTATGGAAGGATGGAGTATGACACACCGTCACGCTTTATCAAAGACATAGACCCAAGCCTCTTGCAGGTAGAGTCGGAGAGGGGAGGAGGCTACACTCCCTCGTCTGTCGTGCGTCGTCCAGCCCCACGGATGCAGAACTCACATCCTGTGGCAACCCAGTTTATCGCTGACCCTAAACCTCGACTGGTTCCCGTGCGTCAAGAGACTCCCAGACCACAGTCTGCCATTGGCAATATAGGACTTAAAGAGGGTAATGTGATAGAGCATCAGCGCTTTGGAGTAGGCACGGTCATCAAGATAGAAGGTGACGGCGAGAACACGAAAGCGACGGTAGCCTTCAAGAACGCGGGAACCAAGCAACTATTGCTGAAGTTCGCCAAATATACGATTATTCGCTAGACAACTAAAGAGCATCATCCTCCGGACGTTCCGGGAGATGATGCTTTATCTTTGGCAGGTGTTTCTTCTTTCGGAGGTAGGCAGCCTTTCGTGCCTCATACTCCTCGAAGTGTTTCTCCAAGAAATTATCCGCCATCCTTATTTACCCTTGTTGTATATCACACTGATTGTGATGGGGTCGTGCTGGTTGTCAGGACCACCAACCAGACGGGAACTGGTGATAGACATCTCGTTATTCACCGCACTGATAGTTGTCGAGGTGGAGTAATAGGACGACGATGAGGTCGTTGTCGTCTGAACAGGCACTAACACCACCTTGTTCCAGTTAGGATGCTCGGTTGTGAAATTGGCTCCGCCGTTATTCTTTTTCGTATACAGGAAATTGATCAATGCGGAGATATTGTTGAACGTATAGGAGTTATATGAGGAACTCAGTGTTGCAAGATATGATGAGATGTTATCTGGCTTCTTACGTTTCTCGAAGAAGGTCTCCAGACTGTCTCTCTCCACCATGAGGAGAGTGGTGGGGTCTTTCAACAGTTTCTCTGCCAACTCCGTCTTATCGTTCATCTTGTGGAATATGATCTTGGCAGACGTGATGGTGTCGTTCTCATGGTTCAGTTTAATGTCATCGACAGGGAGTGTCACCTCCGTATAGATTCCAGCAGGTGTCTTCAGATAGGTCCATTCCGTCTCCTCCGCCATCTTGTCGATGAGATTCTGGTCATTGCTGATATGGGTAGTCTGCAACACCTCTTCCGTACCATAGAACAGGGTATAATTACTATAGGTGGTCTCGTTCATCAAGAACTTATAGTGTATGGACATGCGGGCAATGCTTATCTCCGCCATGACACCTACACCGTCTGTCGTCTTGAAATAGAAACCAGGACATACCTTCTGGGTGAAAATGTTGGAGTTCTTGAAATACTCGGGATGCTCATAATAGGTCCGCAGCACATAGGTACCGTAGTTGTTGTACACCTTCCCGCTTTTGTCGGTATAGGGCTTGTCGAGTTTGATGTTGATGGCGAGACTGCTTTGATTGGCTTTCCTGAGACTGTCGCTCTGCTGCATATTGGTCAGGCTATATACCACATGACGCTGTAGCCCGTCATTCCTGACATATCCTTCTGCCTCAGGGTCGAAGTCGGTATAATACATCTTTCCCTCCTCCACGGGCTTGTCTAACTCGTATGCCGTAAGTTTCATGGCTGCCAGCGAGTCACCAGTAAAGCCGTTGACCAACAGCGTGATGATACATGAGTCGGCAATCACCTCGTCGTCTTCCTTGTTGAGGATATTCTCTTTGGGAGGAAACAGGCTGTCGACAGCATTCTCGAGTGTCGCGAACTGTGTCATGAAATCGGATGTGATATAGGCACCAGTCTCTGGGTCCTTGATGCGTCCTAAGTAACCATAGGTACTATGTGAGAGGACAGCGTCAACGGTCATGGAGCGTGTAGACACGTCGAAGGTGTCAGTCACAATCGTAAATAAGTCGACATTACTGGTGAGTGACTTACCTATCGTTGCCGTATCCTCATCACAGGAAGAGATTGTAAACATCATGGAGGCTACAATCCCTGTCAATAGCAATTTTCTCATCATTGAAGTACTTGAATCTTAATGATATTATCCTTTACTTTTTACTCTTTACAAATCTCGTCATAGAAAGCCTCGTACGCAGGTCCAAAGTCCTCGCCCGGGTATGCCAAGGTCGGGATGTTATTGGACTGGGCATATTTCAGCAAATCCTCATTCACCTCCTTATGGGCAGCGATGACACCGTCGCTATAGTCGATAGCGAGTTTGCCAAGTTCCTCGAAGTCGAAGTTGTCCTGGTATTTGTCCAACAGGTCTGCCTTCGCCTCTCTGAACTCCACGCATCTCTTGAAATTGTTGCCAAAGTCCGAGTTCAGGCTCTTGGTGAAGAGAGAGGTGACTACCTTGGTGTTGGCAAATGACGGCTCCTCGTGATATGCTGTCTTGATATAGAGAGGCACGACGGCTCCCATCCATCCCTGTACGTGGATGATGTCAGGAACCCAGCGTAACTTCTTGACGGTCTCCAGCACACCGCGGGCGAAGAAGATGGCACGCTCCCCATTGTCGGGATAGTCAACACCTTTCTCGTCGGCTGTCATCTGACGCTTGGAGAAATAGTCGTCATTGTCGATAAAGTATACTTGGATACGTGTCTGGGCAATAGAGGCGACCTTGATGATCAGCGGATGGTCTGTGTCATCAATGATCAAGTTCATGCCAGAGAGACGGATAACCTCATGTAACTGACCACGGCGCTCGTTGATGACGCCCCATTTGGGCATAAACGTGCGAATCTCATGTCCGTTTTCTTGGATGACTTGTGGGAGTGCCTTACCCATGAGTGACAACTCGCTCTCAGGGACGTAAGGTACGATCTCTTGGTTGATGAACAGAATCTTCTTTGCCATATCCGTATAATTTATCCCTGCAAAGGTACGAAAAATAATTCACAAAAGCGCAGTTTCGTGCACATTTAAGGATTTTTAGTCACGAATTTGGCATATTTTTACGATATTTTTTCCTTATTTGATAAAAATGTTGTTATTTTGCACCCGATTTTGTATACAACTTGAAAAGAAGATGAAAGTATTCAATAAGATTGTTGACCTTCAGAACCAACTTTTCGAAGATCGCAAACAAGGAAAGGAAATCGGACTCGTTCCTACTATGGGGGCACTCCACGAGGGGCATGCCTCGTTGGTGAAACGCAGTGTGAAGGAAAACGGGATAACTGTTGTATCGGTATTTGTCAACCCTACCCAGTTCAATGACAAAAACGACCTGAAGAACTACCCTCGTACGCTCGATGCCGATTGCGCATTGCTCGAGCAGTGTGGTGCCGACTACGTGCTGGCTCCCTCAGTCGAGGAGATGTATCCTACGCCAGACACACGCCAGTTTGAGTATCCCCCAGTGTCTACCGTGATGGAGGGTGCCCATCGTCCTGGTCATTTTAATGGCGTTTGTCAGGTTGTCAGTCGCCTGTTTTATATCGTGAAGCCTACCCGTGCTTATTTTGGCGAGAAAGACTGGCAGCAGATCGCTGTGGTGAAGGCGATGGTGCGTCATCTGGGATTGGGTGTGCAGATTGTGGAATGTGACATCGTCCGTGACAAGGACGGACTTGCCAAGAGTTCCCGTAACACCTTGTTGTCTCCAGACGAGAGAGCGATAGCCCCTGCCATCTATAAGGCTTTAAAGGATAGTGTGAAATATGCTAAGAGCCACACTGTTACAGAAACTCACGATAAAGTCGTGGAGCAGATTAATAAGGTGGAGGGACTGGATGTGGAGTACTTCTCTATTGTCGATGGTAACACCTTGCAGGACATCAACGACTGGGACGACTCTCCATACGTTGTCGGATGTATCACCGTCTATTGTGGCAAGACCCCCATCCGATTAATTGACCATATTAAATATAAAGCGTCATGATGATAGAAGTACTGAAGTCAAAACTCCATTGCGTAACTGTTACGGAGGCGAATCTCAACTATATGGGTAGTATCACCATCGACGAGGACTTGATGGATGCTGCCAATCTCATCGCAGGTGAGAAGGTGCAGGTGCTTGACAATAATAATGGAGAGCGTTTTGAGACCTATATCATAAAAGGTGACCGTGGCAGTGGCTGTATCTGTCTGAACGGTGCCGCCGCCCGTCGGGTACAGGTTGGCGACGTGGTCATCATCATCTCCTATGCCTCTATGGATTTTGAGGAGGCAAAGACCTTTAAGCCCACCGTGGTGTTCCCTAAAGCAGGAAACAAACTCTAAATAAAAAAGGCTGCCCGTTTGGAGCAGCCTTTCTTATTATCTATTCTCGTCTCTTACTCAATCACTACCAGTGCGTCGTCTTCCATGACGGTCTGTCCTTGTTTGACGCATACAGCGGTAATCTTACCGGCTTTTTCAGCCTCGATATTGTTAGCCATCTTCATAGCCTCCAGTACGACGACAGTGTCACCAGCCTGAACCTCGTCACCTACGTTGACGCAAATCTCCGTGATCACGCCGGGCAGCGGTGCCTTGACAGCATCGCCAGAGGCAGAACTAGCGTCACTGGTGCTACCAGGCTCGCTTGACTCGCTTGAGGGGCTAGCGGCGGCAGGACGGACAACGACCTTCTTCTCCTCGACGGGCTCGGGCTCCATCTCCACCTGATACTCCTCGCCGTTCACAGTGACAATAGCGGTGTTCTCAACAATATCCGCAATGGCAACCTCATATTTGTTGCCGTTGATAGTATACTTATATTCCTTTTTCATGTTCATCTCTTTTTATGGGTGTTCTGTCATAGTCTGAGCATAGCCGTTCCACTGAGTCTGCTTCTCCTTGATGGTGATGATGCCAGGCTCCTTGTCGTGGACGTTGTTTCCCTTGAACTCATGGAGGGCAAGGGCGATGGCTGCATAAACTTCATTCTTCATACGCAGAGATATTTATTACATAGGAATATTACCGTGTTTCTTAGCGGGCAGTGCGTCACGCTTGGTAGCCAGTTGGGCAAGGGCGCGACAGATGCGGAAACGAGTGTTGCGTGGCTCGATGACATCGTCGATATAGCCGTACTTGGCAGCCTGGTAAGGATTAGCGAAGAGTTCGTTGTACTCCTCCTCCTTCTCGGCGATGAATGCCTTGACATCCTCACCAGCCTCCTTCTTAGCCTTCGCCTCTTTAGCATAGAGGACTGCGGCGGCACCAGAGGCACCCATTACGGCAATCTCAGCAGAAGGCCATGCGTAGTTGAGGTCGGTATGCAACTGCTTGGAACCCATCACGATATGGGAGCCACCGTATGACTTACGCAGGGTGACAGTGATCTTGGGCACGGTAGCCTCTCCGTAGGCATAGAGCAACTGGGCACCATGCAGGATAACGGCATTGTACTCCTGACCTGTACCTGGCAAGAATCCAGGAACGTCAACCAGTGATACGATAGGAATGTTGAAAGCGTCGCAGAAACGTACGAAGCGGGCACCCTTACGTGAGGCGTTCACGTCAAGTACGCCAGCATAGCAAGAGGGCTGGTTGGCGACGATACCCACGCTCTGACCGTTGAAGCGGGCAAAGCCCACGATGATGTTCTTGGCGAATTTAGGCTGAACCTCGAAGAACTCGTTATCGTCGACGATGGCACTGATCACCTTATACATATCGTATGCCTCGTTGGGGTTCTCGGGGATGATCTCATTCAGAGAGTCCTCCAGACGGTCGATGGGGTCGGTACACTGCTTACGGGGAGCCAACTCCATATTGTTGGAGGGGATATAACTCAACAGGGTCTTCAACATCTCGACAGCCTCTTCCTCCGTCTTGGCGGTAAAGTGGGTCACACCACTCTTGGAGGCATGCACGCTGGCACCACCGAGGTGCTCCTGGTCGATGTCCTCTCCCGTGACGGTCTTCACCACCTTAGGACCGGTGAGGAACATATAGGATGTTCCCTCCATCATCAGGGTGAAGTCAGTGAGGGCGGGGGAGTAGACGGCACCACCTGCGCAAGGGCCAAAGATACCAGAGATCTGTGGAATCACACCAGAGGCAAGGATATTGCGCTCGAAAATCTCCGCATAGCCTGCGAGGGCGTTGATACCCTCCTGGATACGGGCACCACCTGAGTCGTTGATGCCGATGACGGGAGCCCCCATCTTCATCGCCATGTCCATCACTTTGCAGATCTTCTGACTCATCGTCTCTGACAGCGAGCCGGCATGTACGGTGAAGTCCTGTGCGAAGATGAATACCAGACGACCGTCGATCGTTCCGCTACCTGCTACGACACCGTCTCCGAGGAACTGCTTCTTCTCCATGCCGAAGTTATGGCAACGGTGCTCCTTGAACATGTCATATTCCTCGAACGAGCCTTTGTCGAGCAGCATCTCAATGCGCTCACGTGCCGTATACTTACCTTTATCGTGTTGCTTCTGGATGGCTTTCTCACCACCGCCGAGGCGAGCCTGCTCGCGCTTCTCGATAAGTTGTTTGATTTTCTCTAATTGCTTACTCATTATTTTTTTTGTTTTTTTAGATGATTCGATATAGCGAGATATCGATTGTTTTCGATGTTGATTTACTCAGGATGCTCACAAAGTTCGGTCAGCACGCCTGCGGTGGATTTCGGATGCAGGAAGGCGATGTTCAGTCCCTCAGCACCCTTGCGGGGAGCCTGGTCAATCAGGCGGACGCCCTTCTCGCTGACTTCGGCAAGTGCGTTGGCGACACCGTCTTCTACGCAGAAGGCTACGTGGTGCACGCCCTTGTTGCCTTTGTCAATCCATTTCTGGATGGTGCTCTCAGGTGATGTGGGCTCCAGGAGTTCCAACTTCACTTCGCCGCACTTCAGGAAGGCGGTCTTCACTTTCTGGTCCTCTACCGTCTCAACGGCATAACATTTCAGTCCCAGCACGTTCTCAAAGAACGGCAGGCTCTCTTCGATACTCTGGACGGCAATGCCCAGGTGCTCAATGTGTGAAATCTTCATATTGTTAAAAAATTAATGTTGTATCTACTAAGGTGCAAAGATACAACATTTAATTGAGAATAGGGCAGGAAGAATTAATAATTAAACATTAAACATTAAACATTAAATATTATTAAAACTCCACAATGACTTTTCCGTTGATTTGTCTGCCTGTCAGATAGTTGGGGACGGCATATAGCTGGTTGGTCACGTCGTACACCC
>JAFTGH010000058.1 GCA_017458005.1 Prevotella sp. | reverse complement strand
TATATATAATATATATACTTATATCTATTTATTGAACCTCATCTGAACTTCACTTTCAATAAACTGTAATCTGTAATGTGACCAAAAATATCCCAATTAATTTGGTCTTTTCTTTACTTCTTTGTATCTTTGTAGTCAGTAAACTAAAAACGAAAAGAAACTGAATGGCTAATCAAACGGAGCGTGCGGAACTGCACAAGACGATATGGAAGATCGCTAACGCACTGAATCAGAAGATAGAGGCGATTATTAAGGAGTTGGGAGAATAATTATGTCGCAGATGTATATACCACCTTTTAATATAACAGAAAAGATTCTGAACTTAATCTCGGAGATATCGGAGCAGGTGGGTTTGCTTCATACCCAGACAGGCAATGACGTGCCGTCGCCTATGCTTCGTAAGAAGAACCAGATAAAGACCATCCATTCGTCACTTGCCATTGAGAACAATACGCTCACGCTGAAACAGGTGACAGATATTATTGATGGCAAACATGTACTGGGGGCTCCTGACGAGATACAGGAAGTGAAGAATGCCATTGAGGCCTATCGCTTGATGAAGGACTTGGACGCATTTAAAGAAAAGGACTTGTTGCGGGCACATGGTCTGATGATGAAAGACTTGGTACGCCATGCGGGACACTATCGACACGAAGGTGTAGGGGTGTTCGACGGTAATGGCAATTGTCTGCACATGGCTCCACCACCAGAGCGTGTACCTGAACTGATGGGTGACCTGTTTCGATGGGTCCAGTCCTGCAAAACGCACCCGCTTATCTACTCCTGTGTGTTCCATTACGAGTTTGAGTTCATTCATCCCTTTATTGACGGCAATGGGCGAATGGGACGCTATTGGCAGACAATGTTACTTAGCCGGTGGAAAGGACTCTTTGCCTGGCTACCCGTTGAGACTATCGTAAGAAAACATCAACAAGACTACTACAGCGTGATTGCCAAGTGTGATGCTGCTGGTGAGAGTACGCAGTTTGTGGAGTTTATGCTCAGATGTCTGCTTGAGGCAATGGAAGACTACGAGGAGTCGGATGAGGAGAACACAACAGAACTGCACGATAAACTGCACGATAAACTGCACGATAAATTTCCTGAACTCTCAGAGAAGGCATGGGGAGTACTGGATATCATAAAAGAGCATCCAGGATTCAATGCTGACGAGATAGGGGCGATGATATCACTCTCATCACGTCAGGTAAAAACATATATCACCTCTCTGAAGAAAGCAGGGCTGATTGTTCGTATAGGTAGCAACAAAACGGGTTATTGGAAAGTAAATATCTAATTCTTCCTTCCCTTCTTCCTCTATAACCTTTACTTTTTTACCTTTTTCTCTTTCCCGCTGGACGGATATTATCAAGTTGGTGTGAGAAATAGAAGGAAAGAATAAGGGCGCAGGGGGAAATACCTGTGTTTAGCCAAATATCATAGATAGCCTGTAGAGGAAGAAGTCTACATCCACGACTCCATGCAATTGTACCCTAAAGTTCTTTATCTTCGAGTTGAGTGATTCAGTAGCAGCGTTTGTTGCTCTGTTGATGAAGTAGTTGAGGATTTCGTCCTCTCGCTGGTAGATGGTAGCAGCACCCGCATTGAATGCATCGTTGTAATCAACGAAGTCGCTTGCCAAAGCAAGAAATCGGGCGAAAATGCCGTTAAAAAGCATGAAATTTTAAGGTTGTAGACATCACGATATGTTTTTGAGACATAATCGAATGACCGATTGCTCCGTTTTGCCTACTTTTGCGGAAAAAACGGAAGAAGTATGGAGAAACAATTGGAGCCACAACAAGAGAATCAACTTTATCGTGATGTGTGCCAAATTATTGATGGCGCACGGGGGAGGATAGCAACGTATGTAAACACAGAAGCCTGTCTGACAAACTGGTATGTTGGCAAACGAATAAAAGAGGATGTCCTCTATAACAAGCGGGCAGAATATGGCAAGCAAGTTCTCAAAAATCTGTCTGTTAAACTGAGTGAGCGATACGGCTCAGGTTGGAGTTATTATAAACTTCAACATTGTGTACGCAGTGCGTACACTTTTTCTGAAGATGAAATTGTGTACGCAACGCGTATACAATTGAATTGGACTCATCTTCGATCTTTGATGGGTATTAAGGACCCGCTCGAACGCCAGTTTTATGCGCAAATGTGCAGTATTGAGCATTGGGATACACGCACACTTGACGAGAAAATAGACCAGCAACTTTATTTGCAAACGGCACTCAGTCGCAAGCCTGAGGAGGTAATTAAAAAAGAGTTGGAGGAGTCGAAGGCTAAGAATCAACTCTTGCCTGACATGGTGTTTCGCAGCAGTTATTTCTTAGACATCTTAGGACTGCCTGATGTGTTTTCTGAAAAAGATTTAGAGAATGCCATTTTGGGACAAGTGGAAGAGTTCCTCTCAGAACTTGGCTCAGATTTCACGTTTGTGAAACGCCAGAAACGAATTTCCGTTGATGCCGTAGATTATTATATCGATTTGTTGTTTTTCCATCGTGAGTTACGACGACTTGTGGCGATAGATCTGAAACTTGGGAAATTCAAACCTGAGTACGAAGGACAGATGCGCCTATACCTGCGTTATTTGAATAAGGACGAACGTAAGCCTTGGGAGGAGTCACCCATTGGCTTGATACTCTGCTCTGAAGGCAATACGGAGCACATTGAATACCTGATGCTTGATGAAGAAAGCCCTATCAAGGTGGCGCAATATTACACTAAGTTACCTGATAAGAAACTGCTTTCAGAAAAACTGCACAAGGCTATCATCATTGCGAGAGAGCACTATAATGAATCGGGCGAAAATGCCGTTAAAAAGCATAAAATTTTAAGGTTGTAGACATCACGATATGTTTTTGAGACATAATCGAATGACCGATTGCTCCGTTTTGCCTACTTTTGCGGGAAAAACGGAAGAAGTATGGAGAAGCAATTGGAACAAACGGGTGAGATCGTTATGTACCAACCAGATGAGACTATTCGGCTGGAGGTGCGAATGGAGGACGAGACGGTATGGCTGACACAGGCGCAAATGGCGGAGTTGTTT
>JAFTGH010000057.1 GCA_017458005.1 Prevotella sp. | reverse complement strand
CCAAAAATATCCCAATTAATTTGGTCTTTTCTTTACTTCTTTGTATCTTTGTAGTCAGTAAACTAAAAACGAAAAGAAACTGAATGGCAAACCAAACGGAGCGTGCGGAACTGCACAAGACGATATGGAAGATCGCTAACGAACTGCGTGGCAGTGTCGATGGCTGGGAGTTCAAGGCATACGTGCTGGGCTCAATCTTCTACCGCTTTATCTCAGAGAATATCTGTGACTATATCCACCAACTGATGGAGGAGGCTGGACAGCCCGACTTCAACTATGCTGCTATTGATGACACGATGGCAGAGAATATCCGTAAGAAGATGGTGGAGGAGAAAGGATACTTCATCCTGCCCTCACAACTGTTTGAGAACGTAGTGAAGACTGCTGATAAGGACGAGAACCTGAACGAGCATCTGACTGCTGTGTTCCGTGCCATCGAGGCTTCTGCGCAAGGTACTGAGTCTGAGGATGATTTGCGAGGTCTCTTCAGCGACTTTGCTGTTGATAGTCAGGCGCTGGGCTCCACTGTCATCAAGCGCAATCAGTTGCTGACAAAAGTGCTACGTACAGTGGCAGATATGAATCTTGGCTCGAAATACAACGATACAGATAATGACACTTTTGGCGACACCTATGAGTTCCTGATGCAGATGTATGCCTCGGAGGCTGGTAAGAGTGGGGGCGAGTTCTTCACCCCTCAGCAGGTATCCGAACTATTGGCACGTATTGCCGCCTATCAGAATCCGAATATCCAGAAGGTCTACGACCCAGCCTGTGGCAGTGGCTCCCTGCTCTTGAAGTTTGCCAAGACTATCGGCAAGGAGAACCCCAACCTGAAATACTTCGGACAGGAGGTGAACCCCACGACCTACAACCTCTGTCGCATCAATATGTTCCTGCATAATGTGAACTACGACAACTTCGATATACGTCTGGAGGACACGCTGCTGAAGCCTCAGCACATGCAGGACGCGCCCTTTGATGCAATCGTCTCGAATCCCCCTTATTCGTTGAAGTGGGAGGGTAAGGATAACACCATCCTCATCAACGACGAGCGTTATGCTCCTGCAGGTGTGCTGGCTCCTAAGAGTGCTGCCGACCTTGCTTTCACGATGCACATGCTATGGCATCTCTCCGAGCAGGGTACTGCTGCCATCGTAGAGTTCCCTGGGGTACTCTATCGTGGTGGCGACGAGAAGCGCATCCGTCAGTATCTTATCCGTAACAACTTCGTGGATACCGTTATCCAGTTGCCTGCCAATCTGTTCTTTGGGGTAGGCATCGCCACCTGTATCATCGTCTTGAAAAAGAGTGCCAAGCGAGACAGCAGTGTCCTCTTCATAGATGCCAGCAAACTCTTCCAGAAGAATGGTAATAAGAACATCCTCCTGCCAGAGCATCAGGACAAGATCATGGAACTATACCAGAACCGCCATGACGAGCAATATCTTGCCAAACTGGTGAAGAACGATGATATTCTTGAGAACGATTGCAACCTCTCTGTCAGCAGTTATGTGGAGCAGGAAGATACCCGTGAGGTCATCGACATCACGGCAGTCAATGCCAAACTGGAAACCCTCATCGCTGAGGGCAACGAACTGAATCAGAAGATAGAGGCGATTATCAAGGATTTAGGAGAGTAAACGATGGAAGAGGACAGAAATACAGCAATAAGAGTGGAACAGCAAGAGAAGGTGCTGTTTCAAGATGTCTGTTCTATCATTGAACAGGGTCGCCAGCAGGCTTATGCCAGCGTAGGGCAGATAGCCATTTTCACGTATTGGAATGTTGGTAGGCGCATCGTAGAAGAAGAACAAGGTGGACAGAAGAGAGCATCTTACGGTACGAAACTCATGAAAAATCTCGCCGAGGATCTGATTCCCATTTATGGCAAGAGTTATAGCAAACGGAATCTTGACTATTACAAAAAATTCTACCTGCTTTTTCCTGAAGCAGAAAAAGTGAACACGTGTGTTCACAATCTTGAATGGTCTCATGTGCGTCGTGTTCTGTCGGTCACAAGTCCAGAAGCCAGATGGTGGTATTTAGAGAATGCCTCAAAAGGCATGTGGAGTGTACGAGAACTTGACCGAAACATCTCGTCCCAATACTTTGAACGTCGTTTAGCCGCTCAACTTCCAGCCAATGCGGAAGACCTTCACCCCACGACAGATAAAAACCCACTGGAATATATCAAGAACCCCGTGGTGGCTGAGTTTATGGGATTTCGTCGTAATTCCGCTTATTCCGAGTCAGAATTAGAGCAAGCCTTGATAGACAACCTTGAAAAATTCATCTTGGAATTGGGGCGTGGTTTTGCTTTCGTAGAACGTCAACAGCATATTGTGACACAGACCTCCGACTTCTACATAGACTTGGTATTTTACAATTTCAAGATGAAACGCTTTGTCATTTTTGAGTTGAAGACGCATCGCCTTACCCACCAGGATATAGGTCAACTGGATATGTACGTCCGTATGTATGATGATCTTGTAAAAGGTGATGACGACCAGCCTACTATAGGTGTCTTGCTTTGTACGGATACCGACAATACGATTGCCCGCTACTCTGTGCTGAACGAAAGCGACCAACTTTTTGCTGCCAAATATATGACGTATATGCCAACCGAGGAGGAATTACGCCACGAGATAGAACAGCAGAAGGAATTCTTCCGACTGCAACATAAGGAGGAAGAGTAGTATGGTGGAGTGGAAGAAATTAGAAGAGGTATTTGAACTAAGAAATGGATATACTCCTTCAAAGAATCATCCAGAATTTTGGGAAGGCGGTACAATTCCATGGTTTAGAATGGAAGACATAAGGCAAAATGGGCACATATTAGATGATTCTATCCAGCATATTACACCAGAATCTATAAAAAAGAGTGGTTTGTTTCCTGCAAATACCATAATAGTAGCAACAACCGCCACAATTGGCGAGCATGCGCTCGTAATTGTTGATTCGCTTGCGAATCAACGATTTACGGCTTTAATAATCCGTAAATCGTTGACACAAAGCGTGTTACCACGCTTTGCTTATTATTGTTGCTTCCGTTTGGATAATTGGTGTAAGAACCATATACATCAAGGCGGTTTCGCTTCTGTTGATATGGAAGGATTTAAGAAATTTCCATTCCCCATTCCCTCCCTTTCCGAACAAACACGGATAGTGGGGATACTCGATACGTTCACGGCTGCGATAGAGAACCTGAAAGAGCAAATCGCTCAACGTCGTAAGCAGTATGAGTGGTATTTGGATAAAGCCTATTTTTCAAGTAAATTGGAATTAATTAATGCTTTAAATAGAGGACTAATTCAAGTTAAAACATTAGATGATGTAGGTTCTTTTACAAGAGGTAGGCGTTTTGTTAGGACAGACATTGTTTCAGATGGTATCCCATGTATTCATTATGGAGATATGTACACGTATTATGGTGTATGGACAGAAAAAACGCCAACTTATTTGACGAAAGAGAAATCGGAAAAATTACGCTTTGCAAAATACGGTGATGTTATAATTGTCGGTGCTGGTGAAAATGATATTGACATTGGGGTCGGTGTTGCTTGGCTAGGTAAAGAAAACGTTGTAGTACATGATGCTTGTTATATTTTTGAGCATAATATGAATGCTAAGTATCTCTCGTATTTTATGCGCTCAAATAATTATCATCAACAAATAAGAATGGGAGTTGTTGATGGTAAGATATGCTCTATCTCTGCTAAAGAGTTGGGGCGTACCTTAATCCCCGTCCCCTCCCTCTCCGAGCAATCCCGCATCGTCTCTATCCTTGATACTTTCGAGGCATCTATCCAGAACTTGGAAGCGCAATTGAAGGAGCGTGAGAAACAATATGAGTATTATCGGAATAAACTATTGACGTTTGAAAAGGCTGAATAACGATACTTCTATTTCGGATTTTTAGCGAATTTCAGAAGTTGCACTTCAGATTTTCTGCATTTTTCTTGCATGGCTGATATATTTTTATTATATTTGTTCCCAAAATAGAAATATGATGTTAGAGAGAATACTTAAATTACAGGAAATAGAAGATGACAGCCTTTTTCTATGGGGTACTCGTCAGACGGGAAAAAGTACCTTGTTAAAGGCTCTTTTCCCGAAAGTTCGTCTTTACGATTTGCTAAAAACTGATGTTCGCATGGCATTCCAACTCCGTCCAGCACTGCTGAGAGAAGAATGTGAGATGCTTGACGAGGGAGAATTGGTTATTATCGACGAGGTACAGAAAGTACCTGCACTTCTTGATGAGGTTCATTGGCTGATGGAGAATCGTGGACTACGGTTTGTACTTAGTGGTTCAAGTGCCCGTAAATTGCGTAGAAGTGGTGCAAACCTGTTGGGAGGGAGAACTTTGAGGTTTACGCTATTCCCATTTGTAAGTGCTGAGATACCCGATTTTGACCTTCAGCGTGCATTAAACAATGGCATGTTGCCTCGCCATTATCTGGTGGCTGATCCATCAAAGCGTATTCAATCGTATATTGGCGACTATCTGCAACAGGAAATTGTAGAAGAGACTATCGTTCGTCAGTTAGATGCATTTACGCGCTTTTTGCAGGTGGCGGCTCTGAGTAATACAGAGATTGTAAACTATACCAACATCGCACAGGATTGTGGTGTGTCAGCCAAAACGGTGAAAGAGTATTTTGCCATTCTTGAAGAAACGATGCTGGGATTCTATCTGCCAGCCTATACTAAGGTAGTAAAGCGTAAACTTATTCAATCGCCTAAGTTCTATTATTTTGATGTGGCAATCCCAAATCATCTATTGCATCGCAGAATACTACAGCCTGGTACAGATATCTATGGTCATGCACTTGAGCATTTCGTCGTGCAGGAGTTGAGGGCTTTTGTCTCTTACACATTTGGCGAGGATAAAACCATGAGTTATTGGCGTACCCTCGATAATAAATATGAGGTAGATGTTTTGATTTGCGATGCTCTTACAAATAAAGTGGAAATAGCCATAGAGGTGAAATCGACTGACCATGTAGTGTCGAGTGATACTAAGGGGTTGAAAGCCTTCAGCGAAGAACATCCAGACACGAAATTAATCATACTTTCGATGGAAGAGCGACCAAGAATGCTGAATGGAATTGAGGTGTGGTCAGTAGAACAATTTCTTCCTCGACTTTGGTCAAGGAAAGTAATATAATTATAATAATGCAAGACCTATGGACGACTATAAAATCATTATAGAGCAAGAGCACCAGACGGTGATGGCGCACTACGAGGTAGAGGCGAAGCCGGATGGCGGACATCAGAGTGAGGCGAAACTGGAGGATAGTTTCATCCGACAACTTCGCAGTCAGGGGTATGATTATGCTGCCCATGTGAACGACGAGGCGAGTCTGCTACATAACCTGCGCCGACAGTTGGAGGCACTGAACGAGGTAAAACTAAGCAATAAGGAATGGGAACGGCTGCTGCCTATGATCTCTAACGAGCAGATGACCATCCAGGACAAGACGGAGATGATTCAAGGCAAGGGCTATATCCTCGCCCTGACCATGGACAACGGACTGACGAAGAACATCAAACTGCTGGATAAACATAATATCTATAACAACCGCTTACAGGTCATCAACCAATATAAGGTGGAGGGAGCCTATAAGAACCGCTATGACGTGACCATCTTGGTGAACGGTCTGCCGATGGTGCATGTGGAACTGAAAAAGCGGGGTGTGAGCATCAAGGAAGCCTTCAACCAGATCAGCCGCTATCAGCGTGACTCCTTCTGGGCTGGTAGGGCAATGTTCGACTTCGTACAGATCTTTGTGATCTCGAACGGGACAGAGACGAAATACTATTCGAACACGACACGATTCACCAAAGAGGAAGAGACGAGCAGGATGCAGCGAAAGCACAAGACAGACGGTAACACATTCGAGTTCACGTCGTACTGGACAGACCAGGAGAACACGCTGCTCACGGATATCCGCGACTTCACCACGACATTCTTCGCTAAACACACCATCCTGAATATCCTGACGAAATACTGTGTGTTCAATGTCGACAAGCAGTTGCTGGTGATGCGCCCTTACCAGATAGCGGCGACAGAGAAGATACTACAGCGCATACAGACGGCAATCTATAACAAATGGCAGGGAACGATACGGGCAGGTGGCTACATCTGGCACACCACAGGCTCAGGCAAGACACTGACCTCGTTTAAGACAGCGCAACTGGCATCGAGGATGGAGAGTGTGAAGAAGGTGCTCTTCGTCGTAGACCGTAAGGACCTGGACTATCAGACGATGCGAGAGTATGACAACTTCGAGCCGAACTGCGCCAACTCCAATACCTCCGCACAGATTCTGCGCAAGCAGATGAAGGACGACCAGGCGACCATCATCATCACGACGATACAGAAACTGTCGAACCTGCTGAAGCCAAAGATTTTCGATAATGACGAGCAGTTGCGTGACATCGTGACGAAAGAGAATATCGTGCTGATCTTCGACGAGTGCCACAGAAGTCAGTTTGGTGACATGCGACAACTTATCGCCAAGCGTTTCAAGAAATACCTGATGTTCGGATTCACGGGTACTCCTATCTTTGCCGTCAATGCCCATCAGGGTGGCAAATACCACACTACCGCCCAGTTGTTTGGTGGAGAACCCGACAAGGACGGGAAACCCACACAGCCACTGCATACCTATACCATTATCAACGCCATTCGTGACAATAACGTACTGCGCTTCCACATCGACTATGAGAGTACGATGAAGATGAAGAGCGACGTTGAGCGTAAACAGGTGTGGGGCATCGATACGGACGAGGCGCTGCATAACCCCAAGCGCATCAGTATCGTGACGAACTATATCATCAGTCATTTCACGGAGAAGACCAAGCAGAATAAGTTCAATAGCATCCTTGCCGTGGATAGCGTGAAGACTGCCGTCAAGTATTATCATGAGTTCAAAAAACAACTGCAGGAGCCCGGGGCTCCCCGCCTGAGGATAGCCACTATCTACACCTACTCAGCCAACGAGGAAGAGGAGGACGAATGGGGCTTCAGCGAGGGCGAGAACCCAGAGAGCACGGAAGGGCTGGACTTGCAGTCGAGGGATGCTCTGCAAAAGGCAATCAACGACTATAACCAGATGTTCGGCACGACCTACTCGACAGAGGGAGACAGTTTCCAGAACTACTACAAGGACGTGTCGCAGAAGATGAAACGGAAGGAGTTGGATATCCTGATCGTGGTGGGTATGTTCCTGACTGGTTTCGATGCCAAGACACTGAATACGCTATGGGTGGACAAAAACCTGAAGATGCACGGACTGCTGCAAGCATACAGCCGCACCAACCGTATCTTGAATGCTGTCAAGAACTGTGGTAACATCATCTGTTTCCGCAATCTGGAGGATGCCACCAACAAGAGCCTTGCCATCTTTGGTGACCCTAACGCCAGTGGACTGGTGTTCATGAAGTCGTTCAAAGAGTATTACGAGACAGGCTACGAGGATGAGAAGGGACGACAGCACGAGCCGTATGTGACGCTCATCGACAGACTGACCACCCTGTATCCTGTGGAGAACATCCCCAATATCTTCGATGAGGAGGAGAAGAAGGCGTTTATCCGGCTGATGGGTGAGATACTAAGACTGCGGAATATCCTCAATGCCTTCGATGACTTCACGGAGGAGAGAATGCTTATCGACCAGATGCGCTATGACGACTATCTGGGATGGTATAACCGACTGCATGATGACTTCCGTCCCGCGCATCATGATGAGAAGGAACTTATCAATGATGATATCGTCTTTGAGATGGAACTGGTGAAGCAGGTACAGATAGATATCAATTACATCCTTCGTCTGGTACAGAAATACCATGACTCGAATTGTAAGGACAAGACCATCGTGACTCAGATTAGAAAACAGATAGAGGCAAGTCCTGACATGCGTGACAAACGGGAACTGATAGAGAAGTTCATCGAGCGCATGACACCTGAGAAAGACAAGGATGTGGATGCTGACTGGGAGCGGTATGTGGAACAGGAGAAGCGGCAGCAACTGGATGCCATCATTGCGGAAGAGCATCTGAAACCGCAAGAGACGGAGGCTTTCATGCGACGTGCCTTCGCTGACGGCTATGTCACAGAGACGGGTACGGGTATTGCGAAAATCATGCCTCCCTCTAATCCCTTTCTGCCAGAGAGTGGTGAGAAGAAACAGACGGTTATTGATAAGTTGAAAGATTATCTGAATAAATTCCTTGGTCTGGTTGATGAGACACAGATGGTGTCATTCCCAACTCCTGCCATAACAGACTCCCTCCCCATGGCTGCCGAAGGGTTATTGCAACCAGAGGAAGATTAAATCGGGCGAAAATGCCGTTAAAAAGCATAAAAATTTAAGGTTGTAGACATCACGATATGTTTTTGAGACAAATCAAAACGACCGATTGCTCCGTTTTGCCTACTTTTGCGGAAAAAACGGAAGAAGTATGGAGAAGCAATTGGAACAAACGGGTGAGATCGTTATGTACCAACCAGATGAGACTATTCGGCTGGAGGTGCGAATGGAGGACGAGACGGTATGGCTGACACAGGCGCAAATGGCGGAGTTGTTT